>NZ_JACHYG010000007.1:0-389542 GCF_014192635.1 Pseudomonas sp. Tn43
CGCCGGATAGATGAAAGCAAGCCAAACACGCATCAAAAACAGTATTGCAGAAAAGGGGGTAACCATAGATGTAGGAGCGAGGCTTGCCCGCGAAGAACGATAACGCGGTGCTCCAGGCAGACCGCGGTGATCCATTCGCGGACAAGCCTCGCTCCTACAGTATTGCGGGTTATGAAAAAGCCCCTGAATCATGAGATTCAGGGGCTTCGTTTTAACCGGATTCCCGATCAGGCCGCTTCGATCTTGCTGCGGTTCTGTTCGACCTTGTTCAGGTAATCCTTGAGCTTTTGCTGTTCCGCCGGGGTGGTGAACAGCCCAAGCTTTGTGCGGCGCCACAGAATGTCGTCGGCGGTGCTCGCCCATTCTTCGCAGCACAAGTAATCCACTTCGCGCGTGTAGAGACCGCCGCCGATGTGTTCGCCCAGATCATCAAGGTTTTCCACACCTTCGAGCATGCGCCAGGCGCGGCTGCCATAGGTGGTGGCCCAACGTCGGGCGATCTCGGTGGGCACCCAGTCGAACTTGTCGCGCAGCCGCGAGCTCAAGGCCTGCGGCGTGGTCATGTCTTCGCCGCCGGGCAGGGGCGCGCCGGCAGTCCAGCTTGGCTTGATGTGCGTGAAGTATGGAGCCAGTTGCGCCAGTGCCGATTCGGCCAGTTTGCGGTAAGTCGTCAGTTTGCCGCCGAACACCGACAGCAGCGGCGCTTCGTCGGCACCGCCCGACAATGCCAGGGTGTAGTCGCGGGTGACGGCCGAGGGGTTGTCGGATTCGTCGTTGCACAGCGGACGCACGCCGGAATAACTGTGCAGGATATCGTCGCGGTTGACCTGCTTCTTGAAGTGGGCGTTGACCACTCTGAGTAGGTAATCGGTTTCGCCTTCAGTGATCGCGACTTTCGCCGGGTCGCCCGTGTATTCACGGTCGGTGGTGCCGATCAGGGTGAAGTGGTTCAAGTACGGGATGGTGAAGACGATGCGCTGGTCTTCGTTTTGCAGAATGTGCGCGTGTTCGCCTTCATACAGCTTCGGCACGATCAGGTGGCTGCCCTGGATCAGACGGATGCCGTACGGCGATTCCATCTTCAGGTCGTCACGGATGAACTGGGCAACCCACGGGCCGGCTGCGTTCACCAGTGCTTTGGCGCGGATCGAAAACAGGCTGCCATCGGCGCGTTCCAGGTGCAGGTGCCACAAGCCCTTGGTGCGACGGGCATTGACGCAACGGGTTTGGGTATGGACGTGAGCGCCTTTCTCGCGGGCGGCCATGGCGTTGAGCACCACCAGGCGTGCGTCGTCGACCCAGCAATCGGAATATTCGAAGCCTTTGGTTATTTCGTTTTTCAGCGGGCTGTCCGGGCCGAACTTCAGGCTTTTCGAGCCTTCGAGTTTTTCTCGCTTGCCCAGGTGATCATAAAGGAACAGGCCGGCGCGGATCATCCAGGCCGGACGCAGGTGCGGGCGGTGCGGCAGCACGAAACGCATCTGTTTGACAATGTGCGGCGCCTTGGCCAGCAGTACTTCGCGCTCGGCGAGGGCTTCGCGCACCAAGCGAAATTCATAATGTTCAAGGTAGCGCAGACCGCCGTGGATCAGCTTGCTGCTGGCGGACGAGGTGTGGCTGGCCAGGTCATCCTTTTCGCAAAGGAACACCGAAAGACCGCGACCGGCGGCATCCGCTGCGATCCCCACGCCATTGATCCCACCACCGATGACGGCGATATCGTAAACCTCGGCGAGAGGGGGCGTAGGCAAGGTAGAAGTGGGCATCGGCTGGCCTCGGGCTTTAGATTTTCTATATTGGAATTCGAACATTAATGTTCATTTGCGAAAATACTAGCCCATAAAGACGCGCGCAGCCAGTCAACTTCGATTGAAAATACTGATCGAAGGACGCTTAAAGGAAAATTTACGAACATTTGTGGCGAGGGGGCTTGCCCCCGTCGACTGCGCAGCAGTCGCAGAGCGGGTTGCGATGTTTAACTGAGGATTGGCGGTGAATGTTTTGGGGCCGCTTCGCGGCCCAACGGAGGCAAGCCCCCTCGCCACAGGGGACCGATGTGCTTACACGACTTCCAACCGAATCTTGTGCTGGCTCAACAACTGCGCCAAGGCCGGTGAAGGAGGCTGATCGGTGACCAGGCAATCGATCAGGCTGATCGGCCCCAGACGAATCATGGCGTTGCGCCCGAATTTGCTGGAGTCGGCAGCCAGAATCACCTGCCGGGCATTGGCAATGATCGCCTGGGATACCCGCACTTCCTGATAATCGAAATCCAGCAGGCTGCCGTCTTCATCAATGCCGCTGATGCCGACCAGGGCGAAGTCGACCTTGAACTGGTTTATGAAATCGACACTCGCCTGACCCACCACGCCACCGTCGCGCCGCACGTTGCCACCGGTCAGCAGCACGTCGAAATCGTCCTTGGCGCTGAGCATCGAGGCCACATGCAGGTTGTTGGTGATGATCTTCAGGTGGTTATGGTTGAGCAGCGCCCGGGCGATGGATTCGGTGGTGGTGCCGATATTGATGAACAGCGAGGCGTGATCGGGAATCTGAGCGGCAATGGCTTCGCCGATACGCTGTTTTTCATCGCGCATCTGATCGGCGCGCATGGCGTAGGCAGTGTTTTCGACGCTGGAGTCGTAGGCTGCGCCGCCGTGGTAGCGACGCAACAGATTGACTTCCGCCAGTTGATTGATATCGCGGCGGATGGTTTGCGGTGTAACGACGAACAGCTGGGCCATTTCCTCGATGCTGACATAGCCGCGTTCGCGGACCAGTTCGAGGATTTGCTGCTGACGGGGAGGCAGATTCATGGGGCTTCCTTTGGGCTGCCGTGCAAAATTTGCCCATGATGCCGCAGGAATCCGCTCCCTACCAGTTAGAACCCGACCTTGGCTTATTCAGCACCCTCATGCGGTTCCCAGTCACGGGTGCGGCTGACCGCTTTTTTCCAGCCGGCGTAGAGTTTTTCCTTCGCGGTTTCGTCCAGTGTCGGTTCGAACTCGCGCTCGATCACTGCCTTGCCGCGCAACTCGTCCAGGCTGCCCCAGAAGCCACAGGCCAGACCGGCCAGATAAGCCGCGCCCAACGCGGTGGTTTCGCGCATTTTCGGACGCTCGACCTGCGTACCGAGGATGTCGGCCTGGAATTGCATCAGGAAATTGTTCGCGACCGCGCCGCCGTCCACGCGCAGGGACTTGAGGCGTTCACCGGAATCCTGCTGCATGGCGTCCAGGACGTCGCGGGTCTGGTAGGCAATCGACTCCAGTGCGGCACGAATGATGTGATCCACGCGTACGCCGCGGGTCAGGCCGAACAAGGCGCCACGGGCATACGGGTCCCAGTACGGCGCCCCCAGACCGGTGAAGGCCGGCACCAGGTAAACGCCGTTGCTGTCCTTGACCTTGTTGGCGAAGTATTCGGTGTCGTGGGCGTCGTTGATGATTTTCAACTCGTCACGCAGCCACTGCACGGTGGAGCCACCGTTGAATACCGCGCCTTCCAGGGCGTAGGCCACTTCGCCACGCGGGCCGCAAGCGATGGTGGTGAGCATGCCGTGTCTGGATTTCACCGCTTTGTCGCCGGTGTTCATCAGCAGGAAGCAACCGGTACCGTAGGTATTTTTCGCCTGGCCTGGCTCGACGCACATCTGGCCGAAGAGGGCTGCCTGCTGGTCGCCGGCGATACCGCCAATGGCGATGCCACTTTTGGTGTGGCCGTAGATTTCGGACGAGGATTTAACTTCCGGCAGCATCTCGCGCGGGATGTCGAGGACCTCCAGCATCTTCGCGTCCCACTCCAGCGTGTGGATGTTGAAGAGCATGGTGCGCGAGGCGTTTGTGTAGTCGGTGACGTGTACTTTGCCGCCGGTAAATTTCCAGATCAGCCAGCTGTCGACAGTACCGAACAACAGTTCACCCTTGCGCGCACGTTCACGGCTGCCTTCGACGTTGTCGAGGATCCACTTGAGCTTGGTGCCGGAGAAGTACGGGTCGGTGACCAGGCCCGTGGTGTCGCTGATGTATTGCTCGTGGCCATCGCGCTTGAGCTGTTGGCAGATCTCGGTACTGCGCCGGCACTGCCAGACGATCGCGTTGTAGATCGGGCGGCCGGTGGTCTTGTCCCAGACCACGGTGGTTTCGCGCTGGTTGGTGATGCCGATGGCTGCGACCTGATCGTGATGCAGGCCGGCCTGCGCCAGAGCCTCGACCATCACGGCGCTTTGGGTGGCGAAGATTTCCATCGGGTCATGTTCGACCCAACCGGCTTGCGGGTAATGCTGTGCGAATTCGCGCTGGGCAGTGCAGACCACATTGGCGTCACGGTCGAAAATAATCGCGCGGGAGCTGGTCGTACCCTGATCGAGGGCAATGATGTAGTTCTTATTCTGAATGTCGGTCATGTCGATTGCCTGGGACGAAAGTTGGGAAGTGAGGTCAGGCGCGTGGACAGGAGCATGCGCCAACGGTTTCAAGACGTTCTTGGTTTGCCGTCAATGGCCGGTGCTGCATCCTTTGTAGCAGGTATGGCGCTGGGCAGATGACGGGCAATCAGCCCGCGATACGCTGCAGCACCGAGGCAGGCACCGACAATCGGTGCAAAAATCGGGATCAGGAAGTACGGGATATCGCGCCCGCCAGTGAAGGAAATTTCACCCCAGCCGGCGAAGAAAGTCATCAGTTTAGGACCGAAGTCGCGAGCCGGGTTCATCGCGAAACCGGTCAACGGGCCCATCGAGCTGCCGATCACGGCAATCAGCAGGCCAATCAGCAGCGGTGCCAGCGGCCCTTTGGGCAGGCCATTGTTGTCGTCGGTCAACGACATGATCACGCCCATTAATATGGCGGTGATGATCACTTCAACCAAAAAGGCCTGGGCAGTGGTCAGGGCAGGGTTCGGGAAAGTGGAGAACACCGATGCCAATTCAAGGCTGGCCTGGGTTCCACGAACCATTTGGTGAGTTTGTTCGAAATCGAAGAAAAGGTTGCTGTACAGCGTGTAAACCAACAAGGCCCCGCAAAAGGCACCGGCCACTTGGGAGAAGATATAGAAAGGCAGTTTGCGCTTTTCGAAGTCGGCGAAAATGCTTAGCGCGATACTCACGGCAGGATTGAGGTGCGCACCGGAAACACCGGCGGTGAGGTAGATCGCCATGCTGACGCCAACTCCCCAGATGATGCTGATTTCCCACAGCCCGAAGCTGGCACCCGCTACCTTGAGCGCGGCAACGCAACCGGTACCGAAAAAGATGAGCAGTGCAGTCCCCAGAAACTCAGCCATGCATTGGCTCGAGAGCGACGGTTGTTGTAAAGCAGTTGTCATTGAAAACCTCGTTTTTGTTGTTGTCTGGCGCTTTTGATCAAAGTCAAAGTGCGATTTTCACCAAGTCAGGATCCCCATCCGGAGCTCGGCTTACTGCTGGGTGCGGCGATGAGACATTCGTGCAGTATTCAGATTCGAAAAAATATAGACAAGAAACGCTGCTGTCAAAGGTCGAAAGTGAACCGCTGGTCATAATTCAACTATTAGTCCTGTGAATGACTTTGTTGTTAATCAGCCAAATCGGCCTTGATCGAACGGCGAGATAGGGGCTCCAGCCTTTGAAATAGCGCCGAAATAGAGCCTTTTATTGATCAATGACCTAGAATCGTGCCCAGTATTTTTCTTCTGCCGCCAAGCTTGGAGCTGCCATGACCCCCGCATTGGATTTGTTGAAAAAAGTTCGTGCCGAACATCGCCTGCACAGTTACGAACATGATCCGAAGGCAGCGTCCTATGGTCTGGAGGCCGCGGAAAAACTGGGGTTGGACCCGGCGCAGGTATTCAAGACATTGCTGGCGGCCAGCGAAAAAGGGGAATTGTTGGTGGCGGTGGTGCCGGTCGTCGGAAGTCTGGACCTGAAGGCGCTGGCGCAGGCCGCAGGGGTGAAGAAAGTTGAAATGGCCGATCCCGCGGCTGCACAGCGCTCGACAGGTTATCTGTTAGGCGGCATCAGTCCGCTGGGGCAGAAGAAACGCCTGCGTACCTTTATCGATCATTCGGCTCAGCCTTTTCCCAGCATCTTCGTCAGCGCCGGACGACGTGGGCTGGAAGTCGAACTGGCGCCGGCGGCGTTGGCCGAACATACCCAGGCGAAGTTCGCCGATATCGGCCGCGCCTGAACGGAAGACTTTGGACGCTCAGCCTGTATGGTGGAAATTGATGGGTTCTGTCACTGGTGAAGGGTTCTTCCTGGCTTCATGCTCGTCGACCTGAAAAAGGGAGGAAATGGCATGCAGCTAGAGTTTCATCAGGTCGACGCGTTCAGCAATCGGCCATTCAGTGGCAACCCGGCGATGGTGTACCGGCTCGATTCCTGGCTCGACGATGAGTTGATGCAAAAAATCGCCGCCGAACACAACCTCGCCGAAACCGCGTTTCTGGTGCGTGAGGGTCCTGTCTGGCACATCCGCTGGTTTACCCCGACCACCGAAGTCCCGTTATGCGGCCATGCAACCCTGGCCAGCGCCTATGTTCTGTTCGAAGTCTATAAGGAACCGGTCGAACGGCTGGACTTCATCTGCAAGTCCGGCCCGCTGAGTGTCAGTCGTGAGGGCGAGCGTTTGTGGCTGGATTTCCCGGTCATCGTGCCGACGGAAGTGGACGTGGCCGCGGATATCGAGCGCGCCTTGGGCGTGAAAGCAATCGACATTCTGGGTTCGACCGAGTTGTTCGTGGTGCTGGAATCCGAGCAGGCGGTGCTCGATTGTCAGCCGGACATGATTGCGCTGGCAAAACTGCCATGGCTGGGCGCCATTGTGACGGCCCGGGGCAGCAAGCATGACTTTGTGTCGCGATACTTTGCCCCGGCAATCGGCATCGACGAAGACCCGGTGACCGGGTCGACCCATTGCAGCCTGATTCCATATTGGTCGGAACGCTTGAACAAGTCGAACCTGATGGCTTATCAGTGCTCAGCCCGAGGCGGTGAATTGTTTTGCCAGCTGGAAGGGGATCGAGTGAGTATTGGCGGCAATGCCACGCTTGTTGCAAGTGGCAAATTAATGCTCGGATGATTTTTTGTAGGAGCGAGCGGTGCGGCGATCCGACTTGCCCGCGAAGGCGACGTGTCAGTCGACATCATCATTGACTGACATGACGCCTTCGCGGGCAAGCCACGCTCCTACAGGTTCCGGTGTCAGCTGGCGGAGCTGTACCGCCGAACACCGGATTCGATCACCGGAATCTGCGCCGCCATGCTGCCGGAAGCCTGGAACAGCACCAGGTGTTCAGCCGCCACCCGAATGCCGACTTCAGCACCGACCAGATGATCGGCATGACTCGGGAAAATCGATTCCAGCTGCGCGCCCGTAGGTAACAGCAAGCGATACAAGGTTGATGCGCCCTGGAAACTCTTGCCAACAATCTGCGCCCTCAGTGGGCTGTCCGGCGCATAGACGATATCGTCCGGACGCAACAACACATCCACAGCACAACCGATTGGCCAGGTGTAGGCACGGTTGCCGCGTAATTCACCCAACTCGGTTTGCACCGACTCCGGGCTGCTCAATTGGCCGCGAATGAAGTAACCCTGGCCAATGAAACTGGCCACGAATGGCGTCAGGGGTTCGTGATAAAGGTTGTAGGGCGTATCCCACTGCTCCAGGCGACCTTCCTTGAAAACACCGACATGGTCACTGACCGCGAAGGCTTCTTCCTGATCGTGGGTCACCAGGATTGCGCTGGTGCCGCGAGCCTTGAGAATGGCGCGTACTTCATGACTGAGCTTGCGTCGCAATTCACCGTCGAGGTTGGAAAACGGTTCGTCGAGCAACAGCAGTTGTGGTTCCGGCGCCAGGGCGCGGGCCAACGCCACACGTTGCTGCTGGCCACCGGACAGCTCGTGGGGGAAGCGCTTGCCGAGGTTTTTCAGGTTGACCAGTTCGAGCAGTTCTTCGGTGATGCGATCCTTTTGCGGGTGCTTGCGGATCCCGAAAGCAATGTTCTCGGCCACGCTCAAATGCGGAAACAGTGCGTAATCCTGAAACACCATGCCAATCCGGCGCTTCTCCGGGGCGAGGGTGAAGCCGGCGCTGGAGATGGTCTCGCCCGCCAACTGGATTTCCCCTTCATGCACCGGTTCAAAACCGGCAATCGCCCGCAGGGTGGTGGTTTTGCCGCAGCCCGAAGACCCCAGCAGGCAACCGATATCGCCGGCATTCAAATGCAGGTTGAGGTTCTGCACAACCCGCTGGTTTTGGTAACCGCAGACCAGGTTGCGCAAATTCAGCAGTAATGGCTGGCTCATGCGTGGTGGTATGAAGGCGGGACGAGGAATTCGAGCAAGGCCTTTTGTGCGTGAAGACGGTTTTCCGCTTGATCCCAGGCCACTGAGCGTGAGTCGTCGAGCAGGTCGAGGCTGATTTCCTCCCCACGGTGAGCGGGCAGGCAATGCATGAACAATACGTCCGGCGCGGCGAGGTCGAGCAGGGCACGGTTGACCTGGAAAGGTGCGAACAACTTCAGGCGCTTGGCGGTTTCCTCTTCCTGGCCCATTGAGGTCCAGACATCGGTGCTCACCAGGTGCGCGCCGCGCACGGCTTCTTGCGGATCGCGGACGATGGTCACCCGATCGCCGGCTTTAGCCACAAACTCAGGATTGGGTTCGTAACCTTCCGGGCAGGCGATGCGCAACTGGAAGTCGAACTGGATCGCCGCTTCTATATAGCTGTTGCACATGTTGTTGCCATCGCCGATCCAGGCCACGGTCTTGCCTTGAATCGAACCGCGATGTTCGAGGAAGGTTTGCATGTCGGCCAGCAACTGGCAGGGGTGCAGATCGTCGGACAGGCCGTTGATCACCGGCACGCGGGAATTGGCGGCGAATTCGGTCAGGGTGCTATGGGCAAAGGTACGGATCATCACCGCATCGAGCATGCTCGACATGACGATGGCGCAGTCGCCGATCGGCTCGCCACGACCCAATTGGGTGTCGCGTGGCGACAGGAATATCGCCTGGCCGCCGAGCTGGATCATGCCGGCTTCGAACGAAATACGGGTGCGGGTCGAGGACTTCTCGAAAATCATCCCCAGGACCCGGTTTTTCAAAGGCTCGAACAGTACGCCGCGGTTACGCAGGTCCTTGAGCTCAACGCCTCGACGGATCACGCTGACCAGCTCTTCGGGCGTGCAATCCATCAGGGAGAGAAAGTGCCTTGCGCTCATCATTGACTACCTTTTTGCAACAGACCGCAGATACTCAAAGCCTTGTTTAACTGAAAAACGGGCGAGACCTGCGGCGTAAGCCGCACGGGGCGACGAAATAGGGGAAGGCGCGATATTGACATTAAATGTCGCGTTTTTCCAATGGGCTACGGTGTTTAGGGGATTTCAGAGGGGCTACGGGTGATTGCAGTAGCGCTTTTGAAGCCTGTTTCCTGACAGCAGCTAACCATTTGTACACCGCGCTCGCCGGGCTTGGCAATCAAACAGGGCGCGGGCGACACGCTGGCGGTCGGTTTTTGACCTGTTATTCGGGCCTTTGGCGGGCAATGTGTCTTGTCCGAAACATTTGCTAAAGCAAAGTGCTGCGTTATAACTAAGGCACGAGCGATGCAGGAAGCGATCCGGAATGGAATCGAAAGAACAGCTGTTAATGGAATTACTCGGGCTGACGGCCCGCTCTCTGACTCACCTCACTGCGTCCATGACCTCGATGTCTTTCGAGTTGTTGCGCAGTGAAGACGAAGTCACGAAGGCGGCCGGTCGGCACATGATTGACCGCATGGCCACCATCAGCGCCGGGCTGGACGAGCATTGGCGACTGATCGGCGAGCTCACGGGCGTGCATGTTGCCCACGAGCAGATCGAAACCATCGAGGAGATCCAGTTGCAGGCGCCGCCGAGTCTGCCGTCAAACTGATCCCTTGCTGCCATCGGCTGGCCTGATGGTCGCCGATTCACAAGACGAACATGGCTGGCAAAGGGGCGGATCGCGCGCCATAGTTTTGTTCCCGCGGCCGCTATTGCCCGCCCAGAATAAAACAGAGACTGGCCATGACCAAGACTCTCCATCACCGTGCATGCCACCTGTGTGAAGCCATCTGCGGCCTGACCATCGAAACCACCGAGGTCGAAGGCGGCGACGTACAAATCACCTCGATCAAGGGGGATCCACAGGACACCTTCAGTCGCGGGCACATCTGCCCCAAAGCGGTTGCCCTGCAAGACATTCAGAATGATCCGGATCGCCTGCGTCAGCCGATGCGACGGACAGGCAGCGAATGGCAACCTATGGAATGGGAAGACGCTTTCAGTCTTGTAGCCGAGCGTCTGGCGGCGATCCAGGAGCGTCACGGGCAGAACGCGGTGGCGGTCTATCAGGGCAATCCCAGCGTACACAACTACGGGTTGATGACCCACAGCAATTATTTCCTCGGCCTGCTGAAAACCCGCAACCGGTTTTCCGCGACGTCGGTCGATCAATTGCCCCATCACCTGACCAGTCATTTGATGTATGGCCACGGCTTGCTGCTGCCGATCCCGGACATCGATCACACCGATTTCATGCTGATCCTGGGCGGCAATCCACTGGCCTCCAATGGCAGCATCATGACCGTGCCGGATGTGGAGAAGCGCCTCAAGGCGATTCAGGCCCGGGGCGGCAAAGTGGTGGTGGTCGATCCGCGTCGCAGCGAGACGGCGGCGATGGCTGATCAGCATCTGTTCGTGCGCCCCGGTGGCGACGCGGCGCTGTTGTTCGGGCTGCTCAATACTTTGTTCGCCGAAGGCTTGAGCCGCGACAGTCATTTACCCGTCGACGGCCTGGATGAGGTGCGTGAAGCGATCGCGGGTTTCACTGCCGAGGCCATGAGCCCACTCTGCGCGGTGCCCGCCGAGCAGATCCGCCAACTGGCACGCGACTTCGCGGCAGCGCCGACAGCGGTCTGCTATGGGCGAATGGGGGTTTCGACCCAGGCTTTCGGCACCCTGTGCCATTGGCTGGTGCAACTGATCAATCTGGTCACCGGCAACCTCGACCGGGTGGGCGGTGCGTTGTGCACCGAGCCTGCGGTGGATCTGGTGGCGTCGACCTCGGGCGGGCATTTCAACCGCTGGCAGAGCCGCGTGTCCGGGCGTCCGGAATACGCCGGAGAATTGCCCGTATCGGCGCTGGCCGAAGAGATGCTCACCGAAGGGGAAGGGCAGGTCCGCGCGCTGATCACCGTCGCGGGTAACCCGGTGCTGTCCACGCCCAATGGCCGACAACTGGAGCAGGCCCTGGACGGGTTGGAGTTCATGGTGAGTGTTGACCTGTACATCAATGAAACCACCCGTTATGCCGACCTGATCCTGCCGTCGACGTCGGCACTGGAAAACGATCATTACGACACCACGTTCAACCTGTTCGCGGTGCGCAACGTCACCCGCTTCAATCGGGCGATCCTGGCCAAGCCTGAAGGCGCGCTGCATGACTGGGAAATCTTCGTGGGGCTGGCCAAAGCCTTTGCGGCCAGGACCGGCAAGGAACTTAAACCGACCATCGCGCCGGCGCAGATGATCGATCACGGGTTGCGGATGGGCCTGTATGGCGACGCTTCGCACCATAAGCTGTCACTGGCGACCCTGTTCGATCATCCTCATGGTATTGATCTCGGGGCGCTCAAACCCAATCTGGCGCCGCGCTTGAAAACGGCCAATCAGCGAGTCCAGGCGGCACCCGCCCAGATTCTCGCCGACCTGGCGCGCTTCGCCGCACTGCAAGCACCGGCTGCCGACGAGTTGCTGCTGATCGGCCGCCGCCACGTGCGCAGCAATAATTCGTGGATGCACAATTATCACCGTCTGGTGAAAGGCAAACCGCGCCATCAATTGTTGATGAACCCGGATGACTTGGCCTGCCGCGGAATCAGCGATGGGCAGCGGGTGCGCGTCAGTTCGCGGGTCGGGGTGATCGAGGTTGAAGTGGTCGCCAGCGTGGATATGATGAAAGGTGTGGTCAGCCTTCCTCACGGTTGGGGTCATGCACGACCGGGTGTGCAGATGACGATTGCCAGCGGTCAACCCGGCTCCAGCGCCAATGACCTGACTGACGAACGTCAGCTCGATGAGTTGTCGGGTAATGCGGCGTTGAACGGCGTACCGGTGACCGTAGTGGCGGCGTGAACATGACTGTCGGGGAGGCCGAGCATGGCGCTCGGGTTTCCGTTACAATGCGCCACCGTGCCGACCACTGAGTCGGAAAGTTCAGCCGAGGTGCTCCATGGATATCATCGAAACGATTAAAGAGCAGATTGCCAACAACACCATTCTGCTTTACATGAAAGGCTCGCCGAATGCCCCACAGTGTGGCTTCTCCGCGAAAGCCGCACAGGCTGTAATGGCCTGTGGCGAAAAGTTTGCCTATGTGGACATCCTGCAGAACCCGGAAATCCGCGCCAACCTGCCCAAATACGCCAACTGGCCAACCTTCCCGCAATTGTGGGTTGGTGGCGAGCTGATCGGGGGCAGCGACATCATGACTGAAATGGCTGCTGACGGTTCGTTGCAAGCAACGATCAAAGCTGCTGTTGAAGCTGCTGCTGCCAACAAGACCGACGCCTGATTCGATACCTGTGTAGGAGCGAGCGGGCGGCGATCCGACTTGCCCGCGAAGAACGATAACGCGGTGTTATTGATAAACCGCATCATCGTTCTTCGCGGGCAAGCCTCGCTCCTACAAGAGCGTGTCTCGTCCTGAAATAGGTTTACACCCGTTTCAGGACGAGATAGCGCACATAAAAAAGCCCCGCCTCTTTGAAAGAGAGCGGGGCTTTTTATTGCATCGCAATTAACGGTGCAGAATTTACTCGTCGCCCATCTGCGACTGCAGATAGTTCTCAAGACCGACTTTATCGATCAGGCCCAATTGGGTTTCCAGCCAGTCGATATGTTCTTCTTCGGATTCAAGAATGTCTTCGAGCAGTTCACGGCTACCGAAGTCACCAACAGTTTCGCAGTGAGCGATAGCGACTTTCAGATCGGCATGGCCGTCGCGTTCGATCTTCAAGTCACACTCAAGCATTTCCTTGGTGTGTTCGCCAATGTTCAGCTTACCCAGGTCCTGGACGTTCGGCAGGCCTTCAAGGAACAGGATGCGCTTGATCAGCTTGTCGGCGTGCTTCATCTCGTCGATGGATTCGTCGTACTCGTGCTTGCCGAGCTTGTTCAGACCCCAATCTTCATACATGCGCGCATGCAGAAAGTATTGATTGATCGCGACCAGCTCATTGCCAAGGATTTTGTTGAGGTGCTGGATGACTGTAATGTCGCCTTTCATGATGGGGTCCTGCCCTGTATTAGCTGTTTATGAGGCAGAGTTTGAGCCGCGTGATTAAGAGTGTCAAACCTAAGTTATTGAAACTTAAATGAAAATTAATCGGAATAAGAATGTTTGTGTTCCGCGTCTAGTGCGTAAGCGATTGATTTTCAGACATAAAAAAACCGGACATCAAGTCCGGTTCTTTGAAATACGGTCATTAAGCGGCGGTAAATTCTGCGGGGTAGGGGATCGATGCCTGAGCCGATTGCAGTTTGCCCAGGGTTTCACGGACCACTTCCTTGGCAAGGCAGGCGCATTTACCGCATTGGCCGGCTACGCCGGTAGCCTGACGGACTTCCTTATAGCTGCAGCAACCTTCATAGATTGCATCGCGGATTTGACCGTCGGTGACGCCAGTGCAGAGGCAGACATACATAAGTGAGAACCGTCGCTGGTTGTGACTCAATTGCGATGGATCTTAATGTTAACGAGAATGATTGTCAAAGTGGTTTCTGAAGCCTTTTCGTCATAAGGGCCTGTGACTGACGAACGGTTTCTTCTCACGTAGGCAAGAGAAAAATAGAGCAGCGGTCTTTTTACCGTCCAGGAAAAAAACCGTTAAGGCGCTAAGGACAGGTGAAAAACGCGGTGTATGATGGTCGGCCTTTTGCGAAGCAGGTTTGTGTCACAGGGCTGTCGCCCGAGGGTGGCAGGCTGGCATGAACCCTGTTCTTCAACGTTATTACACCAGGAGATATCCAATGAGCGTACTCGTAGGCAAACAAGCCCCTGACTTCACCGTACCAGCCGTACTCGGCAATGGCGAAATCGTAGACAGCTTCACCCTGTCCTCGGCCATCAAAGGCAAATACGGCCTGGTGTTCTTCTACCCACTGGACTTCACTTTCGTTTGCCCGTCCGAGCTGATCGCTCTGGACAACCGCATGGCTGACTTCGCAGAGCGCAACGTGGAAGTGGTCGCGGTGTCGATCGACTCGCACTTCACTCACAACGCATGGCGCAACACCCCGGTGAACAGCGGCGGCATCGGTCAGGTTCGTTACACCATGGCTGCCGACATCAAGCAGGAAATCATGAAGGCTTACGACGTTCAGTCCGCTGACGGCGTTGCCTTCCGTGGCGCGTTCCTGATCGACGACAAAGGCGTTGTCCGCTCGCAGATCGTCAACGACCTGCCGCTGGGCCGTAACATGGAAGAGCTGATCCGTCTGGTCGACGCTCTGCAATTCCACGAAGCGCACGGCGAAGTTTGCCCCGCCAACTGGAAAAAAGGCGACAAAGGCATGAACGCTTCGCCAGAAGGCGTTGCTGCATACCTGACCGAGCACGCTGCTGCGCTGTAAGCACGTTCCAGGCATAAAAAAACCGGCTGATTAGGCCGGTTTTTTTATGGGCGGGATCAACCCGTGCCGTTTACTTCGGGAGCGAGCTCCCTCGGTATCGGATGCGTGATGGATCAGTCGTTGTAGTCTTCCCAGCCGCCCATTTGTTTCCAGCGATTGACGATGCCGCAGAACAGCTCGGCAGTCTTCTCGGTGTCGTAGCGAGCCGAATGAGCCTCGCGACCGTCGAAGTCGATATCGGCTGCCTGACAGGCCTTGGCCAATACGGTTTGACCGTAGGCCAGACCTGCGAGGGTCGCGGTATCGAAGCTGGAAAATGGATGAAACGGGTTACGTTTCATGTCCAGGCGTGCGACAGCGGCGTTGAGGAAGCCCAGATCGAAACTGCTGTTGTGCCCGACCAGAATCGCCCGTTTGCAGCCGTTGGCTTTCAGGGCCTTGCGGATGCCGCGGAAAATGTCAGTCAGGGCCGCTTCCTCACTCACCGCCATGCGCAACGGGTGATCGAGCTTGATCCCGGTGAACTCCAGAGCAGCCGCTTCGATGTTCGCGCCTTCAAATGGCTCGACGCGGAAGAAGTAGGTGTGATCGGGATACACAAAGCCTTTTTCATCCATGGCAATGGTGGTTGCAGCAATTTCCAGCAGGGCATCGGTGGCCGAATTGAAGCCACCGGTTTCTACGTCGACGACAACCGGCAGGTAACCGCGGAATCTGGCAGCCATTGGATGACGAGGACCACCTCCGTTGCCTTGACCGTCCTGTTCGTCGTCGAAATGGTCTTCACTCACGCGTGTTCCTCCAGCAGGCGCCAGCGCAGTTTTTCACCGGCGCGCAGCGGGATTACAGTCAGCTCGCCAAACGGCAAGCTGGTTGGGGCGGTCCACTCATCGCGGACCAGGGTGATGCGATCGGTGTTCACCGGCAGGCCATAAAAGCGCGGGCCGTTGAGGCTGGCGAAGGCTTCGAGCTTGTCCAGCGCGTTGCGCTGTTCAAAGGCTTCGGCATACATCTCGATCGCGGCATAAGCGGTGTAGCAACCGGCACAGCCGCAAGCCGCTTCTTTGGCATGCAGGGCATGGGGCGCCGAGTCGGTGCCGAGGAAGAACTTGTCGCTGCCACTGGTGGCGGCGTCGAGCAGGGCTTCCTGGTGGGTATTGCGCTTGAGGATCGGCAGGCAATAGAAGTGCGGCCGAATCCCGCCCACCAGCATGTGGTTGCGGTTGTACAGCAGGTGATGCGCGGTGATGGTTGCGCCGACGTTGGCCGAAGCCTCGTTGACGAACTGCACGGCATCAGCGGTGGTGATGTGTTCGAACACCACTTTGAGAGTCGGGAAACGCTCGACCACTCGACGCAAGTGCTCGTCGATGAAGATCTTTTCGCGATCGAAAACGTCGACATCGCCACGGGTGACTTCACCGTGAACCAACAAGGGCATTCCGACGTCGGCCATGGCCTCGAGTGCAGGGAAAATCTTGTCGATGCTGGTGACGCCAGAGTCCGAATTGGTGGTCGCTCCGGCCGGGTACAACTTGGCGGCGTGAACGAAACCGCTGGCCTTGGCCTCACGAATTTCTTCGGGCTGGGTGCGGTCGGTCAGGTACAGAACCATCAACGGTTCGAAACGGCTGCCGGCCGGACGGGCGGCGAGAATCCGCTGGCGATAGCCATTGGCTTCAGCCGCGTTGCGCACCGGCGGTACCAGGTTGGGCATGATGATGGCGCGACCAAAGGTGCGCGCGACATCCGCGACGGTATTAGTCAACACAGCACCATCGCGAAGATGAATATGCCAGTCGTCGGGACGCAGCAGGGTCAGGCGGTCGGACATGAGGGGATTCCAGGCGGGTCAAACTCAGGGGAATGCTACCGGAAAAGACTCTTGCAGGCACTCGCTATCAAGTTTTGCCGCAAGCTTCCGATATCCAACAGGTATGCCGTAAAGATGTGTGTGGTCTTTTTGTTGCACAAGCCAGTGGAGCCCTCCCGTGCGCCAGCGTTATTTAGCCTTGCTCAGTGTGTTTGCCAGCCTTCCTGCGATGGCGCTCACTTTCCAGACCCGTCTGGAGAGCATCGAGTGGACGGTCGAAGGTGACAAGTTCGAATGCCGCCTGACTCAGCCCGTCACCGATTTCGGCTCGGGAGAGTTCGTGCGTCGTGCCGGCGAACAGGCGACATTTCGCTTGAAGGCCTACAACTCGATGATCGGTGGCGGTTCCGCGACCTTGCTGGCAGCCGCTGCGCCATGGCAGCCGGGGCGCGGTGACATCAACCTGGGCTCGGTGCGAATGGGCAGCGGCAACGTGCTGTTCAACAGCTCGCAGGTTCAGGCCGGGCGCCTGATCAGCGGGTTGCTGGACGGTCGCAGCCCGGTGGTTCGACACTCCTCGGGCGATGGGCGGGTATCCGAAGTCCGTCTGCTGCCGGTCAAATTCAGCAAGGCCTACAGCGACTATCAAGGGTGTGTAGCCAAGTTGCTGCCGCAGAATTTCGAGCAGGTGAAGCAGTCCCAAATCGGCTTTCCGGGGGAGGGTATCGATCTCGACACCCAAGCCAAGGCTCATTTACAGGTCATGCTGGAATTCATGAAAGCTGATCCGACGGTCAATCACATTGAGCTCGACGGCCATTCCGACAACAGTGGCAACCGCCTGACCAACCGCGAACTGTCGCGACGCAGGGCGCTGGCCGTGATGGATTTCTTCAAGGCCAATGGTATTCAGGAATCGCAGATTACCCTGCGTTTTCATGGAGAGCGCTATCCTTTGGCGCCGAACAATAACGCCGCCAATCGGGCGAAGAATCGCCGGGTTGCCGTACGCCTTGAACGGGTAGCGCCGACCGAGAAACCGGCGTCGCAAGCCACCGCTTCGGCGAGCAGCGCGACGACCTCCTGAACCTGCTGAAATCGTCGTTCGCTCGACATAATCTGTCGCTTCGTCGTCATAAGCTGTCGCGCCTCTGTAAAATATTCTGCATGAGCGGTAGACTTGACGGCTTTCCGTAGAACCCCGTGGAGTGATGGCATGGCGGACGTAAACAAGGTCGTTCTGGCGTATTCCGGCGGCCTGGACACTTCGGTGATCCTCAAGTGGCTGCAGGATACTTATAACTGTGAAGTAGTGACCTTCACCGCTGACCTGGGTCAGGGCGAAGAGGTCGAACCGGCCCGCGCCAAGGCACAGGCCATGGGCGTAAAAGAAATCTACATCGACGATCTGCGCGAAGAATTCGTGCGCGATTTCGTGTTCCCGATGTTCCGCGCCAACACCGTTTATGAAGGCGAGTACCTGCTGGGTACTTCCATCGCTCGTCCGTTGATCGCCAAGCGCTTGATCGAAATCGCCAACGAAACCGGCGCTGACGCCATTTCCCACGGCGCGACCGGCAAGGGCAACGACCAGGTTCGTTTCGAACTGGGCGCCTACGCCTTGAAGCCAGGTGTGAAAGTGATCGCTCCGTGGCGCGAATGGGACCTGCTCTCCCGTGAAAAGCTGATGGATTATGCTGAAAAGCACAACATCCCGATCGAGCGTCACGGCAAGAAGAAATCCCCGTACTCGATGGACGCCAACCTGCTGCACATCTCCTATGAAGGCGGCGTGCTGGAAGACACCTGGACCGAGCACGAAGAAGACATGTGGAAATGGACCGTCTCCCCGGAGAACGCTCCTGACAAACCGCAGTACCTGGAACTGACTTACCGTAACGGCGACATCGTTGCACTGGACGGCGTCGAAATGACTCCGGCCACCGTGCTGACGACCTTGAACCGTATCGGTGGCGAACACGGTATCGGCCGTCTGGACATCGTCGAAAACCGCTACGTCGGCATGAAGTCTCGCGGCTGCTACGAAACCCCGGGCGGCACCATCATGCTGCGCGCTCACCGCGCGATCGAATCGATCACCCTGGACCGCGAAGTGGCTCACCTCAAAGACGAGCTGATGCCTAAGTACGCCAGCCTGATCTACACCGGTTACTGGTGGAGCCCTGAGCGTCTGATGCTGCAACAGATGATCGATGCTTCCCAGGCCCACGTGAACGGCGTAGTGCGCCTGAAGCTGTACAAGGGCAATGTGATCGTTACCGGTCGCAAGTCCGACGAGTCGTTGTTCGATGCCAATATCGCGACCTTCGAGGAAGATGGCGGCGCCTACAACCAGGCCGACGCAGCGGGCTTCATCAAGCTCAATGCCTTGCGCATGCGTATCGCGGCAAACAAAGGCCGCAAGCTTTTCTGAGACCTTTGAGTCGGTAATGGATTTGTGGCCTTGTTGATGACAAGGCCACAAATTGGAAGAGGGGGCTGCTGCACATAGCGTTTCGCTTTCTTCTTGTTTTTGCTAACCGTTGCTTCTGCTTTTCTGTCCTTGATCTGCCTCAAGGGCTGCCTTTCTGATGGGCGGCATTTCAATGTCTAGCCCATAATCGTCACACCCTTTGAGCTCAAATTGTAAGAAATACAGAACGTTGCGCTGTTGCGTTTCTTTATTTGCTTCCAATGTTTGAGCGTATTGGCCTTCAGCAATTTATCCGAATCGGTACACGTGAGAAATACGATCACCTGTGCTGGATTGTCCGCAGGATACTGGATGCTCTCCATCAAGGCGCTGAACGCCATTTTCTTGTGTATCCACCGCGCATCAACGATATGCAGATCCTTTAGGGGGGCAGGCAGATTTACGTGGTGCTGAGTCGAGCCTTCAGGCGCTACCCTGGGTGGGTTGTTTCTCGGAGGATGAACGTTCTCCATGGCTTTTATGAAATGCTTTCCCTTCACAAAATCGGAGGGCGCATAAAGCGATCGATAGTTGAAGTTGAGAGTAATGAAGAAAAGAAAAAGCAAGTAAAAGGGAAAACTGATCAGGAACCACACATAGAGTTCTCTTTCCTGGTTATCGAGAAAAGGGAGAGACACGGCGGCCGATGTTTCAGACAGTACCGCAAATATCGCAATAATCGTCATGGGGTTGGTGATTCTTTTTTTGAGTTTTATCATAGGGTGTGCTCATTAAATGTTGTCTTTTCTCGAATGATTTATGGGGTGTGATAATTGATATCGGGTTGCATTGCTGTGGTATTGCATTGTTTTTTGTTGGGGAGTTGAACTTGTTATAGTCGCTGTATTGTTGCAAGTGCGAGTATGGCTGTTTATTTACTTTAATGGGGTTGTAATATTGATCAAGTGTTACGGTGTGTGAGAGCTTTTGATTGTTTGAGCGCGGCGTGCGCACGAGGGTATAGGAAAATACCCGTTACTTTTAAGGATAATTCAATGGTCTACCTATCGTAGAACAGTGTATTGACATTGTTCTTTTGTCGTTTTTTGGTTGTAAGTCGATACAAAAAACTGTCAAGGTACTGAATAATAATAGATCAGTAAAAATCTTTGCTTGTTCGTATGGCAATGATTTTTTGTAGGAATAATCCGTGTTGTTTGTAGGCTATGTCTCTCACTGCAAGTGGCCAAGGGTGACGGCGTGCCATGGATGAAATGACTACGCTATGGTGCGGGCTCTAAAAATTCGAACAGCGAAATTGGACTTGCCCATGAATAAAGTGCTGATCGTGGATGATCACCCCGTCATTCGTCTTGCGGTACGTATGCTAATGGAACGTCATGGCTACGAAGTCATTGCAGAAACAGATAATGGTGTGGACGCATTACAACTTGCCCGTGATCTTATGCCGGATATTGTCATACTGGATATTGGAATACCGAAGCTGGATGGGCTTGAAGTTATCGCGCGACTGACATCAACGGCGATGCCGCTTAAAGTTCTGATATTGACATCCCAGGCGCCGGGACATTTTTCCATGCGTTGCATGCAGTCGGGGGCCGCCGGATATGTTTGCAAGCAGCAGGATCTCACTGAATTGCTCAGTGCAATAAAAGCCGTATTGTCAGGCTACAGCTACTTTCCTAATCAGGCGCTGCATACCGTACGTTCCAGTCTTGGGAACGCCAGTGAAGCGGATATGGTGGATCGTTTGTCCGGGCGAGAGATGATGGTCTTGCAACAATTGGCCCGAGGAAAGACAAACAAGGAGATTGCCGACGGAATGTTTCTAAGCAATAAAACCGTCAGTACTTATAAAACCCGTCTTCTGTTAAAGCTCAATGCTCGCTCACTGGTCGACCTGATTGAACTGGCCCAGCGCAATGGCCTGGTATGAAGCTACCAGCGTTTGACGAGACGCGATAGACAGGTGTTTGTCAGGGGGGCGGCACTTAGTAAAAAGCCTCCGTTTCGGGAGGCTTTTAAGTGTCATAAGTCAAAATCGTAATCGGCCAATTGCTTCTGCAGTCGGCGCTCCTCCAGCAGATTGTCGATGGTACGGCGTTTGCTCAGGTTGGTCTTTGCAACTTCCACTACCGGCTCTGCGTCATCGGCCTCAACGGGGGTGAAGTCGTCTTCTACGTCCAATTGTTCTTTGCCAGTGCTCATAAGGTTAACTCCAGGCTAAGGCTGCCCTTTGGCGCTCCTTATATCGACAATTTCCCGGCGGGTAAAAAAGATTTTTTCAATCGATCAATCCAAAAAACTAATAGCGCCTCAATCGTCCGAGGTCTTTTGCTTGAATTCGCACAAATCCTCGATTCGGCAGCTGCCACACCGCGGCTTGCGGGCCAGGCAAACGTAGCGCCCATGGAGAATCAGCCAATGATGGGCGTCGAGCAAATATTCCTTCGGCACGAACTTCATCAGCTTTTGCTCCACCTCCACCACGTTCTTGCCCGGAGCAATGCCGGTACGGTTACTGACCCGAAAAATGTGAGTGTCCACGGCCATGGTCAACTGACGAAAGGCGGTATTGAGCACCACATTGGCGGTCTTGCGACCGACGCCGGGCAATGCCTCCAGCGCCTCGCGGGTCTGCGGTACTTCACCGCCATGGCGCTCCATCAGCAAGCGACAGGTTTCGATCACATTTTTCGCTTTGCTGTTGAACAGACCGATGGTCTTGATGTACTCCGACAGCCCTTCGACGCCCAAGGCATGGATCGCCGATGGCGTATTGGCCACCGGGAACAGTTTGGCGGTGGCCTTGTTCACGCCGACATCGGTCGATTGCGCCGAGAGAATCACGGCGATCAACAATTCGAACGGTGAGGAGTACGCCAGTTCGGTCTTGGGGTCAGGGTTGTCTTCGTGAAATCTGCGGAAAATTTCCAGACGTTTTGCGGCATTCATGGGCGATGCGTTTCCTCGAAGGCGGTCATTGTGCGGCCGCCGGGCGGCGAGTCCAGGCTTGATGTGCGGCGACCAGCAGTCCCAGCAGAATAAACCCGCCGGGGGCCAGCGTGGCCAGATGCAGGCCACCGTCGGCGATCAGTGTCCAGCCTTGCCAGTCCGGTTGTGTGGCTCCGGCGACCCATGAAAGATGGCGACCGAGTGTTCCGTTGCCGATGAGCTCGCGCAGCAGACCCAAACCCACCATCAAGGCGCCGAACAGGCCGCACAGACGCAGCCGATCACGCGCTGGGCTCTGGAAAAAACCGTTGTGTTGCAGCACGACGCATTGCAAGGCGATCAAGCCTGGGTAAAAACCCAGATGCTGGTGCCATTGGAGCGACCAGGCTTGCATGGCGAGTTCCGCGCAACTGGTCAGCGTGGCGGCCACCAGGAGGCTAGCGAGCAAATGGGTGGCCGGCACCAGTCGCGAGCGCAAGACGCCCATGCTCACACTGTAAGCGCTGAGTATCAGAGCAAACATCAGCCACAGGCCCAGGGCCGTGACCAATGAATCGGTGATGCCGATCAACGGCGTAAGCATCAGCGAGTTTTGCAGGGGCGATGACTTATTCATGGGCACTGCTCCCGATCAGCGGTTGCCGATGTTCGTCGAAATAGCGCAACGCGTCATGGGTGGCATTGATCACCGCTCTTGAGGTGATGGTCGCCCCCGCGATCTGATCGAATTGCCCTTGGTCTTTTTTCAAGGCCCAGCCATTGTCATCGGGGGCGGTCAGAGACTTGCCGGTAAACACCTCAAGCCAGGCATTGGGCCATTCGGCGAGCTTGCCGCCCAGCCCCGGGGTTTCCGATTGCTTGAGGGTTTTGACCCCTGCCAACGTGCCTTGGCGGTCGATGGCGATCAGCAAGTCGATGGTGCCGGCGTAGCCCAGAGTCTGGCTGCGCAGTAACACGGCGCTCGGTTGACCGGCCTTGGAAGCCAGGTAGCCACCCAGCAGTGTGCTGTGGGCCAGGCGAGTGCTGTCGAGGTCGAGGGGGTGTTCCAGTGGCTGATTGTCGTAGCTGTCGGCCGGTAGCAGATCCAGTAACTGGCGGCTGTCGATCAGGCGTTGTTCAGCGGCAATGCGCGCGGCGCTGGTGTGCTGCACGAGGTAAGTCGCGCCCATCCCCAAGCCTGCCAACACGATCAGGATCACAACGCTCGTCGCTCGGTTCATGGGGCAACCTGTTCCTGTCTGGAGGCGGCGAACCGTTCCAGCGCCGGTACACAAAGGTTCATCAGCAGAACCGCAAAGGCCACACCGTCCGGATAACCACCCCACGTCCGAATCAGATAAGTGAGTAATCCCGCACCTGCACCGAACAGTAATCGGGCCGTGGGGCTTTTTGCGCCGGATATCGGTTCCGTCACGATGAAGAAGGCGCCCAGCATGCTCGCGCCCGTGAGCAGATGAAACAATGGCGAGCCATTAGAATCGGAGCCCGTACCGTTCCAGCACAACAGGCTGATGACGAACAGGCTGGCGAGCATGCCGACCGGGGCATGCCAGCTGAACACCCGTCGCTGCAGCAAAAACACACCGCCCGCCAGAAATGCCAGATTAACCCACTCAACACCTCGGCCACCAAAACGGCCGAATGCCGGATTCTCGGCGAACAGTTCGTCCATGGTCAGACTTTTGTTGATTCGCAAGCTGTCCAGCGCCGTGGCCTGGGCCCACGCATCGGGGGTTTGATTGAAGCTGAAACCGAACACCTGTTGCAATCCACCGAACAAATCCATGCCATGGGACGCCGGCCAATGAGTCATTGGTTGGGGAAACATCACCAGGACCAGCGCGAAACCGAGCATCGCCGGATTGAACGGATTCTTGCCGACGCCGCCATACAAATGCTTGCCGAAAAACAGTCCGAACGCCACGGCGCTGAGCGTCAGCCACCATGGACAATAAGGCGGCAAGGCCAGCGCCAATAATGTCGCGCTGACCAGTGCACTGCCGTCGCTCAATGTCGGTTTTACCGGTTGCTTGCGTAACTGCAACACGGCTGCCTCAACGCCCAGAGCGGTGGCTGCCGCCAGAATCAGGTTGATCAACACTCCCCAACCGTACAGCCAGAACAACACCAGCATCCCCGGCACGGTGGCCAGCAACACCAGCTTCATGGCCTGTTGAAGGCGTTCGTCCACCGACTCAAGAGGTGGCATAGGCATCCACCTGACGTTCGGCTTCATTGAGCGCACGTTGCAACGCTTCGATCTGTTCGGGCGGAGCCTCGCTTGTTTGGGCTTTCTTGAGTTCGGCGCGGCGCATGGCCAACTGGATCTTTGCCCGTTTCAGCTCGGCATCTTTTGTCGGGGCAGGTGGCGCAGGAAGCGGCGGTGCGCTGTTCTCCAGTTTCGCCAGCGTTTGTTCGGCGGCTTCGAACTGCTGTTGCAGCACGATCAGTTGCGATTGCTGTTCGAAGGTGGGCGGATGCCCAAAGGCCTTGAGCGATTTGTTTAGCTGCGCCCGACTCATTGCCAGATCGATCTTGGCCTTTTTCAGTGCCGCATCGGCATTGGCGGCTTTCTGTGCACGGACGCGCTCGAGTGCAGCCTGAACCGGGTCGAGTTTTACTTCGCTGTGCTGCACGGTGCGTTGGGCGCGGGCCTGACGTTCGGCGAGTTTCTGTTGTTCTTCATGATGCAAGCGGGCATTGCGCTGTTCGAAACGGTGCCGTGCGTGATTGCGCTTGGCCTTCCGGGCTTGTTGTTCCTCCAGGCTGAACGCCAGCCCGCCGACAATCGGCAGGACCGTGGCCAGCGGTAACGGATGCATCTCGATGCAGTCCACCGGGCAAGGCGCCACGCAGAGGTCGCAACCGGTGCATTCGTCGATGATGACCGTGTGCATGAATTTCGCCGCACCGACAATGGCGTCGACCGGGCAGGCCTGAATGCATTTGGTGCAGCCAATGCATTCGGCTTCACGGATGTAAGCGATCTGCGCTGGCGCCGAACCGCGACTGACGTCCAGCTCCAGCACGGGCACTTTCAGCAGGTCGGCCAGGGCCGCGATGGTTTCACTGCCACCCGGCGGGCACTTGTTGATCGGCTCGCCGCTGGCGATGCCTTCGGCGTAGGGTTTACATCCGGGGTGACCACATTTGCCGCATTGGGTCTGCGGCAAGAGGGCGTCGATGCGTTGAATCAGACTCATGTTTTGATCAGCCCGCTGAATCCGAGAAAAATCACCGCGATCAATCCGGCGCCGATCAAATCGATCGGCAGGCCGCGAAAGGGCAGGGGGATATCGTTGTCGAGTGTGCGCTGGCGCAAGTCGCTGAACAGGCTCAGCACCAGCCAGAAACCCAGCCCGGCGCCAAGGCTCAGGGCTACGGCGTGGAAAATTCCCTCGTCTTGTTGAGCGTTGAGCAACGTCAGCCCAAGCACTCCGGCATTCCCCAGCACCAGCGGCCAGAGGCCATCGAACGAAAGCTTCAGCAACGATCGGGAAAGCAGTTTGAGCAGCGGGCTGATCAGCAGAACGCTTAACGGCAGGAAGACGAACAGACGCAGCGACGTCAGCCCCAACGGCACTAATAGCCAATGGTAGAGCGTATAGCCAAGTGCGCCGACGACCAGCATCAGACACGTCGTCGCGATACCCAGCGCATGGACCTGTGACCGCTCGCTGCCCAGCAGCGGATCGACGCCCAGCGGCCAGTGCAACACAAGGTTGTTGATCAGGGCGGCGCTGATAAGCGTAAGAAGTACTTCGGTCATGATCTGTCTACCTGAAGCATCCGTACCCACACATCGTTGGGCTGCCGGGTAAATCCGTAGGAGCTGCCGCAGGCTGCGATCTTTTGATGTTGTTTTTTAAAAACAAGGTCAAAAAATCGCAGCCTCGTTTCCCTCGACCACCTCTACAAGGTGAGTCCGAAAGATAGTATGGGCCAGACATGAAAAACCCACAGTCATGCCAGGCACGACTGTGGGGTTGGTCCAGCGGATCGAACCTTACTTGATACGCTGGCCCGGCTTGGCGCCGCTGTCGGGGCTCAGCAGGTAGATTTCTTCACCGCCAGGGCCTGCCGCCATCACCATGCCTTCAGAGATCCCGAATTTCATTTTGCGGGGCTTGAGGTTGGCGATCATCATGGTCAGGCGACCATTGAGCTTGGACGGGTCCGGGTAAGCGCTCTTGATTCCGGAAAACACGTTGCGTTGCTCGTCACCGATGTCCAGGGTCAGGCGCAGCAATTTGTCGGCACCTTCCACGGCTTCGGCCTTGACGATCAGCGCAACGCGCAGGTCTACAGCGGCAAAGGTGTCGAACTCGATCTCTGGCGACAGCGGATCCTTGGCCAGTTCACCGTTGCCGGCGGGTGCCGCTTGGCCGGTGTCGGTTGCGCTGGCGGTCAGGTCTTCTTTCGAGGCGTCGGTCATGGCTTGTACTTTTACCGGGTCGATGCGGGTCATCAGCGGTTTGAACTCATTCAGCTGATGATTGCTGAGCAAGGTGGCGTGGTCGTTCCAGGTCAGCGGGGCGACATTCAGGAACGCCTCGGCATCGGCGGCCAGCAGCGGCAGTACCGGTTTGAGGAAAATCACCAGTTGACGGAACAGGTTGATGCCCAAGGCGCAAATGGCCTGGACTTCATCCTGCTTGCCTTCCTGTTTGTTCAGCGACCAGGGCGCCTTGTCGGCGATCCAGGCGTTGGCGCGGTCGGCCAGGCCCATGATTTCGCGCATGGCGCGTGCGAAGTCGCGAGCCTCATAGGCATCGGCAATGCTTGGCGCTGCGGCCAGGAAAGCGTCGGTCAGTTCCGGCGCGGCATTGCCGGCTACCAGTACACCGGCGTTGCCTTTATGGATGAAACCGGCGCAACGGCTGGCGATGTTGACGACTTTGCCGACCAGGTCGGAGTTGACCTTCTGCACGAAGTCTTCGAGGTTCAGGTCCAGGTCGTCGACGCCACGGCCCAGCTTGGCGGCGTAGTAGTAGCGCAGGTATTCCGGTGACAGGTGATCCAGGTAAGTCCGCGCCTTGACGAACGTGCCGCGGGACTTGGACATTTTCTGGCCGTTGACGGTCAGGTAGCCGTGGACGTTGATGCCGGTCGGTTTACGGAAACCGGCGCCTTCGAGCATCGCGGGCCAGAACAGGGCGTGGAAGTTGACGATGTCCTTGCCGATGAAATGGTACAGCTCGGCGGTGGAGTCCTTGCCCCAGAACGCGTCGAAATCCAGTTCCGGGCGGCGGGCGCAGAGGTTCTTGAAGCTGGCCATGTAGCCGATTGGCGCGTCCAGCCATACGTAGAAATATTTGCCGGGCTCGTCGGGAATCTCGAAACCGAAATACGGCGCATCGCGGGAAATATCCCACTGTTGCAGACCGGCATCCAGCCATTCGGCGATCTTGTTGGCTACGGCCTCTTGCAACGTGCCGCTACGGGTCCAGGCCTGCAGCATTTCCTGGAAGTCCGGCAGCTTGAAGAAGAAGTGCTGGGAATCCTTGAGCACCGGCGTGGCGCCGGAGATGGCCGATTTCGGATCCTTCAGATCGGTCGGCGCGTAGGTCGCACCGCATTTTTCGCAGTTGTCACCGTACTGGTCTTCGGTGCCACATTTCGGGCAGATGCCCTTGATGAAGCGGTCGGCCAGGAACATTTTCTTTTCCGGGTCGAAGTACTGAGTGATCGAGCGCGTGGCGATGTGCCCGGCGTCGCGCAGCTTCAGGTAGATCTGGCTCGACAGCTCACGGTTTTCTTCGGCGTGAGTGGAGTGGAAATTGTCGAAGTCCACGAGGAACTCGGCAAAGTCGGCGCTGTGTTCAGCCTGGACATTGGCGATCAGTTGTTCCGGAGTAATGCCTTCCTTTTCCGCGCGCAACATGATGGCCGAACCGTGGGCGTCGTCGGCGCAGACATAAATGCATTGATTACCGCGATGCTTCTGGAAGCGCACCCACATATCGGTCTGGATGTATTCCAGCATATGGCCGAGGTGGATCGAACCATTGGCATAGGGCAGGGCGCTGGTGACGAGGATCTTGCGTGGCTCGGACATGGGGCTCGGCTACTTGATGAAACGGAGGTCGGCCACTATAAAGCGCCGGCGCATATTTTTCACCCCCAAGGCCAGCCTTCACGGACCTTTGTAGCAGCTGGCGAAGCCTGCGTTCGGCGGCGAAGCCGTCGCCCGTCCTGCCACCTCGACCCACCTGAAATACCTTATTGTCTGGTTTTACGACGGCTCCGCAGCCGAACGCAGGCTTCGCCAGCTGCTACAGGCGGGGTCTGACCATAGAATATTTGTCACATCCTGAAAGCATGCCGTCCAGGCTAGAGAACAGGTACGATACCCGCCTGATTTTTCCAGTCTTGCTATCGGAGTTGCCCATGAGCGCCGTCAATCGTGCAGCGGTGGAAGCCGTCCTTCGCCAATACACCGATCCTTACCTGAACCAGGACCCGGTCAGCGCCGGGTACGTGCGCAGCATCGATATCCAGGGTGATCGCGTCAGCGTCCAGCTGGAGCTGGGCTATGCCGCCGGTATGTTCAAAAGCGGCTGGGCGCAGTTGCTGCAACTGGCCATTGAAGGCCTGGACGGCGTCGTCACCGCCCGCGTCGAGATCACCAGTGTGATCGCCGCGCACAAGGCCCAGGCGCAGATTCCGGGGCTGGCCAACGTCAAGAACGTTGTGGCCGTGGCGTCCGGCAAGGGCGGTGTGGGCAAGTCCACCACGGCTGCCAACCTGGCCCTGGCGCTGGCCCGCGAAGGCGCCAAAGTCGGGATTCTCGACGCGGACATCTACGGTCCGAGCCAGGGCATCATGTTCGGCATCCCCGAAGGCACCCGACCACAGGTCAAGGATCAGAAGTGGTTCATTCCGATTGAGGCCCATGGCGTCGAAGTGATGTCCATGGCGTTCCTGACCGACGACAACACGCCGATGGTCTGGCGCGGGCCGATGGTGTCCGGTGCGCTGTTGCAACTGGTCACGCAAACAGCCTGGGGCGATCTGGATTACCTGGTCATCGACATGCCGCCAGGTACCGGCGATATCCAGTTGACCCTGGCGCAGAAAGTCCCGGTGGCCGGCGCGGTGATCGTGACCACCCCGCAGGATCTGGCATTGCTGGACGCGCGCAAGGGCGTGGAGATGTTCCGCAAAGTCAACATTCCGGTGCTGGGCGTGGTGGAAAACATGGCCGTGCACATCTGTTCCAACTGCGGGCACGCCGAGCATCTGTTCGGTGAGGGGGGCGGTGTGAAGCTGGCCAACCAGTACGGTGTCGAACTGTTGGCTTCGTTGCCGCTGTCGATGCTGATCCGCGAACAGGCTGATGGTGGCAAGCCAACGGTGATCGCCGAGCCGGACAGCCAGATCGCAATGGTTTACCAGGAACTGGCCCGCCATGTCGGCGCGCGCATTGTGTTGCAGGAAGCGGCAACGCCAGCGATGCCGAACATCACCGTCAGCGACGATTAAATCGTTTGTGCAGGAGCCAGGCTTGCCGGCGAAGGCGTCCTCAAGCCCGCTTTCGCCGGCAAGCCTGGCTCCTACAGGAGCGTGATCTTGCGTTAGATCCGCAACCCGCCATCCAATTCCAGAATCCGGCCGTTGTAGTAGTCGTTTTCAAAAATGTAGGCCACTGACTGGGCAATCTCTTCAGGTTTGCCCATGCGTTTGAGCGGAATCCCCGAGGTCATTTTTTCCAGCGCTTCCGGTTTCATGCTCAGGGTCATCTCGGTTTCGATGAAGCCCGGCGCAATGCCCGCCACGCGAATGCCGTAACGCGCCAGTTCCTTGGCCCAGGTCACGGTCGCCGCGGCGACACCGGCCTTCGCGGCGGAGTAGTTGGTCTGGCCAATGTTGCCTGCGCGCGAAATCGACGAGATATTAATGATCGCGCCACTGTTTTTCAGCTCGACCATCTTTGCCGCGACTTCACGGGTACACAGGAAAACGCCGGTCAGGTTGACGTCGATGACTGCCTGCCATTGGGCCAGGCTCATCTTGGTCATTTCACCGTCCTTGACCTTCAGCAGCAGGCCATCGCGCAGAATGCCGGCGTTGTTGATCAGGCCATGGATTGCGCCGAAATCGTCGGCCACCTGAGCGGCCATACGGGTCACCTGCTCTTCATCGGCGACGTTGCACAGGTAGGCGCGGGCGTCGACACCCTTGGCTTTGCAAGCGGTGACGGTGGCGTCGAGTTTTTCCTGATTCAAGTCCACCAGCGCCAGCTTCGCGCCTTTGCCGGCGAGATACTCGGCCATGGAACGGCCTAAACCCTGGCAACCGCCGGTGATAATGATTACTTTGTCAGTGAGTTGCATTCGCATAGCCCCTTGGCAGATCGAACTGGTTTCCTTGGAGAGGCCTCTCGATCTGAGCCTGATATGGCTTGGCTGCACATGAGAACTGCCCCTATGGCGTGCTGAGACTTTATCCAGGCGCCTGTCCGTTTCTTCGACGGATTCTATATAAGGAGTCATAAATTGAGCGTTGTAGTGGCTAAGCATGCCCGAGAATTGCTTCTCAAGGAATACCGCGCAGTGCTCTCGACGCACTCCAAAGCGATGCCCGGTTTCCCGTTTGGCTCCGTGGTTCCGTACTGCCTGGACGCGCAGGGCCGGCCGCTGATCCTTATCAGCCGCATCGCTCAGCACACCCATAATTTGCAAAAGGATCCGAAATGCTCGCTGTTTGTGGGTGAGCGTGAAGCCGAAGACGTACAAGCCGTTGGTCGCCTGACTTACCTTGCGCAGGCAGAAAAGCTGCAAGACACCGCCGCCATCGAGGCGGCTGCCGAACGTTACTATCGCTATTTCCCCGATTCGCAGAACTACCACCAGGCCCATGATTTCGATTTCTGGGTCCTTAACGAGGTACGCCATCGCTACATTGGCGGCTTCGGGGCAATCCACTGGATCGATCAGTTGACCCTTGCCAACCCGTTCGCCGGCAAAGCCGAAGTGAGTATGGTCGAGCACATGAATGCCGATCACGCTAAAGCCATTGCGCACTATGTCGAGCTGGCGGGGCTGCCGAAAACCGCTCCGGCGCAATTGGCCGGCATTGACTCCGAAGGCATGCACCTGCGCATTGGTCAGGGACTTTACTGGCTGCCGTTTCAAAAGCCCTGTAATACGCCGACACAAGTCCGTGAAGCCTTGGTTTTCCTGGCTCACGCCGAGCAATGGCCGAAAAATGAGGTGGCCGACGCTTGAATTCACGAAACGGCGACGTCATCTAAGGAACACTGGCAAGGCATTCTTGCGTTGAGGAACCATTTGATGCGCCCTTTTTTGTTGCTCTTTTTACTGTTCCCGGTGTTGGAGCTGTTCGTATTCGTCAAGGTCAGCGGGGCGATCGGGTTTTTCCCGGCCCTGCTGCTGATCATTCTCGGCTCGATGCTTGGCGTGTTCGTGCTGCGTGTCGCCGGTCTGGCGACTGCACTGCGTGCCCGTGAAAGCCTGAATCGCGGTGAGCTGCCAGCCCAGACCATGCTCGAAGGCCTGATGCTGGCCCTGGCTGGCGGTCTGTTGATCCTGCCGGGCTTCGTCACTGACGTGCTGGGACTGATCATGCTGCTGCCGATATCTCGTCGACTGCTGGCCAATAAAATGCGCTTGCGCGCCGAGGAGCAAGCGATGCGCCAGCGTGCGTTCGCCGATGATCTGCAGCCACGGGGCGGTCCTGCTCCGCAGCAGCCATTGGGTCGTGAGCCCAACGTGATTGAAGGCGAGTTCGAACACCGCGATTCCAAGTAACATTTTCATCGACACGGCACCTTCGGGTGCCGTGTTCATTTTCAGGGCATTGAGATAAAAATTTTTCATTCCCCGCCCTTGAAATCAGCTTGTACGCCCTTATGTAACGGTCACCGCAAGGTTTCTGGCAATTGCGCCAGACAGACTTCCGCGGTTCGCTTGACGAACCGCACCCGGCACCGCCGGAATTTGTTAAACCCGCCGGGACTACACCGGCCGATGAAAACCACAATTAGGAGAGATCGACAATGAAGCTTCGTCCTCTGCATGACCGCGTCGTCGTCCGTCGCAGCGAAGAAGAAAAGAAAACCGCTGGCGGTATCGTCCTGCCAGGTTCGGCTGCTGAAAAGCCTAACCAGGGTGAAGTCCTCGCTGTAGGCCCAGGCAAAGCACTGGACAACGGTGAAGTGCGTGCGCTGGCCGTGAAAGTGGGTGACAAGGTTGTGTTCGGCCCTTACTCCGGCAGCAACACTGTGAAAGTTGACGGCGAAGACCTGCTGGTCATCGGCGAGAACGAAATCCTCGCTGTTATCGAAGGCTGATTCCCCCGCTCATTTTCCCGCTACTACAAAGTATTTAAGGAATATCGATCATGGCTGCTAAAGAAGTTAAATTCGGCGATTCCGCCCGCAAGAAAATGCTCGCCGGTGTCAACGTCCTGGCTGACGCAGTAAAAGCGACCCTGGGCCCTAAAGGCCGTAACGTGATCATCGAGAAGAGCTTCGGCGCTCCGACCATCACCAAGGATGGCGTTTCCGTTGCCAAAGAAATCGAGCTGAAAGATCGCTTCGAAAACATGGGCGCGCAGCTGGTCAAAGACGTTGCCTCCCGTGCCAACGATGACGCAGGCGACGGCACCACCACCGCTACCGTTCTGGCTCAGTCGATCGTCAACGAAGGCCTGAAGGCCGTCGCTGCCGGCATGAACCCGATGGACCTCAAGCGCGGTATCGACAAAGCGACCATCGCGATCGTCAAAGAGCTCAAAGCCCTGTCCAAGCCTTGCGCTGACACCAAGGCCATCGCTCAGGTCGGCACCATCTCGGCCAACTCCGACAGCTCCATCGGCGACATCATTGCCGAAGCCATGGAAAAAGTCGGTAAAGAAGGCGTGATCACCGTTGAAGAAGGCTCGGGCCTGGAAAACGAACTGTCGGTTGTTGAAGGCATGCAGTTCGACCGTGGCTACCTGTCCCCGTACTTCGTCAACAAGCCAGAGACCATGACTGCCGAGCTGGACGGTCCGCTGATCCTGCTGGTCGACAAAAAGATCTCCAACATCCGCGAAATGCTGCCAGTGCTGGAAGCCGTTGCCAAAGCCGGCCGTCCACTGCTGATCATTGCCGAAGACGTTGAAGGCGAAGCCCTGGCGACTCTGGTTGTGAACAACATGCGTGGCATCGTTAAAGTCGCAGCCGTCAAGGCGCCAGGCTTCGGCGACCGTCGCAAGGCCATGCTGCAGGACATCGCTGTTCTGACGGGCGGTACCGTGATCTCCGAAGAGATCGGTCTGAGCCTGGAAAGCACTACCCTGGAACACCTGGGTAATGCCAAGCGCGTGATCCTGTCCAAAGAAAACACCACCGTGATCGACGGTGCCGGCGTTGAGGCTGACATCCAGGCTCGCGTTCTGCAGATCCGTCAGCAAGTGGCTGATACTTCGTCCGACTACGACCGTGAAAAACTGCAAGAGCGTCTGGCCAAGCTGTCTGGCGGCGTTGCAGTGATCAAGGTTGGCGCTGGTTCCGAAGTTGAAATGAAAGAGAAAAAAGCCCGCGTTGAAGACGCCCTGCACGCTACCCGTGCAGCCGTTGAAGAAGGCGTGGTACCTGGCGGCGGCGTGGCACTGGTTCGCGCTCTGCAGGCTATCTCCGAGCTCAAAGGCGACAACGATGACCAGAACGTTGGCATCCAGTTGCTGCGTCGCGCTGTTGAAGCGCCACTGCGTCAGATCGTTGCCAACTCCGGCGACGAGCCAAGCGTAGTCGTCGACAAGGTCAAGCAGGGTTCGGGTAACTTCGGTTATAACGCTGCGACCGGCGAATACGGCGACATGATCGAAATGGGTATCCTGGACCCGGCTAAAGTGACTCGTTCGGCTCTGCAAGCGGCTTCGTCGATTGCCAGCCTGATGATCACCACCGAAGCCATGATCGCCGAGATCAAGGAAGACGCACCAGCTGGCGGCGGCATGCCAGACATGGGCGGTATGGGCGGCATGGGCGGCATGATGTAAGCCAGCCTTAACCCGTACATAAAAACCCCGCCGGCGTTAAGCCGGCGGGGTTTTTTATTGCCTGTCAGAAAGGTGCGTTGTTCATGAGGGCCCCTTGGCGGGCAAGCCTCGCTCCTACAGGTATTGAGTCGGACGCAATGTCCGCGCACGCCCTGAACCTGTAGGCGCGAGGCTTGCCCGCCAAGGCGTCAGATCAGACGTTGACAGGTTCCGCCTTGGCTACTCGCTCTGGCTTGGAAGCCGGTCGATAAAGGATGCAGTAATACGCCCCCAGACAAATCAGCCAGCAGAAAATCGCTGTCCATACGTTGTGTGAAAAGAAGTGTGCACCCTGCATCATCCGGCTGATGGAGAACACCGAGCCCAACGCGAAGGCAAAGACAAACGCCTTGCGTGCCAGACGCGGGCGACGGTCGCGCAATACGAAGTACAACGCAAACAGCGTGAAACCGGTTGCCGCATGACCCCCCGGCCAGCAGCGCCCCGGCTTGTCGGTGGGCGGGCGAGGGCTGAGCAGTTCGCTGTAGGTTTCGTGCCCGCCGAATTGCTCCAGGCTCCATGGGCATTGCACCGCTGTCACGGCTTTGACCGGCGTGACGAACGAGGTTGCCAGTGCCAAAGACAGCACCAGGCACCCCAATTCACGTTTGAACGGTTTGAGCCTCTCCACAAAAAAGGCGCCGATGAAGCCCAGGATGGCGAACACCGAAAAGGCGATGACCACTTGCTTGGCCCGGTCATGCAGGATGTTTTCCAGCAGGTAACTGTGCCGTCCGATGAACTCGCCGGCGATCGGGTCATAAAACCGCTTGGCAAGGTCCATGTCCAGAGAGGTCAGCTCAAGCAGTAGCAAGATGATCGCCGCAAGGGCGGGCACTCCCAGGTATCGCCAGGCGTTCAATGGCCTGGAAATGGGGCGGGCAGCGGTCGAAGCCATGGCAATTACCTGGTCAGTGAAAGGTTCTGAAGAGCGCAACCGCGAGGAGTCTGGCCAGGGCGCTGTCGTCAGCCTGTGAATCGATGGTGAAAAAGTTGTTAACGCTGCCCAAGGCCTTTTTTGTCCGATTGCCCCCCGCACACCGCCCTATCCCTGGAGCCACACTTGCCATTAAGCTGCGCGCCAAGACAGCCGTTACTGTGTACGGAGGAGGTGCCGATGCGAATTCTATTGGTTGAAGACAACCGCGATATCCTGGCCAATCTGGCTGATTATCTGGGGCTCAAGGGTTACACCGTGGATTGCGCGCAGGACGGTTTGTCGGGCCTGCACCTGGCGGCCACCGAGCATTACGATTTGATCGTGCTCGATATCATGCTGCCTGGCATCGACGGCTACACCTTGTGCAAACGTCTGCGCGAAGACGCCCGCCGCAATACGCCAGTGATCATGCTCACTGCCCGCGATCAACTGGATGACCGTTTGCAAGGCTTCAAGTCCGGTGCCGACGACTATTTGATCAAACCCTTTGCCCTGTCCGAGCTCGCCGCGCGGATCGAGGCGGTCATGCGCCGCGCCCAAGGGGGCGGTCGCCGTGCCTTGCAAGTCGGTGATCTGAGCTACGACCTGGATACTCTGGAAGTGACGCGCGAAGGTCGTCTGCTGAAACTCAACCCGGTGGGCCTGAAGTTGCTGGCCGTGTTGATGCAGAAAAGCCCTCATGTGTTACGCCGCGAAGTTCTCGAAGAAGCCCTGTGGGGCGATGACTGTCCAGACAGCGACAGCCTGCGCAGCCACGTCCATCAACTGCGTCAGGTAATCGACAAGCCGTTCGACAAGCCCTTGCTGCACACGGTGCATGGCGTCGGTTATCGCTTGGCCGAGGGCCGTGATGGAGTTTAAGCAGAGCCTTGCGCAACGGATCATCATTGCTTTTGCGTTGATGAGCGCGCTGGTGGCGGGAGCCTTTGCCATGGGAATTGTGGCGACCGTGCACCTGGTTGAGGAAAAATTGATTTCGGCAGGTCTGGGCGGCGATTTGCAGCGCCTGTTGCTGATGGACAGCGTGTCGGACTGGAGCCACCGACCCGAGCCGGACCAGCTGTTTTATTTCAGCGGTGGGCCGGGAGATTTCGAATTACCCAAGGATTTGCGACACCTGGATTCGGGCTTTCATGAAGTCTTTCGCGAGCAACTGTCGTATCACGCGATGGTAGAAATCGTTGATGGCCGGCGCTACGTGCTGATGCAGGACCAGAGCGATTTCGAAGAGCGTGAGCGGGTGTTGTTTGCCGTGGTGCTGGTGGGGTTCGTTCTGAGCCTGGCATTGGCGGTATTTCTGGGTTGGGTGCTGGCCCGCAAGGTTATGGCGCCAGTGGTGCGACTGGCCCGTCAGGTGCGTCATCGCGATCAACTGCTGGGGCTGGCGCCGCCGCTGGCGCCAGACTATGCCGCCGATGAAGTGGGTGAACTGGCCGTGGCCTTCGACGCCACCCTGGGGCGTTTGCGTCAAGCATTGACCCGTGAGCGATTGTTCACCAGCGACGTCAGCCACGAGCTACGCACGCCGTTGATGGTATTGGCCAGTTCCTGTGAGCTGTTGCTGGAAAACCCCGGTATCGATCAGCGCGGCCGTGCTCAAGTGGAGCGAATTGCCCGTGCGTGTGCCGAAATGCGCGAGCTGGTGCAAACCTTCCTCATGCTGGCCCGCGCTCAACATGAAGACGCCAGCATGGCTCCCCAGCAGACCCTGAGCCAAGTGGCTGACGGACTACTTTCTCAATGGCGCGAGCCGATCGAGGCCAAGGGCCTGACACTGAACTTCGAGCCGGACAATCCACCGGACAGCCGCTACAACGCCACCCTTTTGCATGCGGTGATGGGCAACCTGCTGCGGAATGCGCTGCATTACACCGAGCACGGCTACATCCTCCTCGCCCTGACAGACACGGGATTTGTGGTCGAGGACAGCGGCGTAGGCATTCCCGAGGAAAAACGCGAGGCGATGTTCGAGCCTTTCGTGCGCGGCAACGAGAAACGCGGCGAGGGCCTCGGGTTAGGGTTGTCGCTGGTGCAACGGATTTGCGAGAACCAGGGCTGGAACGTCAGCCTGACCAACATGAAACCCAATGGTTGCCGCTTTCAGGTGGATTTGAGTCCGTCCCGGATCTGACAGGAAACGAAATTCGGCCTGGTAAAACCCTGAAATAGTTCCGGGTTTTACATGACAAATTTTTCACACACGCATGACCTGACGCTGACAGCGCATTACCTAAGGTGATAGCCATCAGACGTTCAGGAGACCGCAGATGGCTGGCCCGATCAAACTCGATTTTTCCGAGAAATACGACGATCAGCACGCACAGAAATATTTGCGCAAGCATCAGGAGGGACTTAACCGCCGGCTGTCCCACTGGCGTGACGAACAGCTGGCGCGAAAAGCGCTGACGCTGGCCGGTGAACCTGGGTTGGTCCTGGATTTGCCGTGCGGCGCGGGACGTTTCTGGCCGCTGCTGGCTGAAAAACACAACCGAGTCATCATTGGGGCCGACAACTCGGAGTCCATGTTGAAAGTGGCCGTGCAGGCGCAACCCGCCGACGTGGTGAAACGGGTACAACCCTTGCACACTTCTGCATTCGACATTGCCCTGCCCGATAACGCTGTCGACAGCATTTTCTGCATGCGCTTGCTTCATCACATCGGTGAAGCCGAGCATCGACTGGCGATCCTGCGCGAATTCGAACGTGTCACCCGTGACAGCGTAATTGTTTCGTTGTGGGTGGACGGCAATTTCAAGGCCTGGAAACGCAAACGCGCCGAGAAACGACGTCGTCAGGAGGGGTACCAGAATCGATTTGTGTTACCGGCCGCCACGGTTGAAAAGGAATTCGAGCAGGCGGGTTTTCGGATCCAGGAGTACCTGGATTTTTTACCGTTCTATGCCATGTGGCGGGTGTACGTATTACGCAAGAGGTAACAAGATGGCAATGCAATGTGCCGCACAGACGGCAGCGGTTTCTCCGGACCGCTTCGACTATTTCTGGAACCTGCGCGGCGAATGGGTAGAAGAACCCAATGTCCGTCGCGGTGGCGAAAGTGGCGTGCAGCGCGTTGTGGGCAGTGATGGGCAATTGCTCTACATCAAGCGTCAAACCGGGCATCTCTATCGCAGCGCATGCCACCCGTTTGGCCGACCGACGGTGTTACGCGAGCGCGATGCGCTCATTGCTTTGCGTCTACTCGACGTTCGTGTTCCGCAAATCGTTTTCTGCGGGGCGCAGCGCGATCCCGTGCACAAATGGCGCGCCTTGCTGGTTACCAAATCCCTGGATGGTTTCGGGGAAATCAAACACTGGTACGCGGAGGGTGGTCGCGAGCGTTACGGTGAGGCGGTGCACGATCGCGTATTGAAGGATTTGGCCGATAACCTGGCCCGCATGCACAAGGGCCGTTGGCAACACAGCTGTATCTACATCAAGCACGTATTCGTGCGCGTCACCGGCGAAGGCGAGTCAGCCAGGGTCGAGGTGGCGTTGATCGATCTGGAAAAATGTCGGCAGCGCTTGACCCCTCATCAAGCGGCTGCACATGACCTGAAACAGCTGCGCCGCCACTCGTCGTTCAGCGATACGGACTGGAAAAAACTCGTCTATTTTTATGAGACGGCGTTTGGCAGCGCTATCAAAGGCTTATATTAATGAAACTCGAAATTGCACGAGGTTTGTTTTTAGCCGGAGCCTTGGCAGTTGCTTCATTGGCGGTGGCGGCATGGGAGCAGCCCCGTACGCAAGTCCTCAGCTCCGTTCACAGTGACGCGCATTGTCCGTTGCCCCGGGTTGCCAAAGCACCCGTGGCCACTCAACCCGATCATGACTTGTTACTGTTCATGTTCGGACTTTCTCAAGGACTGAGGCCACAGAGTTGAACAAATTGAAGCCCAAATAAAAGGCCTCGCAGTTGCGAGGCCTTTTGCTTTTGACGTCAAGGTTGCCGATCGTTCCCACGCTCTGCGTGAGAATGCCTCTAGATGGGACGCGGAGCGTCCCGGGCTGCGTTCCCACGCAGAGCGTGGGAACGATCACCGTCTGGAAGGCTGCGATCTTTTGACGTCAAGGTTTATCAGGCTTGGCCAGCAATGTGTAAATGCACGGCAATACGAACAAGGTGAACAGCGTCCCGATCGACATCCCCGTGGCGATCACCGTGCCGATGTCGAACCGGCTGACCGCACCCGCGCCCGTGGCGATGATCAAGGGCACCATGCCGAACACCATCGCCGCCGTGGTCATCAATACCGGACGCAGGCGAATGGCCGCCGCTTCCTCCACTGCTTCGCGAGGCGACAGGCCCTTCTCTTTGCGCAACTGGTTGGCGAACTCGACGATCAGAATCCCGTGTTTGCTGATCAGCCCGATCAGGGTCACCAAGCCCACTTGGGTATAAATATTCATGCTCGACCAGCCAAGGAACAGCGGGATCAACGCGCCACAGATCGACAGCGGCACGGTGACCAGAATGACCAGTGGGTCGCGGAAACTTTCGAACTGAGCGGCCAGCACCAGAAAGATGATCGCCAGCGCCAAGGCGAAGGTGACCCACAGCGCGCTGCCTTCCTGAACGTACTGCCGCGATGCGCCGGCATAGTCGACAGCGTAACCCGCCGGCGCTTCTTCCCGGGCGATCTGGCGCACGGTGTCGATGGCTTCACCCATGCTGACCAGCGGAACCCCGGAAAGAATCGCCGAATTGAGTTGCTGGAACTGGTTCAACTGGCGGGGGCGAGCCCGGTCGGTCACGGTGATCAGGGTCGACAGGGGCAGCAATTCGCCCTGGGTGTTCTTGACGTAATAGTGGTTCAGCCAGTCGGGGTTATCGCGAAAAGGCCGCTCCACCTGCGCAATGACTTTGTAGCTACGGCCTTCGATAGTGAAACGGTTGATTTCCGCCTCACCCAATAACGTCGCCAGGGTCCCGCCCAGGGCCTGCATGGACACGCCCATTTGTGCGGCCTTGGCCCGATCGATATCGACGACGATTTCGGGTTTGTCGAAAGCCAGGTCAACATCGACGAAAGCGAACTTGCCGGATTCCATCGCTCTTTTTTTCACCCGGTCCATTACCTCCAGCAACGACTCGTAAGTGTTGGCGGAATTGATCACGAATTGAAACGGCAAGCCTTCGCCGGTGCCCGGCAGGGAGGGCAGGTTGAAGCCGAAGATTTGTAACCCGGGGATGCTTTCCAGCTTGCTCTGGACCTCGGGCAGAATCTGCATTTGGGTCCGCTCGCGTTCGTTCCAGGGTTTGAGCAGAAAGCCGCCAATCCCCGATTGCACGCCGTTGAAACCGTTGATCTGGAACGAGGAGTAGTACTCGGGGAACTCCTTGAAAATCGTGAGGAACTCGTCGGTGTAGGTGTTCAGGTAGTCGAGGTTGGCCGTCTGCGGAGCGCTGGCCATCATGAAGATCACGCCCTGGTCCTCGTCCGGCGCCAGCTCCGATTTGGTGAATTTCAGCAGCACCGGAATCAGGCACAGCACGATCAGCGCGAACACCAGCACCACCGGCCGGGTATTGAGGGTGCCATGAAGCACGCTCTGATAGCGGCGCTTGAGGCTTTCGAAGATCACGTCCAGGCGATGGGCCAGGCCGGTAGGGTTTTCATCGTGGCGCAGCAGCAGGGCGCACATCATCGGCGACAGCGTCAGGGCAACGACGCCGGAGATCACCACCGCCCCGGCCAGGGTCAGGGCGAACTCCTTGAACAATGCCCCCGTCAGGCCGGTCAGGAAACCGATCGGCGCATAGACCGCCGCCAGGGTGATGGTCATCGACACCACCGGCATGGCGATTTCCCGGGCACCTTCGATAGCCGCATCCAGCGGCGTCTTGCCTTCTTCGATATGCCGGTGGATGTTTTCCACCACCACGATGGCATCGTCCACCACCAGCCCGATGGCCAATACCATCGCCAGTAACGTCAGCAGATTGATCGAGTAACCCATCATCTGCATGAAGAACATCACGCCGATCATCGACAGCGGAATGGTGACCACCGGGATCACCACCGAACGCAAGGCGCCGAGGAACAGGAACACCACCACGATCACGATCAGGACCGCTTCGAACAGGGTTTTCACCACTTCGTCGATGGAGGCCTGAATGAACAGCGTGGCATCGTAGGCGATTTCACCCTTCAGATTCGGCGGCAACTGGGCTTCCAGCTCCGGCATGATCTTGCGCACTTCCTTGATCACATCCAGCGGGTTGGCGCCGGGCGTGGCCTTGATGCCGATGTACACCGACGGCGTGCCACCGAAAGAGCTGATGGTGTTGTAGTTTTCCGCGCCCATCTCGACCCGCGCCACGTCCCGCAGCAGCACGCGGCTGTCGCCATCGACCTTGAGCGGAATCGCACCGAAGGCTTCGGCGGATTTGAGTTCGGTGTTGGCGTTGATGCTGGTGACCACATACTCGCCTTTCACTTCGCCGGCGGCGGAGAGGAAGTTGTACTGGCGCACGGCGTTGGTCACATCGCTGGCACTCAGGCCGTAACCGGCGAGCTTCACCGGGTCCAGCCACAGGCGCATGGCGAATACCTGGTTGCCAAGAATCTCGGCTTCGGCCATCCCCGGCAGGGTCGCCAGTTTCGGCTGGATGACCCGCGACAGGTAATCGGTGATCTGCGGATTACTCAGTTCGTCGCTGAAGAAACTGATGTACATCAGTGCCGAAGCGTCGGCGGCTTCCTTGCTCAGCACCGGGTCTTCGGCGTCCTGGGGCAGCTGGTTCTTCACCTCGTTGGCCTTGGCCAGCAGTTCGGTGAACAAGCGGTCGCTATTGGAACCGATGCGCGCGTAGATCGAAATCACCGAGAAGTTCTGGCGACTGACCGACGTCATGTAATCGATGCCTTCGGCGCTGGCCAGGCTCTGCTGCATCGGTTGGGTGATGTAGCCCTGGATGGTTTCGGCGTTGGCCCCGGGGTAAGAGGTGGTCACCGTGATCAGGGCGTTTTCCATTTGCGGGTATTGGCGCAGCGGCAACTTGCTCCAGGCCTGGAAGCCCAGCAGCACAATCAACAGGCTGACCACGGTGGCGAGCACCGGGCGGCGGATGAACGGATCGGTAAAAGCCATGTGGATTCCTTGATCAGTCAGCGCGCGGCGGACTGCTCTTCTCGGCTAGGGTCTTGTCGTCGCTGATGGCAATGTGCGCGCCGTGGTCCAGTTTGATCTGGCCGGCCGTGACCACTTTTTCGCCGTTCTGCACGCCTTTGGTGATCATGACCATCCCGTCGCGGCGCTCGCCGGTTTCGATGAAGCGCCGTTCGGCGATCAGGATCGGCTCGCCCTTATCGTCTTTTTCGACGCTGCCGTCTTCGGCCTTTTTCTGCGCCACGACGTACAGCGAGTTGCCATAAAGGGTGTAGGTAATCGCGCTTTCGGGCACCACAATGCGTGGCTGCGGATCGGGCAACAGTACCTGCAGGCTGGCGAACATGCCCGGCAGCAATTTGCCATCGGGGTTGGCCAGGGTGGCACGCACCAGGACATTGCGGGTGCTGCTCTCGACCTTCGGGTTGATCGCACTGATGGTCCCGGGGAAGCTCTGTGCCGGATAGGCCGAGACTGTCACCTGTACGGGTTGGCCCAAGGCGATTTTCGGCACGGATTGTTCGGGCACAAAGAAGTCGGCATAGAGGCTGCTGAGGTCTTGCAGGGTGGCGATCATCGTGCCGCTGGCCACGTAGTCGCCAACGTCCACCCGGCGAATGCCGATGGTCCCGCTGAACGGGGCGAGGATGCGTTTTCTCTCCAGTGCCGCCTTGAGCTGATTGACCGTGGCCCGGCTCTTTTGCAACACCGCCGAGAGTCGGTCGAACTCGCCTTTGGAAATAGCCTGGCTGCCCACCAGTTGGCTGCCGCGACCATAATCCAGTTGCGCCAGTCCCAGGTCGGCCTGGGCGGTGGCCAGCAGGGCGGTTTCAACGGCGGTGTCGAGTTGCAGGATCGGCTGACCAGCCTTGACCTTCTGCCCGGACTCGAACTGCACCTCTTTGACGGTGCCGGCGATCTCCAGACTCAGGTCGACCCCTTGCAGCGCCGTGAGGGTGCCGACCGTTGGCAAACGGCTTTGCCACGGACGTTCGGTGGCGGTGGCCACGGCGACACTTATCGGCGGTTTCGGCGCGGAAAAGCCTTGCATCATCGTGTAGATAGAAAAGGCTTTATAACCGGCCAGCAGCAGCACGATTAGCAGAACAATACCCAACATGATCAGCATGCGGCGGCGCAGCATATTTCCATTTCCTTGGAGAAAACCGGATGAGACAGGCGGGAACATTACTCCGAGTGTGGCAGTGAATCCAACTGCCACTTTTTACAAGCGAGTACAAAACCTGTAGGAGCGAAGCTTGCTCGCGAAAGCGGTGTGTCAGTCAGCGCAAATACCGACTGATATATTGCTTTCGCGAGCAAGCTTCGCTTCTACAAGGGGCGGGTGGGATCAGATCAGATGCAGATGGTTGTCCCAGAGCCCCGCAGGCAATTCCAGCGGTTTTGCAACAAGGGTTGTCTGGCGGCAATCGTAGTACCGGCAGCGTCCTTGACCGGAGGTCACGACAAAACCATCGGCCACGGCTCCGACGCCGGCGCAGTCGGGAAGTGGCGCATCCAGGCGCACGTCACCGCTGTCCAGGTCCCAGATAAAAAAGCGGTTGCCTCGCGGCGCCGTCAGGGCGACCAGACGCAGTTCGCTGTGGACGGCGACGCTGGCGGTGTAATGCCCCATGGCCTGCAACTGATGCTCGGGCACCGGGAACGCCACGAACGGTTGGCCGGGACGCTTGATCGCCAGCAGCTGCGACGACTCGTGGGCAGCGCCCATGAATTGCTGGCCGGCGACAATGGTGCCGTCGCTGGCAACGCCCAAGTGCCGCACACTGTTCATCTGCTGAGCCAGTGTTTCCTTGCTCAACAAAGTGCCATCGCGCTGCATCAACACCAGGCTCGGCTCCATCGCGTCGAGGTTCATCTCGACCCGGCTTTCGGCCTCGGTGCGAATGCCGCCGTTGGCCACAATCAGCGTCTCGCCATCGGGCATCCACGACACCTGATGCGGGCCGACACCGTGGGTGGAAAGCTCGCCGCTGTGCACCAGTCGCTCACCTTCGAATTGATACACACCGAGCAGGCCGCGGCCCGGATCGGAGGTGTCGTTCTCGGTGGCGTACAACCATTTGCCGCTCTGGTGAATCACTGCGTGCCCGTAGAAGTGCCGGTTCGGCTGCGAAACCACGGTTTGCAACAACGTGCCGTCGCGCAGGTCGATCAGGTAACTCTCGGTGCCCGGACGCCGGGCGACGAACAGCGCTATCGGCCGCGTCGGGTGGTTGATGATGTCGTGGCAACGCTGGCCGACCTGGGTGGCAAACACCCGGGTGCCATCCAGTCGATAACCGACGGCGTAGTGTTTGCCGTCAACGTCATCCCGCGCCGAGAGCAGCAGCGGGCTTTTGTCCTTTTGTTTGAACAGCGTCCAGCCGCCCAGTGTCACCGCACCCAGCAGCAAACTCCCTAACGTCAGAGCCTGGCGTCGCAGCATGGCACTTGCCCTCATCAGTCACCGTCGTTGGCGTTGAAGCCCAGTTGGATGCCCAGCGCCTTGGCCAGTTCGCCTTCGTGCAGGCGATGCACAACATTGAGGCTGTCGTAGATCGCGTTGAGCTGCTGGCGACCGGCCTCGTCGGTGAGCATGTCGGTCAACGAGCGCTGGTTGCTGGCGAACAGTTTCAGGGACGTTGCATAGGCTGCGTCGATCTTGTCGGCCAAGGGTTTCTGCTCGCTCGGCAACAGGCCGCGCAGGCCTTTGTTGTCGACACCGACCCAAACGGTTTGCGCCGCACTCAGGCTGGCTTGCAGGCCCTGCAGCGACGATTGGCTGCGCCACGCATCGGCCTGGAATGGCTGTGGCGTGCCCTTGCTCTGACGGCCCATCGGCGTGCCGAGTTTTTTCTTCAAAGAGTCCAGCGCCGTCACTTGCACGCGCAACAGATCGGCGATCGCTTCGTGAGAGTCGGCGTAGCGCTGGTTGGGAAACTTGCTCATCTGCGCGAGCATGCCGTCGTTGGTGTTCCAGCGCGACAGGATCTCTTCGGCCAGTTGTTTCTGGCGTTCGCCAATGGCGGTCAGCAGCGGGCAGTATTTGGCTTTCTGCGTGCTGTCGGCCATGTCGATCTTACTGTCGAACAGGATGTATTCGTAGGCCGAGAGCCCCTGCACAACCACGCTTGACTTGGTCAGGGCGGCAGCATCGATCTGCGGTTGCGCGGTCACCAGTTGCTCGACCTGACGGCCGACCAGGTTCTTCTTGTCCGGCCAGAACTGCACCTGCCACGAACGGTTGCCTTCGGCCAACGGCCCGATCAACAGCGGTTGCAACTCGGCCCAGGCTTTTTGTGCGTGCAGGAAGTCGGCGCGGGCGGTTTCGAGGTTTTCCTTGCCTTGGCAGAACGCCAGGGCGCTGACCGCCAATTGACGGTCGGCTTCGACCCAGCGGCTGTAGGTCGGCAGGATCACTTGCTTGGCGATGGCTGCCGACGTGACCGCTTGTGGGTCCTGGGGCGAACAGGCGCCCAGAGCGAGGGCGGCAAGGCTGGTGAACAATAATTTGGGACGGAACATGTCGGGCTCCCGCTGAAGAAAACGTATTAAAGAGAATTCAAAAAGGCCAGCAACGCCGCGCGCTGCTCGGCATTGAAAGACAAAACCTGTTGCTGCGCCGCCTGTGCCTCGCCGCCATGCCAGAGCACGGCTTCGAGCAAGTTACGGGCGCGGCCGTCATGCAAGAACCGGGTGTGGCCGTTGACCGTCTGAGTCAGGCCGATGCCCCACAACGGCGGGGTGCGCCAGTCGCGGCCGCTGGCCTGGAACTCAGTACGGTTGTCGGCCAGTCCGTCGCCCATGTCATGCAGCAGCAGGTCGCTGTAAGGGCGAATCACTTGATTGGCCAGTTCAGGTTCCGCGGCGTTGGCGGCGGTGGTGTATTTCGGGGTGTGGCAGGACTGACATCCCGCCTGGAAAAACAGATTCTTGCCGGCCAGCACTTGTGGCGTGCCGACATCGCGACGGGCCGGCACCGCGAGGTTACGGCTGTAAAACAGCACCAGACGCAGAATGTTATCGCTGACTTCCGGCTCGCCATCCGGGCCATTGCCGTTGGGCGCCTGCTTGCAAGCGATTTGCGCGTCGGTGCAGTCATCAACGGGGCTCAGGCTGGTCGTGAGGCCCATATCACCAGAAAACGCGTGAACGTTCTGTTGATTGAGGTTCGGTTGCCCGGCCTTCCAGCCAAATCGCCCGAGGACGGTTTTCTGCAGCGCGTCGTCCCAGACCCGGTTCGGTCGTCCGGCGATGCCGTTTTTCTCCCGGGCCTGAGCCTCGGCGTTGGCCAGGATGGCCTCGTCGGGGATCGCCTCGAGCAAGCCCAGGCCAATCATCGGCGGGGCGATGCGCGCCGAGAAACGCGTATCGGGGTGCATCGGGCCGTAGCCGAGTTGAGTGATCTGCAGGGTCGGCTTGCGCAACTCGATTTCGCTGCCGTCCTTGAAACGCACCGGGACTGCTGTGTAATCGACGCGCACCTTGCCTTCCGGGACGACGCCGGGCACCGACATGTCCTGGAACTGGCCACCGTAGACCGGCTCTGGCACCACGCCCAGTCGTTCGATGACCTTGGCGTAGGCCGGATCATCGGGAATCGACAGGCGCACCAGCATCGACACTGCGTTCGGCGCATCGGGTGCTGGCGGGTGACCGCGTCCGTCCTTGATGTGGCAATTCTGGCAGGCGTTGGTATTGAACAACGGGCCAAGGCCATCGCGGGCGGTGGTGGTCGAGGGCGCGATCACCCAAGGGCTGCGAAAGAAACTGTTGCCAACGCTGAAATCCACGCGTCGTGACGGCGGCAGATTAGCGGAAGGCAGGGAGAATGCGTTCTGATCGGTCTTGCGTACCGTTGCACTGCCGCCGGAGCGAGCTTCACCGGGTTCGGCCTGGGTGAAACGCGGGGTGTCATCGCAGGCACTCAGGCCCAGGGCCAGTAACAGTGCAGACAAGCGAAGAGGCAGCGAGGGCATCGGACATCCTGCAAGACGAGCAAAACAAGGGCGCAAAGTCTAACAGGGCAGGGGAGATTGAATAAGAGGAATTATCGTTTGCTTCAATTTGTAGGAGCGCAATACCTGACTGATCGTTCCCATGCTCTGCGTCACTAGTGTCCGGTAAAACTTTTTCAAAGCTGAAGGCTGCCTTGGGCAGCCTTCAGCTCTGTTCGCTTTTGCCTTCGGTATTCAAGGTGTTCGATGCTTAATGGGCGTTCGAACAAGCTGTGGGTCAGCCGAATGGAAAAGTCTGAAATGGACCCTGAACAACCTGAGCGGTGCTGATAAAGGTGCAGCAAAAGGTAGGTAATCAAGGCGCTGTAGATCTGCAGACGGACGGCATTTTCGGAGAAGCCGAAATACCGTTTGAGCTTGAGGTTTTGCTTGATCCACTTGAAAAACAACTCGATCTGCCAACGTTGTTTGTACAGATCGGCGACCTCCTCAGCTGAGCGAGAGAAGTCGTTGGTAACCAGCACCAGCGGCGTTTCGTGGCCGTCTCGGCGAACCTGAATCCGGCGTACAGCCTGATCCTGGTAGTGATTCGGACGTCGAGTGTTCAGGTATTTCTTACCGAACAACACCGATTCGTCCGCCTCAATGAATTCCGGTGCATCCTCTTTCCTCAAATTTTCTACGTGCTTCAGATTGGCGTTTTTCTTAAGCCGGGTGACGAAGAAAGAGCCCAGCTGATCAATCTGATGCCACCAGTTGTAGTCGCAGTAACCCTTGTCGAAAACGTACGTCATACCCGCTTCAAGCGGCATGGTCAGGGCATCGCTCAGATCGTTGACGTTGGCGGCGGTGATGTTTACATAAGTCGGGGCTGTTTGCCGTGGATCGATTGCCACATGCACCTTCATGCCTTGGGTTATGCGGGTTTTCGTCGCGGTGGTCCATTCGTCAAAACCGGGTCCACGCAGGCTAATCGAGGTCGAATCGATCAAGGTGATCATCGCCTCGAGCGACTTGCGCTGTTTGCGGCCGATGCCTTGAAGCAAGTGCTCGCAGGCCAGTCGGAACGGCTCTGAGCTGCGCTTGTTCAGCGCGTCACAAAGGGTCGAGCGCACCATGTTCTTGGCGTTGAGGTGGTGACGATGGGGTTCCAGCGACTGTGAAGCTGTCGCCAACGTGCGCAAGCTTTTAGCTTGGACAAGCTGACCGTAAATCAGCGTGATAAGTAGATCCCATGAAGTGAACTGCTTGGCATAACGATCAGCGCCACAGCGTTTGACGGCTGCTTTGAAGAGCTGATGAGGAAGGGCCTGGAGCATATGTGCAAATCGAGTGCTGCTGAACATAGGCGAAAATCGAGTCTGAAAAACCTGATTATTGCTTACGAAGCAGGCACAGCAAGGGGGAGCAAGCTCCCCCTTCAGTTTTTACCGGACACTAGTGATGCTCTGCGTGGGAATGCAGCCCGTGACGCTCTGCGTCACATCAACAGCCGAACGCGGAGCGTCCGTTGAGGCATTCCCACGCAGAGCGTGGGAACGATCGGCGACCCGAAGGTCGCCTTTGTACTCAGCCAGCGTTGATCAGAACTCGTGATCGGCGTTGTCCGGGTTCAGGTCGCTGATGCCCAGTTTGCCGGCAGCCGCTTCGATCGAACCGGTCTGCTTGACCAGCGAGGCGATGGCGTCGCGAACGATCTGGTTACCGGCAGTGTTGCCGGCAGCGATCAGTTGGTCGTAGTGCTCACCCTTGTTGGCGTGATCGACGATGACCTGCATCTTGGCTTCGGTCGCAGCCAGGTCGGCTTTCAGTGCGGTGTCGGCCGCCGGGTCGGCTTTGGCGACCAGAGACGACAGGCTCGCACCGGTCATTTTGCTGCCATCGACGCGGGTGTATTCGCCCAGGTACACGTTACGTATGCCTTTGGCGTCGTAGAACTGCGAGTTGTGGGTGTTGTCGCTGAAGCAGTCGTGTTCGTCTTCCGGAGAGTTGGCTTCCAGGGAAACTTTCATGCGCTCGCCCGCCAGTTCGCCCAGCGACAGGCTGCCCATGCCGAACAGCATTTTGCGCAGGCCGGTTTCAGCCGGTTCCGCTTCCAGCGTGGCGCGGTAGTTGTCGGCCACGTTCGGCTTCCAGTTACCGACCATTTCCTCCAGGTCGTTGACCAGCAATTGGGTCACGGATTTCAGGTAAGCGCGACGACGATCGTTGTGACCGCCGGTAGCGCCTTTGCCTTCCAGGAAGTCGGAAGCAGGACGGTTGCCAGCACCAGGGCCGGTGCCGTTCAGATCCTGGCCCCAGAGCAGGAATTCGATGGCGTGGTAGCCAGTGGCGACGTTGGCCTCGGAACCGCCCAGCTCGTTCAGGCTGGCGAGTTTTTCCGGGGTGATGTCTTTTACGTCGACCTTGTCTTCGCCGACCTGAACGCTGGTGTTGGCGATGATGTTGGCGGTGGCGCCCGGGTTACCCAGTGCGTGCTCGTAGGATTTGTCGACGTAGTCGATCAGGCCTTCGTCCAGTGGCCAGGCGTTCACCTGACCTTCCCAGTCGTCGATGATGGTGTTGCCGAAGCGGAACACTTCGCTCTGCAGGTAAGGCACGCGGGCCGCGACCCAGGCAGCCTTGGCGGCTTTCAGCGTATCGGCGTTCGGCTTGGCCAGGAACGCGTCGACGGCGGTTTGCAGGGTTTTCGCGGTGGATTCGGCATCGCTGTAAACGGCGAAGACGATGTCGGCGTAGTGCGCGACCACAGCCTTGGCGGCGGCTTCATCGACTTTACCGGTAGCAGCAGGCGCAGCCGGGGCAGCGGTGCTGGCGGCCGGGGTCGGCGCTTGTGGAGCGGCAGCCTTGTCTTTGCCTTCGCCGCAACCGGCGAGGGAAATAGCGATGGCCAGCAGACTGGCGGTAGCCAGAGGCATACGAATCATGGCGAACATCCTGCTTCGGTGATTGATGGACGCGCGGGGGGGGGCGCGCAAAACTGCGACATAATGCAAATCTTTCGCATTATGTGTAAAGGGTTGTGCTTGTAAATATTTCTTATTCAGGCGGGAGTTGTGTCGTGGATCAAGAGATCGCAGCCTCGTTTCACTCGACAGCTCCTACAGGGGAACGCAGTTCATGCAGGAGCTGTGTAGGAGCTGTCGAGTGAAACGAGGCTGCGATCTTTTGATCTTCTACAAGATAGCCGCGTTACTGCGTTGGGCTTGCTTGAGATAGGCCCCCAATTCCCGGGCCGGCAGCGGTTTGCTGTAGTGATAGCCCTGACCTTCATGGCAACCTTCGGAAATGATGTAAGCCTCTTGCTCAGCGGTTTCGACACCCTCGGCAATCACTTGCATGCCCAGGCTTTTGCCCAGCTGGATGATCGCCCGAACGATGGTCGCATCGTCGTCATCATCGAGCAGGTCCTGAACGAAACTCTTGTCGATCTTGATCTTGTCCAGCGGCAGGCTTTTCAGATAGCTCAGGGATGAATAACCGGTGCCGAAGTCGTCGATGGCGATCAGCGCGCCGGAGCGACGCAGGCTCAGCAAATGCTGGGCGGCGGTACTGATGTCTTCCATCAGGCCGGTTTCGGTGACTTCCAGTTCCAGGCTGCGCGGTGGCAGGCGATACATCTGTAGCAAATTATTGACCACCCGCGGCAACTCGGCGTGGTGCAGTTGCACGGTGGACAGGTTCACCGCCATGCGCAGGTCGAAACCCTGATCGTGCCATTCGCGCAATTGTTTGCAGGCCTGATCCAGCACCCATTCGCCGATGGCGATGATGGTGCCGTTCTGCTCGGCCAAAGGTATGAACAGGTCTGGCGGCACCAGCCCGTGCTCGGGATGTTGCCAGCGAATCAACGCCTCGACGCCCACCACGCGATGATCGCGGTAGCTGATCTGCGGCTGGTAGACCAGGAAGAACTGATCGCGGATCAAGGCATCGCGCAGGTCTTTTTCCAGCTCGCGACGTCGCCGCATTTCGGTGTCGACGCTGGCGATATAGAACTGATAGCGGTTGCGCGAACGGGTCTTGGCCAGGGTCATGGTCTGCTCGGCTTTTTGCAGCAACTTCTCGGTGCTATCGCCGTCCTCGGGGAACAAGGTGATGCCGATGGTGGCGCGCAGGCGGATTTCCTGATGATCGAGGGCGAATGCCGCTTCCAGATCATCAAGAACGCTTTGGGCCAGTTCGGCCGCTTCATAGGGTTGTTCGATGTCGGCCTGGACCAGGGCGAACTGGTCGCCACCCAAGCGGGCGAGAGCGCCGAGGCGGCCGCTATGGGCCCGCAGACGATCGGCCAGGGCCAATAGCAACTGGTCGCCAGTCTGATAGCTGAACTGTTCGTTGATGCCTTTGAAATCATCGAGCCCGACACACAGTACCGCGACCCGGCGCTGTAATTTACCGGCGTCGACGAGGATCTTGTCCAGCTGTTGCTGCAATTGCTGGCGGTTCGGCAAACCGGTGAGGAAGTCGTACTGGGCCATGCGCAACAGGCTGTTTTCCGCTTCGTAGCGCAGGTGGGTGTTGCGTTCGATGGATTGGAGCAACTGATTGGCGGTGTTGATCCACACACCCAACTCGTTCTTTTCATGCCCCTTGAGCTGGGGAATCTTGTGCGCGCTGGGCCGGTCCGGGTTGATTTCGGTCAGGTGTTCGATAATCCGTGACAGCGGTTTGGTCAGTAGCCAGTGATAGACCAGGTACAGCACCAGGGCCATGGCCATGGCTCGCAATACGCCAGAGATGAAGATGATCACCGAGCTGACAATGAAGCCCTTGCCGTAGGTGGCGGTGTCGAGGGTAATGCTCAGGTCACCGTAATACTCGCTGTAGGGCCCGCGACCCACCAGTTGGGTGGTGAAGGTGCGTTCCTTGCCCAGGATCAGATCGGTCAGCCAGCGGCTGTTGGAGTGCTGCAGCTCACGGGTTTTTTGCGCGAGCATGGCTTCGTGAGGGTGGCCGATGGAGGCCATGCGCACGGCGTCATCCTGAAACAGGCCTTCGATCACCTGCATGCCCATTTCCCGGTCCAGGCTGTAGACGGCCTGGGTCGAAGGGTCACGGAACATATCGAGGATGCGCTGGGCATCGCTGGCTACGGCTTGACGTGTTTTATAGGCATCGAAAACGATTTGCGCACAGCTCAAGACTACGCCCACGATCAATGCCGACAGGAGCACGACCCGAAGCAACTTCACCGACAAGCTGTTCTTGAGTTCCAGCTTCAAAGGGTTATTCCTTGTTCCGTGCGGGTAGCGTCAGGTTGCGATGAGTATTGGCAATCCCGTGATGTCAGTCAAAGGGACAATCCACCCCAAGGGATTTTGCCGAAAGCTTGGCGGACAGGCTGTTGTTTGGAGTATTTGCCCTATTAGCACTGTGTCGGTTGTTGAGGCCCTCAACTTGAGGGGAACGAGACAATTTTTCCTTGTGTTGATGTTAGACGGCTGTGATGAGGTGGCAAGAGGGCGAATGCCACTCGTGGTTGTGATTCAGCAGGTCATCATGCTGGCGGAGCTGGCGGTGAACCTGGCGCTGGATAACGTCGATCCGGCATAGACTGCGTTATCGTTCTTCGCGGGCAAGCCTCGCTCCTACAGGGTTTGTGTCGTACACCAATTTTTGTGTATGACCGCTTCCCCTGTAGGAGCGAGGCTTGCCCGCGAAGACGGCGGCACATCCAACATCCTCGTGCCTGACATACCACTATCGCGGGCAAGCCCGCTCCCACAGGGGTTATTGTCGTTCACAGATTACGAGTACGACACACCTCTACTGAGCCTACTCGCGATAGCGTCCTGACAGACGACTAATCTCTTTCTGCTGCACTCGACCGATCGTTCCTACGCTCTGCGTGGGAATGCCGCCAGGGACGCTCCGCGTTCCGCTTTTGAATGTTTAATGGATGTGTCAAAACCTAGAACTTTTCCACGCATTTTTCAGGTTGTTCGTTGGAAGCGAGCCCTCTAGCCTTGGGCTGTCGCTGAAAACTCAGCGATCGGGTGTGAGAGCCCGGCAACTTATGGTCATCCAGTGTCTGTACACGCATAATCGCCGCCAGCTGGCCCGCAGCGCCATGCGGCGATGGCGATTCAGCAGGTCATCATGCTGGCGGAGCTGGCGGTGAACCTGGCGCTGGATAACGTCGATCCGGCATAGACTGCGTTATCGTTCTTCGCGGGCAAGCCTCGCTCCTACAGGGCAGCTCGACACACTTTCCCGAGCCCACAAAAAAACCCGGCAAAAGCCGGGTTTCTTGACGGGCGCGAAGCTTAAGCGGTGAAGGTTTTGCCTTCGAACTGCTCAGCCACGAACTTCCAGTTGACCAGGTTCCAGAACGCTTCGACGTACTTCGGACGAAGGTTGCGGTAGTCGATGTAGTAAGCGTGTTCCCAGACGTCGCAAGTCAGCAGCGGGGTGTCGCCGCTGGTCAGCGGGTTGCCGGCGCCGATGGTGCTGGCCAGGGCCAGGGAACCGTCAGCCTTTTTCACCAGCCAGCCCCAACCGGAACCGAAGGTGCCGATAGAGGTTTTGCTGAACTCTTCCTTGAACTTGTCGAACGAACCGAACGCTGCGTTGATGGCATCAGCCAGCGCGCCGGTGGGTTGACCGCCGGCGTTTGGCGCCAGGCAGTTCCAGTAGAAAGTGTGGTTCCAGACCTGAGCGGCGTTGTTGAAGATACCGCCCGAGGAAGTCTTGACGATTTCTTCCAGGGTCTTGCCTTCGAACTCGGTGCCTGGCACCAGGTTGTTCAGGTTCACGACGTAGGTGTTGTGGTGCTTGTCGTGGTGATATTGCAGAGTTTCCTCTGAAATGTGCGGCTGCAGGGCATCGTGTGCGTAAGGCAGCGGCGGTAATTCGAAAGCCATGATGATTCTCCTAATCAGGTCAGTTGCGGTGGGCGCAAGGCCGATCACGGGCGGCCAGACATGCGCCGGGGAGTTTGTACTCTTTGCGGCGCAGGGATCGGATCATAGCACCGGGGGTGCGGCATAACCACGCAACAACTGTGTGGAATAGAGGTTCCAGAGCCTTTTGGAATAAATCATCCGGCGCTGATCAGCTGGAACGCTACGGTGAACATCATCACGGCGACCAACAGGTCGAGAATTCGCCAGGTACTCGGCCGTGCCAGCCACGGCGCCAGCCATGCCGCGCCAAGGGCCAACGTGAAAAACCACAATAATGACGCACTGGCCGCGCCCACCACATAAGCACCGGGCTCGGTTTGTTGAGCGCCCAGGGAGCCGATCAGCAACACGGTGTCCAGATAAACGTGCGGGTTGAGCAACGTCACCGCCAACGCACTGAGCAGCACCGCCCGCAGCGAGCGCACGGTCTGGTTTTCGCCCTGTTGCAGGCTTTGTTTCGAGCAGGCCCTGCGCAATGCCAGGCTGCCGTACCACAATAGAAACGCCGCGCCACCCCAACGGGCGATGGCCAGCAGGGTCGGGTTTTGCGCCAGCACCGTCGCCAGGCCGAACACTCCGGCGGCCACCAGCAGCGCATCGCAGGTGACGCAGAGCGCCGCCACCGGCAGGTGATGTTCACGCCGAAGGCTTTGCGCTAACACGAATGCATTCTGGGTGCCGATCGCCATGATCAGCCCGGCGGCCACCAACAGGCCGTTCATATAGCTTTGCCACATAGGTTTTACTCCGCGTTGGACGCCAGATCCCGCAGTACTTGCAGGGCACGTTCGGCATCGGCCTGGCCGACGAACAAATGGTCGTGGTAGTACCCGGCGATTACGTTGCAACTGATGCCGGCCTGGCCCAATGCCGTGGCGAACGCGGCGGTCAGGCCAACGGCTTCGAGGGCCGAGTGCACGTTCAAGGTGATCCAGGCGGCGACATAATCGAAGCTGAAACCGGCCTTCTCGGCGTGGGAGCGTTGCAGAATCACCGTCAGGCCTTCCTGTTCACGAAAACTGCCGACAATCTCCAGGCCTGCGGGCAACGTGCCGTTGCGCACTGTGCAGAACACATACTCGCCGTCGTTGAGTTGCGGGCTCATGCTGCGCAGCAGGGTTGCCAATGACGTTTCGCCAGCCATGTCGGTGATCCTTGTTCAAGAGTTCTTGCTGGTCATTCTCCGGTTGAACGTTGTATAAGAAAAACCAATAGTCCTGATCGCTCATTAGGAAAACTGATGTTCGACTACAAGTTGCTTTCTGCGCTCGCCGCCGTCATCGAGCAGGCCGGATTCGAACGCGCCGCGCAGGTGTTGGGGTTGTCCCAATCGGCCATTTCCCAGCGGATCAAATTGCTGGAAGCCCGGGTCGGCCAACCGGTGCTGGTGCGGGTCACACCTCCGGCGCCGACGGAGATTGGCCGGCGATTGCTCAACCATGTGCAGCAGGTGCGATTGCTTGAGCGCGATCTGCAAACATTGGTCCCGGCGCTGGATGAAGAAGGGCTGCCGGAACGCCTGCGCATCGCTCTGAATGCCGACAGCCTTGCCACTTGGTGGGCCGAGGCGGTAGGGGACTTTTGTGCCGAACAACATTTGCTGCTCGACCTGGTGGTCGAAGACCAGACCGTGGGCCTCAAACGCATGCGCGCAGGTGAAGTGGCGGGATGTCTTTGCGCCAGTGAGCGGCCGGTGGCCGGTGCGCGCAGCGTGCTGTTAGGGGCGATGCGCTACCGTGCGATAGCCAGCCCGGCCTTCATTGCCCGGCATTTTCCCGAAGGCGTGCGCGCCGACCAGTTGGCCAAAACCCCGGCCCTGGTGTTTGGCCCGGATGATTTTCTGCAGCATCGCTACCTCGCTTCCCTCGGCGTGGACGGCGGTTTCGAACACCATTTATGCCCATCGTCCGAAGGCTTTCTTCGCCTCACGGAAGCAGGGCTGGGCTGGGGCCTGGTGCCTGAGCTGCAGGTGCGCGAGCAGCTGGAGCGCGGTCAATTGGTGGAGCTTTTGCCAGATAAGCCGATCGATGTGCCGCTGTACTGGCATCATTGGCGCAATGGGGGTCAGCTGTTGGGGCTACTTACCGATCAATTGGTGCGCTCGTCGAAGCAATGTCTCGTGCCCTTCGGGCAGTTTTAAGCGTCTAGCTGCAAGCTGCAAGTGAAGAGCCTGCGCATCATTTTTAATTTGCAGCTTGAAGCTTGAAGCTTGAGGCTTTGCAGCTGTATCGAAGGAATACTTCATGAAGATTCTGGTCACCGGCGCAAGCGGCTTCATTGGCGGACGCTTTGCGCGTTTCGCCCTGGAGCAGGGCCTGGACGTGCGGGTCAACGGTCGCCGGGCCGAGAGCGTCGAGCATCTGGTGCGCCGTGGCGCCGAGTTCATTCAGGGCGACTTGAGTGACCCGCAACTGGCGCGCGACCTGTGTTCGGATGTCGAAGCCGTGGTCCATTGCGCCGGCGCGGTGGGTTTGTGGGGGCGCTATCAGGACTTTCATCAAGGCAACGTCGAAGTCACCGAGAATGTGGTCGAGGCCTGTCTGAAACAGCGGGTTCGGCGCCTGGTGCACCTGTCGTCGCCGTCGATCTACTTTGATGGCCGCGATCATCTGGGGTTGACCGAAGAGCAGGTGCCCAAGCGTTTCAAACACCCCTACGCCGCGACCAAATACCTGGCTGAGCAAAAAGTCTTCGGCGCACAGGAATTCGGTCTCGAAACCCTGGCCTTGCGCCCGCGTTTCGTGACCGGCGCCGGCGACATGAGCATTTTCCCCAGACTGCTGAAGATGCAGCGCAAAGGGCGGTTGGCGATTATCGGCAATGGCCTGAACAAGGTCGATTTCACCAGCGTGCAAAACCTCAATGAAGCATTGCTCAGCAGCTTGCTGGCCAGCGGTTCGGCCTTGGGCAAAGCCTACAACATCAGCAATGGAGCGCCGGTTCCGTTGTGGGATGTGGTCAATTACGTGATGCGTCAAATGGATGTCCCACAGGTGACCCGCTACCGTTCCTACGGTTTGGTCTACAGCCTTGCCGCGCTCAACGAGGGCGTGTGCAAGCTGTGGCCCGGTCGTCCCGAGCCGACGCTATCGCGGCTGGGCATGCAGGTCATGAACAAAAACTTCACCCTGGACATCAGCCGCGCACGGCATTATCTGGACTACGATCCGAAAGTCAGCCTCTGGACCGCCCTCGATGAATTCTGCGGCTGGTGGAAGGCTCAGGACATTCACTGACGCCCCTTACTGAACCGAGTGCGGGGTTCAGGGTCAACCGGTGCGGCCGCGAGGGTTATACTTCGCCGCATCAAGCCATCACCGCGTTTCACAAAGGTTGACCCTAATGCCCATGCGTAACGATGCCAACGACGACTTCGACGATGTCCCGAGCCTGCGCGCCCAGAGCCTCGATGATGATGATTTTCCAACCACCGCTCGCACTTCCGTGCATTCGCGCACCACACCGGTGGTCAAGGTCAAAGGCTCGAGCACCGGGCCTCTATGGGCATTGGTCGGCGCGTTGTTCTTTGCCTTCGCCGGCCTTGCCTGGTGGAGTTTTCAGCAGATTTCGCTGATGGAACAGCAGCTGGTGGCGACCCAGGAAAGTTTCGCGCGTATCAGTGAGGAAGCGGCGGGGCGCTTGCAGGACATTTCCGGCAAGGTCGTGGCCAGTCAGTCCAACGTCAACACCGGCAGCGAAGCGTTGAAGCTGCAAATCAGACAGCTCGAAGGCAAGCTCCAGGACCAGACCAAGCAGCTGGAAAGCAAGCTTCAGGATCAGGGCAAACAGCAGCAAGGTGTACTCGGCCAGACTTCCGAACTGGACAAGCGTCTGGCGCAAATGACCGCGCAGGCCACCGAACAACAGACCGCCAATGCCCAGTTGCAGGCGCAGGTCAAAGCCTTGAGCGGCGAACTGGCCGCGTTGAAGAACGCGTCGGCCGATACCAGCCAAATCGATGCCCAGCTCAAAAGCCTGGGGGCCGACATTACCGCGCTGAAGAGGCAAGGCAATCCAAGTGCCGCGATCGAGCGCCTGGAGCAAGACATGATTGTGCTCAAAAGCCAGCAGGACAACCGCCCGGCCGCCGCACAAGGTGGCACCAACACCGCCGAGTTCGACGCCTTCCGCGGCCAGGTCACCCGCAACATCAACACCCTGCAGGCGCAGATTCAGAATCTGCAACAGCAGCTGCGCAACCGGCCTTGATTGACTGATGCGGTGATGGGGCCTGTGGCGTTGATCGTTCCCACGCTCTGCGTGGGAATGCCTCAAGGGACGCTCCGCGTTCCAATAGGACCAGAGCGTGGGAACGATCGGTCGGAGGGGTTAGCGAACCGTGTCCTCCCGCCCCCGCAACACTCTATTGGGCATGGCAATCGCCGCCGCCAACCCCAGCAGCGATACCGCCGCGCTGACCATCAGCAAATGCCGGAAGGTCAGCAGCAGCTCTGCGCGCAAGGCGTCCTGCGCATCCCCCGGCGCGGCGTTCAAACCGTCGAGCAAGACATTCCCCGAATGGCCCTCGGCAATCAGCGACGAGCCGGCCAGGTGCGCGAAACTTGAATCCTGCAACAGCGTCAGCAGCAGCGCCGACATCAGCGCCACCCCCACGGCACCACCCAGGGAACGGAACAGATTGGTGGTGCTGGTGGCGACGCCAATGTCCCGTTGTTGCACCGAGTTTTGCGTGCCCACCAACGACGTCGGGAACTGCATCCCGCTGGCGATGCCGCTGAGCAACATGAACAGGCTGCTCAGCACAAACGCCTGAGGCGCACTGAATGCCATGCCGAGAATCGAGAACGGCATCAACAACGCGCCAGTCAGGATCATCGGCTTGTAACGACCGCTCACCGAGGTCTGGCGTCCGGCAAAATACGCGCCTATCGGCAAACCCATGGCCAGCGGCAACAGGTGCAGCGCAGCGCTGTCGGCCCCGGCGCCGGTGACGCTCTGGAAGCGCAGCGGCATCAGCACGATCAAGGAAATCGCCTGGAAACTGGTGAAGAAAATCGTGCACCAGCAAAGAATCGCACTGCGGTTGGCGAACAAGTGCATCGGCAGCAGCGGTTCCCGCGCCCGCCGTTCATGCCAGGCGAAAACGGCCAGCACCACCACCGCACAACCGAGTAACCCCGACACTTCAGTGCTGCGCCACGAATAGCCTTGGCCAACCTGAGTAATGCCTAGCAATAACGCCGTCAGGCCGATGATCATCAGCAAAGTGCCGAAGTAATCGATGATCGGCCTGCGCTGCGGCACTGGCAAACCCACCAGCGTTCGGTGAGCCACCAACAAGGCACCCAGGCCCAATGGAAGGTTGATCAGGAACACCCAGCGCCAGGACAGATATTCGGTCATGTAGCCACCGAGCACCGGGCCGGCCACGCTGGCCACCGCGTACATGCTGCTGAAGTAACCCTGATAGCGACCGCGTTCGCGGGGTGGAACGATGTCGCCGATGATCGCCTGGCTCACCGAAATCATTCCCCCGGCGCCAATGCCCTGAAGAATCCGCGCCAGCACCAATTGCTCCATGCTCTGGGCCATGCCGCAAAATAACGATGTCAGGGTGAACACGCCCATGCCGAACAGCATCAACTTGCGACGCCCATACAGATCGCCAAGTTTGCCGTAGATTGGCACTGCCACGGTCATCGCCACCATGTACCCGGAAATCACCCAGGCCAGCAGGCTGACATCTTTGAACTGCGCGGAGATGGCCGGCATCGATACCGCGACGATGGTCTGGTCCAGCGCGCCCAGAAAAATCGCCAGCATCAGGGCGATCAGCACGCTGCGAATGGCCGGTTTTGGCGTTTCAGGCTGGTTGAGATTGGTCACGGGTAAACCTGCGGGCAGTGATGAGCCCGCAGCAGGCAAGGCGAGCGGGATGCTCGCCAGTGTAAGTCGATAGCAGGCTATTCGATAGCCTCATAAGGAAGACCGACGTAATTTTCTGCAATGGTTTTTCGGCCAGCCTCGGAGTCCACGAAATAGGCCAGCTCCGATTCGCTGATGCGCTGACTGAACGCGTCATGCTCGTCGAAGCGATGCAACATCGAGGTCATCCACCAGGAAAACCGCTCGGCTTTCCACACCCGACGCAAACAGACCTCGGAATACTTTTCCAGCAAATCCACACGGCCTTCGCGGTAAACCTTCAACAGGATATTGAACAATGTACTGACGTCGCTGGCCGCCAGGTTCAAACCCTTGGCGCCGGTGGGCGGAACGATGTGAGCGGCGTCGCCGACCAGGAACATCCGACCGTACTGCATCGGTTCGACCACGAAACTGCGCAGCGGCGCGATACTTTTTTCGATCGACGGACCGGTCACCAGCGTGTTGGCAAGGGCGGTCGGCAGACGGGATTTGAGCTCATCCCAGAAGCGCTGATCGGACCAGTCTTCGACGTTGTCCTGGGCCGGTACCTGGAGGTAGTAACGGGTACGGGTCGGCGAACGCATGCTGCACAGCGCAAACCCCCGTTCATGCCGCGCGTAGACCAACTCTTCGTGGACCGGTGGCGTGTCGGCGAGAATCCCCAGCCAGCCGAACGGATAAACCCGTTCGAACACTTTCAGGCAGTCCACAGGAATCGACTGCCGCGCCACGCCATGAAAGCCGTCGCAACCGGCAATGTAGTCACAATCGAGTCGATAGGTTTCGCCGTCCTTGTCGAAGGTGACAAAGGGTTCGGCGGTTTTCATGCCGTGGGGGACGACATTGCTGGCGGCATAGATCGTCTGTGCACCGGCGTCCCGACGAGCGGCCATCAGGTCGCGGGTGACCTCGGTCTGGCCATAAATCGTTACGGTTTTACCGTCCGTCAGCGCCTGCAAATCGATGTGTACCCGGCGCCCGTCGAGGGCCAGTTCGAAGCCTGAATGCACCAGCCCTTCGGCGTCCATGCGCTGACCCACTCCGGCCTGACGCAACAGCTCTACCATGCCTTGTTCGAGGACACCGGCGCGGATGCGCCCGAGCACATAATCCGGCGTCTGGCGTTCGAGGATCAGGGTGTCGATACCGGCGTTATGCAGCAATTGGCCGAGTAGCAAACCAGAGGGGCCGGCGCCGATGATGGCGACTTGGGTTTTCAGTGTTTTCATTGTTTTTATGACTCGCAAGCTCCACACGGCCAAGGCCGGTGAATGATTTTTATGGATCGAGTACTTGCATTTTTCACTTGCGAGTCTGTCAATTGAAGGGGAAAACTGAGCCGATACCTGTACATTCTGCCAATCGGTGCGATTATCGCCCCGTTACCCTCGAGGCCTGGATTGAAGTGATGAACAAGCCTGACCTGCCATCGATTCCGGTGTTCAAACTCTACGGTGAAAGCCTGGACTGGCCGACCCCCGACTTATTGCATTGTGAAACCATTTCCAAACGCAGCCGCGAACATCAATGGGAAATCAAACCCCACCGCCACGCCGATTTGTGTCAGTTACTCTTCGTTTTCAAAGGTCAGGCAGAGCTTGAAATCGAAGGTAAACGCTCGCAATTGAGCGAGCCGGCAATCCTGGTGTTGCCACCGTTATCGGTGCATGGTTATCGGTTTTCCGAGGACATCGAAGGTTTTGTCGTCACGCTGGCTGCGCCGCTGATCGCCCACCTGCAAGCACAACTGGGCAATTCGGTAAACGCCCTGGCACAGGCCGAAAGCTATCCGGCGGGCAAGGACAGCGAGTACCTCAACAGCCTGTTTTCAGCGTTGCAAAGCGAGTACACCGGCCATCAACCGGCGCGGGAAATGCTCATGCATTCGCTGGTCAGCGTGATCATGGTGTGGATCAGCCGCCAGGTAATTCAGCGCCAAACCGCCACCCAGCGTCCGCAGCGGGCGCGGGAATACCTCAACGGCTTTATTCAACTGGTGGAAGAAACCTATCGCCAGCACGTCAAGGTCGAGGACCTGGCCCATCGGCTGGGGATTTCCGTGTCCCACCTCAACGGCACGTGCCGTGAACTGGCGGGGCAACCGGCGTTGCAGATCATGCACGAGCGTCAATTGCTGGAGGCCAAGCGCTTGCTGACCTACACCAGCATGACCATTTATGAAATGTCCGATGTGCTGGGGTTTTCCGATCCGACCAACTTCACACGCCTGTTCAGGCGTCGCGTGGGGATTTCGCCCAAGGCCTTTCGCGACCGTTTGAAGGCCGATCAGGACCCTGCCGGTAACGAGACCTGAACCCCTGTGGCGGGGGCTTGTCGGAATGCCGCATCACCCCGTTCGGCTGCGCAGCAGTCGTAATTCGGTGAATGCGGTGTTCGCATTGAAATGCTGGGGTCGCTTCGCGACCCAACGGGGGCAAGCCCCCTCGCCACAGGGTTCGTTACCGGAGGGCGTTGAGGCTTGCGTTGTGAGGAATGCAGCGCTCGAAGTTGCAGCTCGCGTATTCACGGGGCTGTTGTCGCAACTGCTCGACCCGCCAGGCGGCCGTGCCATACAGCGCCAGCGTTGTCGCGCACGTGATGAAAATGGCGAGGTATCTTCTTGTTTTGATGTTCATGGCGTTGACCTCTGAACGAATACCTTTCGGTACTGCTTTGAGCATAGGTCAGTGCCGGTGAGTTGTGTAGGAGCTGCCGAAGGCTGCGATCTTTTGATCTTGATCTTCTCGCCGCCCCTGAAGATCAAAAGATCGCAGCCTTCGGCAGCTCCTACCGGGTATACGCCGAGCTTTTGTAGGAGCTGGCGAAGCCTGCGATCTTTTGATGTTTAAAGACCTGCATCCCACGCCGGTTCTTCCGGAAATCTGAGCACCAGAAAATCCAGCATGCTGCGCAACGCCGCCGGCATGTGCTTGCGTGAGGCATACACCGCATAGATGTTCAGTTGCCGGGGCTTGGCCTGGGGCAACAGGCGGATCAGTTCGCCGCTGTGGATATGCACGCCGGCCAGGTAACTGGGCAGCATCACCACGCCGGCCCCGGCCATCGTCGCGCGCAACAGTGTGCTGGCTTCGTTGGCGCTGATGTTGCCCTGTACCGGCACCGAGACGGGCTCGCCGTCCTGTTCGAAATGCCAGAGGCTCTTGCCGAAGTAGGAGTGGGTCAGGCAATTGTGCAGGCTCAGGTCCTCGACCCGTTGCGGTGTCGGATGTTCGCGCAGGTAAGCGGGAGAGGCGCAGATCACCGAGCGGCAGACCGTCAGCCGCCGGGCGATCAGGTTCGGGTCCAGGTCGTTGCTGGTGCGAATGGCCAGGTCGATGCGTTCATCCACCAGGTTCACCGTGCGGTCGAGCATTTGCAGATCGATGCTGACGCCGGGGTAACGTTTGACGTAAGCCGCCATGGCATCGGCCAGTTGCGCCTGGCCGAACGAGGTGCTGACGCTGATCCGCAACAGGCCTCGCGGAGCGTTGTCCGGTTCGCTGACGGCGGCTTGCATGTCGGTGGATAGCTCGAGCATCTGCCGACAGCGGGGCAGAATCTCGCTGCCGGCAGCGGTCAGGCTCAATTTGCGCGTGGTGCGGTGCATCAGTCGCGCGCCGACCCAATCCTCCAACTCCGCCAGGTAGCGTGAAACCACTGGCCGTGACAGATCCAGATGATCGGCCGCGGCCGATTGGCTGCCCAGGTCCACCACCGTAACGAACACCCGCATTGCTTGTAGACGATCCATGATTTGCCCGCTTTCAGAAACAAACTATGTTCAAGCATCGCATTTTTTGTATCGAACCAGGCAACTAAGCTCTGCTCCCATCGGCCAACACGGCATTCGGACAACGGAGCAACAGATGATCGGACTCACTTCAATCAAACGCATTCTTCTGGCAACCGCCACGCTCGGCTTCGCGGCCCATGCCGCGGCGGCGTCCACCCTGACGCTGGACGTTTACAACCCTGGTACCCACGCGGTCTTCCCGGTGACCTCGGTACTGGTCAGCGGCGAGAAGGAAGCGATTCTGCTGGACGCGCAATTCGGCAAAGCCCAGGCCGAACAAGTGGTGGAAAAAATCCGCGCCAGCGGCAAGCAACTGACCACCATCTACATCAGCCACGGTGATCCGGATTACTACTTCGGCCTCGACACGGTGACCAAAGCGTTTCCGAAGGCCAAAGTGCTGGCTTCGCAACCGACGGTTGATCACATCAAAAAAACCGTCGACGGCAAACTGGCGTTCTGGGGCCCGAAAATGGGTGCCGACGTGCCGGACAAAACCATCGTGCCGCAGGTGCTCAAGGGCGACAGCCTGATGCTGGAAGGGCAAAAATTGCAGGTGATCGGTCTGGACGGCAAGCAACCGGATCGTAGCTTTGTGTGGATCCCGTCGATCAAGGCTGTGGTCGGTGGCGTGGTCGTCGCCGAAAACATTCACGTGTGGATGGCCGATACCCAGACCCCGCAATCCCATGCCGATTGGCTGACGACGCTGCAGGCGATTGAAGCGCTCAAGCCGACCACCATTGTGCCGGGTCACTACCTCGGCGAGAGCGCGCGTTCGCTGGCGGCGGTGCAATTCACCGCCGATTACATCAAGGCGTTCGACGAAGAAACCGCCAAGGCGAAAGACGCTGCCGAACTGATCGCCGCAATGAACAAACGCTACCCGACCCTGGGCGAAGAAAGCTCGCTGGAACTGAGCGCCAAAGTCGCGAAGGGCGAGATGAAGTGGTAATCCGCTGAGATGATCGTTCCCACGCTCTGCGTGGGAATGCAGCCCGGGACGCTCCGCGTCCCATCAAAAGCCGAACGCGGAGCGACCGTTGAGGCATTTCCACGCAGAGCGTGGGAACGATCAACAGATTCACCCAAACCAACTGGAGAAACGTCATGAGCAACATCGCAATCATCGGTGCCACCGGTCGTGCCGGTAGCCAACTGTTGGAAGAAGCCCTGCGTCGCGGTCACAGCGTCACGGCCATCGCCCGCGATACCTCGAAGATCGCCCCGCGTGCCGATGTCGTGAGCAAAAACGTCGATGTGCTCGATGCCGCTGCCTTGCAAGCTGCCGTGACCGGGCATGATGTGGTGATCAGCGCAGCGCATTTCTCCACCATTCCCGCCAGCGCGATCATCGAGCCGGTGAAGACGGCCGGGGTCAAGCGTCTGCTGGTGGTCGGCGGTGCCGGCTCGCTGTTGCTGCCGGATGGCACGCGGGTGATCGACAGCGAAGGCTTCCCCGAGGAATACAAGGCCGAGGCCAGCGCCGGTGCCGCGTTCCTCAATACCCTGCGTCAGGAACAAGACCTGGACTGGACCTTCCTGTCGCCGTCGGCAGAGTTTGTCGAAGGTGAGCGCACGGGTACATTTCGGGTCGGCAAGGATGACTTGCTGGTGAGTACCGAAGGCCGCAGCTGGATTACCTTTGCTGACTTCGCCATTGCACTGCTTGATGAAGTGCAAACGCCGAAACATTCACGGCAGCGGTTTACTGTCGGGTATTGATCGTCTGATCGTTCCCACGCTCTGCGTGGGAATGCCTCAACGGACGCTCCGCGTTCGGCTTTTGATGGGACGCGGAGCGTCCCGGGCTGCATTCCCACGCGGAGCGTGGGAACGATCTGTCGAGGAGTTTCGGTTCAGCGCGATTGAGCCTGCTCCACCAACCACCCCATCAATTCACGCAACTTCGGCGAAGGCTCCGGTTTCTCGGGGAACACCAGGTAATACGCCAACCCGGTTTTCACCTTCAAATCAAAAGGCATGACCAGCCGTCCGGCACTCAGGTCATCGCCGATCAACGACCAATCACCAATCGCCACGCCCGTCCCTTGGGACGCCATCGACATCGCCAGGTCCAGGGTTTCGAAATGCTGCCCTTTGCCGACATTGCTCAGGCGAATATCCGCGGCTTTCAGCCAAGCATGCCAGTCCCGTTCATCACGGGTGGGGTGCAGCAACAAGTGCTGTTGCAGATCGGTCGGTGTCTGCAAAGCCAACGGCCCTTCAAGCAGCGGTCGGGAACACACGGGCGTCAGTTGCTCATCGAACAGATGCCGGGAGGCCAGTGAATTGTCCGGCGGCGGGCCATACATCACCGCTGCATCGAACTGCTCGCGATGAAAGTCCACACCGTGTTTGACCGTGGTGGTCAATTCCACCGGTACATCCGGTCGCTCCTTTTGCCACTGCAACAGGCGTGGCAACAGCCAGCGCATCACGCAGGTCGGCGCCTTGAGTTGCAGGGTTTCGCGCTTCTCGCCGATCTGCTCCACGGCCTCGTCGATCAGGCCGAAAATCTGCTGCACCCGTGGCAGCCATTCCCGTCCTTCGGCGGTCAGGCTCAAGCCCCGCGCCAGGCGAATAAACAGCTCATAACCCAGATGATCTTCCAGCCCGGCGATCTGCCGGCTCACCGCGCCTTGGGTGATGTGCAGCTGTTCGGCGGCCCGGGTGAAGTTGCAGCACTGCGCGGTGATCAGAAAAGTGTGCAGCGCCGACAGGGGAGGCAGTCGTTTCATTGGGATCCAAGGTATGACGTGAGGACATGGCTAGTATGACTTTTTATCCATTGTTGCGGCTACGTGTCGCCCGTTCCAATGAGGCCATCCCTGGACCTGCCGATCCATCATAAACACTGCGCAGGTCCGGCGTCTCAAACGAACAAGAAGGGCAAAGACATGGCGACGTGTGGCGAAGTATTGGTCAAGTTACTCGAAGGTTACGGGGTCGAGCAGGTGTTCGGCATTCCCGGGGTTCACACCGTGGAGCTGTATCGCGGGCTGGCCCGTTCGGGCATCAATCACGTCACTCCGCGTCACGAACAGGGCGCCGGTTTCATGGCCGACGGTTACGCACGCACCAGCGGTAAACCGGGTGTGTGCTTCATCATCACCGGCCCTGGCATGACCAACATCACCACCGCCATGGGCCAGGCTTACGCCGATTCGATCCCGATGCTGGTGATCTCCAGTGTGCAATCGCGCAGCCAATTGGGCGGCGGTCGCGGCAAGCTGCATGAACTGCCGAACCAAAGCGCACTGGTCGGCGGTGTGGCGGCGTTCTCTCACACTTTGATGTCGGCCGCTGAATTGCCGGGCGTATTGGCTCGCGCCTTCGCACTGTTCCAAGCGGGTCGTCCGCGTCCGGTACACATCGAAATCCCTTTGGACGTATTGGTCGAAGAGGCTGATGACCTGCTCGTCAGCGTGCCGGTGAATATCGATCGCGCCGGTGCTTCGCCTAGTGCGATCAGTCGCATGGCTGACCTGCTGGCCGATGCCAGGCGCCCATTGATTCTCGCCGGTGGCGGTGCCATTGATGCGGCGGCCGAATTGACCGAACTGGCCGAACGGCTGGACGCACCGGTGGCCCTGACCATCAACGCCAAAGGCATGCTCGAATCCCGTCATCCGTTGCTGATCGGTTCGACCCAAAGCCTGGTGGCCACCCGCGCGCTGGTCGCCGAGGCCGACGTGGTGCTGGCCATCGGCACCGAACTGGCCGAAACCGATTACGACATCACCTTTGCCGGCGGCTTCGAAATTCCTGGCGTGCTGCTGCGCGTGGACATCGACCCTGACCAAACCGTGCGTAATTACCCGCCGACAGTCGCGTTGGTGGCCGACTCGCGCAACGCCGCCCAGGCCTTGCTGAGTGCGCTGTCCCACCAGTCGCTGGCCGAGCGTTGCAACGATTGGGGCCAGGTACGTGCCGCGCGTTTGCGCGATGAATTGGCCGCATCCTGGGACGCCCCGACGCTGGCCCAGACTCGCTTCCTGGAAACCGTTTTGCATGAATTGCCGAACGCGGTGTTCGTCGGCGATTCGACCCAACCGGTGTACACCGGCAACCTGACCTTCAACCCGGAGCGCCCGCGCCGCTGGTTCAACTCGTCCACCGGTTACGGCACCCTCGGTTACGCCTTGCCAGCGGCGATTGGCGCCTGGCTCGGTGGCCGCGTCGAAGGCGGCGCACGCCCTCCGGCGGTGTGCCTGATCGGCGACGGTGGCCTGCAATTCACCCTGCCGGAACTGGCCAGTGCGGTGGAAGCCCGCACCCCGGTGATCGTCCTGCTGTGGAATAACCAGGGCTACGAAGAGATCAAGAAATACATGGTCAACCGTGCCATCGAGCCGGTGGGCGTGGACATCTACACCCCCGATTTCATCGGTGTGGCCAAGGCCCTGGGCTGTGCGGCCGAGGCGGTCAGCAGTGTTGACGGATTGCGTGATGCGTTGCGCCTCGCCACCGATCGCCAGGGCCCGACCCTGATTGAAATCGACCAGACCGAGTGGATGAAGGCGGTGTCGCAATGAGTTTTCCAACTACTTTGGATGGCCTGTACATCAACGGCCAATGGGCCGCCGGCAACGAACATCTGCGCGTGATCAACCCGGCGACCGAAGCCCTGTTGACCACCGTTAATGGCGGCGATGCGCAGGCCGTCGATCAGGCCATCACAGCCGCGACCCATGCGTTCAAACAATGGTCGAAAACCACCGGCGTCGAGCGCGGGGCGATCCTGCGCAGAATCACCGCGGGCGTGCAGGCCGGCCGTGAGCAGTTGATGAAATTACAGTCGAGCAACAACGGCAAACCGTTGTTCGAAGCGGCCATCGACGTCGACGACGTGATCGCCACCTTTGAATATTACGCCGAGCTGGCCGAAGGCCTGGACGCCAAGCAAGACAGCGCCGTGGCGTTGCCGAGCGATGATTTCAGCGCCCGTTTGCGCCGCGAACCGTGCGGTGTGGTGGGGCTGATCGTGCCGTGGAATTTCCCGATGGTCACCACCGCCTGGAAACTCGCCCCGGCCCTGGCCGCCGGTTGCTGCGTGGTGCTCAAACCGTCGGAAGTGACGCCGCTGCCAGAGCTGCAACTGGCGACGATCATTGCCGAGGCCGGTCTGCCAGACGGTGTGTTCAATCTGGTCTGCGGCACTGGCCTGGCCGTCGGCGCGCCGCTGTCGGCTGACCCACGTATCGCCAAGATTTCCTTCACCGGCAGCAACGCGGTGGGCGTGCAGGTGATGCAGCGAGCGGCAGAAACGGTGAAAGGCGTGAGCCTGGAACTGGGCGGTAAATCTTCGCTGCTGGTACTCGCCGATGCCGATATCGAATTGGCGGTGGAAGTGGCCTGTGGCGGTGGTTTCTTCAACGCCGGGCAGATGTGTTCCGCCACCAGTCGCGTGCTGGTGGCCGATGAGCTGGCGCAAGAGTTTGTCGCGCGATTGAAGGCACGCGCCGAAGCCATTCGCGTGTCCGACCCGTTCGACCCGAACGTGGAAATGGGCGCACTGGTCAACCAAGTGCAATACCAACGTGTGCTGGGCCACATCGATCGCGGTTTGAGCGCTGGCGCAAAGCTGATCTGCGGCGGTAATCGGCCGGCAGATTTGCCCCGCGGCTATTTTTTGCAGCCGACTCTTTTCATCGACGTGCCCCTCGACAGTGCGTTGTGGTGCGAAGAGATTTTCGGCCCGGTGATTTGCGTGCGCAGTTTCACCTCTGAAGCCGAGGCGATTGCCCTGGCCAACGACAGCCAGTTCGGCCTGGTGGCCAGCGTGGTTACGCGTGATGCCGACGCGGCCGATCGGGTCGCCAACGCTTTGCAGGCGGGGCTTGTGTGGATCAACGCGCCGCAGGTGATCTTCCCGCAGACCGCCTGGGGTGGCTACAAACAGAGCAGCATCGGCCGCGAATTGGGGCCGTGGGGTTTGCAGGCTTTCCAGGAAATCAAACACGTGATTCGGGCCGTCTGACAGCACGAAAAAGGTGAGCGCATGCCTCGCGATGAGGCATGCGCCAGCGTCATGGCTTCAATGAGTTTTTATCGATAGTCAGGTGTTTTGCACGACCTCAGGATGAACCCGCAGGTCAAGCTCAAGTCCTTTGAAACCGGGGACTTCAGCCGATCTGGCCGCGCGGATGCAACGGTTGCGACCAACCTCATACTTAAAAAAACAAAGGGAGTCCTTCATGGGCGAGCACGATCTGAACAGACGTCAATTCATCAAAACCGTGGGCGTAGCGTCCGTGGCTGCGGCGGCCATGAGCATGCCGTTCATCAAGGCCAATGCCAGCGACACACGCTTCCAGGGCAAAACCCTGCGCTTGCTGACGTGGTCCGACGACACCGGCCTTGCGGCACTGCGCAATATCGCCGCGACGTTCGAAGCCAAGTACGGCTGCAAAGTCATCGCCGACCGCACCGGCAGCACCTCGGAGATGGTCGCCAAACTCAAGGCCGGCGGTGATCGCCCGCAGTACGACATTATCACCCTGGCCGGCGTCGGCGCCGAAGGTCTGGCCGCCGCCAACCTGCTGGAAAAACCCGATCTCAACCGCATCCCTAACCTGATCGATGTGCCGGAAAAATACCGCACTGGCGCCAACGGTCACGGCATCGGTTACCTGCTGTGGTGCAACAGCCTTGTCTACAGCACCCGCACCATCAAGGAGGCGCCAGACAGTTATGCCGCCCTGTGGGACGCCGAACTGTCGCCGAACATCTTCCTGCCGCCGCCGAACTGGACCGAGGCCATGGACCTGATCATCATCGCCGCCAAACTGGCCGGTGGTGACGAACACAACATCGAGCCAGGTTTCAAGAAGCTCGCCGAGCTGAAAGACCGCGTCGTGACCTTGGGCGAGAACCCGAACCAGATCGCCGAGCTGTTCCGCACCGGTTCCCTGGACATGGGCGGCTTGTACGCGCCGGCGTTTTTCCCTAAACAGATTCGCGATTCGTCCTACGGCCTGGGCGCCACGTTCGGCATGAAGGAAGGCTTTTATACCGACCTGATGCTGTCGGTGATGCCGAAGAATCGTCCGGGCGATATCGATTTGGCCTACGCCTTCATCAACCACTCTCTGGACCCGCTGGTGCAGGGCAAGATGGCCGAAGATATCTACAACGGCCCGGTCAACGCCAAGGCGATCATCTCCGCCGAAGCGCGCAAGAGCCCGTACATCCTCACGCCGGAGCAGATTGCCGAAAAGGCGATCATGCATGACAACGCCTTCCTGGCCACCGTGCATGACCAATGGATTCGTCGTTACACGGAAATCTTTTCTTCCTGATCTGAATGGCGAGGAGGTTCTTCGAGCCTCATTGCGGCACAGGTGTGACGGCTGACCGGATCTCCCTGTAGGAGCTGCCGAAGGCTGCGATCTTTTGATCTTGATCTTGATCTTCATCGGCTCCAGAAAAGATCAGGATCAAAAGATCGCAGCCTTCGGCAGCTCCTACAAGGGATCGGGTTGATACCCGCCTTCTTGCGCCAATGATCTTCCATTGACGAGACCCTTGCTATGGAACACCAACCTCTGACCCACCCGGTAAGCGCCGCACCCGTGCGCATCAACCGGGGTGTCTCACCGACGGCGCGTGCGTGGCTTTTCCTTTCGCCGTCGATGCTGTTTCTTGGCGTGCTGATTGCCGCCAGCCTTTTGGTGCTGCGCATGAGCGTCGGTACCAAAGGCGCGGAGTGGTCGGGCTTCAGCCTGGCCAGTTACGCCCAATTGCTGGAACCCTATTACCTCAAATCGTTGCTGCTGACGTTGCGCCTGGCGCTGATCAGCGCGGTGATTGCGGTGCTGCTGGCGATCCCGGTGGCCTACACCATGTCGCGGCTGACCTCACCGTTGGTGCGGCGGATCTTCCTCGCAGCGGTGCTGCTGCCGTTGCTGGTCAACCTGTTGCTGCAAAGCTATGGCTGGCTGGTGATTCTCGGCCCCGGCGGCATGCTCAATCAGGCGCTGATGGGGCTGGGCCTGATCAAGCGGCCGATCATGCTGCTGTACAACCAGAACGGCGTGTTGATGGGCCTGGTGCAAACCGCGTTCCCATTGGCCGTGCTGCCGATTGCCAGCGCCATGCGCGGCGTCGCCCGCACGTACGAAGAAGCAGCCGCCACCCTCGGCGCCAGTCGCTTGCAGGTGTTTCGCCAAGTGGTGTTGCCGATGAGTTTGCCGGGGATCATCACCGGCGCGACGCTGGTGTTTGCCTACAACGCCAGCAGCTTCGTGGTGCCACTGTTGCTCGGTGGTCGGCGCGTGCCGATGCTGGCGGTGATGGTGCATGACCAGATCGCTCCGCTGATGAACTGGCCCGCCGCATCCGCTGCCGGTGTGGTGCTGATCGTCACCACCCTGGCGATCATGACCTTGTCCGAATACATCACCGGCCGTCGTCGGCGCATGCTGGAGGCTTCCCAATGAGCACCCTGATCAAGAAGCGCCACTCGCTGCTGCCAGGCGATACCGGCAAGTTCGCCGGCATCCTGTCGGGCTTCATCTTGCTGCTGGCGGTGCTGCCGATTCTGACCATGATCGTCATGTCGTTCAGCGGTGCGTCGAACCTCGACTTCCCGCCCAGCAGCTACAGCCTGCAATGGTACAAAGCCGCCTGGAACACCTTCGTGTCGCCGGACGCCAGCGATGTGCTCAGCCTCGGCAAAGCCATGACCACCAGCCTTATGGTGGCCTGCCTGACCATGGTTTTCGCCACGATTATCGCGGTGCCGGCAGCCTATGCGTTGACCCGTTGCGAGTTCCGCGGCAAGGCCGTGGCACTGCAATTGATGTCGCTGCCACTGGTGTTCCCGATGGTGGTGTTGGGCCTGGCCTTGCTGCTGGTGTTCGACAGCCTGCCGTTCCACATCACCACCTCGCGGCTGGTGATTGCCCACGTGATTCTGGCGCTGCCGTTCGTGGTGAAAAACTGCACCGCGGCGATGCTCTCCATCGGCAGCGAAGTTGAAGAGGCCGCGCAGATGCTCGGCGCTTCACCGATTCGGGCGATTGTCGATGTGGTAGTGCCACTGATGAAGTCGGGGATTCTGGCGGGCATGCTGCTGGCGTTCATCGTCTCGTTCAACGAATTCACCGTGACCTATTTCCTCTACACCATCGACGTCATGACCGTGCCGATCTGGATGTACAGCCGCACCGTGTCTTCGCTCGACCCTACCGTTTTCTCGTTTGCCGTGCTGATCGTGCTGATCGACTTCGTCCTCATCTGGGCGTTGGAGAAGCTGGTTGGCGAAGGTGGCGTTTCGTTCTGATTTCTTGAGGTGATTCATATGACTGGTCTGATTCTGGAAAACGTCGAGAAACATTACGGCTCGGCCTGCGCGGTCAAGGATGTGAACCTGCATTTGCCCGAGGGCAAACTGGTGTGTTTCCTCGGCCCTTCGGGCTGCGGCAAAACCACCTTGCTGCGGATGATCGCCGGGCTGGAAACCCTGACCGGTGGCGAGATTCGCCTGGAAGGTGAAGACATCGGTCATACGCCGGCGCATCAACGTAATTTCGGCATGGTGTTTCAATCGCTGGCGCTGTTCCCGCACATGACGGTGGGGGAAAACATCGCCTATCCGCTGAAACTGCGCGGGGTCAGCAAGGCGGATCAACAAGCGCGTGTGGTGGAGTTGCTGGAGTTGATCCAGCTGCAGGAAATGATTGATCGGCCGGTGGCGAAACTCTCCGGCGGTCAGCGTCAGCGCGTGGCGATTGCCCGGGCGATTGCCTCGCGGCCGAAAATCCTCCTGCTCGATGAACCGCTGTCGGCGCTGGACGCCAAGCTGCGCGAGTCGATGCAGGTGGAAATCCGTCAGCTGCAACAACGTTTGAACATCACCACCATCATGGTCACCCACGACCAGCGCGAAGCCATGACCATGGCCGACATCGTGGTGGTGCTGGGGGAACATCGCGTGCAGCAGGTGGGCTCGCCGATTGAAATCTACCGGCATCCGGCCAATGAATTCGTCGCGGACTTTATCGGTTCGGGGAATATTTTCCCGGCCACGGCGCTGGGCAACGGCAAGGTCAGCTTGCCCGGTGGCGATGCGCTGCAAGTGCCGATCTGCAGCAGCATTGTGGTGGGGGAAAAGGTGAAAATGCTGATTCGCCCGGAAGATCTGCAACTGTCGCAACCCCAGGCCACAGCGGGCAATCGCTTGCTCGGGAAGGTGACGTTCGTGCGGGATATCGGGGCGACGATAGAAACCACCGTCGAGTGTTCCGGGGTGTCGTTTACCGCGTTGAGCACGCCGTGTCAGGGAGTCGGGTTGAGCATTGGCAATCCGGTGTCGGTGACCTTGCCGGCTGAGGCGTGCCGAGTACTAAGCGCCTGATCCAGATTTGATGTTGGTCTTCCTGGCCTCATCGCGGGCAAGCCCGCTCCCACAGGGGCTGTGTACACCGGTCCTTGTGGGAGCGGGCTTGCCCGCGATGAGGCCATCAGCCACACAGCAAATGCCGGATCAAACCGACAACCGCAACCGCGCCAGATCCCGCAGCGGCGGCGCGCCGAACAATCGGCTGTATTCCCGGCTGAACTGCGAAGGGCTTTCATACCCCACCCGATAACCCGCCGCCGAAGCTTCCAGCCCCTCGGCCAGCATCAGCCGTCGCGCCTCTTGCAGGCGCAACTGCTTCTGATATTGCAGCGGACTCATCGCCGTCATCGCCTTGAACCGGTGATGCAATGTCGACACGCTCAGGTTCACTTCCCGCGCCAGATCATCGATGCGCAGCGGTTGCTCATAATTGCCGTTGAGCCATTTGATCGCCTGGCTGATGCGATGGCTCTGGCTGTTGGCGATCGCGATCTCATACAGCCGATGCCCCTGCTGGCTGCGCAACAACCGATACAGAATCTCCCGACGAATCAGCGGCGCCAGCATGGCGATGTCTTTGGGTGTGTCCAGCAAACGTGCCAGCCGCAACACGGCGTCAAGCATTGCCGTGTCGATCTGCTCGACATACAGACCGCGGCCGGTGGGCCGTGTAGGGACGCCGATGGGGCCGGCGTCGGCAATCAGCGCGCTGATTTCCGCGGGGTCGATGTCCAGTCGCACGGCGAGGATCGGTTCTTCCGGCGAGACATTCACCACCCGCCCGCTCAACGGCATCGAGACCGAGACCACCAGGTAATTCAGCGGGTCGTAATTGAAGTATTCATCCGCCAGCCGCACTTCCTTGCGTCCCTGGGCCATGATGCACAGGGCCGGTTGCGCCAGCACCGGGGCGAAATCATGGTTCTTGCTGTGGCGCGACATGAACAGCGAATCGACGGCGGTGGCGTACGTGCCATCCTCCATCGTGTTACGACGGATGAGGGCGGCCAGTTCCGCTCGCTGTTTTTCCATGTCGGCATCCAGCGGGGCTTGAAAGTGATCGAGCGACGACATGCTGGGCATCCTCGGTGACGCGTTGATAATGGGCTGAGCTTAAATTTGTGCAAGGGGCAGCGGTAGACACATCCTGCCAAAAGCTTGCCTGATTCTGCACGGAGCTTCATGTATCGCCCCGTCAGCTGACGCAAACCTCCCCCTGTAGGCGCTGCCGAAAGCTGCGATCTCTAGACCTTAAAAACAGAAGTCAAAAGATCGCAGCCTTCGGCAGCTCCTACACAAAGCTCGTGTGACAGTGGTGTGACGGGTTTTACAGGTTGTTACAGGTGTTGAGCCAAGTCTCGCAGGATTGTGCAATGCGTCGGCAGGAATCGACTAACGACGGCTGCGACACGCCGCCTAATCTTGGATCCTGTCGCAGCCCGTCCCCGGCTGCCACTGGATGACCTGGGAGGGTTGAACATGTCTACGCAGATCCCCGTCAGTCATATGGCCTTCATTCGCGCCCGCGCCGGGCGTTCGGCAGAACTCGGTGCGCGCCTGAGCGCCCTGATCGAGCCGTCGCGCAACGCGCCGGGTTGCCTGAGTTTTTCCCTGCAGCACTCGCAGTGCGATCCCGAGCTGTGGCTGGTGTCCGGTTTCTGGGACAACCAACAGGCCATGACCGCTTACTTCGGCAGCCCGGCGATGCAGATTTTTGCCGAGCTGGTGCAGGAGCTGGTGGTCAATAGCCTGGATTTCCATACCTTCAAGGATGTCTCGGCGGCCCAGGCCCTTGGCCAGTCCCAGGCAGCGGTACACAAACTCGTCGGTTGAGGGTTTAATGGCGCAACTCTCCATTAGCCAGGATCCACGACATGGCACGTAAAGCCTTTGAACACTTCGAAGCCGTTTCAGCAGTAGTACCGGGCGAGGGCGGTTACCACGCCGCGATTGCCGTCAAAGCCCTGGGCGGTTCCGGTGCCCCGACTTTTCACAAAGTGCTGGAAGACCGGATTTTCAAAACCGCTCATGAAGCCGACGAGGCCGCGGCCAAAGAACTGACCCGCCTCAAAGACGTTAAAGAAGACGCCGACTTGCTCTGGTAATCACTTGACCGCCCCGGGGCGGAACATCTTGAACAATGCTTCTGGCCCCAGCTGAAAGTAATCCGCCGGCCCGCCGCCGCGCAGAATCGGTTCTGCCGCGGCGGTGTCGTATACCCCATCCTTCAACAGCCATTTGGCGATGTGCACGGCAACCACTTCGCCGAGAATCAGCCAGCTTGGCACCACTTCCTTGTTGGCGCGCTGCAACTGAATGATCTGTGTGACCTTGCACTCGAAGGACACCGGACTTTCGGCGACCCGTGGCACCTGAATGATTTTCGACGCCACGGTGGTCAGCCCGGACAGTTCGAATTCATTGACCTGCGGCCCGACCATGGCGCAGCTCTGGTTCATTTGTTCGGCCAGTGGCCGGGTCGCCAGGTTCCAGGCAAATTCGCCGGTCTGCTCGATGTTGTTCAGGCTGTCTTTGCGCCCGACGCTGGAAAACCCGATGATCGGCGGAATGTAGTTGAAGGCATTGAAAAAGCTGTAGGGCGCCAGGTTCAAGCAACCGTTGGCGTCCTGGGAAGAAATCCAGCCGATAGGGCGCGGGCCGACGATGGCATTGAACGGATCATGCGGCAGACCGTGGCCGTTGGCGGGTTCGTAGAAGTGGATGTCGTCGGGCATACCGTGAATTCCTGGGGCGTTCGGGAGGTGATCATGGTGCAAGGACCGGCAGCATATTTCCAGCCCATCCTCGATCACTGTGGGAGCGGGCAAATAAAAAGGGGCAGATCCGTTAAGGTCTGCCCCTGTTTTTATTGCGTGTCGGACTCAGTTCGTCTCGATCCGCGAATGTTTGCGGGTGTCTTTCATGGTGATGTACACCAGCAGCGACACCGCGATGCACGCCGTGACATACCAGTAGTAACCGGTTTCCATGCCAATGCTTTTGAACCACAGCGCGATGTATTCAGCGGTACCGCCGAAGATCGACACCGTCAGTGCGTAGGGCAGGCCGACGCCCAGTGCACGGATCTCGGTGGGAAACAGCTCGGCTTTGACCACCGCGTTGATCGAGGTGTAGCCGCTGACGATGATCAGCGCTGCCATGATCAGGAAGAACGCGCCCCACCAGCTCTGGATAGTGTGCAGGGTGGTCAGGATCGGCACGGTGAACAGGGTCCCGAGAATACCGAAGGCGATCAGGATCGGACGACGACCGACTTTATCCGACAGCCCGCCGATGATCGGTTGCAGGCACATGAACAGGAACAGTGTGGCCGCGGAAATCGTGGTGGAGTCGGAAATGCTCATGCCGACGGTGTTCACCAGGTATTTCTGCATGTACGTGGTGTAGGTGTAGAACGCCAGCGTGCCGCCCATGGTCAGGCCGACCACGGTCATCAGTTCCTTGGGATGGCGCAGCAAGGTGCGCATTGCGCTTTCCTTGGCTTTCTCTTTCTTGGTGAACGACTCGGTTTCTTCCATGCCACGACGCAGGTACAGCGCGACCACGGCACACAGCGCGCCGATGGCGAACGGAATGCGCCAGCCCCAGGCGTACAGCTCTTCGGTGGTCAGGATATTTTGCAGCACGATCAGCACACCCAGGGCGATGAGCTGGCCGGAAATCAGGGTTACGTACTGGAAGCTGGAGTAGAAGCCGCGACGTTCCTTGGTCGCCATCTCGCTGAGGTAAGTGGCCGAGGTGCCGTACTCGCCACCCACCGACAGACCTTGCAGCAGGCGGGCGAACACCAGCAGGATCGGCGCGCCGATGCCGATGGTTTCATAACCCGGGCTCAGGGCGATCAGCAGCGAGCCGAAGCACATCAGGTACACCGAGGCCATCAATGCGCGTTTGCGACCGGCCTTGTCGGCGTACAGCCCCATCAGCCAGCCACCGATCGGGCGCATCAGGAAGCCCACGGCGAAGATCGCGGCGGTGTTGAGCAGTTGTGCGGTGGTGTCGCCTTTAGGGAAGAAGGCTTTGGCGAAGTACAGGGAGAAGGCGGCATAGACGTACCAGTCGTACCACTCGACCATGTTGCCGACAGAGCCGCTGAAGATCGATTTGATCCGGCTGGCGGTGGTTCTTTCTTTGGCTGGCGCGGCAGCCGACCCAAGGGGCAGGGCGTTGGAGTTATCCATTGAAGGATCCTTCGTTTAATTGTTTTTGTGGAGCGCGTTAAAACGCAGCCTGCTGGAGCTATAGCAGGAGCTGTGCCAAGCAGAGGAAGGCCGGTTTAGAGGGGGTAGCGGATTTTATTGAGCGGAAATCCGCTTATTGCGCGCAAGGTAACGAGCGGATTTCCGCGCACGAACTGGCCCCCTGTAGGAGCGAGGCTTGCCCGCGAAGAGGCCATCAAGACCACCAAAAGCTTCGCGGGCAAGCCTCGCTCCTACAGATCTGGGGGGGCGTTTTGTGTCAGATGAACATCTCGCGGGTCAGGCCATGGCGCTGCATCTTTTCATTAAAGGTACGGCGCGGCAGTTGCAGCTCTTCCAGCACCGCTTTCACATCACCCTTATGCCGGGTCAGTGCCGCGCGCAGACAATGGGCTTCGAAGGCTTCTTGCTGCGCAGCCAGTGACTGGCCTGCGTCGATTCCCGCCGGTTCCGGTTCGCCGAGGCCCAGCACTTGGCGCTCGGCGACGTTCGCCAGTTCGCGCACATTGCCCGGCCAGTCGTGGCTCAGCAGATGGCTCAGTTGCGGCCCGCTCAAGGGCGCAAAAGTGCGTCCCAAACGTTCGGCGGCACTTCGCGCGAAGAACTCGAACAACAAGGGAATGTCTTCGCGCCGATCACGCAATGGCGGCAGACGCAACTCGGCGACGTTCAATCGATAGGCCAGATCCTCGCGAAAGCGTCCGGCCCGGGCTTCATCCAGCAAGTCGGGTTTGGTCGCGGCGATGATCCGCAAGTCCACGTGGATGCTCTGGTTGGAACCCAGGCGCTCAAGCTTCTGCTCCTGCAACACCCGCAGCAGTTTCACTTGCTGGGCCAGCGGCATGCTTTCGATTTCATCGAGAAACAGCGTGCCGCCATCGGCGTATTCTAGCTTGCCGATGCGTTTGCCTTGGGCACCGGTGAATGCGCCGCTCTCATGGCCGAACAGTTCGGCTTCGAACAACTGCTCGGGAATCGCTGCGCAGTTGAGCGCCACGAAGGCTTTGTCGGCGCGCGGACCGAAGTCGTGCAGGCAACGGGCAACCAATTCCTTGCCGCTGCCGGTTTCGCCACGGATCAGCACATTGACCGGCAGCATCGCCAAATCCAGCACTTGGCGGCGCAGGCTCTGCAAACCACGGGACACTCCCAGCAGCGTGGCATCGAGTTTGGCGCGATTGTCCGCCTGCTCATGCAATGCGCGGTTCTCCAGCACCAGTCGACGCTTGTCCAGCGCCCGGCGCAGGCTGCTCATCAGGGCTTCCGGGCTGAAGGGCTTTTCGAGGAAATCGTAGGCACCATCGCGCATCGCTTCGACCGCCATCGGCACATCGCCATGACCGGTCAGCAGGATCACCGGCAAATCGGCATCGCGGCGCTGGACTTCAGCCAGCAGCTCCATACCTGTCATGCCGGGCATGCGCACATCGCTGAGAATCACCCCGGGAAAATGCCTGGGCAGTTGCGCCAGGCATTCGTCGGCGCGGCTGAACAGCTGCACCTCGAACCCCGACAGGCTCAGCCATTGTTCGACAGCACTGCGGATGCTGCTTTCGTCATCGACCACCATCACCGAGTTGAGCATCAGGCGGGGACCTCCAGATCTATAGGCAACGTCAAGGTGAATACCGCGCCGTTTTCGCCATTGTCAGCGCTCAAGCGACCGCCCGCTTCGTGGACGATAGCGAAGGATACGGCCAGTCCCAGACCCAGGCCATCGCCCACCGGTTTAGTGGTAAAGAACGGATCGAAGACTTGCGCCAGATGTTCTTCGGCAATGCCGCCACCGTTATCGGCGACGGTCAGGCGCCAGAGCTGTTCGTCGGCTTCAAGACGGATTTGCAGACGTTTGCAGGTTTTGTCGTGCATCGCATCCAAAGCGTTGCGCAGCAAGTTGATCAGCACCTGTTCCAGACGAATCGCATCGCCACGCACCCAGGCCGGGCGCGTCAGGTGCAGCACGAGACTGACCTTTTCATCCCGCAAGCGCGCATCCAGCAACTGCAAGGATTGATCGACCACCGCTGCCAGGTCCAGCCGTTCACGCAGGCCGCTGGGGCTTTTGCGGGCGAAGGTTTTCAGGTGGCCGGTGAGGGCGGCCATGCGGGTGAGCATATCGTCCACCGGTTTCAGCGCCTTGTAAGCGTCCTCGACACGACCGTGATCGAGCAGCAGGCGCAAGGTCGCCAGTTGCATGCGCTGGGCGGTCAGTGGCTGGTTGATTTCATGGGCCAGCGCCGCCGACATTTGCCCCAGCGCCGCGAGTTTGGCCGATTGCACCAGACCGTCCTGGGCGGTGCGCAAATCCCGGGTGCGTTCTTCCACCAGTCGTTCGAGTTCTTCGCGGCTGCGCTGGCGCAATTTTGCCAGGCGCCAACGCTGATTGAGGAACAGCAGCAGAAACACTATGGCCAGCCACACCCCGGCGGCCGCGAGCCCGGCGTTTCGCAGGTCTTCGAAAGCTACTTGCGGGCGGCGCAGCAAATGCAGCGTCCAGCCTTCGGCGGCCAGCGGCAGGGATTCCCAGAGGTAATCTGCCGTGCCCTCGGGGCCATTGACCCGGGTCAAATCACTGTTGTCGTCGAAGCGTCGTATCGAACGATATTCAAGCGGGGTCAGTGGCTGCTTGTCGTATTGGCGAGTGGTCTTGAGCTCGGTGTGATCGCTGATGCTGAGTGGCCGCAGCAGGCGATAACGCCAGCCCGGCTGGTTAGCGATGAAGATGATCCCGCGTGCATCGCTGACCAGCAACGTGTCGCTGCCCTGGCGCCATTCGCGCTCCAGTTCCGGGAATTCGAGTTTGACCACCATGGCACCGAGAAACTCACCGCTGTCGCTGGTCACTGCGCTGGACAGGAAGTAACCGGGAATGCCGCTGGTGACGCCTACCGCATAAAAACGCCCGGTGCCCTGGGTGCGGGTCTGGCTGAAGTAGGGGCGAAAACCGTAATTGTGGCCGACGTAACTGCTGGGCAGGCGCCAGTTGCTGGCGGCGACCGCGAGGCCGGTGCGATCCAGCAACTCGAGGGTCGAGGACTGCGCGGCGCCGTTGATTTTTTCCAGTTTGCGATTCAATGCAAGCTGCTCTTCGGGGCTCACTTCACCGTTTAGCGCGGCGCGCAATTGCGGGTCCAGCGCCAAGACGGCAGGCAGGGCGCGATAGCGTTCAATCAGCGTATGCAGGGCGTTGGCGTATAACGCCAATTGCTGACTGGCGCGGGCGGCGTCTTCTTCCAGCGCCTGACGCTCGGCGTGGCGGATGGCCAGGGTGGCAGCGAGCGCCGCGCCGATGAGAATCAGCAGGCAATATAACGACAAACGCAGGGTACGAGCAGTCGGAATCATGCTATCGAAAACACTGGAAAACGGGCGCGAACGATAGCATGCCCTCATGGCTTGTCACCGTTGCAACACTCCCTTGCATCCTGGTCGGATGGTGGTTGCCCTGTGTTTCGCTGTTATTTTGGGGGTTTTCGTTGCCTTTCCATAAATTGATTATCTGTGGTTCGGGATTTTTTGTAGGCATCCACAAAGTATTGAGTGCGGTTTATGATGGCCAAGGTGACTTTGGTTTGCTGCTCCAGACGGACCCGATGAATGGGAGCGAGCATACTTTTAGGCATCAAGTTATTCACGTTGGGTAATAGGTCAGCGGGGTAGATGACGTCGGCCCCCAACTTTTTGAAGTTGGCTTGTGCTGCCGCCCAGCGTTGTTCAATGGTGGTTTGCCATTGACTGAGCATCGTCTGGATTTTATCGATTTTCATAGGCGAGAGGCCGCTCTTGATGTCCTCTGCTTCCTGGACCCGCGAACCCAGAGCAAGTACAACACTGACGCCTGGAACCACCGAGCCAACAAATCTGCCAATGAATACGCGCATCCCTTGTTCCAGGGCGCTATTAGCGTCGCTGCTGTTATCGATGCCCGCCTGGCGGTCAATCTCGGCAATGGACATGGTTGATGTTTGCGGTATGAGTGGACGTACCAGTTTGGGCGAATGAAATCTTATCTCTGAATCCGCAGCCAAATCGCCACCGGCATTTCCACCGAAAAAACCGACGGTAAAGGAATCAAGTTTGATATCGGCACCGGGCAGCAAGCCACCGAGTAGCTCGCTACCATAGAAGCCACCAAAAAAGGCAGCTGTAGCGTTCAGACTTTCGCCAAACATGTTTTTCAGCAGACTCTTGGAAATGTTGCTTCGGGCCAGAATGTCCTCGATTTGTTTTTTGGTTGTATTGGCGTTTGAGGCGAGGCTTGAAATGAAAAGTGCGTAGTTATAGATGTCATGCTTTTCCTTTGATCCACCGTTACCGTCCACATAAAGCAGCGGATTATTCCCCACCATGGCGTATAGGTTCAGCCCATCCACATCCCCCTGCGGATCGGCGCTGATCCACCGCTGCAACCACGGTGCGTAATAGCGCAGTCCATAACAGTAAAGCCCGCTGACATCCATTTGCTTGCCCGAATAACGCACTGTCTTGTAATCCGCCTCCACCGCCGAACGTGCCGCCCACCAGGCGGTACCGCCAAACGGGTAGTAAAATTCCAGGCTGATCAGGGCGCCCAGATCATCCAGCTCCAGGGTACTGGAACTCAGATGATCGTCGAGGCTATAGCGCAGTTGATCATTGTTGATGCCTGATGGAATACCCTTGACCCAGTGCAGGCAACGCACATTGCCGGGCAGGGTAATGACCTGCAGTTCTTCGTCGTCATCGAGGGTACGGATTTCCAGGCCGTGCAGGTAACGCACTTCTCGCTTGTGGGTTACGGATTTGGCCTGGGTGACCAAGTGTTTGGACACCCGTACACCTTGGCTGTAGGTGTAGATCTCTTCATCGTTGGGCGCGTTGTCCCGTTCCACCAGGCAGGCAATGGCGAGTTGATCGCGGTGATTCCAGACCAATGGTTGGCCGGGTCGCAGTGACTGCAGGTTGCCATGGGCATCGAACGCTGAATCGAATATCGGCTCGGGATCGTTTACCGCCCAGCGTAGGCCTCGGTTGCCATGAGGCTCGATGCGCATCTGCAGCGTGTGATTGTTGCCAGCGCGGATATGGCGCAATTGGGTCAGGTTGCCACCTTCGTCGTAGTCATACGCTTGGCTGTAGTTGAAGCGGCGAAGGGGGTCGATGGGGTCCATCAGCGGCGGCAAGCCCGGCTGCAGGTTCGGGCTGTCGCCTTCAAAACCGCTGGCGCTGGTCAATCGATAGAGGGAGTCGTAAGTGAACTCGCGATGGCCGTCTACCCGCTGATTGGCGAAGAATACAGTCGTCAGCGTGTGGTCTTCGATGCGCCGTATATTGCCGACGCAGTCGTGGAAATAGCTCATGTCTTGCCGTATCGGATCCCCCGGTTTGTGTGCCTTGAACGTACACAAGCGCCCATCGGCCCGGTCGTAGGTCCAGGTGCTGACGACGCCATTACCGGCGGTTTGCGACTCGATCTGGCCGGCGGCGTTGTAGCGCATGTCGGTGAGGATGGGCCGAGCGACAAGGGCATTGTAGAGCTGAAGTCGGATGTCCTTGAGTTGCCCGGCGACATCGAAACGCGAGTACTGCCGATGGCCGGCGGCATCGACCTGAGTCAATTGCTGTCCACTGGCGCTGTAGTACCAGGCGGTGGTGTAAGCCTTGGCGTCGGGGAAAGTGCGGGTCTCCCTGAGATGCTGGCCTTGCAGGCTGAAGCTGTCGACAGTCACCGTGCCCGACGGATCTTGCCGGTGAATCATCTGCCCCCGCAGGTTGTGGCTGGCGTCGGCTGCGCCGTCGGCGTAGGTGAATCGCTCGACTGTAGTCTGGGGTTGCCCCGAGGGGTGTTCATGCAACGCGACGACACGCAGTCGACGATCATAATCAGTTTGCCAGTGGCTGCCGCGTTGATCCCAGCGCTGCAATGGCTGACCGGCAAGGCCGGGCAGGCTCAGGCGCCAACCGGCGTCCACACTGTCCACCAGCAGGGGTTGGCCCGACAGTTTGTAGATCGTGGTGAGGTTGGCCTTGGGCGCAGTGCCGAACAAGCGTGGGTCCCATTGTTCGATTAGCCGGCCGGCGAGGTCATGGTGTTGTCGGTCGATGAGGGTTTGCAGTGTGTCACTGGTCGCTTTACGCAGGTAAGCGACTTGGCGAATGGGCAGGCCACGGCTGTCAATGACGCTCAATACGGGTGTATGGCTGTGAATGTCGAAGCTCATTGGATACCCATCCGGTACTGAGACGACGGTACCTGCAACGCAGCACGCATTATTGCTGTGCGACCTGTTATCGACAGTAGCAAATCGACTCGGGGACGTAACCTGTCAGATATGACAGGTGTAAAAAAGACTATGGTTGGGTCGATGGTGTGACCGTTGCGGGATTAATGTCTTGAAATAAATCAGGAGGAGTGAAAGGCAGAATGTTGGGTAGGCTCGGACATTCAATAATTCATGGATGAAAAGTACACGTGTTAAATGTTCGGACGCTCGATAATTTTACAGACGCTTCATTGGCTGAAACTGTCGGCCATAGTATGCCAAGCCATTTCATCGCCAAGACCGTTCCCCATTGGTTGTTGACCACTTCCTCTGAAAATCGCACCGCTTTGAAGAGGGCTGCCGGGCCTTCTCCATCCTGGTATATATCGGCACCGGCGGCACTGCGTCGAGAGATGAAGTTGGCCCACGACAGGAGTTGGGAAGTACAGAACGACAGGGATAAAACCCTGGGCAGGCTTCAGGAAGTCGACGTGTTTGCACGGTCTTTATTATCTGAGGCGCTGAAAAACCAGTACAACATCGTCCTCGATGTTCATACGACGTACTTGCGGCTCTACTGTCCCAAGGGGCAGGTGGGCGGATTCGATGTTCGAACCTTGTCATTACTTGAGGCGGCGTTGCATAACTTTGAAATCATCGAAACCCGGGCGGGTTATTTTGATGCGGCCAGCGCCTTCATTACCCGGCCTTCTCCCTCTGGGCAATTCGATATTTTGCCGATCAAACATCAACTTTCTATCGAGGCCTTTGCCGCGTTATGCCGTGAACTGGATATAGGCGCGCAATACCAGGCTTATCTAAAGGAATTCATGGGGTTTGCCAATCCAGTGGCGAGGGCGGTATTGCAGGCTCGAATCCAGGCCAGCGATAAGGCGGCATTACACGCTGCCAGTGTTCTGGCACTGATGAAGAAGGATATCGATCATCCCACTCATCAGTTGCTTCTGAGCCTGATCGAGGGCAAGCCCGTCCCTACGCTGCATGGCAAGCGGATGCACTGCTACGAGTTGGCGATGATGGATGCCGAACTGACCGGCATTGTTCTGATTGCAGCAGATCTCGAACTCAGTCGCCATACCGAACAGGTCATTGTCTACGTCCCCCACGACCCCGAACATCCAGTCAAACAGTACCCTTCCACGGCGCAATTCGTTGCCGAACTTACCTGTCAGCTGCGTGTTCCCGAGTATCAGCGCTTTTTCACCCGGTTCGTGCCTCAGCAGCAGCGGGGCACTTTTTTCGCGCACTTGAACCAGATGCTGTCGAGTGTCCGGTGGCATACGCAAACCGCACTTGATCAAATCCCGCCGTGGCGGGAAGAGCCGCTCGAAAACCCCAACCTGAGGATGGTGTGTACGCGAATCAGCGTTGATTTCTGGAGCCATGACTTCCAGCAGAAACTGAACAAAATCCTTAATGATGCTCGGGCAATTGCAGTGTCCACCGATGATGAAGATCTGAAATCGCGTTGGGCGCGCTGGGACAGCTTGCAGAAAGTCGCCGCTGCTGTGCTTGAGGTGGCGGCTTTTGTGGCGACACCCTTCGTTCCGTTGCTCGGTGAAGCGATGCTGGCCTATACCGCATTCCAGTTGCTCGATGAAACGTTCGAAGGAATCGTTGAATGGTCAGAGGGGCAACGGATCGAGGCCGCAGGGCATTTGATCGGGGTGGCAGAAAGCATTGTCCAGTTGGGGATATTCGCGGAAGGGGGGGCAGTGGCGGGTGCGCTATTGCCCCACAAACCATCACTGTTTGTCGAGGGACTGAAAGTCGTCGAAACGGGCAATGGTCAGTCGCGTTTGTGGCACCCTGATCTTGCGCGATACGAACAGCCACGGATCCTCGGGGAAAACGCCCGCCCTGAGGCCAACGGTCTTTATAAGCATCAAGGGCAGGATGTGCTGGCGCTGGATGGCAAACACTTTGTGGTCAGGCAGGAGCCAGGCCTGGACCGGTATCGTATCCAACATCCCACCCGAGCTGATGCGTATGCGCCGAGGCTTGCCCATAACGGTCTCGGCGCCTGGAGCCACGAAGCCGAACGTCCTCTGGCATGGCAGGGCGCAACGTTGATGCGGCGCCTGGGGCACAGCGTCGAAACATTTACCGACCAAACCCTGGAGCAGATCCGTGTTGTCAGCGGTATAGAAGAAGACGTATTGCGCAAGCTGCATGTCGAGCATGAGCGCCCTCCGGCAATTCTGGTCGAGACTATCAAGCGCTTCAGGGCCGAGCAGGATGTGCAGATTTTTATCAAGCGGATGAGCAGCCATGATCCCAGGGTTTATGGCAAGGCTGACTTGCGAACCCAGCTGGAACTGTTGACGCGCCATGGTGATTGGCCGAGGGCCAGAGCGGTGCAATTGCTGGACAGCCAGGGCAAGGTGCATTGGCAATATGAGCCTGAACCGAGCGGCTCGTTGCTGCAGATTCATGAAGGTCGACCCGGCCACGACGATCTGGCAAAAACGCTGCTGACAATCCTCGAAGAACAGGAGATCACAGCCCTGCTTCACGAAGAGTTTGGCGCCGGGCCTATCGCCCTTGAAGTACGTGCTAGCCGATTGCGCGCCCTGGTGACCCGGCTGGCAGAGACAAAAAAAGCCGAACGGGTCGAGGCTCGTTACGCGTTCGGTGAAGATCTTGGCGAGGTGAACCTCAGCTCCTACGTTCAGTTGTTGGGCGATGATTTTGCGCAATTGCCACGTACTGTGATGGAAGAGTTGCTAGTCAACGCCAGCCCGGCGGAACTCCAGCAGTTGAGCGACGATGGGCATGTGCCGTTGCGGCTGCAGCAGGCAGCCCGCGCCGCCAGGCTCGAGATGCGTATGGCCCGGGCTTATGAAGGGCTATACCTTGAGTCGAGCGAAAACCTCGACACCGCGCGCCTGACGTTACATAGCCTGGAGACACTGACGGGCTGGACGGGCGATGTTCGTATCGAAATGCGCGGCATTTCGTTCGGCGGGCCATTGCTCGACAGCATTGGCCCTGTTGAGGCGCTTGTTCGCAAAGTGCTGGTGTTAACCGATGAAGGGGGGGGTCAGTCCTATGACGACGAAGGCAATTCCCTGCATGGCGTCGATGATATTTACACCTCGATACTGCAGGCTCTGCCTGACTCCGAGCGCAGGGCGCTGGGTCATGAAATCGGTCAAGGGAGGCAGTTGAAAAAGGCTATCCAATTGGCGCCGTTGAGCCGCGACGCCTTTCGCAATGTTGTGCTGGAACATCCGATCCGCAAGCCTGCCTATGATCCGGCGGTCATGCGTTTGCGGGGCGGGATGCAAGGCTATGAAGCGATGGCGATCGAGCAGAGTGGGACGCCCGGTCCATCGGAGCGCTTCAAGGTACTCTACCCGGGCACCACGACGCACGGGTTTGCCGAGTTCATGCAGTCATTCGCATCCGAGGCCCAGGCACTGGCTTCTATCAGGGGGCGTGAACTGGAATTCGAAGGCTTAAGCAAGCGTCTGGATGACTGGGCGGCGATCGAGAGAGGCGACGTCATGCCGATGGATCAGCGTTATCACAAGGGCCGATTTGCCAAGGCCATCAAGCAGTGCTGGCAGGCCGGGGGGCAAGCCTTGCCCGAAGGTTACGCACTGGATTTGAATTTCCATTGGACAGGCGATTTTTTGGAGGATCTGCCGGCGCTGAACGCCGACTTCGGTCACGTCACTTCGTTGCAATTTCGGCATGTCGCGCTGCACACCGATATCAGCGGTTTTTTGCAGCACTTTCCTAACCTGAAGGTGCTGGATCTAAGTCATAACCTGTTGATCAGACCTCCCCGACTGCGCGAGCACTTGTCGAGGCTTCAGGTGCTGGACCTGTCGAACAACCAGCTGAGGCTGACGCCGGAAAGCACGGCTGATGTGGGAGGCTTGACCCGCCTGGAAACCTTGCGACTGAGCAATAACCCGGCTTTGACGTTGCTCCCGGACGTCAGTCGGATGCCCGAACTTGGCATGCTGGACTTGCAACAGACCGGTGTCAGCGACTGGCCGCCAGGTTTGTTCGCGCTGACGCGGCCGCGATCTTTCGAGCTGAACCTGGAAGACAACCCGATCAACCGGATACCTCAAGTCACACCCGGTTCGGAGCAGGCACGGCTGATTGCCCGGACCCGCTTGAGCCGCAACGAACTCGCCGACGAAAATCGTAGGCAATTTCAGGACTATATGCGCTCGGTGGGCTACGACCCGGCTCGCAGCTATCCTCCTAAGGGTGAGGAAACCAGCGAATATTGGCTTGAAGGTGTTGTCGGGCAACAGCGTACGGTCAGGCAAAAGACGTGGGACGAACTTGAAAAAGAACCCGAGGCCCAAGGCTTCTTCGAGGTACTGGAGCAGCTCACTGAATCAGCTGACTACGTCGATGAAGCTCGTCGCCCGGGGCTCGCTGATCGAGTATGGCGAACACTTGACGCTGCGTCCGAAAATACGCCACTGCGTGAAGCATTGTTTCGCATGGCGATCAATCCCGATTCCTGTGCGGACGCGGGCGCGCAGATTTTCAATGAAATGGGCAGCAAAGTGCTGGTTCATGAGGCTTATCGGGCATCCACTCCCGACGAGATCGAGGCCGGACTGCTCACTTTGGCCAAGGGCAAGTCCAGGCTGGATCAGGTCAACGAAATTGCCCGCGCCACAATCCAGCGCAGGTTGCAGGCCGGGGAAAGTTTTCAGGCACTCGATGAGGATGGCGAGGTCACTGGGACCATAGATGAAGTGGAGGTTTACCTGGCATTTCAGACCGGCTTGGCGCAAAGGCTCGAGTTACCCTGGCAATCACAGGGCATGCTGTTTCGGGAAATGGCCGAAGTCGATGACGCGGCGATAGATCAGGCGTACCAGTCGGTTCTGGCGCTGGAAGCCGGGGACGGGCTGGTCAACCGGATCATCGATCAGAGCTTCTGGCGCAAGTACCTTAAAGGCCGTTATCCACGTGATTTCAAGCAGAATTCGGCGCTGTATAACGAAAAGTCCGAAGCGTTGCTTGAACAGCAATTGGCCGGTTCGATCTCGCAGCAGGAGTATGAGCAGGAAATGACTGAGCTGGCGGATGCGCGCAAAGCGTTGCTCCGAAGGCTGACACGCGAAACCATGATCAAGTGGCTGTAAGTCCCAAGGGCGGCAAGTAAGGCTGAGATCAACGCTTGCTTAATCGGTGCGTGTAACGGATCAGTCTGAAAAAAGCGAACGGTCATGACGTGTACAGTCATGACCGTTCGCTGTCTTTATATAAAGGCTTGCCTGGGTATGGATTTGTTTATCCGGCAAGGTCGCTGGTTAATTGTCTCCATGTTTGTAGTTTTTCGTCGGTGTATCCTGTTTGAACATCAATGTTCAGGCTGTCGCCCGCAGCGCTTCTTAATATCCCTGTGCAGTTGGTACAGGCCGGAAATGCTTGTGTGGCTATGGTGCCTTGTATTTTAAATGTCCAGATATTTAGCACTTCCTGTTCCACAGGTGTAGTGGGTCTTAGTAGCGAAACTGTATTTCTGAGGACGGTCTCGGCGTGAGCGCCAGGAAGACCATCATATTCCGGGATCAGGTAATTGTTCTGCTGAATATGATCGAGAATAGCATTCCAGGCTTCTGGTGCAAGTGCCGAAGCACTACGTTCCTTGAGTACGTCTGAAGTGTTCACGGGCTCTTGAGAGACACCTTTGTAAACTTTTACTGCGGTGTTATTTTGGTCGTAGTAGGCCGAATATTTGTCTGTCAGATAATTTTTCAGCTTCCCAGGATCGTTAATTTTGAATGTTCTGAAGTCGTGCCCTTGATGGTCGCTAAAAAGTTCGACGCCTGGGACAGAAGAAATTCCAGAGGGGTGAGGAATGTTGAAGTGATCACTTGCAATGACTGTATGTTCAGGGTCGGTATTCGAGTATTCACCGCCAGCATGTGCCACGAGCTTCTGCTTTTGCGACTTGGTATAGATGAAGTCTGGATACTCTTGCTCATGGAGCTTCCTCAATGCATCTAACTTTTTCTTGGGTGTTTTTGCCTGAGGTATAAATTTATATTGTTCATTGCTCGTTATGATGGAGGTTGTTCTGTCGCGGACATATTGTTGAGCATCAGTTATGACAAGCCCCAGCCGATCCACAACCCCCAGCGGATTGTTCCCCACCATTGCATACAGGTTCAATCCGTCCACCGGTCCCGCCGGGTCCGGGTTGAGCCAGCGCATTATCCACGGTGCGTAATACCGGAAGCCATAGTGGTAAAGCCCGCTGGCATCACGTTCCTTGCCTGAATAGCGAATGGTTTTGTAATCCGCCTGGACTTGCGAATTGGCAGCCCACCAAGCAGTACCGCCAAAGGGGTAGTAGCCTTCATGGCTGATGAGGCGGGCGTTGTTGTCCAGCTCCAGGGTGCAGGAACCCAGATGATCGTCGAGGCTGTAGCGCAATTGCCGCTGCTCGATTTCTGCGGGTTTACCCATGATCCAATGCAGGCCACGCACGTTGCTGCGCCCGGCCTGCAGGGTGCAGACGTGCAGTTCTTCGGTGGCGTCCAGAGTACGAATTTCCAGTCCTGGCAGGTAGCGTACTTCACGCACATGAGTGACTGAAGCGGCTTGGGTACTCTGCCATTTGCGCACCCGATTGCCTTGGGCATCATAGACGTAGCGCTCGACATCATCTTCGGCGTTTGTGCGGCAGACCTGAATCACGCCTTGCAACTGATTGCGTAGCGTCCATGTCAGTGGCTGATCTCCAGGTTGCAAGGTCAGCAGATTGCCATCGTCGTCAAAGTTCATGCCCAACTCCGGGGCGGATTGGCCCTTGCGCCAGCTCAGGCACCGATTGCTCAATGGTGCAATGCCCATGATCAACGTATGCCCCTGACCGGGAGTGGGGCTGGTGTGGGTCAACTTCGTCAGGTTGCCGCCGGGGTCGTACTCGTAACTTTGGCTATAGTTGCCCAGCAGGGTGGGATCGCCTGGAGGAATCAGCCCGGGCAGCTGCGGTTGAGTACTGGCGCCCATAGACTCCAGGCCCGTGGCGCTACGTAACCGGGAGAGGGTGTCATAGGTGAACTCGCGCAAACCATCAATACGCTGGTTGGCAAAAAAACGAGTGACGTGGAGGTGGTCGGTGATGGCGATCACGTTGTTCATCGCCTCGTACCGATAGCTCAGGTGCTGGCAGGTTGTACTGCCTTTACTGGCTTTGAGTTCACTCAGGTTTCCATTCGCGGGGTCGAAAACTGCGGCGCTAATGACGCCGTTGCCGGTGGTTTGGCTTTCGACTTGCCCGCTGGCGTTGTACTGCAGACTATGCACGATAGGTTGTTTGTCGGCGGAGCCTGCCCATTGCAGATGCACCGTCTTGAGTTGACCGGCGATGTCCTGAGCGATGTGTTGCGTGTGCCCTTTGGCGTTCGTCTCGTCGAGCGTGTCGCCGACGGCGTTGTAGCGCCACAGGGTTTCATAGTGGGCGGGTTCGAGGAGATTCTCTTGCCCGGTTCCGCTCTCTGGCCAATCCGGCCGTTCAAGGCTCTTGAGAAAGCGGCGGGTCTGGTGGAGCGGAGCACCGGCCAAACTGTAATCGTCGATCGACAAACGCCCGGCTGGGTCATGGTGCTCCACCAATTGGCCACATTGGTTATGGCTGGCAAAACCCGGCAAGCTGCCGCCATAGGTGAGGCGCTCGACGGTCAAGGCAATTTGCCCGTTACCTTGCTCATGGATTGCAATGGGGCGCAGTTGCCGGTCGTAATCGGTTTGCTGCTGGCTGCCGCGCTGATCCCAGCGATACAGCGGTTGCCCGGCCTCACCATAGAGCTCCACACGCCAGCCGGCGTCGACATTGTCGGTGCCCAGCGGTATTCCCGACAGGCTGTAGACGCTGCGCAGATTGGCCACACTATTGTCGATCAGTCTAGGGTCCCACTGCGCGACAATGCGCGCGGCAGCGTCATGTGCCTGGCGAGTGATCTGTGCCAGGGGGACGTCGCTTGCTTGGGCTCGCAGGTAGTCCACTCGTCTGGCCGGTAAACCCCTTGCGTCGAACACCGCCAGATTTGGGGTGTTTCGGTGTATCTGCATGTTCATTCTTCACCTTCCGATACCTGGCGTTTTCTGGCCATGACTTCTTCATAGGTGTCGTTCTTGTCTTCGGTAATGGTGTACCAGCCGCAGTAGGTCTGTCGGTCCTCAAGATCGTCCTTGGCCGCGAGGGTGCGCACCGGTCGGCCCAGGCAATCGTAGTACTGCTTGTCGCAGAAGCCGTGCTGGCGCAACGACTCATCATGGATATAGCGAAACTGGTCGGCGAAATAGGGACGGTAAATGCGGATCGCCAACCCTTTGTTGTTGTACTCGACCCGCTCACTTACGCGCCAGCGCCGCAGCGCATCGGCCTCCAGCGGCGTGCCATCGTCCTTGAGGGTCAAGTCACCGTTTTCGTCGACCACCCAGGCTTTGCCTGGTTCGACCTCCTGCTTGGTTTGCAGCACTCGACCGAAACCGTCCCAGTAGACCACGGCAACCCGGATTTGCCGCTCGGGGTCGGCGGGATAACGATCGGCCTGCAGGGTGACAACATGAACCGGTTCTGGTTGTGCAGCATCGATCTGTGCCTGCAGGATCAACTCGTTCGGGGTCAGGTTCTCCAGCTCTTGCAGGTGTTGCCGGGCGCGGGCGCGGATATGCCCGTCGGGCAGCACAAAACCTTCCGCTATCGCCCAGGCCAGCCATTGCGGTAACGGTGGTGCGCTGCGGGAGATTCGGCCCATCCAGCTGAACGGATCGGAAAAGATTGCGCTGGCGAAGTTGCCAACGGCATCTCTCGGCGCGGCAATGGCTCTTGCAGGGGCGCGATCATCTGGCGGCACGTAATTGCGCAGAGAATGAAAGCCCACGTTTACTCCATGCTCCGAGCCATGAAAACTGCTGACCAGCACTTCACCGAAGGCGTTGTAACGACCTTCCTGGATATTGCCGTTGGGATCTTCGATGGCGACAGGCAGGAACGACCGATAGTCCGTGCCCAAGGTGCGGGTGATGCAGCCGTCCGGTAATTCGACAGCGGTACTCAGGCACCAATAAGGTTGGTCATAGCTGACTTTGGTCAGGTCATGGTTTTGGGTCTGGCGAAAAAATTCGACGCTATAGAAACCGTCCAGCCCATGGTAGGTCGGGAAGCCGCGTTTGACCGACCACAGAAAGTTCTCGGGATCATCCTTGGTGGGATCGTCGTCAGGAGGCGTTTCCAGCTCGGGTAAAAATACGTCCATGATCTGATACCCCACATCCTTGAGCCGGGCTTTCAGATGAAAAGGCCTCACGCCATGCTCGTCTTTAAGCCTGTCGTAGGCACTCAGGGCGGTGGCGTCCAGTTCCGCGACTTCCAGGTAGTCGGGTAACGCCTCGAACGTCGCCTGCTCCACAGGCAGGGTGTCACCGCTGACGGGGTGTTTGTAGCGCTGCAACGACAGGCTGGTCAGCACTGACTGCCTGGCCCATTCCCCATCGTCCTTACTCCATTGCAGAAAAGTTTCATGGCTGATGTTTTCAGGACTCAAGGCTGCCTTGTCCAGCATCAGGGCGTTGCTGCGCTGGCGGTACGGCAAGGCCAGACGCCAGGCCTGGGTATCCGGCAAGTGGATATACTCGGCCTTGGTCTGTGTCAGGTACCAACACTGCTGGGCCTGATCATGGGCGTCGCTCCACCAGGTGTTTTCATGCGTGTCGTCGAAGGGCGGCGTATCGGCAGGGGTTTTACGCCGCGCGTAATTGATCGTGAAGCCGTGGGTCAGGCCGCCATATTCATCCCATGTCAGATTGATCGTGTGTTGGCACAGCGGGTCGTCCGAAACGGGGGGCTCGTATTGATAGCTGATCGATTCCAGAAGCAAGGGCTGCATCACCGCGTAGGGCTGGTGCGGGCCTTTGGGGCGAAGCAAGCGAATCAAGTAGCGGTGCTGTTGTATCGCATAGGGCTCGGCGGTGCCGGCGGCGAATACTTCGGTGCGTAGCACCGACCCGCTGAGGGCGCGGGCCATCTCACGAACCGTGACGTTGTCGGGCGGGGCGAGAGGGACGACTGCGCGGTCCCGCAGGTCATAACCTTGTAACAAGGTCGGCTCTAAAGGGTGAGCCTGACTATCACCGCGGTAGTCGCCCTCCAGTGCCAGATCGACAGCCTTGCCGGTATGGAACCAGGTTTTGCTCAGGGTCGGCGTGGTAAAACCGGCTTGTGCCTGTTCGGCGCTTGAGATTTCGCTGTCGGTTTGCAGCAACAAGCCAAAGCCGCGGAACTCCCGCTCGATACCGTCGTAATAACCTTGTCGGTAGCGCATGCATTGGGTCAGGCGATTGCCGGTGATCTCATCGAGTTGGGTCTGCTGGCTGACCAGATGCACGGCAATGGGCAAATCAGACACCGGGTCTTTGCCGGAGGCGAGCAACGCCTGTTTTTCGTCCAGCCATTCCTGGGCCGAACTGCGATAGGTCACGCCAGTGCTGGTGCCCATATTGTTGTGGGTGGCGCTGACCAGGTACGGCTTGGCCGTCACGAAGTCGTAGCGCCAGTGACTGGGCTTCATATGCGGCACGCTCAGGATCAGGCTGGAACAGCCCAGTCCTTGCAGGTCGGCAATGCTGATCTGGCAGAGGTTGTCATAACGGATGTCTTTGGGCCATGGCAGGTCGACCGACGTCAACTCATAGCCCTTGCCACTGTGGTTCATGAACACCCGCAGGCGATCGGATTGCAGGTAGATCAAGTCACTGGCGCCCGAGCCGTCCAGGTCCGCCAATACGACCTGTGAGGCATTGAATTCGGCATAGGTAAAGGGTAGGGCGCAGAGTACGAACCCCTTGCCGAAACGCCCGTGGCCCAGGTTAGGCCAGCATTTGACTTCGTTGTGGCGGATGCGAATCAGGTGTTGCTGACCGCTGCCCAGTACGTCGCTGAAAGCCACCAGCTCAGTCTCTGCAGCATTGGGTAGTGGCAGGGTATCGTCATTCTCATCTTCCGGGTTCGGGTGCGGCACATTGATGCCTGCGGCGAACCCTTTATCCCGCTTGCTGGTGTACAGCCGTACGCTGCGGTGACCGATCAGGGCCATGTCCATCAGGCCGTTGCCAACCAGGTCGGCCAACTGTGCTTCAGGGTGGAAAAACTCCCTGGGGAAGGCATCGAAGGTAACGAACTTCGACCAGCTGCGATCCGGGTTGAGGGTGAAAAAACCCGACAACCCCGGCTGGGCGAGCATCCAGTCCAGCTTGCCGTCGCCGTTCAGGTCACTCAAGGCCTGATAGACCGGCTTGCTGCTATCAGCGGTCGGAAGATGCGGCAATACGCGCCAGTCGCTATAGCACACGTCATTACTGCCGGTATCGGCACGTAGCGGTTCCCGGTAATACCAGGCTTGGTCGCTGCGAAACAGCACCCCCGGCAGGCCTTCGCCGTAGAGGTCCACCCACTGATAATGCTGGCCGTCGTTGAGCGCGGGCATATTCGGGAATGTGCTGCAACCCTGTAGATCGGGCCTGAGTTCGAAGGGGGTATAGGTGAACTCCATGGGCGGCCGGCTCTCGACCTTGGCCATGCTGTCGTAGGCCTGGATATGGGCCGCTGTCAGATGGTTATAGCCCAATATGCTGGGCCGATGTTCGAGTAACAGACGCTGGACCAGCACGGGCTGCTCGCCCAGTTCGACGTGAAAATGATGGAACATCAGCACCTGCCGGCACAGCCGCCGAGTACCAAGTTCGAACCCGAAGGCATAATTACAGAAGGGATCGCTGCGCACCTGCCAATCGCCGTACTCGTCATCCTGCTCCAGATAGGGGGGGCCGTAGACCGGCTTCTTTGTCAGTTCGGCGCTGCGCTCGCCATAGTCGAACAGCAGGTGAAAGTGCCACTGCACATCCTTCCAGCCATCGGCATTCCAGGCGTACAACTGCGTGTCAGCCTCGCAATTGCCATAGTAGACCCGTCGCAGGTATCGCTGGGCCCGGTAGTCGCGAAACTGTGGCGCGGCGGGTTCTTCGACCTCTGCCTGGTATTCATAAACCACGTGTTCGCCCAGGCTATTGAGGCTTTCATCCAGCAGCCACACGCCGACGTTTTTTTCGTTTTGCGGATCGGCCCGGCGTGAGGCCAGGGTCTTGCCATAGACATGCAGGCTGCCATCGGCCCCATGAATCAGCCAGAAGCCGGGAGCGTCGTCAGCAGTGGACCAATGCTCGATCAGGTTGAAGGCGCCCTCGACCCGTGGCCAGTAACGCACAACCTGGTGTTCGCCCACTGGCCGGCCGCCGTAGGTTTCCTCTGTTCTGGAGATAACAATGTCGCGATTCACATCCCTCTCGGGCATCCATACCTCGCCGTCAGGCCCGACCACTTGATCGCTGCCGTCGTAGCGTGGCACTCCGAGGGTGGTGCGCAAGGAGATGGCGTTGACTGTCATCGTCCAGCCAATTCCGAACGGGCTGTTGCCCACGTCACTGCTGTAACCAAGCTTCAGGGCCGGCACCATCCGGCGGTTAGGGGCAGCGCTGATCGGCAGCGGCAGTTCCAGGGAAGCGGCACCGCGGGTACCTATCGGGCCCCATCCCTTGCCAATGCTCTGAATTGCGCCGCCGCCCTTGGGCAGAGAAGGAGGATTGATATCGAGGGTGCCTTGATTTTCCATGGCCATCTTGATTTCCGCCGTGACAAGGGAATGCAGCGGACGAGGCGTCCGATGGAGTTTCAACTTATCAGGCGAGACGAGGGCTGTGACCTGTCAGATCTGACAGGTGAAAGGGGGCTGCTTAGAATATAAAAACCGTGTTCGATGTTTTTTATGCATTTTCCCTTTTTCAAGGCAAAAAAAGGCCGGGGTATTTACACAAACACCCCGGCCTTTTTGTTTAGCGGATTAAAACGTTACTGCACTTCCACCGCCAGGTTTTCACTGATCTTTTTCTGCCAGATGGCAGGACCGGTGATGTGTACCGACTCACCCTTGCTATCAACCGCAACGGTAACCGGCATGTCTTTGACGTCGAACTCGTAGATCGCTTCCATGCCCAGTTCGGCGAAAGCCACCACGCGGGATTTCTTGATGGCTTGGGCCACCAGGTATGCCGCGCCGCCGACTGCCATCAGGTAAACGGCTTTATGGTCCTTGATCGCTTCGATCGCGGTCGGGCCGCGCTCGGATTTGCCGATCATGCCCAACAGGCCGGTTTGTTCGAGGATCTGACGGGTGAACTTGTCCATCCGCGTCGCGGTGGTAGGACCAGCAGGGCCAACCACTTCTTCGCGCACCGGATCGACCGGGCCGACGTAGTAGATGAAGCGACCTTTCAGATCCACTGGCAGGGTTTCACCCTTGTTCAGCATCTCGACCATGCGTTTGTGCGCCGCGTCGCGACCGGTGAGCATTTTGCCGTTGAGCAGGACGGTTTCGCCCGGCTTCCAGCTCTGCACTTCTTCCGGCGTCAGGGTATCGAGGTTGACGCGACGGGCCGACGGGCCGGCTTCCCAGACGATTTCCGGGTAGGCGTCCAGCGGTGGCGCTTCCAGCGAGGCCGGGCCGGAACCGTCGAGCACGAAGTGCGCGTGACGGGTGGCGGCGCAGTTGGGGATCATGCACACCGGCAATGAAGCGGCGTGTGTCGGGTAATCCATGATCTTCACGTCGAGCACGGTGGTCAGGCCGCCCAGGCCCTGGGCGCCGATGCCCAGTTGGTTGACCTTCTCGAACAGCTCCAGACGCATCTCTTCGATACGGTTCTGCGGGCCGCGTGCTTTAAGCTCGTGAATGTCGATGGATTCCATCAACACTTCCTTGGCCATTACCGCAGCTTTCTCGGCGGTGCCGCCGATGCCGATGCCGAGCATGCCCGGTGGGCACCAGCCGGCGCCCATTTCCGGAACGGTCTTGAGTACCCAGTCAACGATCGAGTCGGACGGGTTGAGCATGGCCATTTTCGACTTGTTCTCGGAACCGCCGCCCTTGGCCGCCACGTCCACTTCCACGGTGTTACCCGGAACAATGGAGTAATGGATAACGGCCGGGGTGTTGTCCTTGGTGTTTTTGCGAGCGCCCGCCGGGTCGGCGAGGATCGAGGCACGCAGGACGTTTTCCGGCAGGTTGTAAGCCCGGCGCACGCCTTCGTTGATCATGTCGTCCAGGCCCATGGTGGCGCCATCCCAACGCACGTCCATGCCCACGCGCACGAACACGGTCACGATACCGGTGTCCTGGCAGATCGGGCGGTGGCCGGTGGCGCACATGCGCGAGTTGATCAGAATCTGCGCCATCGAGTCACGGGCTGCCGGCGATTCTTCGCGCAGGTAGGCTTCGTGCATCGCCTGGATGAAATCCACGGGGTGGTAGTAGGAAATGAATTGCAGGGCGTCGGCAACGCTCTGAATCAGGTCGTCTTGCTTGATCACGGTCATGAGTCGCGCTCCTCTAAAAGAATAAGGGCAGCTTCAAGCCTTAAGCTTCAAGCGGCAAGCTGAAGCAGTACGCGAACTGCTCTGAACTTGGCGTTTGAAGCTTAAGGCTTGAAGCTGATCCTCAAGGTCACAAGGCACGCCGGGCATGCTGGCGCGACGCTAAAAAGGCGCGGCAGTATACCGCGCCTCGATGCCCTGTACACGCGCCGGATTCTGTGGGGAGGGGGCTTGCCACAGTAAAAGGTGGAGGCGGGTCATGGCTTTGACGCCAGTTTTCTGCCCCGAAAATTGAATGGTCATTTATCAGACTCGCCACTAAAGTGGCATCCGGCCTGTAGAGTAGGACACTCGATCAGCCTCCTTTCCCACGGTGAATCAACGATTGACCCATAACACCATCCAGCGGCTTTTGCTTAAACGCTTTGCCCTTGCAGCCGGCACTTACGCCTTGGCTTTGCTGCTCCTGTGGCTGGCGTTTTTCACCGGTCATTACCAAGACTCCATCACCGGCATGGCGATCGGCAGCGCGTTGGTGGTGCTCAGCCAGGCGGTGTTGTTCGCGGTGTTCTCCAGCGGCTGCAACCTGCGTTTTTCCGACCCGAGCCTGACCGAAGTGCAAATTCTGCTGGGGCTGGGTTGGCAAACCTGGCTGATTGCGCATCTGGATGAAGCGCGAGGCGTGTTTCTGGTGTTTTACCTGCTGATTCTGCTATTCGGGTTATTTCATCTTTCGCGCAGGGCATTCGTGCGGTGCGCGTCGCTGGTGTTTTTCAGTTTCAGCGCCATCACCTTGTGGCAAGGCTACCATTTTCAACTGCCCGACCCGACGCTGGCCCTGTTGCAGGTGTGCGTGCTGTTGGTGGTGCTCGCGTGGCTGGTGCTTTACGCCCATTACGTCCAGATGTCGCGCCAGCGTATGCGTCAGCGGCGGTTTGCCTTGCAGGCGCATCAGGACACCCTGCGCGGAATGATGCGCCAGCTCGAAGGTCTGGTGGCGACCGATGAACTCACCGGGCTGTTCAACCGCCGGCATTTCCTGCGCCTGGCCTCCCGCGAGTTGAATGCGATGGAAGCCGACGTGGTGCACGGCCTGGCGTTGATCGACCTCGACCACTTCAAACGCATCAACGATGTTCACGGCCATGCCGCCGGCGATCAGGTGCTGCAAGCGTTTGCCGGAGTAGCCACTGCCTGCCTGCGCGATGGCGATGTTCTGGCCCGCTACGGCGGCGAAGAGTTCGTGGTGTTGTTGCCCGATTGCGATGCCGAGCGCCTGACGGCGTGTTGCGAGCGGTTGCGCATTGCCTTCATGGATGCCGAATTGGTCGGCGTGGATGTGCGCAACCTCAGCCTGTCGGCGGGCATGACTTTATTGGCGCTCGGCGACGATCTGGATGACGCCCTGCAGCGCGCCGATCAGGCGCTGTATCGCGCCAAGCGTGACGGCCGTAACCGTTGCGCGGCGGCCTGGGAGAATGTCGATGCCTGAGTTACGGGTCGGCGAACGCCAATGGGCGGTGGCAGCGGGGAGCAACCTGCTCGATGCCTTGAATCAGAATGGCGTGTCGGTGCCCTATAGCTGCCGCGCCGGCAGCTGCCATGCGTGCCTGGTTAAATGTGTCGAAGGCTTGCCCAGCGACAGCCGTCCCGATGCCTTGAGTCATGAGCAGCGTCAGCAGGGCTGGCGGTTGGCCTGTCAGTGCCAGGTGGTCGATGATCTGCAAGTCGAAACCTTTGATCCGCTGCGTGATGGGCTTGCCGCTCAGGTGGCCGCCAGCGATTGGCTGAGCCCCAGCGTTTTGCGTTTACGCCTGACAAGTGAACGACCGTTGCGTTATCAGGCGGGGCAGCATCTGGTGTTATGGGCCGGCCAGATTGCGCGGCCGTATTCCCTGGCCAGCCTGCCGGAAGAAGACCGCTTTCTGGAGTTTCACCTCGATTGCCGTCAGCCGGGGCAATTCAGCGATGCTGCGCGTCAGTTGACAATCGGCGATCCAATCCGCCTCGGCGAATTGCGCGGCGGGGCGTTGCATTACGACCCGGACTGGCACACCCGACCGCTGTGGCTATTGGCGGCCGGCACCGGTCTGGGGCCGTTGTTCGGTATTTTGCGCGAAGCATTGCGTCAGGATCACCAGGGCGCCATCCGTGTCATTCACCTAGCCCATGATGCGAGTGAGCATTATCTGGCCAAGCCCCTCAAAGCCATGGCCGACGGCCGTGAAAACCTTCACGTCGAACTGTGGACCGCGGCCGGGTTGCCCGCGGCTTTGGCACAACTGCGCCTTGTCTCGCGGCAAACCCTGGCCTTAGTCTGCGGAGCCCCCGACAGCGTCGACGCCTTTGCCCGGCGCCTGTACCTGGCGGGTTTGCCGCGCAATCAACTGCTGGCGGATGTCTTTCTACCCCGTGGTTGAGCGCTGATTTCTCTGTGGCGAGGGGGCTTGCCCCCGTTGGGCTGCGAAGCGGCCCCTAAAAACAGACGCCACCTCGGTGTATCAGACAAACCGAGCGTGCCGGTTTTACGACTGCTTCGCAGCCGAACGGGGGCAAGCCCCCTCGCCACAGTTGATCCTCTTAGATCAGGACTCACCATGCCCGATACCATCCAGTTTGAACGCGAGCGCGGCCTGCTGACCCTGCGCATCAATCGCCTCGAAAAGAAAAACGCCCTGACACGCGCCATGTACAGCCAACTGGCGGAGGGTTTGCGGCTTGCCGACAGTGACCCCGAAATCAATGCGGTGCTGATCACCGGTGGCGCTGAGTGTTTCACCGCCGGCAACGACATCTTTGATTTCCTCCAGCAACCCCCGAGCATCCTCGACAGCCCGGTGTACCACTTCATGCTCAATTTGCTCGAGTGCCGCAAACCGGTCATCGCCGCCGTGGCTGGCGCGGCGGTGGGGATCGGTACGACGATGCTGCTGCATTGCGATCTGGTTTACGTCAGCACTGACGCCCGGTTGCGCATGCCGTTCGTCAACCTCGGGTTATGCCCTGAGTTCGGCTCCAGCCTGATCCTGCCGCGAATGCTCGGGCATGCCAAAGCGGCGGAGCTGTTGTTGCTGGGCGAGGGTTTCAGTGGTGAACAGGCAGCCGCGTGGGGGATCGCGACTGAAGCTTTAGGCAGTGGCGAAGCGGTGTTGGCCAAGGCGCGGGAGATGGCGTTGCGTTTCGAATCGTTGCCGCCGGAAGCGGTACGCATCAGCAAGCAATTGATGAAAGCCCCGGATCGGGAACAGTTGCGCAGGGTGATCGAAGAAGAGGGTGCATTGTTCACTCAGCGGCTGCGTTCGCCGGAAGCGATGGCAGCGTTGTCGGCATTTATCAAACGGCATTGAGTCCGATCACAAAAAAGCCCCGCCATTCACATGGCGGGGCTTTTGTTTTTCAGCGAGTGATCACTCAGACCATCGGGTCGCCAACGTGCAGGATTTTCATCCCGTTGGTGCCGCCGGTGGTGTGGTAGCTGTCGCCCTTGGTCAGAATGACCCAGTCGCCTTTCTCGACCACACCCAACTTGAGCAACTCGTCGATCGCGGCCTGGCTGACTTGCTCAGGCGGCAAGGATGCCGGGTCGAACGGTACGGTGTAGACGCCACGGAACATGGCCGCCCGGGCCTGGGTTTCGCGGTGCGGGGAGAACGCGTAGATCGGCACCGAGGAACGGATGCGCGACATGATCAACGGCGTGTAGCCACTTTCGGTCAACGCGATGATCGCCTTCACGCCCGGGAAGTGGTTGGCGGTGTACATGGCCGCCAGCGCGATGCTCTGGTCGCAGCTTTCGAACACCTGGCCGATACGGTGGCTGGAGGTCTTGCTGGTCGGGTGCTTTTCAGCACCGACGCAGATGCGCGCCATGGCCTGCACGGCTTCCAGCGGGTACAAACCGGCAGCACTTTCGGCCGAGAGCATCACGGCGTCGGTGTAGTCGAGCACGGCGTTGGCTACGTCGGAGACTTCGGCGCGGGTCGGCATCGGGTTCTGAATCATCGACTCCATCATCTGGGTCGCAACGATCACCGCTTTGTTATGGCGGCGTGCATGCAGAATGATTTTCTTCTGGATGCCCACCAGTTCGGCGTCGCCGATTTCCACACCCAGGTCGCCACGGGCCACCATGACCGCGTCGGAGGCCTTGATCAGGCCGTCGAGGGTTTCGTCATCGGCCACGGCTTCGGCGCGTTCGATCTTCGCCACCAGCCAGGCCGTACCGCCGGCTTCGTCGCGCAGTTGACGAGCGTATTTCATGTCGGCGGCGTCACGCGGGAAGGATACCGCGAGGTAGTCGACTTCCATTTCGGCTGCGAGCTTGATGTCGGCCTTGTCTTTCTCGGTCAGGGCCGGAGCGGTCAGGCCACCACCGCGACGGTTGATGCCTTTGTGGTCCGACAGCGGGCCGCCGATGGTCACGGTGCAATGCAGCTCGGTGGCGGTGGCGGTATCAACGCGCATGACCACGCGGCCGTCGTCGAGCAGCAGCTCGTCGCCCACGCCGCAGTCTTTTACCAGATCCGGGTAGTCGATGCCGACGACTTCCTGGTTGCCTTCGGTCAACGGATGGCTGGTAGAGAAGGTGAATTGATCACCGATCTTCAGCTCGATCTTCTTGTTGGCGAATTTGGCGATACGAATTTTCGGGCCTTGCAGGTCACCCAGCAGGGCGACGAAGCGGCCGTGCTTGGCAGCCAGGTCACGCACCAGCTTCGCGCGAGCCTTGTGCTCGTCGGGGGTGCCGTGGGAGAAGTTCAGACGGGCGACGTCCAGGCCAGCCAGAATCAACTGTTCGAGAACTTCCGGCGAGTTACTGGCCGGGCCAAGGGTAGCGACGATTTTGGTGCGACGGACGGACATGCATAGACTCCTGAGTTCAAGCGCTAGCAGAGGCTACTATGGTCCGTAGGTGTAGTCATTGTTCGTTTGCACTACTTTTTTTGAAGAACTTGGTTATTAGTTTCTTTATTGAACGCGACAATCGGCGCAAACCGTCCTGAAGATTTCCGCCCAAGGGTCGATACAGAGCTCAAGACAGGAGATCCCCCATGCGATTCGTGCTCATTGCCGCCCTTGCCATCAGTGCCCTCAGTGTCACGGGCTGCACCCGTTGGTCGATGAACCATCATTTGAATAATGCCTACAGCGCCTACGAGCGCGGCAACTGCGAGCAAGTGATGCTCGAACTGTCCAAGGTCGAGCGTGCCAGCCACGCGCGGCCTTATGTGTGGCCGGAAGTGTCGATGATGCGTGGCCTGTGCCTGGAACGGCAGAAGCTGTTTATCGATGCGGCGCAGACTTACCAGTTCATCATGGCCTCTTACCCGCAAAGCGAATACGCCTACCGCGCCCGTGCCCGCCTGGAAACTCTGCAGAGCCTGGGCCATTACCCAACCCGCAGCGCGGCGGCGGTGCGTCCAACCCGGTTCTGATTGTCAGGCGACAGCGGTGAGCTATAGTCCAATGGATCGGTTTAGAGCCTTGCCTCTGATCGAGGTAACACCTGTGATCGGCAGCAGTAAGCGACAGCGGTTGGAAGGACTGTCGCACCAGGATCGGGGAGAGCGCGGCATATGCCTATAAATCAATAGAGCAGGCCCGTTCCGAAGCATTAGTGCGGCCCTGCTTAAGGGCCTTGCGTAGCGAAATCAGCATGTCCACTGACCGCCGGATCGAGCGGCATCAACTGCCGTATTTTCTCAAAGTATTCAACAGCGTTACCGACAAGCCCATTGGCTTTTTGGGCAATCTGTCTGAGGACGGGCTGATGTTGATCAGCCAGTTGCCGATGATGGTGGGCGCCGATTTTAACCTGCGTCTGAAAATCCCCATGGATGGCCATTGTCAGCAGGTGATCGACCTCGATGCCTGCTGCCTGTGGTGCCACGAGGACGCCACCCCTCACCATTACGATGCCGGCTTCAGCCTGCAACGGGCACCGCCGGAATATGGACAATTGTTGGAGGCACTGAAGCAGTACTTCAGCTTTCAGCCGTTGCCCGCTTCGGCCTGAAAGCAAAAGATCGCAGCCTGCGGCAGCTCCTGCATTGACCGCTCGCCGCCATTAACACGGATCAATGTAGGGATTGATATTCACCGCAGTATTGCGGATGACCATCGATCCCCTTTAGGCGCTGCCGAAGGCTGCGATCTTTTGATCTTTGCTTTACGCCGGGCTAATCGCCCCCTCGATATCCAGCGACCGCTCCGCCAGCATCAACCCCATCTCGCTCATCTGGTAAATCGCCATCGCCAGGTGCCGTTGTCAACAGGCTTCGTTCGGGTTTTGGAATTAAAATTCAATTATTTATTTCTTTTAAAACTTGATAACTGTCAGTTCTGATAGTGGTTTCCTATGGTGAGTAAAGTTATTTTGATTAAGTGGAGTTTAAAAAATAAATAGGTTTTTGATGTTGTAAAAACTATCAGTATGTCGCTAGTGCTAGAAGAGGGGCAGTTTACATTGCTGATCAATAGTTGCCTGGAATCTCTGTTGTGCAAGGCAACCCATAGAGGTTCATGTCTGCAGGTGATGAAATGATAGAAGAATATTCCGATACAAGCACTGGAGAACTGGAGTCGCTACAAGAAGACGTTAATGTCAAGGAGCCTTATTTTGTTGTTAATAATGAGAATGAAAGCTTCTGGGATGATGCGGATACCGAAACCATTACTGCGATAGGCGGGATAGGTAACGGTTACAGGCGATTTAAAGCCGAAATGGTTTATCAGTGGTATGTAGATGGTCGCTATATAAAGGTCCGAACATTACGGTATCGAATGTCTGCTCCATCTGGTTATGAACCAATGAAAAGGGCTAATATATGGTTTCAGGCAATTGTTAATGGCGTCGAGATATTAAGGAAGTCGGATGATGAGCTGCGGCAAGACAGTCAATGGTATAACTACTCAGTGACCGCGGATTTTGATGCGCCAACGGCGTCTCAATTACGAATCAATATCTACGTTGACTTTGATGGCCCGGACGGGGGAGGGTGGTTTTGGGCCGATGCGCTAACTCATACAATTCCCCTTCCGAGAATTACTTTGCCTGCTAACAATACGCAGGTCAGCAACTTCGCAATTTCCGTCAGAGGAACAACCAATTCTCCAGCTGCCATGAGCGTGCTTTTGTTTAAAAATCAAACATTGGTTGATTCTGTCCCTGCACGGATCTCGGGGGGCGAATGGACCGCCGAGCTTACTAAAATCTATGCGCCGGGCGCCTACCGGCTGGACGTTAAGCAAAAGCGGATAGCGTCCATCACGTTGAATTTAGTATTGCTCAAACCGGTCATTGTTTCGCCGGCTCAAAACGCTGTGCTGGTTGACCAATATCCTATGCTCCGCGGTACAGGCACTCCCGGGGCCAGGGTGGATGTTCACGAATCGGGCTTCGGGACCTTTCTGGGCGGCGGCTTCAACGTGGGAACGAACAGAGAGTGGTCCGGGCGGCTTACGACAACGCTTAGTCTGGGACGAACATATACCGTCACTGCCTTACAACGTTTCTCTGAAGGAGAATCTCTATGGGCAGATGATCGCAAGCTTCGTATGTTATCTCCCCCCACGATCTCCAGCCCCACACAGAATCAAGAAGTGGAGATGCGAATCACCGTCAGCGGTACGGTTAATGCGCTATTCAAGGAGGGCACGATCCAGGTCAAAAGAGATGTCGTGGGCACGCTGTTGGGTACGGCCACGGTGAACACCAGCACCGGTGCCTGGCAAGCACAACTCACCACGGATTTGACACCGGGTGATTATTCATTGACGGCGGTGCATGTCTTTTCGGGGGTTACATCGTTAGGTGCATCGCCCGTCAGACTGAAAGTACGGCCACCTCGGCCACAGCTGACCACCCCAGATCCCGCTTCAGGCGTGAACCCTGTTCTGACCGGCACGGGCGGTCATCCCGGTGCCACTCTAGTGCTCTCGGATGAGACGGGAGAGGATCTCGGTAGCGTGATCGTGACCGGTAATTCATGGTCAGTCAGTCCCCGAAGCGCGCTGACACCAGGGGGGTATGCTTTTAAGGTTCGTCAGAGCATCAGTAATATGCTCTCGCTCTGGTCAAATGTTCGTACATTTTCCGTCATCGTACCCAAGCCGACGCTCACTGTACCGATCACCGTAACCGACCAGAGGCCAAGTTTTTCGGGCATGGCGAATACCTGGGCAAAACAAACGCAGGCCGCGCAGGTCGAGGTGCGACTCAACAACACCCAGACCCCCATCGTTCCGATCGTCAACGTGAGCAATAACCGCTGGACCAGCACTGCGACTGAGCGATGGGCACCGGGCACTTACGCGATCGTGATCCGGCAGTTGTACAAAACATTGAATTCCGGTTGGTCGGCGACGGCGGTCAGCCTGGTTATTGCGGCGCCCTTGCCGGTGATTACCAAGACCGACCCTGAGGGCTTCAGCCCCCGCATCACCGGCACCTGTTGGCCAGGCGCTTCGCTCAAGCTGAAGTACAGCGACCGGCCAACGGTCGATCATCCCGTCAGCGGTACCAATGGCACCTGGACATTCAGGCGCGATATTCCGTTCGTCCCCGGCAATCATACGTTCACGGTGACACAGTCCTACGGCGGGCAAACTTCCGGGGAGGCCCACGGTGCTTTCAATGTCCCTACGCCAAAACTTGGGATCACCCAACCGGAGGTCAATCAGGAGGTCGGCCTTAAGCCCACTTTCGAAGGCACCGATGGTTACAAAGACGCAGTGCTGACAATTTACGATGCCATATCGGATCAGGCGCTGGGTAGCAAGACGCTTTCTTCATCGGGATCCTGGAGTCTGACGCCGGAGGCCGAGTTGTCCACCGGGCTGCGTACTGTCTATGTGAGGCAGTCCTTCAATAATCAGTTCTCTGCACGCAGTGATAATCGTAACTTTCAGGTGGTCATTCTGGCGCCACGCGTTGGGGTACCTGCATTGGACGGCAGGTTGCCCCGCTTGGGGCTGATCAGCGGTACAGGCGGGATTCCGGGCGCATTGATTACGGTGAAACTTGCCGGGGTCACTGATCCGGTGGCGGACAACATTCCGGTGCGCGACGATGGCAGTTGGGAAGTTCCTTCCAGGCTGACGGAGGTTGGCCAGAAAACCCTACTGGTTAGCCAGACGTACAAGGGGCAATCTTCGGAGATCTTTCAGCATCCCTTTACCCTTGTGCCAGCAGCTCCCTATCTGGAATCACCGGTTAACGGGCAGCGGATCTCCAGTCAGGTGATGGCGTCCGGGTTCGGGTATCCGGGAGATACGGTGTCGGTTCACCGACGCGGGGGGAGTGGTCCTCATCTATTGGCAACAACGCAGGTGAGGCCGGAGGGTACCTGGTCTGTCGAATTCACCTGGAATGCCGAATGGACGGGCTACAGCCTGTCGGTGCAGGCGAAAAAGGGCGAATTCGGTTCTGACAATTCTCCCATGCACGCGATCAAGACACGCTCAGCCGCCCCCAGCCTGGCTCAGCCCGCCAGTCAGGACTGGGTCGATGCTGCCCCGACATTCGCCGGCCACGGCCGCAGCGGCGCTCAAATCAGAGTGGCTTCATACTTCGACCCAGGAGATGTGCTGGCCACTGGTTTGGTTGCCAACGGAAGCTGGAGCGTTCAGTCCAGCAAAAGCCTGCCTCCCGGTCTTCACCGTGTAGTGGTGTGGCAAACCGAGGGTGAAGCGGATTCCGTAGAGTTGATAAGTGAGCCGTTTATCGTGGAGTGACACCGTGCCCCTCGTGCTGAGGGGCTGTCTCTGGCCTGCATGGCTGATGGGAGTGTCCGACGAATGGTGATAATGCCTGTCATTTTTGACAGTTATCCGACATCAAAAAACCATGTCAAATGGATCATGACTTTGGCGTGATGGACATCCACGACGTTCATCTGACGAACCCCGCAGGAGCGATTCCAAGTGATCGAATCGAAATCTCCCATTCAACGCTTGCTGAACACTGTTCTGGGTGAAGGACGGTTCCTCGAGCTGGCTGATCTCAAGGCTTTCATAGAGAAAAATCCCAGCGTCTTCGATTTGATCGAGCAGGGCGTCGAAGGCTTGCGGATATTGGGGTTGCAACAAGAGGAGGCTCACAGACTGGACAGCCGGGCCAGGGCCGTGGCGACGTTTATTGCCCGTGCCTTTCGGGAGCAGGCTCTGCGGCCTGAAGGGCAAACGCTGTTTCCGTTACGTGCGCTGAGGCAAGGGCCGACTTATTCCAGATTGTTCTCCCCAAACTATGCGTTGTGCAGCCCCAAAGGTTCGATTCAATCCAGTTATTCCACCACGGCTTATCTGGTCGAACTTCGCGAATGGGTGAGTAAGCTGGAAAGCACAGGCAGCCAGGGCGATAAATTGCTCCTGGACACGCGCCGGCCTGATCTGGGGCAAACCTATATCGACCACCTGACAGTGGATCGCGTTGTGCCGTCGATGGAGATTGTTTCGCAGGTATTGGCCAGTCAGATAAAGAGTCGTTTGGGGGAAGAGGACGTTGACGCGGTATTACGGCGCGTCCGGTATCCCAACGGGCTTCCTCATGACCAGTCCTATCAAAGCATTGAAGCGGTCCTCAAGCTTGCAGGCTATGAGTCGTTGGGTGACATCCTTCGCCTGGTCGACCCCGATGCCCCGTATTTCATCCATCCGAGCGCCCGGGGCAGCAAATCCGACATTGCCATGCGCCTGAGCCTGGAACTCGGACCGGTCCGGCAGGCTTTGTTGCTGGAGCCCGGATATTTTTCGGCAACCACCGGCGAGCCCGAGCCTGGAATGCCGAGCGATTTTTACAGGGATAATTTCGGTTACATAGGGCCGTTGGATTTGAAGCAATTGTGGGTCTTTTATCTGGCCACACAGTTGGATCAGCAGGGCGTTGAGGCGCTCTTCGCGCTCGGCGATTTTATGCCCTTGTTATCCGAAAACGCTCCCGCGCTGGTGAATCCAGAGGTCGAGGTGAGCGGAGCGGTTTATGGCGCCGCATTTATTCATGGAGCGCTTGATCCGCTTATTCATGCAGAGCGTAATCCGCCGATTGGCCTGGCTCGTACCGGCCCTGCGGATACCTTTGAATTGCAGAATGTCGATGACGAAAATCAGCACCGAATGGATCGGATCAACCGCAAGTGCCGGCTCGATCGTTGGCTGAGGCTTGCCAGCAGTGAAACCGACCAACTGATGATGGCGGCCAATCATGCCGAACGGCGTGGTCACCCGAATACCGCTGTATGGGTGACGGATAACATGTTGCGTGCAATAGGACTGTTTCAGGAGCTACGGGCGCAGTACCAGTGTTCGGTCAGGGATTTTTCGGTGTTCATCGATGTGCTGTCGGTGTATGGGCAAAACGAGGAACTTTCTCACTTTGACCAGGTGTACAACAGTCAGTCGGTTTATATCGAGCCATTGCGGATCGACAACGTCGAGTTTGCCGTGATTCCTCGTTCCGAGGCTGACCAGTCCACTGTGCACCAGATCTGCGCCGGGTTGCAGATCAACTTTGAGACCTATCGCTATCTGTCGGCAGTCATCGCCGATGCTTTCGGCTATTCCATTCGCATGCCCCGCAGTCTGGCGGTGTTTTCCAGTTTTTATCGTCTGGTGAGGCTGGCGCGGCTGTTCGGGGTCACGCCGGTCGAAGCCACGGCCTTGCTGCAGGCGCTGGGAGGAGAGGTCTGGATCGTGGAACTGGCGGGCGCACCACAGGTGAGTAGCCATGTCACAGGTGAAGAAACAGACGTCCTGAGTGTGATACGGGCACTGATGTCTGCTGTGCAATGGTGCAAGGCCAATGATTTCAGCGTGTTATGGCTGGTGCAGAACATCGGACCGGTGAGCGTGCCGACCGTCGCCACCGAAGTTCAGAAACACATGCTTCAACGTTTGCGTGAGCAGGCACAACCGGTGTTGTTCCTTGAGGTGATGTTGCTTGAGGAGGGTGTATATGACCCGCAAGAGCCCGGCCGTTGGCTGACGGCACTTGCAGCGTTGATCGACGTCACCGGATTGGTGAAAAGTCGCTACGAAGAGACGGAGGCCGAGTACCTGCAATGGGCCCGCAAAGAGATCGATCTCGCCGTGGAGGATGTGATCCCGGACACTGAGACCGAGGAGCGTGATTACGCCCGAACAACCATTCTCTCAGTGCTGCTGCGGGTTCGGGCCGAGCAACGGTCGGCCGTCTACGAAGTGCTTGCGGTGCATTTGGGTCTTTCATCCGACCGGGTGGCAGGGGTGCTGTTTTGGGCCGAGGGCAGTGCTTTCATCCTGCTCGAACGTGCCCTGGCCGGGCCTGAAAATGCCAAGGTCAAGTGGACCGGGCCTGAGCCTGAACCCGTCGAACCCTTCTTGAAATTATTGATGGAGCTGGAGCGGCGCAGCCGGATCGTGAGCCGCTTGGCGTTGAGCGCCGAGATGCTGGACACGCTGTTGACTGAGGAGCAGTACGAGTGGTTCAGTCTGGAGAGCCGCTACGAAATCTCTATCAAGACCCTGTATTACCTGGTTTTTTATACAAAGCTGCTGCTGTTGGCTCAACAGCCTGAAGCCAAGGTCTTGGACTACTTGCGGCAGGTCAATCAGTTGCCGGAGTACCTTGACCCCGACCCTCGGCGATTGGTACGCGACGCTGCGGCTGAAAAACTGGCGCAGTTGTTCCGTTTCGGGATTCGTCATGTGCTCGACTGTGTGGCTGCCGTCGTGCCGGTGGATGCCAACGGTAACCCCCAGATCAATCCGGTTTTACGTAATCTGGCTCAACTGGACCTGTTGAGTCGTACGCAGGAAATGTCGGGCAATGGCCTGGATGCGGCCACCGGGTTCCTGTTGGGTGCATTGACGCCCAGGGCTCCGGAGTCCGAATTTGCCCAGGCGGCACAAAGAGTACTGGAGACGCTGGCCAAGCCGCAGGCGTTGAAAGTGGCACAACAATCGGGCGAGGTCGGACAGACCGTGAGTACTCGGTGTGTGGTCGACACGAAGCATTTGATCGCCAATCTGGCGCACGATTACGCCGAGTTCGAATGCACCGTACTCGATTTCTATGGCGAACCGCTCAAGGGAGTGCCGGTTCACTGGACGACCACCCGTGGTGTACTGCGCGAGACGCTGACCCGCACTGACGCCCAGGGCAAAACCGGGGTTCAACTGCAGGCCGGTTCAACCATGGGCGTCGCCCATGTTGCCTATCGGCTGGATTTGCGCGAGGCGGTCTATGCGCCCGCCGTCGTGATCGGTTGTCATGAAGAGTCTCTCGCTTTCCCTTCCGAATTGATGTCGACGTTGCCCAGAGAGCCGGTTCTGGCGGGAGGGCTGGGGGAAGTGGAGGTTTACGCGGTGCTGCTGGACGAGTTCGGCAATCGCGCCCCGGGCCGACTGGTGGTCTGGCGCACGACGCTGGGGACTATTCAACCGGGCGAAACCTTTACCGACAGCAGCGGCACTACACGCGTTCGGCTAATCAGTCAGGAGGAGGGAGAAGCCCACGTGTCGGTGACTTATCCTGATACCGAAGTCACGGCCCAGTTCAACGGCAAGGTAACGTTTGAAGACATGCCCTACCTGGAGGCCGCGCCGTATGCCATTTCAGCCGCTGTACTGGGGCAGCCTTTGAGCGTCCAGTGCCGGGTGGTCGGACTTGACGGGGCACCCCAGGTCGATGAAACGGTTCTATGGTGGACCAGCAAGGACCCCGCCAGGCTGTCGACGATCAGCAATAAAGACGGGCTTTGCACCCTTGACCTGAACTCGCTCACGCAAGGCCCGCTGACGGTCTTTGTGCAGCACGGGGCGGACAGGCCCTTGAGCCTCGATTTACTGGTGGCGGCCGCTGCGCTGATTGCCGATTACTCTGCTGACGTGCGATTCCCAGTGGCGGGTGCCACGAAACCGAGCCTGTTCTGGATCGATGTCAGGGAAGAGCGTTCACCTGCCGGGCTTGCGGTGCCCAATGTGCCGATCGAGTGGCAAGTCGACACCGTTCCAGCTGGCGGGGCGGGTTTTCCGATCACCACCACGATTGCCACCGACGTTGACGGTCGGTCGGTTCTTCCCTTCCTTGCCGACACCGCCGGACAGTACCGGATCACTGCGAGTGTAGCGTTCTCAGCGGACGAAAATCGGCCATTCGATGTGACCGTGGTCGAGGCCATCAATTGGCGGGTGACGCTCGAGTCCACAGTCAACGATATCGCCGCGCAAGAGGTGATCGTTCCAGGTTCCGGCGAACTCAAGCTGTACTCCGGGCGTGAATACACACTGAGCATTTCCACAAGCAGCTCGATAATCCACGGAAAAAAGGCCGCCCTAGGCTGGAGTTCGAAGCCGGATTACCCCAGTTCGAGCCTGCTCGGGCTGACCTTCGATCCACCGTTAGCGCAGGAATATGACATTTCTGATCAGCCCAAGGCCTGGATAATCACCATCAGCGGTATCAGGCGTGGCCCCTTTACGTTGGGCTTGTATGTGAATGAGCTGGACGAAGTCCTGGCGCTGGACGGCAGTTTAAGCAGGGCTCCTTCGTAAGTCGTGTCATCGCTTGTCAGAACGGTAAAGGTGCGTCGAATTTTCGCGGCTGGGCTTGCTCCGGCGGCGCTTCTACAAGGACAGCCGAACATGGACACTCTGTTTATTCCCGAATTGGCACAGCGGCGTTGCGCTGCAATGGCCGAACTCATTCTCGGGCAGAAACTCTGGGATGGTGTCGTGGCGTTGGATACGATGGAGGATCTGTACGAGTACTTGAAGCTCGATCCGAAAATTGGCACCCAGCCACAGGCCACTTGGCTATCGGAAGCCGTCAGAAGTCTCCAGCAACAGATCCATTCGGTCTTTAACGATATGGAACCCGGCTACGAGGATGCCTACTTCGATGAGGAGGACTTGCAGGAGTGGCATCAGCGGTTGAGCCATTACGGCACTTGGGCCGGTTATCAAAAACTGGCCGACTATCCTGAAGAGTTCATCATTCCCGAGTTGCGGCTGAAAAAAACCGCGCTGTTCAGAACACTGGAGAACAGCCTTAACCAGACGCGCCTCAGTGACGGCGCCGTACAGTCGGCGTTGTTCGATTACCTGCAGACATTTCAGCGCACCTGTGATCTGGAAATTCAAAGCGGGTATATCGATGGCGGGAATTTTCAGGAAGCGACCTATTACTTTGTCGGCAAGGAGCGTACACCCCCTTTCGGCTATTACTGGCGCAAGGCCGGGGTCGAACTGAACAATGGGAGCATAACGCTCAACCCTACTGCCTGGAGCGAGTGGCAGCCGATCGATACGGCTGCCACTGGACGGGTACTGGATATGCGGCCGGTGTATTTTGCCGGGCGCTTGCTGCTGGTGTGGGTGGAATGGCAAGACCGGCAAATGGATCAGGACGGACGGGTGCAGGTGCCTTGGGCACTGGATATCAAAACCGCCTTCGCCGGGCTCAATGGTCAATGGTCGCCGCCCTTCACAATCTTTCAAAGCGAGTTTGAACACGATGTGTCCAATGGTCGGCTGATTGCGGTGAACGTTGGCGGCGGGGATCCCCGTGAAGATCAATTGGCGGTGTGCTACACCAATCGATCGTCACTGGACAATATCTCCGGGTCTCATGAAATCGAGATCCACGAAACCCGCGATGCAATATTTCGCAAGGTTGCGGACCATCGACTGACGATGCTGGAGCTGACGTTTGCCCGATTCATGCAGCCAGATACCTTGCAGCACAAAATTCTTCCGGCCGATCTTTCGAGCGTCACGATTGAGGCCAGCCCGGATGTACCGGGCAGCATTACCGGGTATTTGTCGCTCGAGGCGATCCATACCCGCGAACGTAGCGAGAATGGTCGGATCTGGGATGTGCTGCGGGTGCGCGGAGAGTGTTCGGCCGCCATCGAAAGCGGTCGTTTGCTGGGGCGGTTGTTCATCGGCTGGAGAGGGCATCTGGCAAATCAGGAGGTAGAGGTCAGCCTGATAGAGGCAGGGACAGACGTATTGGCGGTGACCCTCAATACGCGGATAAAACCTGCTGTTGAACTTTCGCTGAAACACGGCAACACCGAATTACAAATAATCCCTGCCGCCGATTTCGTTGAAACACCGGCCGGTTCAGGTGTGTGGGTCTATAACCAGAATGTCACTCTGTCCGGCGACTCCCTCAAAACGCTGCTGAGCAGCTCTCCGGAGACGGTGCAAGCCGGAGCGGGGTTCTCAATCAATGGTCTGGGGCCGACATTGCATAATCCGGCCAACGTGCTGGTGCCGAAGATTCTGTATGCCGGTGTCCCCTTGAAACTGGCATTCGATGCGCGAACGGTGGACGATCCCGTTGACTGGGTTTCCACGGGTGAACTGGACGGACACTACAGCACGCCCTGGATCACTTATCGTCGCGATGCAACCAATATCGGGCCCTACGCCTTTCCGATTGGCGTGCCAATTCCCTTTCGATTCGGGGTCGAGGACAGTGCACCCGGATACGGACGAATGAATTTTGGTGTGACGTTGGGCACCGCTTCAAGGCTGCTGGACATCCCGTCGTTGCACAAGAGCGACTCCAGTGGTGCGCAGTTTTTGAGCTTCAACAATGCTGCGCAAAACCTCAGGCATGTGCGTCTGAATTCACTTTTTGGCAAAGTCCTGGTGGCGCGTGCGGCGGTTTCGGTCGACGCAGTGCTGTCCTATGACACCCAATATGTCGCCGAGCCGCCCATGCCTGATGGCTCAGTGGAAAACAACGGGCCGTTCGAGGGAAGCAATGGCCGGTATTTCTGGGAACTGTTTTTCCATGTGCCGGATCTGGTGGGGTCGCGGCTGAAAGAAGAAGGGCGGTTCCGGGAAGCTCAGGGATGGTTCGAATATATCTTCGACCCCATGGCCCGTGAAATCCTGGCTGATCCCGACCAGCCCGAAGTGATCCCGGCTCCGGCTTACTGGCGTTGCCGACCATTGGCCAATGTACTGAATCCCGCCTATGAGGTCTCTGCGCCGTACGATCCAGACGCCATCGGCTATACGAAACCAATTCACTTGCAGATCGCCATTTTCATGCGCTATGTGCAGAACCTGATTGATTGGGGGGACTGGTTCTATCGTCAGTTGTCACGCGACAGCCTGGGAGCGGCCAAGTTGTACTACGTGCGTGCGCTCTCTATGTTGGGTGAGGAGCCGGACACGCGAACGGCGAATACCTGGCAGCGCAAAACCCTTGAGCAACTGATGGAAGAGGTTGCTGATCGCCACCTGCTCAAAACCTTTGAGAAAGGCTTCGATCTGAACCTTGCAGATGTGCCGTTAAGCATGCAAACGAAGCCGCGATTCGGCCTGTTGGGCAGCGGCGTGTTTCGTCCGCCGGCCAGCGAGCAAGTGACAGGGTTGTTTACCTTGCTCAGGCAACGAGTTTCCAATCTTCGCAATGACCTCTCGATTGACGGCAAGCCCTTGAACCTGCCCCTGTTTGACGCTCCGATCAGTCCGAAGGAAATCCTGCGGGCACAGGCACAGGGCGGTCTGGGAGAGGGGCGCAGCCCCGGCGGGCAGGTGCAGGTCGTACCGTATCGTTTCCGTGTCGTGCTGGAACTGGCATCCCGTGCCGTGCAGACCCTCGCCGGTTTTTCCGCCCAGGTTCGCCTGTACATGGAACAACGCGATCGGGCAGAACAGGAGGAGTTGCAGCAAAGCCATCTGATCGAGCTCGGCAGTTACGCCAAAGCGGTGCAAGAGGAAACGCTGGCCCAAATGAAGGCGACGCGCCAGGCGCTGGTGCAAAGCAAGGCGGTGGCCGAACAGCGCAAAGCCTATTACGACGCACTGGCCCACGAAGGGATTTCCATTGCCGAGGCTGACGTTCTGGAGAAAACCGTTTTGGCCAAGTCCATCAGCCTCGGAGCGTCAGCATCAAGAATGGTGGGCGCAAGTCTTGATCTGTTGCCCAACATCTTCGGCACGGCCGGGGGCGGGTATCGTTTGTCGGCCATTCCCTATGCGATCAGCAATGGCTTTGAGCTAGCCACCAGCCTGATGCTGATAGAAGCCGAACAAGCCGCCACCAATGAGCAATACCGGCGTCGGCAGCAAGAATGGGAACAGGCTCGCGATCAGGCTGATCTGGAGATCGCTGCCTTGCAGGCGCAGCTTGTGGCGCAACAACACGCGATCAATGCGGCCGAATCCAGTCTGCAGCAGACGGAGATATCCAATGGACAGGCGCAGGCGCTGTATGCCTTTTACAAGAACCGCAGTTCCAACCAGCAGCTTTACAGTTGGCTGTTGGGGCAAATGAAGAGCCTGTACTTCCAGGCTTACGATGCGGTGGTGTCGCTCTGCCTGAACGCCGAGACTTGTTGGCAGTATGAAATGGGTCATTACAAGGAGCGCTTTATCCAGCCGAACCTCTGGCTTGATGCCTATCACGGTCTGACCGCTCCGGAGTACCTGCAATTGGCCTTGCTGAAATTGGAGGCCGCTTATATCAAGCGCAACGAGCGACGACTGACGCTGGTCAAGACCATTGCCTTGAGCCAATGGGTGTCGCCCGAGGAGTGGGCCGACCTGCTCAAGGGGACGCTCGATCATCTGGATTTCCAGATTACCCAGAAAATGCTCGACGAAGATTACCCGGGGCACTATTGCCGGCAGATCGTTTTGCTCGAGCTGACCTTTCCGGCCTTGCTTGGCCCCTATGAAAATATTCGGGCCGTCCTGACTCAACTCGGCAGCCATACCGCGACCGAACCAACCCTGGAGTCGGTTCGGTACCTGCACAAGCCTCCATCCGCAGATCCGCTGCCAGAAGGAGTGATCAACAACGTGCGTCCGTACCAGCAGATCTGTGTATCCGATGGCCTGACCGATAACGGTACGGCGGGCGTGGACTTGGACAGCACTCGCTATGGTCCCTTCGAAGGCACCGGCGCCGTGTCGAGCTGGAGGTTGTCCTTCCCCCGACACGATCAACCGCCGCAACAAGCGCTCTTTCATTCATTAACCGAAATCGTTGTTCGCCTGGTGTATTCGGCCAGGGACGGTGGGCCGGATTTTGCCGACGACGTTGAAAGTGAACTCAGGGCCAGGACTTGATTGCGTCATCCCCGACACTGGTTGATTGGGCTGGAGAAATATCATCATGAGTGAGCAAAAGGTTACTGCCGATTACAACTTCATCAGAAACGGTGATTTTCAGAATGATCTGGAGGATGGCTGGACTCTCAATGACCCGGCCAAAGTAACGAAACAGACGGATTTATGGGACGGCGTGCCAACCGCCCATATGCGCCTGGTCAATAAAGGTGAAGCCGAGCAGACCATCACCTTGCGCGATCTTCCGCGCCCCACTACGGGCCGGGCGGTTTACCGGGTGAGTTTCTGGTATCAGGCGACTCAAGGGGCCGTCTGTTGGGTGGTCTTGAAACCGGGTAAGGGCGGGCAGCAGTGCTACGACCTGATACCGACTCTGGATCCCGAAGAAGGCGAAGATCCGGAAGAGCCACTGGATTTGCGTCTGGAACTGATGGAGAGAGATATCCAGCTGGAAGCAGATGAAACCCAAGTCACTGTCTGCTTCGGTTCACCGGCCAATGATCAGCCCGGCATGCTTCGTGGCTTGCGCGTGACTCAGATCAAGGTTGAATTGCGGCTGGAGGATTTGCGTCTCAAGCAGGTATGGCTGGACGGCGCGCCGCAAGACCTTCGCAGACCTTTGAGGTTATGCCTTGGCGCCGCAGCCGACCAAGCCGCAACGCTCAGATTCGAGCCGGCCGATGACAGTGTCTGGAAGGGCACGGACATCGGCTTGCTGGTGGATGGTGCAATTCCAGCTCCGGGGGCTCCGGTCAGCGTATTGCCGGACGGAGAACATCTCATCGAAAGCCCGTGGCAAATCAGCTGCGCGGATTTGCCCGACGAGGAAGGGGTCAGGCACGAACTGTTGATCGAAAGTACCTTCACCGCAAATCCTTATGTGCTTGAAACCCTGTCCGGCCATTTTCGGCTTGATGTTGTCGCAGTAAAGGAGGCGGCGTATTACCCGGTGATTGACCTCAAGCAAACGGTTGAACTGGTCGCACGGGTTCAATCGCACTATACAGCTCAGCCACTGGCTGGGCGCATGGTGCGTTGGTATCGGGGCGAGGTTGAACTGTCTAATGGCGAAACGGATGAATCCGGAGAGGCCCGTTTCGACTATGAACCTGATGTGATGGGCAAGCAGCAGATTGTCGCCAAAGTAGACAGCTTTTATAAGCCTGAAGATGCGCTGCATGTGTTTGAGGTATGGGCGCTACAGAGTGATCCCTGGCTGGATGTTCAAGTCAGATTGGATGCCTTGGCGTTGGGAAGCTGGGACAAGGTGCTGTATCCCAACCGCGGGGGCTCCCATGAGATTTGGTTGACGCTACCTGAGGGCAGTCCGCTGCTGGATACCGATCTCATTCTGTTTTCCATCAGTACACCTGATACTCCGGAGTCGCTGCAGGTAACGTTCGATCCTCTCCTGAGTCAGCCACATCCGCAATCTGAAACGCTGATGCGATGGGCGATGGTCTGCGGAAACTGGAAAAACGGCCAATTCTCATTGCAACTTGAAAGCTCCAGGCTCAAGGAGCGATCCAACCTCAAGCCGATGAGCCTGGCTCACAATTGGGTGGAGAAAGGCTGGGTGAAAGAGGCGACCCGGTTTCCCAGTCTGGATAGTCCGGTTCCGTTGCCATTGGCGCTTCAGGTGAAGTCGAAAATATCGAATGTGCTTGAGGCCAAAGAGGTTGACGTGCTCTGGACTCTGGAGCCGGATGAAGAATTACGGCAAACCGGCGTCGACGGAGTCAGTGAATATGAGTTTATCCCCAGCGTGGAAGGTTCCTTTAAAGTCACCGCCAAGGTGGATAACCGGTATGACGATACTTCGTTCACACACGATTTCAACGTCACGGTAATAGGCGAAGAGCCTTGGCTCAAAATGGCCATATTGACCATGAATGACAAAGAACCTGGTTCGATCGGGATCTATGCGTTTCTGGAAGATGAAGGCACATTGAAACTGATGCCCAGCGGTGACGGTTTGCTCGATCAGGAGATTTACCTGGGCTGGCCGGATACCAACCCGGATCTGGGGCTTGTGACCGATCCGCCGATGGAGCAAAGGCGGAAATTGACGTCTACGGGACTGAGCTGGAAGGTGAAGTTCAATTCGACCGAAAGCGCCCGTTTCGATTTGCAGGTGTGTTGCGACATGCTCGACCCTTGGACAGTGCCAGGGCGGGCGCTTTCAAGATCGATTGACGTTGAAGGCAGTCTTGCACTGGATCAGGTGATGTTCGAAAGCCAGAAAGGTGCCTATCCCTGCATTGGTGCCCAGCATGACTTATGGTTCTGGCCGAAAGTGAATAGTCCGTTATCAGGTCTGAAGGTGGCCTTGCGTTTCAGGGATGCCCCCGAGGACAAGTTGAATATTTTATTTTCCCCGGAGCTGGATCTGGCAGTGCGGCTCGATGCCTCGGGCATCAAATGGCAACTTGGCTGCCTTTACACCCAGCGTATCGAGCCATTTTCGCTGGAGCTGTTTTTCCCTGAGCTGGATCTGATCTATTCCTCTATTCACATGTCATTGGGTGTTCACCGTTTCCGTATCGCAGCCGAGCGACAACCACCCATGGATACTGTACTGGCGGACAGTGAACAGTCCCAAATGGGCCTTCAAGTGGTGTCTTACTACAACGGGCATCCTGTGCGGGATGTACAGGTCAAGTTCGAGCTGCCGGGACGATCCGATGTGACGGAACCAACTGGTCAGGGAGGATGGGCGATGTGTAGGTACGTTCCACCAACCGCTGATGACTTTGTGGTGAAGGCAAGCCTCCAGAACCGCTATAGCGGAGAAACGTTATCCACAGAGTTTTCTGTTAAGGCGCTGGAGAAACTTCCATGGGACGATCTCAAGTTTCAATTCAATGATGATCCGCAGCCGGATCAGATTGGCCGCAAAACGGCATTTCCACGTCGAGGCGGTAACTACACCATCAAGTTGAAACCGGATAATGCGAGTAACCCCTTGGTAGGTCGAGCTGTTGCACTGGGGGTGGGTGGCATCGAGGCTCGCGATATTGGAGCCATACTGACCCCCGATTGGGGGCAGTCACAGATGATGACTGCCGAGGGTGTGTCATGGAGGTTGCAACTGGGCGATATCCAGGACGCAAGCTTTAACGTGTTTGCCTCCGCATCCCGCCTGGCCAAGCTGTCCCCGGGTAATACGATGTCGTTGGGCAGCATTCCGTTGCCTGCCTCGTACGCTGTTGACGATCAGTTTGATAAGTAGGGTGGGGGCGTCAGAGTGCGCCCACTCGCTTCCATCCCAGATACCTCGTCACCAACGCCGTACCTAACTCCCCAGGCCTTGCATCCAGCACCGAAACCCCATGAGCATTCAACCGCTCATGGAGTTCGGCCCGTGCGTTCAGGTAATCCAGCGTGCCGCAATAGGCCAGCGCTTCCGGCAACGTCTGCACCGGCGCATGTCGCACTCGATCGAGGGCTTCTTCGCGCAAGCTGACCACCAGCACCTGATGTAGCTGACTCAGGTGTTTGACCGCACCAACCAGACCCTCATCATCTTCATCACGCAGATTGGTCACCAGCACCACCAGCGCCCGGCGTTTCTGTCTTGCCAGCAATTGATTAGCCGCTGCCTGATAGTCGGCGGGGCGTTTGCTGCTAGCGAGATCGTAGACGCTATTGAGCAACACATTGAGTTGGCTGGCGCCCTTGATCGGTGCGAGGTAGCGTGCCTGATCGCCGGCGAAGGTACACAAACCCACCGCATCACCCTGGCGCAAGGCCACGTAGCTGAGCAACAGGCAGGCGTTGAGCGCATGATCGAAGTGCGACAGTTCATCGTCCTGGCTGCGCATGCGCCGGCCGCAATCGAGCAGGAACATGATTTGCTGATCGCGTTCGTCCTCATATTCACGGGCAATCGGTGTGCGTTGGCGGGCGGTGGCTTTCCAGTCGATCTGGCGCAGGCTGTCGCCTTCTCTGAATTCCCGTAACTGGTGAAACTCCATGCCCAGGCCACGACGTGGGCGTTGGCGTACGCCGAGTTGGCTGAGCCAGTTGTCCACCGCCAGCAATTGACCGCCGTAGAGGCGGGCGAAGTCGGGGTAGACGCGGGTGCTGTCGACTACGTTCAATAGACGCTTGCCTGACCACAGGCCCATTGGGCTCGGCAGGCTGATTTCGCAGCGGTCAAAGGTAAAGTAGCCGCGCTTGAGGGGGCGCAGGCGATAGCCGATCTGGCTGTGCTGGCCGGGTTGCAGTTCGACCGACAGGGGCAGGTTTTCGAAACTCAGGCCCTCCGGGGCGTGGTCGAAGATTTGTACATTCAGCGGTTGAGCGAAATCATGCTCGACCTCCAGTCGCACGTCGCCCCATCGACCAAGCGCCAGGCTGCCGGGCATTTGCCGTTGCACGCGAGGCGAGGGCAGTCGTTCGAGGCGGATGGCGTCGAGTATCGCCAAGGCCAACAGCGCCAGGAGCAATCCCCAGTTGATCGATAACAGGTTCGATGGAACGGCGATGTCCAAGGCTCGCAAGGTGCCCAGCACGATGCCGATGGCCAGCAGGGCCGCGAGCCAGATCAGCAGCAGGCGAGAGGGTTTCATCGTGTCGCGGCTCTCTGGCAGGGATTGCATTCAAGAATCTGGAACAGTACCTCTGTGGCGAGCGGGCTCGCCCGCGTTCGACTGCGAAGCCGTCGTAAAACAGGCAGACGCGTTTTATCTGACATTACGCGTCGATAGGTTGTGGGGCTGCTTCGCGGCCCAACGGGGGCAAGCCCCCTCGCCACGGGAGTGTCGGTCACAGCCGTGGTGCCGGCACTTGGTCGAGCAACTGCCGGAGCACCTGATCGACGTCCAGCCCTTCGATGTCCAGCTCCGGGGCAATCCGTACCCGGTGACGCAACACCGACAGTGCACAGCCCTTGATGTCATCCGGGATCACAAACTCGCCACCGCGCAACAAGGCCCGGGCGCGGGCGCAACGTACCAGCGCGATTGATGCACGAGGCCCGGCGCCGAGGGTCAGCCCCGGCCAGGTTCGGGTGGTGCGGGCCAGGCGCACGGCGTAATCGAGTACCTGATCGTCCATGGGCAGCTCACTGGCAATGCGTTGCAAGGCCAGCACATCCTTGGCTTGCAACACGGTGCGCAATGGTTGCACATCCAGCATGTCGGCGCGGGTCGAGCGGCTGACCTGGCGCACCATGTTCAATTCCTGCTCGGCATCGGGGTAGTCCATGCGTACCTTGAGCATGAAGCGGTCGAGTTCGGCTTCCGGCAACGGGTAAGTGCCTTCCTGTTCGATGGGGTTTTGCGTGGCGAGTACCATGAACGGTTGTGCAATCGGCAGGGCGCGGCCTTCGAGGGTAACCTGGCGTTCCTGCATGGCTTCGAGCAGCGCAGCCTGGGTTTTCGCCGGGGCGCGGTTGATCTCGTCGGCCAGCAGCAGGTGGGTAAACAGCGGGCCTTTGCGCAGTTTGAATTGCTCGGTTTGCAAGTCGTACACCGCGTGCCCGGTGACGTCGCTGGGCATCAGGTCCGGGGTGAACTGGATACGTGCGAACTCACCGCCGAAGCAGCGAGCGAGGGCGCGTACCAACAAGGTCTTGCCCAACCCCGGCACGCCTTCGAGCAGCACATGGCCGCCGGCGATCAGGGCGGTGAGCACGTCGTCGATCACGATGTCCTGGCCGATCACGGCTTTTTGCAGTTCTGTTCTTATCGCTTGGGCCAACTGGCTGGCGCGTTGGCGCTGCTGGGCGGCGTGGGTCTGTGTACCGGGCTCGATCTGTTCAGTCATAAGGTGTTCCTCAAATTTTGCAGCTGGGCGACCTGACGGCTGAATTCAGCGTTGGGCAGCCGCTGCTTTGCTCGCGGGCTCATGGCCTGGCTGACGGCGCGTGTGGAGTGGCCAGTCAGGCGTGCGAGCACGAGCCATTGTTCGGCAACGCCGAGTTGTTCAAAACCAGGATGACGGTGACGGACACGACGCAGGATATCTTGCTGCAAGGCTTGCAACAGGCTGTGCTGGCCATTGCGACGCAGCATGAAATCGGCGCTGGCACGCAGGTGTTCCTGAAGTTGACGACGTGCCCTTGGGGCAGGTTCGAGCAATGGGCCATTGCGCACGCCGACGTGCCAGAACCCCAAGGCGATCAAGGCAATCAGGGCCACCAGTGCTTGTGGAAAGTTGCGCCACAGCAAGGTCAGCAGACTGTCGTGATCGGTAGTGAACAGCAGGGTCACGTTTGTGTCGGCCGTCAGGTACCACAGTAACCAGGCGTTGTCGTACTGGTCGATGGTCGGGGTTTTCCAGAGGTCGGCATCGGTGACCACGGTGATCGAGCCCAACCCGTGAGCCACTTGCATCATGTGCGTGGCCTTGCCGCTGTTGGCCCAGGCGTGGGCGAGGTTTTTCGGGTCGTCGAGATGGAACTCGGTATTGAAGCCGACGTAGGCCGGCGCTTCTTCGTTTTCCAGGTACAGCTTGGTCAGTTTCGGGTAGGGATCGTCTTCAGGATCGGGCGGCGGTTCCTTGAGGTCTTTGCTCAGGGACTGGCGCAACTGCACACGATCAAGCAGCAGGTCGTTACTCTGACCGGTCTTCTCATCCCACAGCGCTTCGGCGACGAACAAAAGACGTCCACCGGCCCGGGTCCAGTTCAACACCTGATCCACCTGTCGCGGCGACATGTTCGACCGATCGCCGAGCAACAACAAACTGCGCTGATGAGGCTTGAGCGTAGGCAAGATGTCGAGGCTGTTGGCGTGGCTGACAAGCAGGCCCTGTTTGCGCAGAAAATGCTCGGCCGCCAGATACGGGTTGGCCTGGGCTTCGGGAGACGGGCCGTGATCGATTTCTACCTGATAGGGCGTAGCCTTGACATACAGGTAGATGCTCAACGCGCCCACCAGCAGGGCGATGAACGCACCGACCGAAAGCCACAAACGCCGGTTCAACGGCCCGCTCCCGGGCCGAATAACGCGCGCCAGCCGTCACAGAGTTCCTGCTGCAAATGCGCCGGTGGCAGGCGATGCCCGTAGGCCATGTTCTGCCAGTGCCCGGTGAGGTTTTTACTGAAGGCCAGCAAGGCAGGTTGTTGGAGTTGTTCGACCCGCTGAAGAACTTCACCTTCGGTGTCGGCGGGTTTGAGCGCCATGTTGAAGTCATACAGCAAATGGCTGAGCAGGGCGCGATAGAGCAACCCAAGGGCTTCTCGGGGCTGGGTCTGCCAGAGGCTTTCGGCGCTGGCCGCGATATCGGCGGGCAGGGTTTCGCGGTTGAGGTCCAGGCCAAACGCCTGCTGCGCGAATGGCCGTGTGATTTTGCGATTCAAGGTAGGTCGACGGCTGCCAAAGGCCTGCAGCCAGTCGCGGTAACGCCAGATCATCAACCCAATGGCGGCGATCACTGTGCCCCACAGCAGCATTTCGATCAGGTTGGCCAATACACCAAAGCGTTGGCTGTCCAGCAAGCTGAACAGCGCCTTCAGCCAGGCGGGTGTTTGATCCTCGTCCGCGTTGTTGGCATCGGGTTTGTTTTCGCCAAAACGATAGCGCGTGACCGTTTCCTTGTTCTTGAACGGCGGCTGCTCAAGGATGGCCTTGATGCTGTCCCGAGATGCCTGACTGGTCAGTGGTTGCTCCAGCAAACGGGCGGATTCCGGTGAAACATTCGGTTCGGCAGCCCAGCCATTTTGCGCCGTCGGCAGCAGCAGGGTCGCGGCCAGCAGCAGCGTGACGACCGCGCTGCTCAAGCGTTGGCGCAATCGGCGAAAGACCAGCTCGATATCCCAGGCTTCCAGCCGCGTGCGCCGGTTCAGATAAAGGCTGAAGCCGCAGGCCACATAGATCGGTTCCCAGACAATCAGCACCAGAGCGTAAAAGGTATTGGTCAGGTGTTCCAGCCACCGCCAGTCTTGGGTGGCAGCGGTGATCAAGGTCTGCCAGCCCCAGTCGAGTTCGACCTGTTGCGGCAAGAACATATAGAACAGCACCATCAAGCCGATCCACAGGGCAGTTTCCAGATGCACGCCGATGATCGTCAGCCATTGGGCGGCGCCCGCGTTACGTTGCAGCAGCACGCGTAAACGTTGTTGGCGTTCTTCCCCCGACAGACCTTCGAGTTGCACCACCGGCATCAAAAAACTGCGGCTCAGGCTCAGGCGGCGCCAGGTCAGGCTGGCCAGTAATTGCGGTTGGAGCAGGCGCGGCCACTGGCGCAGGGCCTGCTTCAGCGTGGGCGTTTCGCCGAACATGGCTTTGGACAGGATGTACAGCGGCAGCCGATCGAACGCCGGTTTGAGCCACCAGAACAGGAACACGGCGAGAGAAGGCGAGTCCCACAACAGCAAGGTGAGCAGGGCGAAGATCGGCAAGGTCACGATGGCCCAACTGGTCATCAACAAACGTCGATGGCGCTGACTCAGCAGCACGCCCAGGTCCATGGCTTCCCAGGTCGTTCGCGGGCGTATCACCACACTGGCATCACTCAGGCGCATGGCGAGTCCGTCCGGCGAACAGTAGATAAATCGCCACCAGGCCCCAGAGCGCCGAGCCGACCAGGTATTTGGTCAGCGGCGTGAGCCCGGTCCGCGACGACCAGTAGGCTTCGATAAACGCCGCAATCAGCAGAAACAACATGACTCCGCAAATCAATAACACGCTCTTGCGCGCCGCCAGCTGCAAGGCTTCGGCACGGGGCAGACGCCCCGGCGCGATCAAGGCCCAACCCAGTTGCAGGCCTGCAGCGCCGGCCAGGGCAATAGCGCTCAATTCGAAGGCGCCATGGCCGATCACGAACGACCAGAAGGTTTCGCCATAGCCGATGTGCGTCAGGTGTCCGGCCACTGCACCGATCATCAACCCGTTGTAGAACAGGAAAAACGCGCTGCCCAGGCCAAACAGCAAACCACTGGCGAAGGTCTGAAAGGCGATGCCGATGTTGTGCATGATGTAATAACCGAACATCAGCCAGTTCTCACTGGCGGCCCGTTCGGCCGAACGTCCCAAATGACCGGCGACAGGGTCGTACATGCTTTGCATCTCGCTGACCTGCTCGGCCGGGATCAGGTTGTAGACCCGTTCCGGGAACAGATACACCAGCAACGCGAAGCCGATCAGGCTGCCAAAGAACATCAGGCTGGCGGCCAGGACGAAGCGCCACTGTTGACGCACCAATCGCGGGAAGTCGGCGACGATGAAACTCAACACGTTGGCACCCAGTCGACTGCGATGCCGATAAAGCTGTTGATGCCCGCGCAGTACCTGTTGCTGCAATGAGTCGATCAGGAAACTGCTGTAACCGCGCTCCTGAGCCAGGGCCAGGTGGTGGCAAATCCGTCGATAATCACTGGGGAAACTGTCGACGCCAGAGGCGTCTTCGCCTCGTTCCAGCCGCTCAAGCATGAGTGCAAACTGCTCCCATTCGGCTTGGTGGCGACTTTCGAACAGGCTTTGCTTCATGTGGGGCCTAATAGTGCGCGGGCGATACCGTTGAGTTCGGCTCTCGCTTGTGGCGTCGATACCTGCAATGGTTGCGCGAGTATCGAGGCAAGCTCGTTGGCCCGCGCCTCGGAGAGTTCACCCTGGCGTTCGGCAAATCCGAGGATGGCGCGTTGCTCGCTCAGTGTCAGTGTGAAGGCTGCGCGCCGCGGTGGGACATCAGGCAGCTGTGGGCGGGTGAGCGGTTGTTCGCGGTAGATCACCAGCGTACCGGCGGCCAGGTCGCCGAGGCGTTTGAAGGTGGGATGTTGCAGGCAGCTGATTGCCCCGAGGAAGTAGCCGAATGGCAACATATCGACAAATCGCAGCAGGTTGCGCACCAAGGACGCGGACCAGCCGATCGGCGTGCCATCGTCATGCACCACGCGCAATCCCATCCATTGCTTGCCCGGCGAGCGGCCCTGATTGAGCACCTCGAACAGCACCATGTACCACCAGCTCACCACGAATACTAGAATCGAACCCAGCCCGGCGCCAAGTTTTCCAAGAAACGCCAACACAATGAACAGCAGGCCCAGCATTGCCCCACGCAGAGCCAGGTCGATGGCGAACGCCAGCGCGCGTACCATCAGCCCGGCCGGGCGCAGCGGCAAGTCGATGCCTTCGGGCGTTTCGACGTGATACCGCGTGTCCAGTGGCGGGGCCAGCGTCGCTTTCCCTGGCGGGGCTGTGGTGTCGAGCATGGGCAACCTTGATGTGGCCTGGTCCGTCGGATGCTAGCAGCCTCTCGGGGGAAAACGACATAACTATGTATTGCACGGTGCGTGGTTAGAGATGATTGAATGACAAGAACTCTGGTCGGGGCGCCGCGTGTGCGCCTAGACTTCGCCGGTCTTCAGTTCAGGAACAGCCCGTGACCTCGATCTTCTGGTACGACTATGAAACTACGGGTATCAACCCCCGTTGCGACCGTCCGCTGCAAGTGGCAGGGATTCGCACCGACTTCGATCTCAATGAAATAGACGAACCGGTCAACCTTTATTGCCAGCCCAGTGACGACATCCTGCCGCATCCGGCGGCGTGCGCGATCACCGGTATTACGCCTGCGCGTCTGCTCGAGCAGGGTTTGAGCGAAGCCGATTTCATGACACGGGTGCATGCCCAACTCGCGGCGCCCGGCACCTGTGGGGCCGGATACAACACGCTGCGTTTCGATGACGAGATGACCCGTTACAGCCTGTATCGAAACTTTTTCGACCCCTACGCACGGGAATGGCAGGGCGGCAATAGCCGCTGGGACTTGATCGACGTGGTGCGCGCGGCTTATGCCTTGCGCCCCGATGGCCTCGTCTGGCCCAGGGACGACGAGGGGCGAGTCACGCTCAAACTCGAACGTCTGACCGCCGCCAATGGCATCGATCATGGGCATGCGCACGAGGCGTTGTCGGATGTTCGGGCCACGATTGCGTTGGCGCGTCTGATTCGGGAAAAACAGCCAAAGTTATATGACTGGCTGTTTCAACTTCGCAGTAAGCAAAAAGTCATGGATCAAATTCGGCTGTTGCAGCCGATGGTGCATATTTCCGGACGCTTTTCGGCGGCCCGCAACTATGTGGGTGTGGTTCTGCCGTTGGCCTGGCATCCACGTAATCGCAATGCGCTGATTGTCTGTGACTTGCACCTGGACCCTCAGGGATTGCTTGATCTGGATGCCGAAACCTTGCGTCAGCGGCTTTACACCCGCCGCGATGACTTGGCCGAAGGCGAACTGCCGGTGCCGCTCAAGCTCATACACATAAACAAGTGCCCGGTAGTGGCGCCATTATCGGTACTGCGTCCTGTAGATCAGCAACGTCTGGGGCTGGATATGGCGCTTTATCAGCAGCGGGCGCTGCGGCTAAGTGACGCACAACAAGTTTGGCGAGATAAAGTGGCAGGTATTTACGCCAGTGACGATTTCGCTCAAAGCCAAGACCCCGAGCAACAGTTATACGACGGTTTTATCGGTGATCGGGACCGGCGTCTATGTGAGCAAGTCAGGGCTGCCGACCCGGCGCAGTTAGCACAAGAACAGTGGCCTTTCGATGATGAACGTTTGCCTGAATTATTGTTTCGTTATCGCGCACGCAACTTTCCCGATACGTTGAGCCTGGAAGAGCAAGAACGCTGGCGAATATTCTGTCAGAAACGTTTGTGTGCACCTGAATGGGGCGCTCCCAATACGTTGAATAGTTTTCTGCAGGCGGCTGCTGAACTGGCGACTAGTGCTACATCGTTTCAGCGAGAGGTTCTGGGTGAATGGCAGAATCATGTCCAGACATTACGAAAACGTTTGAGTCTTTGAAAACGAAAATAATCTGCGCTTGAATTTTCAGGCATAAAAAAACGCCAGCGATTGCTGGCGTTCTTCTGGTCGCGGATCAATCTGCGACTGGCATGCGGCTTAGCCCAGCAGGGTAGCCCAACCTTCAACCACATCACCGCCCCACTTGGCTTTCCACTCTTTCAGAGTCTTGTGGTTGCCACCTTTGGTTTCGATGACTTCGCCATTGTGCGGGTTTTTGTATTGTTTAACTTTGCGAGCACGCTTGGTGCCAGTAGTTTTTACTGCGCCGCCACGTGGAGCCTTGGTTTTGGACTCTGGATCCAATAGTGCGATGATGTCGCGCAGGGATTTGGAGTATTCGCCCATCAAGGTGCGCAGTTTGCCTTCGAATTCCAGCTCGGTTTGCAGTTTGTCGTCTTGGGACAGATTCTTCAAACGGGCTTGCAGCTCTTTGATAGCTTCTTCGGTGGCGCGATATTCGTTGATCAAGGACATGGGGACTACCTTATGTTTGGCGCTGGATGGCAGGGATACAGTGCGACAATAATAGTCAGGGTGTTTCACCAAGTAAACATTTAACCGGAGTTTTATTTAAATTAGTTGCGGGAATAGGACACACATTGGAGTGATAGTTAAATAGCGTCACAAATATTCTCAGTTGACCTCTTGAAGATTCCCCACAAAAACACCATCACGTGGGGCGGCGTGGTGTTGCAGAACCCGTGCACGGAGCTGCGGGGAGGTCCATGCGTCATCAATACTGCAGTTTTGCCGCGCAATCGCTAGAATGGCGGCCTTTGCGAAGTTCTGGAGTTTCCCCCTCATGCGCACTTTTCGGCTGGTGATTGCTTGCCCGGACCGCGTCGGCATCGTTGCTAAAGTCAGTAACTTTCTGGCGTCACATAATGGCTGGATCACTGAAGCGAGCCACCACTCGGATAACCTGAGTGGCTGGTTCTTCATGCGTCACGAAATTCGGGCCGATTCGTTGCCTTTCGGTATCGAAGCCTTTCGCGAAGCGTTTGCACCGATTGCCGAAGAGTTTTCGATGGATTGGCGCATCACGGACACCGAGCAGAAGAAACGCGTGGTGTTGATGGCCAGCCGTGAATCCCACTGTCTGGCCGATTTGCTGCACCGCTGGCACAGCGACGAACTGGATTGTGAAATCGCCTGTGTGATTTCCAACCATGATGATTTGCGCAGCATGGTCGAGTGGCACGGTATTCCCTACTACCATGTCCCGGTCAATCCACAGAACAAGGAACCGGCCTTCGCCGAAGTTTCGCGCCTGGTCAAACAGCACGAAGCGGAAGTGGTGGTACTTGCCCGTTACATGCAGATTCTGCCGCCCGAGTTGTGCAGCGAATATGCTCATAAAGTCATCAATATTCACCACAGCTTCTTGCCGTCGTTCGTCGGTGCCAAGCCGTATCACCAGGCTTCGATGCGCGGTGTGAAGTTGATCGGTGCCACTTGCCACTATGTCACCGAAGAGCTGGACGCCGGTCCGATCATCGAGCAAGACGTTGTGCGCGTGAGTCACAGCGACAGTATTGAAGATATGGTTCGCTTCGGTCGTGATGTCGAGAAAATGGTGCTGGCCCGTGGCCTGCGTTATCACCTGGAAGACCGGGTGCTGGTGCATGGCAACAAAACCGTGGTGTTCTGATAGCGGATAGCGATACGGTTGAAATTCGAAGGGCCTGGGCGTTCAATCGCTTCAGGCCCTTCGCCGTTTTTGCACTGAGAACATGACCATGGCCGATCCATTGGACAAAGCCGCTTCCAAAGCACCCGCCACATTGGGCGAGGGTTGTTTGAGTCGCTATGACCCGGATGACCTGAGCCCCGAAGATGGCACGGAGTTTCCCGGTGCCGCCGAGTTGTGGGAGCAGTTGCAGGGCGATTCAGAGGATGAATCCGCAGACTCCTGAAAAAATCCCCTGTGGCGAGGGGGCTTGCCCCCGTTGGGCAGCGAAGCGGCCCCAAACATTCTTTCAGCTATACCCTGGACGCTGATCCTGCGACGGCTGCGCCGCCGAACGGGGCGATGCGGCGTTCCGACAAGCCCCCTCACCACAGGGTGCAGTTGCCGAAGGCTGCGATCTTCTAAGCCTGTTTGAGCTTCATCAGCTTCCTGAGCAATGGCCGCCCGAGCATCAGCAAAAACACCGGGCCACCGATCACCAGGTAAAAGTAATAAGTCACTGTACGCCAGATCAGAATGGCCGCCGCCGCGGTGGACTTCCCGACCATGGGCGCCAGTAGCGCCGCCGATGTCAGCTCCGCCGCTCCGGCACCGCCCGGCAACAGGCTGAACTGCCCTGCACTCAGCGACAGCATCTGGATCAGAAAACACCAGGCCCACTGCAAGTCCGTGCCCAGCCCACGCAAGGCCAGATACAACACGCTATAGCGCAAGAGCCAATGCAGGCAGGTCAGTGCAAACACCGTGATCAATGTCTGAAAGGGCAACTTCAGTGTGTCAGTGAATGCCGCCAGAAAGTGCAGGAGTTTTCGCGCCCAGCGCATCCGGGTGGTGCCTTTGACATTGAGACGAGTGAGCAACCGACCACCCAGCCGAATCAGCGAGCGGTGGTAGCGGGCCGCTAATACGCAGCTGAACAGTCCACCGAACATCGAGATGGCGCTGACGGTCAGCAGCCATTCCATGCGCTGACTGAGGTGCTGGAACAGTGCATAAATCAGAATCCCGCTCAGCGCGCAGAGAAAAAACAACAGATCGCTCAATTGGTCCATAGCGAACACGGCGCTGCCCCTGGCCGGTCGTATGCCATGGCGTGCCAGCAGGGCCATGAGGGTCAGTGGTCCGCCACTGCCGCCGGGAGTAGCGCAGTAAGCAAATTCGGCGGACATCACCACCCCAAGGCTTTTTACCGGACTGATCCTGCCGCGCTGGTCTCCCAGCAACAGGCGCAAGCGCAGGGTGTTGAGCATCCAGCACAGCAGAATCATGCCGAACATGACCAGCAACCATTTCAGCGGAAAGCTCTGCAACCGCGACCATGTCTCGCCGCCGCCCAGCAACGACGGGATGAGCACCGCAGCGAGCAGGGCGACGACCAGCACAATCCCGCGGCTCATGCGGCACGACCGACGACGTCGCGTTGCTGTGCCAGCCAGTTGGCCTTGGTCATCGGCACACGTCCCTCGTCGAGCAAGCGCTTGAGGGTGTGCAGCCAGTAATGACGTGAGAACTCATGACGCATGTCCACCGGGTGCAGGCCCAGACGTATTACCGGCGCCTGGTGCCAACGTTGTTGGCGCTGATCGCTGACGATTTTCGACAGGCCGCGACGCCAGGCGCTGCGCGCGCTCCAGACCAGACCGGGGGCATCGATCGCGGTGAAATCCGGCAAACGATACAGATGCTGCGAGTCGCTGGTGTAGCGCAGCGGTAACTGGCGCAAGGCCTGGCGGGTGCCTTCGCTCATCAGCCAGGCCGGGGCGACGAAACCTTCCAGTGGCCAGTCATAACGGTGAAACACCTCGATTCCAGCCCGCAGGCGGGACAGGGCGGCCTCCAGAGACAGGTCGTAGAACTCGCCTTCATGGGTGTAGATTCGGCGCATGAACCAGTCTCGGGGAGTGACGGGGATCGGCCCTTCATCACAATGGAAGTAACCGTGCAGAGCCAGTTCGTCGCCGCGAGCGATGCGCTGGGCCAGCAAACGTCGAAACGCCGGATAGCCAGCCAGGTCGTTATGTTTATGTAAATCGGGCACCACAAGCCAAGTGATCGGTACCCCGCCCAGTGCGTCGACGGCTTCGACAAAGGCTTGGTAATCGGGCCAGGTTTGCGGCGCAACGTCGTGCAGTACCAATAACAGGCTGGGCGCATTCATGGGCTCAACCATTGGCGATCAGTGGCCATTGAGTGCCGAGTACCGCGTGATAGTGCCCCAGCAGGCTATCGACGACGATGTCCCAGGCGTAATGCTGCTCGACATGGCTACGGGCTTGTTTGCCCAGCGCGGCGCTGCCCTGGCTGAACAGTTCGCGCACCGCGTTGGCCATGGCGGCTGGATTGTTCGGCGCGCAGAGCAGGCCGCACTGCTCGGTGACAATTTCCTGAAAAGCCCCGGCCGCCACGGCCACCACGGGAATGCCGCTGGCCATGGCTTCAAGGACCACCAGGCCAAAGGTTTCCTGATCGCCGGCATGCACCAGCGCATCGGCACTGGCCATCAAGCGCGCGATTTGCGCTGCCGGGTAGAACTCGTTGAGGACGGTGACATTGCGCGGCACCAGGGTCGGCATTGACGAACCCACCAGTAACAGGTGGTAACGACGACCCAGGCGTTTCATGCATTTGAGCAACACCGGCAGGTTTTTTTCCTTGGAGCCACGGCCGGCGAAGATCAGCAGATGGGTATTTTCATCGATGCCCAATTCGGCCCGCAAATCTGGATCCCGTGCATTGGGGTTGAACGTTTGCAGATCGACGCCCAGTGGTTGTACGAAAACGTTCTTCACGCCCAACCCGATCAGTTTATCGGCCATGATTTGACTCGGTGCCAGAACCCGGTCGAAGTTGCCATACAGTTTGCTGACATAAGCTTCGACATTGGGTGTCACCCAATTGCCCATGCGGTTGCTGACCAGCAACGGCAGATCCGAGTGATAAAAACCGATCACCGGGACGTCGAGTTGCCGCTTGGCGTCCAAGGCTGCCCAGGCAGTCAGGTAAGGGTCGCCGGCTTCAATCAAGTCAGGTTGCAAGTCCTGCAAGACATTGCGCCACGGCGCAAGGCGGAGGGGGAAGCGATAACCCTTGCCAAAAGGCAGGGCAGGGGCCGGAACCGTGTAAATGCCATCCTGTTCACTCAAATGAGCCCCAGGAATCAGCAAACTGTGGCGAATGCCCGGCTTGCTGCCCAGGCGACGGTGTTTGGCATCCAGATAAGTGCGCACGCCACCGCTGGCAGGGGCGTAGAACATGGTTATGTCAGCGATATGCACGATGAACATTCCTCCGGTCCGTTTGTTCTCCCTTGGGTTGACCTATATGAAGGATAGATGTTCGTTTGGGGTTTTGCGGGTGGGACGCGATAGTGGGATTTGTGGTATCTGGGTGGACCTCATCGCGGGCAAGCCCGCTCCCACAATGATCTTCGGTGGACACATATTGTGTGTACGACAGAGATCCCTGTGGGAGCGGGCTTGCCCGCGAAGGGGCCAGTTCAGGCACTAAATCCGGAAACTGCCCACCAACTGCTTCAATCGCGAAGCTTGCTGTTCAAGGTCCGAGCACGCTCGCAACGTCGATTGCAGGTTTTCCACGCCTTCCTGGTTCAGCGTATTGATTTCGGTGATATCGACGTTGATCGACTCAACCACCGCCGTCTGTTCCTCGGTCGCGGTGGCCACCGACTGGTTCATACCGTCGATTTCGCCGATGCGCACCGTCACACTGTTCAGCCGTTCGCCGGCCAGGTTGGCGATTTCCACGCTGTCCTGGCTGTGGCGCTGGCTGTCGCTCATGGTGCTGACCGATTCCCGGGCGCCCACTTGCAGTTCCTCGATCATGGTTTGCACCTGTTGTGCCGACTCTTGTGTGCGGTGCGCCAGGTTGCGCACTTCGTCGGCCACCACGGCAAAACCGCGCCCGGCTTCACCGGCCCGCGCCGCTTCAATGGCCGCGTTGAGCGCCAGCAAATTGGTTTGCTGGGAGATGCTGGTGATCACCTCGAGAATTTGCCCGATGTTCACGGTTTTGCTGTTCAGCGATTCAATATTGGTGCTCGAGGCGCTGAGCATCTTCGACAACTGATTCATCGCGGCAATGCTGCGATCCACCACTTGCTGGCCATCCTCGGCCAGGCTGCGCGCATCGCTGGCCTGACTTGACGCTTGCGCGGCATTGCGGGCGATTTCCTGGGCCGCGGCACCGAGCTGGTTGATGGCCGCGGCAACGCTGCTGGTGCGCGAGGCTTGCTGGTCGGAATTGAACATCGACGAGTTCGAGGCGGCCACCACACGCAACGCCACTTCGTTGACCTGGCCGGTGGCCGAGGACACTTCGCGAATCGAGGCGTGAACCCGTTCCACGAAGCGGTTGAACGCCGTGCCGAGGATGCCGAATTCGTCCTGATTCTGGATGCTCAGGCGCTTGGTCAGGTCACCTTCACCGTCGGCGATGTCTTCCATGGCGCGGGTCATGACGTGCAACGGCTGGATCAGGATGCGGATCAGCATGCCGAGCAAGGCGATGATGATCGCCACGGCAATCAGGGTGGCAACGACTGCCGAGGCACGGAATTCGCTGAGCATCGAGAAGGCTTTGTCCTTGTCCACCGACAGCCCGATGTACCAATTGACCGAAGACAGGCCTTTGATCGGGGTGAACGTGACGATGCGAGTCTTGCCGTCGACGTCGATTTCACTGAGTTCGCTGCTGATGCGCGGGGTGTTTTTCGGGTACGCCTCGCTCAGGGTCTTCATCGCCAACGCTTTATCCGGGTGAACCAGGATCTTGCCATCGGCGCTGATCAGAAAGGCGTAACCCATGCCGTCGAAGTCCAGCGCATTGAGGCTGTCGGCGATCACCTGCAAACTCAAGTCGCCACCGACCACGCCGATGCTTTGACCGTCCTTGAGCACACTGTTGACGATGGAAATGACCAACTGGCCGGACGCCAGATCGATGTACGGTTCGGTCAGTGCCGAGCCGCCGGTGCTTTGGGCGCTCTTGTACCAGGGCCGGACGCGAGGGTCATAGCCGTCGGGCATCTTGCTGTCAGGGCGGATGATGAAGGTGCCATCCTTGTTGCCCAGATAAGCGCCCATGAAGGTCGAGGTCACGGCCTTCTGCTCAAGTAATCTGGAGACATTGTCGATGTCAGCGTTCAGGGCGACGTTTTGTGACAGGTTTTCGATCAGCAGGCTGCGTCCGGCCAGCCAGGTCTGGATATTGTTGGCCGTAACGCTACCCATCTCTTGCAGATAGTTGTCCAGATCGTCGCGTATCGCATTGCGCTGCAGATAGTCGTTGTACAACGTGAACGAGGCGAAGGCGGCAATAACGATGAGGGCGGCGGCAAGCAGTATTTTATGGCTGAAGCGCAGATTTTTATTCATGGCTTGGGGGTCCGCTAAAGTCTTAATGTCCAGGGCGTGCTTTTATCAAGGCGCGCAAAATGGGCAGTGTTGAAAGTAAGCTGATATTTCCACCTCTCCTTAGGGAATTACCGACGCTATCTTCAGTCTGGTCTCTCGCTTGTTATCGGCCATGAAGGATCAAAGATTAACCATGGGTGACAAAATGCCTGATTCATCGCAACTCCTTATCGGCGCCGACCTCACGGGCCAGTCCATCGCCCAGGCCATGCGCCTGGCCAACCGTCACGGGCTGATAGCGGGCGCTACCGGGACCGGTAAAACCGTCACCTTGCAGCGTCTGGCAGAAGCTTTCAGCGACGCCGGCGTGGCGGTGTTCGCAGCGGACATCAAAGGCGACCTGTGCGGCCTGGGCGCTGCCGGCAACCCTCAAGGCAAAGTCGCCGAGCGGATCACCGGCATGCCTTGGCTGAACCACAAGCCTCAGGCGTATCCAGTGACCCTGTGGGACATTAACGGTCAGTCCGGTCATCCACTGCGCACAACCTTGAGCGAAATGGGCCCGTTGCTGCTCGGCAGCCTGCTGGAATTGACCGACAGTCAGCAGTCGGCACTCTATGCCGCGTTCAAGGTGGCCGACCGCGAAGGGTTGTTGCTGCTGGATTTGAAGGATTTGAAGGCGCTGCTCAATCATCTGCGTGACAGCCCCGAATTGCTGGGAGATGACGCGGCGCTGATGACCACCGGTTCCAGCCAGGCACTGTTGCGCCGTCTGGCAACGCTGGAACAGCAAGGCGCCGAAGCATTGTTCGGCGAACCGGCGCTGCAACTGGAAGACATGTTGCAACCGGCCGTGGATGGTCGCGGGCGCATTCACTTGCTCGATGCCAGCCGTCTGGTGCATGAAGCGCCGAAGGTCTATGCGACGTTCCTGCTTTGGCTGCTGGCCGAACTGTTCGAGCAATTGCCAGAGCGTGGCGATGCCGAGAAACCGCTGCTGGCGCTGTTTTTCGACGAAGCGCACTTGTTGTTCGCCGATACCCCCAAGGCGTTGCAGGAGCGTCTGGAACAAGTGGTGCGACTGATCCGCTCGAAAGGCGTGGGCGTGTATTTCGTCACCCAGTCGCCGGGCGACTTGCCGGATGATGTCCTGGCTCAACTGGGGTTGCGCATTCAGCACGGTTTGCGTGCCTTTACCGCCAAAGAGCAGAAATCCCTGCGCGCAGTGGCCGACGGTTTCCGGCCGAACCCGGCATTTGATGCCTTGTCGGTATTGACTGAATTGGGAATCGGTGAGGCGCTGGTCGGCACCTTGCAGGACAAGGGCACGCCCGGGATGGTCCAGCGCGTGTTGGTTGCACCGCCACAATCGCGGATCGGGCCGCTGACCGAGACAGAGCGCACCGTGCTGATTGCCGGTTCGCCGTTCAAGGGGCGTTACGATAAACCGGTCGATCGCGAATCGGCGTATGAAGTGCTGATGGGGCGCAAAGGCCTGGCGCCGGCTCCTGAAACCGCGCCGGGCAAACCTGTACCTCAAGAGCCGAGTTTCACCGAACAGGCCGGGGAATTCCTTGGCACAGCGGCAGGCCAGGCGTTGAAATCAGCGATGCGACAGGCGGCCAATCAATTGGGCCGACAATTGGTACGCGGGTTGATGGGGTCATTGCTCGGTGGCAGCAAACGCCGCTGAAAGCCTTTGATTGAACACAACCCCCCGTAGGAGCGAGGCTTGCCCGCGAAGAGGTCCTTGAGACCGCCAAAAGCTTCGCCGGCAAGCCTCGCTCCTGCGGGGTATGTGTCAATTTCAGGTTTTGGGTTTGGCGTGCGCCGCTAACCGCTCCAGTGCCGCCCTTAGATTCGGGTCGGTAATCCCGTCAGCCGTCGCCTGAATGGTCGCCGCCGCATCGGTCGACAAATTTATCGTATGCCCCGCAGCCCCCTGCTGAACGGTAGGCGGTTGAACCTTGAACAAAATCCGCGTCAGGCTGGCGAACTCGTCGAACAGCTGTAATTGCCGTTGCAGACGCTTTTGTTGATAGCGCAGGCGGGTAGCCCAGTGGCCGTCGGTGACAATCAGCAATAAACTGCCTTCGCGCCACGATGCCACATGGCAATGCTCGCGGGCTGCTGGCTGCAACTGGCTTTCCACCAGACGTTGTAAATGGCCCAGGCGTTGAGCATGGCCAAAAATGGCTTTCAGCGGTTTGGCTTCGCGAAGCAGAACGGCGGGGGCTCTGGCCGTGAGAGGGCGAAATGCCATGATCAAACACCTGAAGTAACAGAGCGGCCATGTTAACAGAAAGCACCCGCTGCCCCCGCCCCATTGCTTTGCGAGCGCTTTACCCATTAAATCAACAAGTAACTTGTGCCCTTGATGGGTTGAAGTTCAGCAAAATGCCCTTATCTCAAGTGAGCCCCGTCACAGCGCAGTGCATGCATCGTGGAATAACGCCACTTTCCTCACCATCGTTTCCGGGTAGAATACTCGTTCGCATGCGGCCATGAGGGCTGCACGGGCGACTCACGGGGCCGCCCTCCATCCCTTTAGTGTGGAAGATCCTGCCGATATGTTTGCGCCTTTGTTAAAGAAACTTTTTGGAAGCAAGAACGAGCGTGAAGTCAAGCGCATGCTCAAGACGGTGCAGCTCGTCAATGCCTTCGAAGAGCAAATGGTGGCCCTTTCGGACGATCAATTGCGTGCCAAGACAGACGAGTTCAAGGCCCGCCTCGCCAAAGGGGAAACCCTCGACAAGCTGCTGCCAGAAGCCTTTGCGGTCGCCCGCGAAGCCGGTAAGCGCGTCATGGGTATGCGCCACTTCGATGTCCAGCTGATCGGCGGCATGACCTTGCACGAAGGCAAGATCGCGGAAATGCGTACCGGTGAAGGCAAGACCCTGGTGGCAACACTGGGCGTTTACCTCAATGCGCTGTCCGGCAAGGGCGTGCATGTTGTGACGGTGAACGACTACCTGGCCCGCCGCGACGCCAACTGGATGCGTCCGCTCTACGAATTCCTTGGCATGACGGTCGGCGTGGTCACGCCCTTCCAGCCGCCGGAAGAGAAGCGTGCCGCCTACGCCGCCGACATCACCTACGGCACCAACAACGAATTCGGTTTCGATTACCTGCGCGACAACATGGCGTTCAGCATGGAAGAAAAATTCCAGCGCGAACTCAATTTTGCCGTGATCGACGAAGTCGACTCCATCCTCATCGACGAAGCCCGTACCCCGCTGATCATCTCCGGTCAGGCCGAGGACAGCTCCAAGCTGTACATCGAGATCAACAAACTGATCCCGCAGCTGGAATTGCATGTCGAAGAAGTCGAAGGCGAAGTCACCAAGGCTGGCCACTACACCGTGGACGAGAAGTCCCGCCAGGTCGAACTCAACGAAGCCGGTCACCAGTTCATCGAAGACATGCTCACCCGCGTCGGCCTGCTGGCTGAAGGCGAGAGCCTGTATTCGGCGCATAACCTGGGTCTGCTGACCCACGTTTATGCCGGTCTGCGTGCGCACAAACTGTTCAATCGCAACGTCGAATACATCGTGCAGGACGGTCAGGTCGTACTGGTCGACGAACACACCGGCCGTACCATGCCCGGTCGCCGTTTGTCCGAAGGCCTGCACCAGGCCATCGAAGCGAAAGAAGGGCTGAACATCCAGGCCGAAAGCCAGACCCTGGCATCGACCACGTTCCAGAACTACTTCCGTCTGTACAACAAGCTGTCCGGCATGACCGGTACCGCGGACACCGAAGCGTTCGAATTCCACCAGATCTATGGCCTGCAGGTCATGGTCATCCCGCCAAACAAACCGTTGGCGCGTAAAGACTACAACGACCTGGTGTTCCTGACCGCCGAGGAGAAATACGCGGCGATCATCAATGACATCAAGGAATGCATGGCTCAGGGCCGTCCGGTGCTGGTGGGTACCGCCACCATCGAAACGTCCGAGCACATGTCCAGCCTGCTCGTGAAGGAAGGCATCGAACACAAGGTTCTGAACGCCAAGTTCCACGAAAAAGAAGCCGAAATCATTGCTCAGGCCGGTCGCCCGGGCGCGCTGACTATCGCCACCAACATGGCCGGTCGTGGTACCGACATCCTGTTGGGCGGTAACTGGGAAGTGGAAGTCGCTTCGCTTGAAAACCCGACCCCTGAGCAGATTGCCCAGATCAAGGCCGACTGGCAGAAGCGTCACCAGCAAGTGCTGGAGTCGGGCGGTTTGCAGGTGATCGCTTCCGAACGTCACGAATCGCGCCGTATCGACAACCAGTTGCGTGGTCGTGCCGGTCGTCAGGGCGACGCCGGTTCCAGCCGTTTCTACCTGTCGCTGGAAGACAGCCTGATGCGCATCTTCGCCTCTGACCGGGTGAAGAACTTCATGAAGGCGCTGGGCATGCAGTCCGGTGAGGCGATCGAGCACCGCATGGTGACCAACGCCATCGAGAAGGCTCAGCGCAAGGTTGAAGGCCGCAACTTCGACATCCGTAAACAACTGCTTGAGTTCGACGACGTCAACAACGAACAACGTAAAGTGATCTATCACATGCGTAACAGTTTGTTGGCTGCCGACAACATCGGCGAAACCATCGCCGATTTCCGTCAGGACGTGCTCAACGCAACCGTCAGCGCACACATTCCACCGCAATCGCTGCCTGAGCAGTGGGACGTGGCCGGTCTGGAAGCAGCGTTGCAGAGCGACTTCGGTGTGGCATTGCCAATCCAGCAATGGCTGGACGAAGACGATCACCTCTACGAAGAGACCCTGCGCGAAAAGCTGATGAACGAGCTGATCGCCGCGTACAACGAGAAAGAAGACCAGGCCGGTGCCGAAGCACTGCGCACCTTCGAGAAGCAAATCGTTCTGCGCGTACTGGACGACCTGTGGAAAGACCACCTGTCGACCATGGATCACCTGCGTCACGGCATCCACTTGCGTGGTTATGCGCAGAAGAACCCGAAGCAGGAATACAAGCGCGAGTCGTTCACCTTGTTCTCCGAACTGCTGGATTCCATCAAGCGCGACTCGATCCGTGTGCTGTCGCACGTTCAGGTCCGCCGCGAAGATCCGATCGAAGAAGAAGCTCGCCTGCGTCAGGAAGCCGAGGCACTGGCTGCGCGCATGCAGTTCCAGCACGACGAAGCCCCTGGCCTGGAGCAACCGGAAGTGTTGGGTGAAGAGGTCGATGTAGCCCTCGCCACCGCCACCGCACCGGTGCGCAACGAGCAGAAGCTGGGCCGCAATGAGCTGTGCTACTGCGGTTCGGGCAAGAAGTTCAAGCATTGCCACGGGCAGATCCAGTAAACCCGTTTCATACGCTGAAATACCCGCGCCGCGACCGGCTTATGCCGTCGCGGCGTTTTGCCATTTAAACCACCGCGCCACGTTAAGAAAACGGGGGAATGGCGGTGCAGACACTACTTTAAGGAGCGCATTCATGGCTGTTGGTCTTGGTCCTTTGCCAACGTTGCACCCGGTTGCCGGTTTTGAACTCGGTATCGCCTCGGCCGGCATCAAACGCCCTGGGCGCAAGGATGTCGTGGTCATGCGCTGCGCCGAAGGTTCCACAGTGGCGGGCGTGTTTACCCTGAACGCTTTTTGCGCCGCTCCCGTGATCCTGGCCAAACAACGTGTGCAAGGCCCGGTACGTTACTTGCTGACCAACACCGGCAATGCCAACGCCGGCACCGGCGAACCAGGCCTGGCAGCCGCCGAGCGCACCTGCGCCAAGCTGGCTGAGCTGACCGGCGTCGATGCAAATCTCGTGCTGCCGTACTCCACCGGTGTGATCGGCGAGCCGCTGCCGGTCGAAAAGATCGAAGGCGCGCTGCAAGCCGCTCTCGACGACCTGTCGGTCAATAACTGGGAAGCCGCCGCTACCGGCATAATGACCACCGACACCCTGCCCAAGGGTGCCAGCCGCCAGTTTCAGCACGACGGCGTGACCATCACCGTCACCGGCATTAGCAAAGGTGCGGGCATGATTCGTCCGAACATGGCGACCATGCTCGGCTACATCGCCACCGACGCCAAAGTCTCCCGCGATGTGCTGCAAAACCTGCTGCTGGACGGCGCCAACAAGTCGTTCAACCGCATCACCATCGACGGCGACACCTCGACCAACGACTGCTGCATGCTGATCGCCACCGGTCAGGCTGCTCTGCCGGAAATCACCCGCGCCGAAGGTGAATTGTTCGCCAAGTTGAAGCAAGCGGTGTTCGAGGTGTGCATGGACGTGGCCCAGGCCATTGTGCGCGACGGTGAAGGCGCTACCAAGTTCGTTACCGTGGAAGTCAACGGCGGCGGCAATCATCAGGAGTGCCTGGACGTCGGTTACACCGTGGCTCACTCGCCGCTGATCAAAACCGCGCTGTTCGCCTCCGACCCGAACTGGGGCCGCATTCTGGCCGCCGTGGGCCGTGCCGGCGTACCGAACCTGGACGTGAGCAAGATCGACGTATTCCTCGGTGACGTGTGCATCGCCAGCCGTGGCGCTCGCGCCGCCACCTACACCGAAGCCCAGGGCGCTGCGGTAATGCAGCAGGAAGAAATAACCATCCGCATCGAACTGGGGCGTGGCGATTGCAGCGAAACCATCTGGACCACTGATCTGTCCCACGAATACGTGAAGATCAACGCCGAGTACCGTACTTAAGACCGCGTCGACCCTATCGGGGGCAAGCCCGCCCCACAGGGTCGTGCGGTTGACTCGGTCTTTGTGGGAGCGGGCTTGCCCGCGATGACGGACGGCCAGACATTAAAAATTCTGGCCTGTTCCACTTACCAAAAAGGCGCCCGAACATGAGTCTTCACTTGATCATCGGCGATAAACTGCATACGTGCTGGTCCCTGCGCGACCTTGAAACCCTCTACCAATGGCCGGCCTTCAAGGCTCGGCGCTACGCTGATCTGGAGGCAATAAAGCAGTGAAACGAGTTCACGTAGCCGCTGCGGTTATCCGCGATAGCAACGGCAAAATCCTCATTGCCCGCCGTGCCGACACCCAGCATCAGGGCGGTCTGTGGGAGTTTCCTGGTGGCAAGGTCGAGGATGACGAGTCCGTCGAAACGGCCCTGGCTCGCGAGCTTCACGAAGAGTTGGGCATTGTGGTCAATACTGCGCGGCCGATGATCAAGGTCCGCCACGATTACCCGGATAAGCAAGTGCTGCTGGATGTCTGGGAAGTCTCGGCATTTGCCGGCGAACCCCACGGTGCCGAAGGTCAGCCTTTGGCGTGGGTGACCGCGCGGGAACTGGTGGATTACGAATTTCCGGCCGCCAACCAGCCGATCGTCGCCGCTGCTCGCTTGCCCGGCGACTACCTGATCACTCCGGAGGGCCTGGAAACCCCGGCCTTGCTGCGCGGTATTCAGAAAGCCATCGCTGGCGGCATCAAGCTGATTCAATTGCGCGCCCCCAACGGCTACGACCCGCAATACCGCGATCTGGCGGTGGATGCGGCGGGGCTATGTGCCGGCAAGGCGCAGTTGATGATCAAGGGGCCGTTTGAATGGCTGGGGGACTTCCCGTCCGCCGGTTGGCACATCACCTCGGCACAGTTGCGCAAGTACGCGGCGGCCGGGCGTCCGCTACCGGCGTCACGCTGGCTGGCAGCGTCTTGCCACAACGCTGAAGAGCTGGCGCTGGCCGAGCAAATGGGTGTGGACTTTGTGACCTTGTCGCCGGTGCAGCCGACGCAGACTCATCCGGATGCTCTGCCACTGGGGTGGGAACAGGCCTCAACCCTGATCGAGGGCTTCAGTAAGCCGGTGTTTTTGCTGGGAGGGGTTGGCCCGGCAGAGCGGCAGAAAGCCTGGGAGGCGGGCGCGCAGGGTGTGGCGGGGATTCGGGCGTTTTGGCCTGAGGCATAGCACCCGATCATTCCCACGCTCTGCGTGGGAATGCCTCAACGGATGCTCCGCGTTCGGCTCTTGATTGGGACGCAGAGCATCCCGGGCTGCATTCCCACGCAGAGCGTGGGAACGATCAGTTACTACACTCCGGGTTTCGCCGCAGGCTGCCACAAAATCTCGGCAACCCCCTGACGCTTGGCAATCAACCGTGCCGCCACAAACAATAAATCCGATAACCGATTGATATACGCCAATCCAACTCCGGCCAATGGTTCGATCGCATTCAACTGCTGACAGCGCCGCTCGGCACTGCGCGCCAGGCAGCGGCAAACGTGAGCCTGGGCAATCAACGCCGAACCGCCGGGCAGAATGAAATTCTCCAGCGGCCCCAACTCTTCATTCCAGACATCGATCGCCGCTTCCAGCCGCTCGATTTCCGCCGTGTTCAGTGCCTGATACACCGGCATCGCCAGCTCACCACCCAAGTCGAACAACCGATGCTGGCAGGGCGCCAACACCTCGATGATTTCGTTCAACCCCGGATACGTTTCACTTTGCGCTGCCAGTCCGGCCAACAACACGCCCACCTGGCTGTTCAGCGTATCGACTTCGCCAATGGCTTCGATGCGCGGATGGTCTTTGGGCACCCGGCGGCCATCGCCGAGCCCGGTTTCGCCTTTGTCGCCAGTGCGGGTGTAAATCTTCGACAAGCGAAAGCCCATGGTTACCTCGACAGCTGATTGAGTTCTTGGGAAACCACCGGAGCGCCTGACAACGGCAGGCGCAAGGTGAAACAGGTGCCTTGGCCCGGCGTCGATTGCACTTCCATCTGGCCCTTGTGGTTGTTGGTGATGATGAAGTACGAAACCGAAAGCCCAAGGCCGGTGCCCTGACCGATTTCCTTGGTGGTGAAGAACGGCTCGAACGTACGTTTGCGCACGCTCTCGCTCATGCCGATGCCGTTGTCCTCGACCTGAATCTCTGCCCACGGCGGGTTCAGTTTTGTCCGCAGAATGATCCGCCCCGGCTCGCGGTCGTCGGTACGTTGATGAATGGCTTGCGCGGCATTTTTCAGCAGGTTGAGCAGCACCTGTTCCAGTTCGTTGGCAGTGCCGGGCACCGGGCCCAACGCCGGATCGAACTGACGAATGATCGCCTGCCCCTTGAAGTCGAAACCGATCGCCAGGTCGAAGTCGTTGCCGGCGATTTCCACCGCTTGATCGATCAACGCCGGCAAATCGCAGGGCGCCATCTGCCGGGTACTGCGTCGGCTGAAGCTGAGCATGTGCGTCACGATTTTTGCCGCCCGTGCGCCAGCCTGTTGAATGCCATCGAGCAACTGCGGCACTTCGCGAGCTATCAGGTACTGGTTGACCGTTTCCAGCTCGATGCCGAGTTGCTCGGCCTGTTCGAGGTTTTTCGGCAGATCGGGCGACAGGCGCCGACGAATGTTCTGCACGTTGTGCAGGATCGCGCCCAGCGGATTATTGATCTCGTGGGCCATGCCGGCGGCGAGACCACCAACCGAGAGCATTTTTTCCGACTGCACCATCATTTCTTCCAAGGACAGCCGCTGAGTGATGTCGTCGATCCGGATGACCACACCGCGCCCGGCACCGCCCATCAACGGGTAGAACGTCAGGGCGTAATGCCGGGGCTCTTCGTCCTTGAGCCAGGTCACGCGTTCGATCTTCGCCACTGTGTGCTGCTCGACGGTTTGCCTGAGTTGCGGCAGAAATGGCTTGAGCGGTTCGAAGGCGAGGAAGATCGGTTGGTTCAAGGCTTCCGCGAGGCGCGTGCCGGACAGGGCGCTGGCTTCCTGATTCCACTGGGTCACGTAGAGCTGCTCGTCGAGGGCGATCAGGGCCGACGGCATGGAGTCGATGATGCTGTTGAGGTAGTTCTGGAAGCCGGTGAGTTTCTTTTCGATCTTGCTGCGCACCTGAACTTCCAGTTCCAGCTTGCGGTTGGTGTGACGGGTTTCTTCCGCCAGCCCCTGAGCCTGGTCATAAGCGGCCTGAGAATCGTCGCGGGCACGCTTGAGCTGCTGCTCCCGGGCTTCGATGCGCGAGAGCATGGTGTTGAAGGCTTCGGCGAGGCTGCCGATTTCATCGTGGTTGCCGCGGGAGGCGCGCAGGGCGTAGTTCTCTTCCCGGGTCACTTGCCGGGACAATTCTTCGAGCTGATGGATCGGTCGGGTGATCAGGCGTTTGATCTGCCGGGCGATCACCAGCCATAACAGCACGCTGAAAATCAGAATCCCCAGGCTGGCAGTCAGGGTCCCGGTATAGAACGCCATCGGCAATTCGCTGCTAGCCACCAGCAACAAATGCCCTGGCGCAGCACCGGGGCGGGGCAGGGTGATGACTTGATTGTTACGGAACTCGGTGGCTTGCCAGGCTTCCAGGTGCCGGAAATGCGCTGGCAGGCTCAATTCGTCGCCGTGTTGCAGTTGCGCCAGACGCACGCCCTTACCGTCATAAATGGCCGCCGCGCGCAGCGGTGTATAACTATTGAGTTCGTTGAGCAAGCGCTCGGCGTTTTGCGGCGATTTCAGCGCATCGGACACCAGGCTCGGGTTGGACACCAGTCGGCCGATGGTCTGCAAGGCCTGGGGAGCCATGCTTTCCTGGGAGATGTAATAGGCGGCGCTGATAAAGGTCAGGTTGGCGACCAACAAAACAGTGGTCAACAGCACCAGCAGGGCGGCCAGCAATTTCTGGCCGACTGGAAGGTTTTCAAGGCGCTGGCGCAATGGCATCAGGTTCATCGCTAAAAAGGAACAAGTGGCCAGCGTAGCCGCTGCTCAGTCGCTGGGCAATCCAAGGCTGCGCAGATGAACAGTCAGGCGCTCCTGCAATTGACTGAGGTGGGGCAGGTCCAACTGATGCTGCGACGCGACTTTGCAGGCATGACCCAATAGATAGCTGATTTCGGTGCGGCGCTGATTTGCGACGTCCTGATACATCGAGGAGAAATTGGCCGCCGTGGCCTGGATCACTCGTTCGACTTCTTCCCGCAGATTTTGCGCCGCTGCTGGCTGGCCGCAGCGCTTTAGCAGCTCGGTGAGCTCGACGCACAGGGCGGCGACTTCGCCATGATGCTGCTGCAAACCGCCGTTGCGACATTCGTGCAGCACGGACAGCGGGTTGATCGCACAATTGAGCGCCAGTTTTCGCCACAGCCTTGTGAGGATATCGGTGCTCCACTCATGAGGAATACCGGCGGCGCTCAACTCCTCCAGCCAGATCGGCGCCACGGGATGGCTCGCATCGCCCAGCCAGGTGTAGCCATGGCCGGCGAATACCACACGCCAGTCACCCTCGCGAAATGCGCCTTCGGTGCTGGAGGCGAAAATGCAGCGCGCCTGAGGCACCTGCTTGGCAACCGCGTCCTGGCTGCCGAGGCCGTTCTGCAGCAGGATCAGTTCGGCGTTCGGTGTCAGGCGGTGGGCGAGGCGGGCCACGGCTGTTACGGCGTCGTAGGCTTTACAGGCCACCAGCAGGCGGCTGATGGGCTCGTCGCTGTCAGGTGTTTCGCCGGGCACTGGATACAGCTGCGCTTCGCCGTGTTCGACCAGCGTCAAACCGCCCGCCGTCCGATAGGCCTGCAAGCGTGTCGAGTCCCGCACGATCAGCCTGACCGGCACACCTGCCCGCGCCAGACGTGTGGCCCAAAGGGTGCCGAGGCTGCCGGCACCCAGAATATGCCAAGGAGTGGACATCAGCTTTTTGCTCGGTTTGACGCTGGCATGTGAGGCTCGCAGTATCGGTTGGAAAAGACCCGTTATAATGAGCCCGATTTTAACCGCAAGCCAAGCGCGCTCCATCGTTATCGAGCGTGCCTTTTTATTGGAGAGATTACATGCCGTCGTTCGACGTGGTATCCGAACTGGACAAACACGAAGTCACCAACGCGGTCGAGAACGCCGTCAAGGAACTCGATCGTCGCTATGACCTGAAAGGCAAAGGCACCTTCGAGTTCAAGGAAAAGGACCTGACCGTCAACCTGACCGCGGAAGCCGATTTCCAGCTCGAAGCGATGATCGAGATCCTCAAGCTGGCCCTGGTCAAGCGCAAAATCGACGTGCAGTGCCTTGAAGTCAAGGATGCCTACGCGTCGGGCAAGTTGATGAAGCAGGAAGCGGTCCTCAAGGAAGGCATCGACAAAGAGCTGGCGAAGAAAATCGTCGCCCACGTCAAAGACGCCAAGCTCAAGGTTCAGGCCGCCATCCAGGGCGAGCAAGTGCGCATCACCGGCAAGAAGCGTGATGACTTGCAAGAAGCAATTGCGGCCCTGCGCGCCAAATCCTTCGATATGCCGCTACAGTTCAATAACTTCCGCGACTGACTTTTCAAGCGGGAACCTCTCGGCGTTTTCGACGTCCGAGGCCCAAGCAACGGCAGAAACGATTGAATTCTTCATGGGTTCGGTCTTTCTGCCGCTCATTTTTTGCGTGCCGGGTAGCCGGAAATCAGGAGAAAAAGATGGATTTGAATGCTGAAGTGGACAACCTGGTCAAGGCATCCCAAGCCTGGATTCCAATGATCATGGAATACGGCAGCCGCGTGCTGTTGGCGGTGATTACCCTGGCTGTCGGCTGGTGGCTGATCAACAAGGTGACGCAAAAACTCGGCGGCCTGCTGGCGTTGCGCAATGCCGACCTGGCGCTGCAAGGTTTCATCAGCAGCCTGGCGAACATCATTCTCAAGGTTTTGCTGATCGTGAGTGTGGCGTCGATGATCGGCGTGGAAACCACCTCGTTCGTCGCGGCGATCGGTGCTGCTGGCCTGGCGATCGGTCTGGCGTTGCAGGGCAGCCTGGCGAACTTCGCTGGCGGCGTGCTGATTCTGTTGTTCCGCCCGTTCCGCATCGGTGACTGGATCGAAGCCCAAGGTGTTGCCGGTACCGTCGACAGCATCCAGATCTTCCACACTGTACTGCGCACCGGCGATAACAAAACCATCATTTTGCCTAACGGCAATCTGTCGAACGGCATCATTACCAATACCAACCGTCAGCCGACCCGCAAGGTGATATTCGATGTAGGTGTGGCTTACGAAGCGGACTTGCAGAAGGCCCGTGAAGTATTGCTGGAACTGGCCAAAGACCCGCGCGTACTGGCTGATCCGGCACCGGAAGCGGTGATTTCGACACTGGGCGACAGTTCGATCACTGTTTCCCTGCGAGTGTGGGTGAAGACCGCTGACTACTGGAATGTGATGTTCATGTTTAACGAACAATCCCGTGATCGTTTGAAGACTGCCGGTATCGATATTCCATTTCCGCAGCGGGTTATTCGAATGGTTCAGGAATCGGCAACGGCGTAATAATGGGTCTCATGTTTGACCTCTCGGTCAGACTTGTTCTGCAAGAGCTGAACCCTTAAACACAATGCTGTAGCCAATAAAAAAGGCCCATCCGAAGATGGGCCTTTTTTGATTACCGCGAAGTAGCTAACGGCAATTACAAAATCGACAGCGGGTAGTCGACGATCAGACGGAACTCTTTGATATCGCCTTCGCCCTGGTCGCCATTAGCGAAGTGCCATGCTTGACGAACGCGGAAGGAAAGATCTTTTGCCGGGCCAGTCTGAACAACGTACTTGGCTTCCAGGTTGGTTTCGTTGTGCTTGCCATCTTCACCGTACAGGCCGGCGTAAGCACTGCCTGTTGGAGTGTTGGTGCCGTCGATGTCCCAACCTTTTACGTAACGGGTCATGAAGCTCAGACCTGGAACGCCGTACTCAGCCATTTTCAGGTCATAACGGACCTGAGCAGACTTCTCGTTAGGACCGTTGAAGTCAGAGTACTGGATGGAGTTGGCGAGGAAGATCGAGTCGCCGCCGCGGTTGTTGTCACCCACGCCGATGTAGTCGAACGGGACGTCGCCGTTAACTTTCTGGAAGGCCACGGTAACGGTGTGTGCTTTCAGGAACGAGTAAGCAGCAGCCAGCGAGAACGTGGTGTTGCTGATCTCGCCTGCTTTGGCGGAACCGGTATCTTGGGTGTTGTAGATGTTACCGTCCAGGTTAATCGACTGATCGCTACCCATTGGGATGGTGTAGTTCAGGTTGGCGTAGTACTGGTTCCAGATGTCTTCCAGCTGGGCGCCGTAAAACGATGCGCTGAGGTTCTCGGTGAACCCGTACTTGCCGCCAGCATAGTCTGCGGTTTTAGCGGTAACGCCGGCGTAGTTCGCCCACAGTTCGCCATCGCTGTTCATCTCATCCTGGCTGGAAGCCGAGTAGAAGTGACCGCCTTCCAGGTCCAGGTTCTTGATTTCGCTGCTCTGCAGTTGGAAACCGGTAGCGGTTTGAGGCAGCAGACGAGAACCGCCGATAGCGAATACTGGAGAGGTGCTTGGCTGCATCTCACCGAACTTCAGTTCAGTTTTGGAGATGCGAACTTTAACGGCGGCACCGGCTTTGCCGAAGTCGTCGTGGTTGCGGCCTTGGGAGTCGCGGCTCAGGTTACCCGAGCCAGTTGTGCCGTCGCCACCGTCCAGTTTGATACCCAGATAACCGAATGCATCAACGCCGACACCTACGGTACCTTGAGTATAACCGGAGCTGAAATTGCCCCAGATGCCCTGTGTCCAGTCTTTCTGGTCGTTTGCGCCGTCTCTGCGGTCACGGTTGAAGTAATAGTTGCGAAGCAGCAAGTCGAACTTGGCGTCTTCAACAAAACCTTTGGCTTCAGCCTGGTCACTTACAAACGGTGCGGCCGTAGCCATTTGAGTACTGGCTGCTGCTGCAACTGCCAGTGCGATCATGCTCCACTTCATCACGCGCATCGTGATTTGCTCCTTTGGTTTTAGAAGAGTACTGCCGTCCCGCCTGTTTTATTATCCGGGCGGCTCTTTCTTTTTGTGTCGGCGCAAACTTATATCACGCCGACCATGTTGGCGATACTTGCGTATCTAACCTTTCAGCTTCTTTACGAGCGTGTCGCAAATGACTGGGTAGATGTCGCAAATTCACAATTCCGACGCAATCGGACTGACAACTTCATCGTTGTTTTCCATGGCTTGAGCGTCGGTAAAAAAGAGTCCCTTGTCCTGCACCTGAATCTCCATCGGGCAATCCTGCCACTGTTTTATTGGCCTTAAGGCTTCCACTTCCAGCGGAGCGCTTATAGACGATACGGGGGTGAATGCAACAAGCGTGCACAAATCGGAATTCTGTCGCTGTTTTTTCCCCAAAGCCTGCCTGCTGCTATAAAAACCTCATGAAACCGGGGGCGTCGAGCTCTATTTACTTGAGCTTGACGCCATGCTTCGCATCGTGGTTACCACCTCGAATTGATGGGGGTGACAATCAAAAACGTTACCGGTTCACCCCGACAGTGAGTAGTTAGCGGATGCTGACGCACTGAGCGTAGACGCGTTGTGCGGTTTTGGTGCAAAAAATTTCAATTGCTGTACCGAATTCACCCAGTGTCTCTTTGTCATGGATTCGAACGGCTCGTTGTTTATCGGTATTTCGGCATTTTTTGTTCGGTGGCTGGTTCTGTCATGGTGCGTACCGGATCAAAATGGCTCATATCGGGGCGCCCGCAGGGCACAGCAGGTGGCAGTTCGTCGTGAAGCGCGTGGCGTTCGCAGGTATGCTGCCGTCCTGTCGCTTGGTGCGCCGTCTCTGGCAATGGGGCGCTAAGCTGAAAAAAGATCACCAGAGGGGAGTGTGCGCTGTGTTCGCTTTAGATCCACGACTTAAACAAGACACGTTGCCTATTGGCGATTTCCCGCTCTGTCGGTTGCTGCTGTCCAATGATTCGAACTACCCGTGGTTCATCCTCGTGCCCCGCCGCGAGGATATCAGCGAGATATTTCAATTAGATGTCGCAGATCAACACCAGCTGTGGCAGGAAACCACCGCACTGGCGGAAACGCTCAAGGACTCGTTCGACGCGGATAAATTGAACGTCGCGGCCTTGGGTAATGTCGTCAGTCAGTTGCACATGCATGTGATTGTGCGCAAGCGTGAGGACGCCGCCTGGCCAGCCCCGGTCTGGGGCAATCAGCCGGCCAAACCCTACAGTCCAGAGCAGATCGCGACGATTCGTGAGCGTCTGCGTCTGGTGTTGACCGATGACTTCACGTTTCTGGAGGGCTGAACATGAGCCTGGAAGAGCGCGTTAACGATCTGGAAAGCCAGTTGGCGTTTCAGGATGACACTATCCAGACCTTGAATGATGTGCTGGCGGCACAGCAGCATGCGGTTGAGCGCCTGCAACTGCAAATGGCAGCGCTGCTCAAGCGGCAGGAGGAAATGGTCGGTCAGTTCGAGTCCTTCGAAGAAGAGGCTCCGCCACCGCATTACTGAGCGGCATGAGTGGAAAGCAGGGCATAAAAAAACCGCGAACAGCCTGGGCTGTTCGCGGTTTTTTTAGCTTTGGAGTCAGCGACGCGGCAGAGCGGCGATCACATCTTCAGCTTGCAGGCCTTTGTCACGGTTCATCACGGAGAACTCCACACGCTGGCCTTCGACCAGAACACGGTGGCCTTCGCCGCGAATTGCCCGGAAATGCACGAAAATATCATCGCCGGAATCACGGGAAATAAAGCCGAAGCCTTTGGAGGTATTGAACCACTTGACGGTGCCGGTATCGCGGTTGCTCATGTCATAGCTTGGCGAGGCGGCGGCCGGTGAGGATTTGTAGAAGCTGACAGCCAGGTGCAAAAGAACGGCGATCAGGGCAACGACCAGACTGAACAGAACGGCAGGTTGACCGGCGATGACAGGCATCGGGGCGAACAAGGTCAGTGTTTGCAATACCACAGCCAGAACCAGCAAGGCGCTGACCAGGTTTTGCAACTGATGACGCGGGCCTTTGTTCCAGTAAGGGATGACAGGTGCAAGTGTGAGGTTGAGCAGGCCGAAAAAGGCCAGGTACAGCGCATCGGGTTGTTGCAGGTAAGGTAGCGCTTCGGATCGCAGGCTAGGGATGAAGGACAGCAGCAAGGCTGCTGCGCCCATTAGCAGGTGGACGATTTTCAACATTTTGATTAACTCACGTTAAGACGGATCACAAGGAAGAGCTGATGGAGCACGGTTCGCTTCAGAACAATAAGAGGCGTTGGACACGTACCCGGTATCAGCCTATGCGCAACCCCCGGAAAATAGGCGGTAGCGACACACTGCCTATTTAACAGCAAAGCCCGCAGCTACTCAAATCAGGCAGTCCAGCGGTACTCCCAGTGGCCACCGTGTGGATGACCCATGCTGAGTCATATTTGTCTGCTGTGTTTCTGGCGTCTTTTTGCCTTTTCGCCGAAAGACATTGCGTCGGTTTTCGTAGGAAATCGTCCGGCCTAGGACGAGCTCCATCATCTGCCCTCCGTTGTTGGCTTATCCTACGGCGATGGTCAAAAAGTCATCTGGATTATCCCTGTGCGCCTGCGCTTTTATAAGAAAACGGAATATGACTCTTATAAGCAGCAAGGATGGCAAAGGAGTGTCAAGTTATGGTTGATCAAGACAGGCGACGCGAAGGGAGGGGCGGTCCGCTCAAGGAGGGAAAGATTGATTCATTGGTCAATGAATTCAATATGGGCCTGGCCCAGCCATTATCCCGGTCCGTGCGCTTGAATGGCTTTGCGACCTGTTTGCGGCTGGAGCAGGTTTATTGGGATATTTTGGGTGATATGGCCAAGGTCAATTGCTGCTCGGTCAGTGCGCTGTTGTCCCACGTGGATCGCGAAGTGCATCTGCGTCACGGCGGGGTGAAGAATTTCACCGGGCTGGTGCGGGTTGTCTGCGTCGTGCACAGCCTGAAGGAAGGAAGTTGCCTGGTCATGGCTTAACGGTGGTGGTTGATCAGGTCGAGTGTCGGTCTGTGCAGTCTTACGGCTGCACAGGCTGCATTTAATGGATATAATCCCGCCCTTTGCCGCAAAGCCCAGCATGCGCGGTAGCAATCTGATCGCCGAGACAACCCCCATGCCGATGTACGACTATCAATGTGCTTCCTGTGGTCATCAGTTGGAAGCCATTCAAAAGATCAGCGCGGCACCGCTGGTCGACTGCCCTGCCTGCCAGGCGCCAGAGCTTAAAAAGATGCTGTCCATGCCGGGCTTCCGCCTCAGCGGTACCGGCTGGTACGAAACCGACTTCAAGACCGGTTCCAAGAAAAACCTGGCCGGTGGCGACAAAGCTGACTAGGGTCTAGCGCCCCGGCTGAACGACACGCGCGAGCTCTTGCATCATCCGGCACCTTATTCAGGTGTAGGGCGGCAAGACCTCCAACCGAATTTCGAATTACGAGAAGCGAAACCACTACCATGATGCGCAGCCATTATTGCGGCCAACTGAACGAAAGCCTGGAAGGCCAGGAAATTACCCTTTGCGGATGGGTCCACCGTCGTCGTGACCACGGTGGGGTGATTTTCCTCGATATCCGTGATCGTGACGGTCTGGCCCAGGTGGTGTTCGACCCGGACCGCGCTGAATCCTTCGCCGCCGCCGATCGCGTGCGCAGCGAGTTCGTCGTGAAGATCACCGGCAAAGTCCGCCTGCGTCCGGCCGGTGCCACCAACGCCAACATGGCGTCGGGCATGATCGAGGTTCTCGGCTACGAACTGGAAGTGCTGAACGAATCGGAAACCCCGCCGTTCCCGCTCAACGAGTTCTCCGACGTTGGTGAAGAAACCCGCCTGCGCTATCGCTTCCTTGACCTGCGTCGCCCGGAAATGCTCGAGAAGCTGCGTCTACGCTCGCGCATGACCACCAGCATCCGTCGCTACCTGGACGAGAACGGCTTCCTCGACGTCGAGACACCGATCCTGACCCGCGCCACGCCAGAAGGCGCTCGCGACTACCTGGTGCCGAGCCGTACTCACGCAGGTAGCTTCTTCGCCTTGCCGCAATCGCCACAGCTGTTCAAGCAGCTGCTGATGGTCGCCGGCTTCGACCGTTACTACCAGATCGCCAAGTGCTTCCGCGACGAAGACCTGCGTGCCGACCGCCAGCCTGAATTCACCCAGATCGACATCGAAACCAGCTTCCTCGATGAAAAAGACATCATGGGCATCACCGAAGGCATGGTCCGCACCCTGTTCAAGGAAGTGCTGGGTCTGGAGTTCGGCGATTTCCCGCACATGACCTTCGAAGAGGCCATGCGTCGTTATGGTTCCGACAAACCGGACCTGCGTAACCCGCTGGAACTGGTGGACGTTGCCGACCAGCTGAAAGAAGTCGACTTCAAGGTGTTCAGCGGCCCGGCCAATGACCCGAAATGCCGCGTTGCCGCTCTGCGCGTGCCAGGCGCGGCAAGCATGCCGCGCAGCAAGATCGACGATTACACCAAGTTCGTCGGCATCTACGGTGCCAAGGGCCTGGCGTACATCAAGGTCAACGAGCGCGCCAAAGGCGTCGAAGGCCTGCAATCGCCAATCGTCAAGAACATCCCTGAGGCCAACCTGAACGTGATCCTCGATCGCGTCGGTGCGGTCGATGGCGATATCGTGTTCTTCGGCGCTGATAAATCGAAGATTGTCAGCGAAGCCCTGGGGGCTCTGCGAATCAAGCTCGGCCACGACCTGGAGCTGCTGACCTGCAAGTGGGCGCCAATGTGGGTCGTCGACTTCCCGATGTTCGAAGAGAACGACGACGGCAGCTTCAGCGCGTTGCACCACCCGTTCACCGCACCGAAGTGCACCCCGCAAGAACTCGAAGCCAATCCTGCCAAGGCTCTGTCCCGTGCCTACGACATGGTGCTCAACGGCACCGAGCTGGGTGGCGGTTCGATCCGTATCCATCGCAAGGAAATGCAGCAGTCGGTGTTCCGTCTGCTGGGTATCGACGAAGCGGAACAGGAAGAGAAATTCGGCTTCCTGCTCGATGCGCTGAAGTACGGTGCACCGCCGCACGGTGGCCTGGCCTTCGGTCTGGACCGTCTGGTGATGCTGATGACCGGCGCCCAGTCGATCCGTGAAGTGATCGCCTTCCCGAAAACCCAGAGCGCGGCGGATGTCATGACTCAGGCACCGGGTCAGGTGGATGCCAAGGCACTGCGCGAACTGCACATTCGTCTGCGCGAAACGCCTAAAGCTGAGTAAGGCTGACCAGAAGGGCGCATTTTCGGATGCGCCCTTTCTATATAGACAGGTCGAGATTTTTTTTTGCTGGCTGGCGCATCATGGCGTGGCGGGCAATGTTTCAAAGATAATTCGGAGCGAGTTATGGCAGGTCATTCCAAGTGGGCGAACATCAAGCACCGCAAAGAACGTCAGGATGCCAAGAAGGGCAAGATTTTCACCAAGTGGATTCGTGAGCTGACGGTTGCTGCTCGTCAGGGCGGCGGTGATCCGGGCTCCAACCCGCGTTTGCGCCTGGCGCTGGATAAAGCGCTGGGTGCGAACATGAGTCGCGACATCATCGACCGCGCAGTGGCTCGCGGCGCTGGCGCCGCCGATACCGACGACATGGTCGAGCTGACCTACGAAGGTTACGGCCCGGGCGGTGTGGCGGTGATGGTCGAATGCATGACCGATAACCGTAACCGTACAGCCGCCGCCGTTCGCCATGCGTTCAGCAAGTGCGGCGGCAACCTTGGCACTGACGGTTCGGTGGCCTATCTGTTCGAACGCAAGGGGCAGATTTCCTTCGCGCCGGGCGTGGACGAAGATGCGCTGATGGAGGCGGCCATGGAGGCTGACGCCGATGATGTGGTGACTCACGAAGACGGTTCAATCGACGTGTTCACTTCGTTCGCCGGCTTTTATTCCGTGCGCAACGCTTTGGAGGCTGCCGGCTTCAAGGGTGATGACGCGGAAATCGTCATGCTGCCGACCACCAGTGCCGAACTGGACCTGGAAGGCGCGGAGAAGATTCTGAAGCTGATCGACATGCTCGAAGACCTGGATGACGTGCAAAACGTGTATTCCAACGCGGACATTCCAGAGTCGGTCGCCGCACAGCTCGGTTAAGGGCGACTAAGATCCAGTGTGGGAGCTGGCTTGCCTGCGATGGCGGCGTGTCAGGCTACATCATTGTCTGATGTGCCTACGCCATCGCAGGCAAGCCAGCTCCCACATTTGTTATTCGCTGTATTGAATATCGTGCTTTTACTAAGCCTGCAGGCGTTATGACTTTAATTCTTGGTATCGACCCCGGTTCGCGTATCACCGGTTATGGCGTGGTACGCGATACCGGGCGTGGCTGCGTGTACGTGGCGTCGGGGTGCATTCGCACGGGCTCCGGCGAGCTGCATGAACGCCTGCAAATCGTCTATCGGAGCGTGCGTGAAGTGATCCAGACCTACGGCCCGGTGACCATGGGCATCGAAAAAGTCTTCATGGCCCGCAATGCCGACTCCGCCCTCAAGCTCGGTCAGGCCCGCGGTGCTGCCATCGTGGCCGGTGCCGAGGAAAGCCTGGAAATCGCCGAATACACTGCGACCCAAGTCAAACAGGCGGTGACCGGCACCGGCGCGGCGAATAAAGAGCAGGTGCAGATGATGGTCATGCACATGCTCAAATTGACCAGCAAGCCGCAAATCGATGCCTCGGATGCCCTGGCCATCGCAATTTGCCATGCTCATACACGGTCCAGCCTGTTGCCTCATGGTCTGGGCACAGCACGCAGTCGTGGCGGGCGCCTGCGTCTCTGATAGCATCAGCAATCATTTTTTATGGAATGAGGGTTTGCGCCTGTGTTGTCGGCGTAAAGCCTTTGTTCTGTCAGTCGCCAGCACTGATCTGGCCAAGGCTCAAGGATCTGAAACGTGATTGGACGCTTGCGCGGCACTTTGGCTGAGAAACAGCCGCCGCACCTGATTCTGGATGTAAACGGTCTGGGCTATGAGCTGGAAGTGCCCATGACCACGCTTTATCGCTTGCCGTCGGTCGGTGAACCGCTGACCTTGCATACCCATTTGGTCGTACGCGAAGACGCGCAGTTACTCTATGGCTTCTTTGGCAAGCGCGAGCGAGACTTTTTTCGCGAGCTGATCCGTCTCAATGGTGTGGGGCCCAAACTGGCGCTGGCCTTGATGTCGAGCCTTGAGGTCGATGAACTGGTTCGCTGCGTGCAGTCCCAGGACACTTCGGCGCTGACCAAGGTGCCAGGCGTGGGCAAGAAGACGGCCGAGCGTTTGTTGGTGGAACTCAAGGATCGCTTCAAGGCGTGGGAAACCGTGCCGGCGATGTTCGCGTTGGTGCCAAACCAGCCGGGCGGGCCAGATGCGCCTCCAGTTGCCAGCGCTGAAAATGACGCGGTCAGCGCGCTGATTTCCCTGGGCTACAAGCCGCAGGAAGCCAGCAAGGCGATTTCTGCGATCAAGGAGAAGGGTTTGAGCAGTGAAGACATGATTCGTCGTGCCCTTAAGGGAATGATCTAAGTGATTGAAGCTGATCGTCTGATCGCCGCCACGGGTGGCCCTCGTGAGCGTGAGGAAGTCCAGGACCGGGCAATTCGTCCCGTCAGCCTGGCCGAGTACATTGGCCAGCCGACCGTTCGCGAGCAAATGGAGCTGTTCATCCAGGCCGCGCGTGGGCGCAACGAATCCCTGGATCACACACTCATTTTCGGCCCGCCGGGGCTGGGTAAAACCACCCTGGCCAACATCATTGCCCAGGAAATGGGCGTGTCGATCAAAAGCACCTCGGGGCCGGTCCTTGAGCGTCCAGGTGATTTGGCGGCGTTGCTGACCAACCTTGAACCCCATGACGTGCTGTTCATCGACGAGATCCATCGGTTGTCGCCGATCGTCGAAGAGGTGCTGTACCCGGCGATGGAAGATTTCCAGCTCGACATCATGATCGGCGAAGGGCCGGCCGCGCGCTCGATCAAACTCGATCTGCCGCCGTTCACCCTGGTCGGCGCAACCACCCGGGCCGGCATGCTGACCAACCCGTTGCGCGACCGCTTCGGGATCGTCCAGCGTCTGGAGTTCTACAGCACCGCCGACCTGGCAACGATTGTCGGCCGTTCGGCGAACATTCTCGGGTTGCCGCTGGACCCGGAGGGCGCCTTCGAAATCGCCCGCCGCGCCCGTGGCACGCCGCGGATCGCCAACCGCTTGCTGCGCCGAGTGAGGGATTTCGCCGAGGTTCGCGCCAAAGGCCACATCACCAAGCCGATCGCCGACCTGGCGCTGAATCTGCTGGATGTCGACGAGCGTGGCTTCGACCATCAGGATCGACGCCTGCTGTTGACCATGATCGAGAAGTTCGACGGAGGACCGGTGGGGGTCGACAGTCTGGCGGCGGCGATCAGCGAAGAGCGACACACTATTGAAGATGTGCTGGAGCCGTATTTGATCCAGCAGGGCTACATCATGCGCACTCCGCGGGGGCGAGTGGTCACTCGACATGCATACCTGCATTTCGGCTTAAACATCCCGTCACGATTAGGCGAGATGCCTGTGGTAGACGAGTTCCTCGATGCCGTGGACGATTAGTAACCTTTGCGTGCTGATTTATTCGGGGTTTGTGCTGTCCCAGGACCGTACTTTCGCCGCAAAGCCGCGAATCAATGAAAAACAGTTGCCTGGCCGGATTGGCAACCTGAGGAGTAAGCACTAGAGTATGCGCGCGCAAAACGGGCTTGAGTCGTTCGCACATCGTTGTCGCGTTTATTACGAGGACACCGATGCGGGCGGCATCGTGTATTACGTCAATTACCTCAAGTTTATGGAACGGGCTCGAACCGAGCGGCTCCGGGAGCTGGGCTTTGCCCAGTCGGCGCTGGCAGGGGAGGACCTGTTGTTCGTCGTGCATTCCAGCGAAGCGCGTTACCACGCGCCGGCGCGACTGGACGACGAACTGCTGGTAAGCGCTGAAGTAATTGAATTGAACCGGGTCAGCCTGCGCTTCAAACAGCAGGTCAGGCGAGCTACGGATAATGTGCTGCTCTGCGAAGGGCAGTTTCTGGTGGCCTGTGTGCGCACCAACAGTTTAAAACCCCGGGCCATTCCCGAAGCTCTACGTGCGGCCTTTGCCGACGTGAGCGGCGCGGGTACACACTCAAAGCAGGAGATAAAGCGTGGAAGCTAACGTCGTCGACCATTCCTCCATGTGGAGCCTGGTCAGCAATGCCAGTATCGTGGTGCAACTGGTAATGCTGACCCTGGTAGCCGCATCGGTGACCTCATGGATCATGATCTTTCAGCGCAGCAACTTGCTGCGCGCCGGTCGACGCGCCCTGGAGAGCTTTGAAGAGCGCTTCTGGTCCGGTATCGACCTGTCCAAACTCTACCGTCAGGCCGGCAGTAACCCTGATCCGGATTCGGGCGTGGAGCAAATCTTCCGCGCCGGTTTCAAGGAATTCTCCCGTCTGCGTCAGCAGTCAGGCGTTGATCCGGAAGCGGTCATGGAAGGCGTAGCCCGTGCCATGCGCGTGGCCATCTCCCGCGAGGAAGAAAAACTCGAGCAGAGCCTGCCGTTTCTTGCCACCGTCGGTTCCGTCAGCCCGTACATCGGTCTGTTCGGTACGGTCTGGGGCATCATGAACTCCTTCCGTGGCCTGGCCACCGCCCAGCAAGCGACCCTGGCCACTGTGGCCCCGGGTATCGCCGAAGCACTGATCGCTACCGCGATCGGTCTGTTCGCCGCCATCCCGGCTGTAATTGCCTACAACCGTTTTGCTGCTCGCAGCGAAACCCTGCTGGGCCGTTACTACACCTTCGCCGATGAATTCCAGGCGATCCTGCACCGCAAAGTGCACACCAGCGAAGAATAAGCAGGTAATTCCCAATGGCTTTAATCGCTCGAGCTCGCAAAAAGCGCAAGTCGGTTGCCGAGATGAACGTGGTGCCTTACATCGACGTGATGCTGGTACTGCTGGTCATCTTCATGGTGACCGCGCCGATGCTCAATCAGGGCGTGAAAGTTGATCTGCCCAAGGTTTCCAGTGAAGCCTTGCCGCAGGACAACAACACTCAGGTCCTGACCATTTCGATCAAGGCTGACAAGACCTATTACTGGAACCTTGGCAGCGAAGTCGACACCGATAAGCAGCAGGACAAGGCCATGACCTTGCCGCAAATGACCGACGCGGTGACCAAGATCGTTCGCGCCGGCACTGAAGGTGGCAAGCGTACCCAGGTATTCATCCGTGGCGACAAGACCGTCGATTACGGCGCCGTCATGGGCGCCATGGGCGGGTTGCAGAAAGCCGGGGTCGGTAATGTTGGCTTGATTACCGAGGCACCCTGATGCAGCAAATGCGAGAGCCGTCCGCCTCGGAAAGCTATTTCTGGCCTAGTGTCTGGGCGATTGTCTTGCACGTGCTGGTTTTCGGCATGCTGTTCGTCAGTTTTGCCTTCACACCGGAACTGCCGCCGGCCAGGCCGATTGTCCAGGCGACCTTGTACCAGCTGAAATCGAAAAGTCAGGCGACCACCCAGACCAATCAGAAGATTGCGGGTGAAGCGAAGAAATCCGCCGCGCGCCAGACCGAAGTCGAACAGATGGAACAGAAAAAGATCGAGCAGGAAGCGATCAAGGCCGCGGAACAAAAGAAGGAAGATGCGGCTCAAAAAGCCGAAGAATCCAAGAAGGCCGACGAGACGAAGAAAGCGGAAGAGGCAAAAAAGGCGGATGAAGCCAAGAAAGCCGATGAAGCCAAGAAGACCGCCGAAGCCAAAAAGGCCGAAGAGAAACAATTGGCTGATATAGCCAAGAAGAAATCTGAAGAAGAAGCCAAGAAAGCTGCGGAAGAAGAGGCCAAGAAAGCGGCCGCCGAAGAAGCGAAGAAAAAGATCGTCGAAGACGCGAAGAAGAAAGCCGCCGAAGACGCCAAGAAAAAATCCGAAGCTGAAGAGGCGAAGAAGAAAGTCGCCGAAGACGCGAAGAAGAAAGCTGCTGCCGATGCTGCGAAGAAAAAATCGCAGGAAGCGGCACGTAAATCCGCCGAAGAAAAAAAGGCTCAGGCCCTGGCAGATTTGCTTTCCGACACGCCGGAGCGTCAGCAGGCCTTGGCCGATGAGCAGGGTGACGAAGTCGCCGGCAGTTTCGATGATCTGATTCGTGCTCGTGCAGCGGAAGGTTGGGCTCGTCCACCTTCGGCACGCAAAGGCATGACGGTGGTATTGCAAATCGGCATGTTGCCCGATGGTACGGTGACTTCGGTCGGCGTAGCCAAGTCCAGCGGCGATAGTCCGTTTGACGCTTCCGCTGTAGCGGCGGTCAAGAACATTGGACGTTTGACAGAAATGCAGGGAATGAAACCGAGCGATTTCGCTCCCTATCGTTCATTCAAGATGACATTCACACCTGAGGATCTAGCCTTGTGAGAAACCTTCTTCGAGGAATGCTTGTCGTTATTTGCTGCCTGGCAGGGATAGCGGCAGCTGATGAGAAAAACATTCTGGTCACCAGCGGCAGTGATCGGGCCACCCCGATCGCGGTAGTGCCGTTTGGCTTCCAGGGCGGTAGCGTGCTGCCGGACGACATGGCTGAAATTATCGGTAACGACCTGCGCAACTCGGGTTACTACTCGCCGATTCCAAAACAGAACATGATCAGCCAGCCAAGCCAGGCCAGCGAAATCATCTTCCGTGACTTCAAGGCGCTGGGTGCCCAGTACGTCATGGTCGGCAGCATTGTTCCAGCGGGCGGTCGCCTGCAGGTTCAATACGCACTGTTCAACGTCGCCACCGAGCAGCAAGTGCTGACCGGCAGCGTGTCGGGCGGCGTCGATCAACTGCGCGACATGGCGCATTACATCTCCGACCAGTCGTTCGAGAAACTCACCGGTATCAAAGGTGCGTTCTCGACTCGTCTGCTGTACGTGACGGCCGAGCGGTTCTCCGAGAAGAACACTCGCTACACGCTGCAACGTTCGGACTATGACGGTGCCCGTGCGGTGACCCTGCTGCAATCGCGCGAGCCGATCCTGTCGCCGCGTTTTGCACCGGATGGCAAACGCATTGTTTATGTGTCGTTCGAGCAGAAGCGTCCGCGCATTTTCATGCAGAACATCGACACCGGTCGCCGTGAGCAGATCACCAATTTCGAAGGCCTGAATGGTGCGCCAGCCTGGTCGCCGGATGGTCAGCGTCTGGCATTCGTATTGTCCAAAGACGGTAACCCGGACATCTATGTGATGAACCTGGGTTCGCGTCAGATCAGTCGCGTCACCAATGGTCAGGGCATCAACACCGAACCGTTCTGGGGTAAAGATGGTTCGACCATCTACTTCACCTCCGATCGTGGCGGCAAGCCACAGATCTACAAAACCAGCGCAAGCGGTGGTGGTGCGGAGCGTGTGACCTTCATCGGTAACTACAACGCCAACCCTAAACTGTCGGCCGATGAAAAGACCCTGGTAATGATCCATCGTCAGGAAGGCTTCACCAATTTCAAGGTGGCGGCGCAGGATTTGCAGCGCGGTAGTGTAAAGATCCTCACTGATAGCACTCTGGACGAGTCGCCTACTGTTGCGCCCAACGGCACCATGGTAATCTACGCCACCCGCCAGCAGGGCCGGGGAGTCTTGATGCTCGTGTCCATTAATGGGCGCGTGAGGCTCCCGCTTCCTACCGCACAAGGCGAAGTCAGAGAACCGTCCTGGTCCCCTTACCTGAACTGACGCGGCGCTACATGTTGTACTTAACACACTGGGGTTCATTAGGAGTTTCACGATGGAAATGCTGAAGTTTGGTAAATTTGCTGCGCTGGCTCTGGCCATGGCTGTAGCTGTAGGTTGCTCGTCCAAAGGCGGCGACAACGCCGGTGAAGGCGCTGTTGATCCAAACGCTGGTTACGGCGCTAACACTGGTGCTGTTGACGGTTCCCTGAGCGAAGAAGCTGCTCTGCGCGCAATCACCACCTTCTACTTCGAATACGACAGCTCGGACCTGAAGCCAGAAGCCATGCGCGCTCTGGACGTTCACGCCAAAGACCTGAAAGCAAACGGCGCTCGCGTTGTTCTGGAAGGCAACACCGACGAACGTGGTACTCGTGAGTACAACATGGCACTGGGCGAGCGTCGTGCGAAAGCCGTTCAGCGTTACCTGGTACTGCAAGGTGTTTCCCCAGCTCAGGCGGAACTGGTTTCCTACGGCGAAGAGCGTCCAGTTGCTACCGGCAACGACGAGCAGTCCTGGGCTCAAAACCGTCGCGTCGAACTGCGTAAGTAATTCGTCATGCGAACGTGCCGTCGTGCTGTAACTGTTTTGGCTCTCAGCCTCGCACCGCTTGCGGTGTGGGCTGCGGTTCCTGTGGTCGAGGACAACTCCGGCTATAACAATAGCGGGAGCAGTTATCCGCCTGCGGGTTACGGTACGAACGGCGCCTATGCCGGGGGAGGGGTTTCAGCCCCTGTCTCGGCGCAGGGCCAGCTGTTCAACCAACTGCAACAAATGCAGGATCAGATCTCGCGCCAACAGGGTGTGATCGAAGAACTGCAAAATGATGTAGCGCGCATGAAGCAAGAAAGCCTGGAGCGATATCAGGATCTTGATCGGCGCATAGGAACCGGTGTTGCACCCGCCGCGACTCCTGATAATTCTTCCACCGGTGGCAATTTGAATGCCCCCGGTGCAGCAGCCGGCGCGGGAGCGGCAGCCGCTGCCACTTCCACACAAGCGCCTGCCGCAGGTAGCGAACCGGCTGATCCGGCGAAGGAAAAACTGTACTACGATGCAGCCTTCGACCTGATCAAAGCCAAGGATTTCGACAAGGCCAGTCAGGCTTTCGCCGCATTCCTGCGCAAGTACCCGAACAGCCAGTACGCGGGCAATGCCCAGTACTGGTTGGGTGAAGTGAACCTGGCCAAGGGCGATCTGCAAGGTGCAGGTCAGGCATTTGCCAAGGTTTCGCAGCTGTATCCCAAGCACCCCAAAGTGCCTGATTCGCTGTACAAGCTCGCTGATGTAGAGCGCCGCCTCGGTCATACCGACCGGGTCAAAGGCATTCTGCAGCAGGTCGTGTCCCAATATCCGGGCACTTCCGCCGCTCAGCTGGCTCAACGCGATTTGCAGCGTATGTAAGCTTGCTTGATGCGTTTAGAAGAAACCCGCGCTTGTCGCGGGTTTTTTCGTTAGAATTCATGCCCTTTTTATGAAACACGCTTTTTGGGATCTGCGCGTTGGCGAGGTTCCTTGAAGTGCCTGACGGAGGCGGACAGCCTGTTTAGCTGTTACGCCCGTGGCGACTATGCAAGACACATTGAGAATCACCGAAGTTTTCTACTCGTTGCAGGGTGAAACGCGGACTGCCGGGCTGCCCACTGTCTTTGTGCGCCTGACCGGTTGCCCATTGCGTTGCCAATACTGTGACAGCGCCTACGCGTTCACTGGCGGCACCCTTCGCACGCTCGATGACATCCTCGAGCAAGTGGCCGGTTTTCGCCCGCGTTACGTCTGTGTCACGGGTGGCGAGCCCCTGGCGCAACCGAATGCCATCCCTTTGCTCAAGCAGTTGTGTGATGCCGGCTACGAAGTGTCACTGGAAACCAGTGGTGCGCTGGACATCTCGGCGGTCGATCCACGGGTCAGTCGCGTCGTCGACCTGAAAACCCCGGGTTCGAAAGAAGCACACCGCAACCGCTACGAAAACATCGAGCTGCTCACGCCTAACGATCAGGTAAAGTTTGTCATCTGCTCGCGGGAAGACTACGACTGGGCTGTGTCCAAGCTGATTCAATATGGCCTGGACCAGCGTGCCGGCGAAGTCTTGTTCTCGCCCAGTCACCATGACCTGAATGCGCGTGATCTGGCGGACTGGGTGGTAGCGGACAATCTGCCTGTGCGTCTGCAATTGCAGCTGCATAAATATCTTTGGAATGATGAGCCGGGGCGCTGAAATGACTGAACAAACGAACACTGCTGAAAAACGCGCGGTCATCTTGCTGTCCGGTGGCCTCGATTCCGCGACAGTCGTGGCCATGGCTCGTGCCGAAGGCTACCGCTGCTACACCATGAGCTTCGATTACGGTCAGCGGTCTCATGCCGAATTGCACGCCGCCGCACGTGTCGCCCAAGACTTGGGAGTGGTCGAGCACAAAGTGATCGGCTTGAACCTGAACGGTATCGGCGGCTCGGCATTGACCGACACCCGTATCGATGTGCCGGAAACACCGGGTGAAGGTATCCCGGTGACTTACGTGCCAGCGCGCAACACCGTGTTTCTGTCCTTGGCACTGGGCTGGGCCGAAGTGCTGGGGGCGCGTGACATCTTTATTGGCGTCAACGCGGTGGATTATTCCGGTTACCCGGATTGCCGTCCCGAGTTCATCGAGGCCTTCGAGCGCATGGCCAATCTGGCGACCAAGGCCGGGGTAGAAGGGCAGGGTTTCCGTATTCAGGCGCCACTGCAGAACCTGAGCAAGGCGCAGATCGTCCAGGCCGGCGTGAAGCTGGGCGTCGATTACGGGCTGACCGTTTCCTGCTATCAAGCGGACGATAACGGCCGCGCCTGCGGTAAATGCGACAGCTGCCGCCTGCGTGCAGAAGGCTTCGCGGCGGCCGGTGTGACGGACCCAACACCTTATTTTTGATTTATTTCAAATTAGGTGTTGAATAGTCCTTAAAAATCAGTATTATACGCGCCACCACACAGCGGGTCGTTAGCTCAGTTGGTAGAGCAGTTGGCTTTTAACCAATTGGTCGTAGGTTCGAATCCCACACGACCCACCATTTTAAAAAATCTGGAAGGCCCACGTAAGTGAGGATTTCCGGGTTTTTTTTTGCCCGCAATTTGAGCACCGCTCAATCCGGGTGACGCAGGTCAGAATCATCTTTTGCATCTTCGGGATATTCTGTAGCCTTGCGCAACTTCAATGCTGTCCATGCCTGATGAATACTCACTATCCCGGCGGTGCCCATAAGGGTCCGGAGCCGGGTGTATACTCGACTTTCGCGCGAAAGCGCCTGCAGGTCTTGCGAACATGACGCAGATTTCCGAACGCCTTCTGGTTCAAGCCCACCTCGACGCCAAGCAGCCCAAGCCGCTGACAGCCGAGGAAGAGGCTTATTACCGTGCTGCCATCGCTGCCGAGCTCAAGGCTCAGGACGCGGTGCTGGTTGCCCACTTCTATTGCGATCCGGTCATTCAGGCCCTGGCCGAAGAAACCGGTGGCTGCGTCTCCGACTCTCTGGAGATGGCCCGCTTTGGCAATGCCCACCCCGCCAAGACTGTGGTGGTCGCCGGCGTGAAATTCATGGGCGAAACCGCGAAAATCCTCAACCCTGAAAAACGCGTGCTGATGCCGACCCTGGAAGCGACTTGCTCGCTGGACCTGGGTTGCCCGGTGGACGAGTTCTCGGCGTTCTGCGATCAGCATCCGGAGCGTACGGTGGTGGTGTATGCCAACACCTCGGCGGCAGTCAAAGCCAGGGCGGATTGGGTGGTGACGTCCAGCTGTGCGCTGGAAATCGTCGAAAGCCTGATGGATAACGGCGAAACCATCATCTGGGCGCCAGACAAGCACCTGGGCACTTATATCCAGCGCAAGACCGGTGCTGACATGCTGCTGTGGGACGGCGCCTGCATCGTCCATGAAGAGTTCAAGGCCAAACAGCTCGAAGACATGAAAGCGCTGTACCCGGATGCGGCCATTCTGGTGCACCCGGAGTCGCCGACTGCCGTAATCGACTTGGCCGACGCAGTGGGTTCCACCAGTCAACTGATCGCTGCGGCGCAAAGTCTGCCGAACAAGACCCTGATCGTCGCCACCGACCGTGGCATCTTCTACAAGATGCAGCAGCTGTGTCCGGACAAGGTCTTCATCGAAGCGCCAACGGCCGGTAACGGCGCCGCCTGCCGCAGTTGCGCACATTGCCCCTGGATGGCGATGAACACGCTTGAGCGCACGCTGAAGAGCTTGAAGGAAGGGACGAATGAAATTTTTGTCGATCCAGCGTTGATTCCGCAGGCGGTGCGGCCGTTGAAGCGGATGCTTGATTTCACGCAGGCTGCAAGGATGAAATTAGCCGGCAACGCCTGAGATCTTTCAGGTAAGCCACAAAACCTGTGGGAGCGAGCCTGCTCGCGATAGCAATCTGTCAGTCATATCAATGTTGACTGATACACCGCTATCGCGAGCAGACTCGCTCCCACAATGATTTGTGCTCTGCGCAACTTACTTTGCCTTCTTTGGAATACGCACAAGCTGGGTATTGGAGTAAATGTCATGCCAGCTGCGCTTCTGCTTGTCGAACAGCGACCAGAAGAATCCCAGCCCCAGGCATAGCCAGGAGGCGATCGACACCACAAAGCGCAACAGAGCCTGCCACAGACTGATGGATGAGCCATCGGCGTTCTGCACGCGAATGCCCCACACCTGCATCCCCAGAGTCTGCCCCGACCAGGTCCAGAACTTGGCAAAGAAGCCGAACAGCACGAACAGCAGCACCGTCGATAGCAGCGGGTCACCGTCCAGCGCGCCGGCGTCGGTCAAGGCGCGCATTTGGTCTTCGCCGATGATCGCCATCTGGATCATCTTGTAAATGCCGCTGGTAACGATCAGCAGGGCGGTGCACAGCAAAAAGTCGTAGAACATCGCTGCCAGGCGACGCCCCAGGCCGACGGCGGGAAAATCGCCCTGTGGGGAGAGCAGGTGTTTCGACATGGCAGCCTCTGAACGGAAAAAGAAGCCATTTTACGGATTTACACGCACAAAAAAGCCCCTGATGTCAGCATCAGGGGCTTTTTTGTGAAAGACGGAATTACGCTTCGGCGATAACTTCGTCAGCTTGCATGCCTTTCTGGCCTTGCACAGCAACGAAAGTCACTTTCTGGCCTTCTTTCAGGCTCTTGAAGCCGTTGCCCTGAATAGCGCGGAAATGTACGAACAGATCCGGACCGCTTTCTGGAGTGATAAAACCAAAACCTTTCTCGTCGTTAAACCACTTGACGGTACCGCTCTGACGTTGGGACATTTCTTATTTCCTTTGACGCAAAAAAATGAATGACAGTCTCCTTCTGGTGAAAGAGTACTGGGGCTGGTTGCAGGAGAGTAAGAAGACGTCGGACGGGATGTAGCTAACTTTGTAGGCTACTGCCCAGGTCACGATTCCAAGCGACCCATGCAAACACAGTGAACAAACTCTACGCCAACTACGGGAGAAAAAACAAGCCCTGCGAAGCCCCGTATTTCCTCGGGTTGATGGCACTAGGGCAGGCTTATTCGATAGCGTTGTTCAGGTTGTTTTCGATCGTTATAAGTAACGTTCATAAACGAAACGTTCGCACTGTTTTATGGCGGCTGCGTTACAGATTAGTGCACTCTTAACGCAGCCGCGTTACTTATAGAAACAGTCGATCAGCCGCGATAGTAGCGTTGTGGAACAAATGGCATTTTGCTTACAAGCAAAGGCACCTTTTTCCCACGAACAATTGCCCAAACCGGCGTATCCAAAGCGATATAAGCGCTGTCGAGGTAACCCATGGCCAAAGGAGCGCCGAGGGTCGGACCGAAGCCGCCGCTGCACACGCTGCCGATGATGTCGCCGGCTTCGTTGACGATCTCTGCACCTTCGCGCACTGGCGTACGTTCCTGTGGCAGCAGGCCAACACGTTTGCGGCTGACACCGGCTTGCTGCTGGGCGAACACGGTTTCAGCGCCGGGGAAGCCGCCGGCCCGCGCGCCATCGGCACGACGAGGCTTGGAGATGGCCCACAACAGGCTGGCTTCGATTGGGGTGGTTTCGGTGTTCATGTCGTGGCCGTAGAGGCACAGGCCGGCTTCCAGGCGCAGGGAGTCGCGAGCGCCGAGGCCGATGGCCGCCACTTCCGGTTCGGCCAGCAGGGCGCGAGCCAGGGCTTCGGCATTGGCGGCCGGTACGGAGATTTCGAAACCGTCTTCACCGGTGTAGCCCGAACGGCTGACAAAGCAGTCCACACCCAACAGCTTCACACGGGCGAACTGCATGAAAGTCATTTTCGCCACTTCAGGCGCAAGGCGTGCGAGCACGGTGACGGCTGCAGGGCCTTGCAACGCCAGCAACGCGCGCTCTTCGAACAGCGGCTCGATGGTGCACTGCTCGCCGATATGCTTGCGCAGGTGCGCCAGATCCTGATCCTTGCAGGCCGCGTTGACCACCAGGAACAGTTCGTCGTTACCAAGGTTGGCGACCATCAGGTCGTCGAGGATGCCGCCGGTCTCATTGGTGAACATCGCGTAGCGCTGCATGCCCACCGGCAAATCGATGATATCCACCGGCACCAGGGTTTCCAGAGCTTTGGCCGCATTCGCGCCGGTCAGGCGGATCTGGCCCATGTGCGAAACATCGAACAGCCCGGCCTGCTCACGGGTGTGCTGGTGTTCTTTCATCACGCCCAGCGGGTATTGCACTGGCATTTCGTAACCGGCGAACGGCACCATGCGGGCGCCGAGTTCGAGGTGCAGTGCGTGCAACGGGGTTTTCAACAGGTGTTCGGTGGACATATCCAGCTCCTGAAAATAGTGCAGATGCGCGCATCAGCACTCGATAATGTTGACCGCCAAACCGCCACGGGCGGTTTCCTTGTATTTGCTTTTCATGTCGGCGCCGGTCTGGCGCATGGTGCGGATGACTTTGTCGAGGGAGACGAAGTGCTGGCCGTCGCCGCGCAGGGCCATGCGCACCGCATTGATGGCTTTGACCGAACCCATTGCGTTGCGCTCGATACAAGGCACTTGCACCAGTCCGCCAATCGGGTCGCAGGTCAGGCCGAGGTTGTGTTCCATGCCGATTTCGGCGGCGTTTTCCACCTGCTGCACCGTGCCGCCCAGCACTTCACACAAGGCGCCGGCGGCCATGGAACAGGCGACGCCAACCTCGCCTTGACAGCCGACTTCGGCGCCGGAGATCGAGGCGTTTTCCTTGTAAAGAATGCCGATCGCGGCGGCCGTCAGCAGAAAGCGCACGACGCCATCTTCGTTAGCCCCAGGAATGAAGCGCATGTAGTAATGCAACACCGCGGGGATGATTCCGGCTGCACCGTTGGTGGGCGCAGTGACCACACGTCCGCCATTGGCGTTTTCTTCGTTAACCGCCAAGGCGTACAGGTTGACCCAGTCGAGCACCGACAGCGGATCGCGCAGTGACGATTCCGGGTTTTTGCACAATTGCCGATGCAACGCCGCGGCCCGGCGCTTGACCTTGAGCCCACCGGGCAGGATGCCTTCGTTGCGGCAACCGGCGGCGACGCAGTCTTGCATCACTTGCCAGATTTTCAGCAGTCCGGCGCGGGTTTCCGCTTCGGGTCGCCAGGCACTCTCATTGGTCAGCATCACCTGGCTGATCGACAGGCCGTAGGTGCTGCAATGACCGAGCAAATCCTTGGCACTTTTGAACGGGAAGGTCAGCGGGGTAGCGTCTTCGACGATGCGGTCGGCACCGGCAGCGTCTTCATCAACCACGAAACCACCGCCGACCGAGTAATACTCGCGGCTGCGGATTTGCAGGCCAGCGGCATCGAATGCGCGAAAGATCATGCCGTTGGGGTGATAGGCCAACGGTTTGCGGATCATCGCCAGGTGTTCTTTCTCGTTGAACGCAATGCTGTGTTCGCCGAGCAGATTCAGGCGACCGCTGCCGCGAATCTCTTGTAGGCGCGCGGCGACGGTTTCGGTGTCCACGGTATCCGGGTGTTCGCCTTCCAGGCCCAGTAACACGGCCTTGTCGCTGCCATGGCCTTTGCCGGTGGCGCCGAGCGAGCCGTAGAGCTCGACTTTGACGCAGGTGGTTGCGGCCAGCAGCCCTTCACGGCGCAGACCTTCGGCGAAACGCGCAGCGGCACGCATCGGGCCGACGGTGTGGGAGCTGGAGGGGCCGATGCCAATCTTGAACAGGTCGAGCACGCTTAACGACATGGTTGGCCTCCGTTGGAGTAGTTGTAAGCGGCAAGCTACAAACTGCAAGTCAAAGCCGATCGGCTCTTTCTTGCAGCTTGAGGCCTGCCACTTGAGGCTGCTTTTTTTAAGCGTAGCTTTCGATCGACGGGCAGGCGCAGACCAGGTTGCGATCGCCGAAGACGTTGTCGACGCGACCGACCGGTGGCCAGTACTTGCCTTCGATCAGCGACGCGACCGGGTACACCGCTTGCTCGCGGCTGTACGGGTGAGTCCACTCGCCGACGATTTCCGCGGCGGTGTGTGGCGCGTTTTTCAGCGGGTTGTCGTCCTTGTCCAGCGTGCCGTTTTCCACCGCGCGGATTTCTTCGCGGATGCGGATCATGGCGTCGCAGAAGCGGTCCAGTTCTTCCCTGGATTCGCTTTCGGTCGGTTCGATCATCAACGTGCCGGCCACCGGGAACGACATGGTCGGGGCGTGGAAGCCGAAGTCGATCAGGCGCTTGGCGACGTCATCGACGCTGATGCCGCTGCTGTCTTTCAACGGACGCAGGTCGAGGATGCATTCGTGCGCCACCAACCCGTTGCTGCCGGTGTACAGCACTGGGTAGTGCTCTTCGAGGCGACGGGAAATGTAGTTGGCATTCAGGATCGCCAGTTGCGAAGCACGCTTGAGACCCGCGCCACCCATCATACGAATGTACATCCAGGTGATCGGCAGAATGCTCGCGCTGCCGAACGGTGCCGCGCAGACCGCGCCTTGCTTGCGTTCCATCTGGGCGTGGCCCGGCAGGAACGGTGTCAGGTGCGACTTGACGCCAATCGGGCCGACGCCCGGGCCGCCACCGCCGTGTGGAATGCAGAAGGTCTTGTGCAGGTTGAGGTGAGACACGTCGCCGCCGAACTTGCCTGGCGCGCAGAGGCCGACCATCGCGTTCATGTTGGCGCCGTCGATGTACACCTGGCCGCCGTTGTCGTGAATGATGCCGCAGATTTCGCGGATGCCTTCTTCGAACACGCCGTGGGTCGACGGGTAGGTGATCATCAGCGCAGCGAGATGTTCGCGGTGCTCGATGGCCTTGGCGCGCAAGTCTTCGATGTCGACGTTGCCGCGGGCATCGCAGGCGGTCACGACCACGCGCATGCCAGCCATGTTGGCAGTGGCCGGGTTGGTGCCGTGGGCGGAGGACGGGATCAGGCAGATGTCGCGACGGTCTTCGCCACGGCTCTGGTGGTAGGCACGAATCGCCAGCAGGCCAGCGTATTCACCTTGGGAACCGGCGTTCGGTTGCAGGGAGATCGAGTCGTAACCGGTGGCGGCACAGAGCATTGCTTCCAGTTCATCGGTCAGCTGCTGGTAGCCGGCGCTTTGCTCGGCTGGAGCGAACGGATGCAGGGCACCGAATTCAGCCCAGGTCACCGGGATCATTTCGCTGGCGGCGTTGAGCTTCATGGTGCACGAACCCAGCGGAATCATGGTGCGATCCAGGGCCAGATCCTTGTCGGCGAGCTTGCGCAGGTAGCGCATCAGCTCGGTTTCGGAGTGATAACGGTTGAACACCGGGTGGCTGAGGATCGGCGATTGGCGAACCAGCGCGGCCGGAAGGGTGCTTTCGACCGAGGCGGCGAGGGCGGCGAAGTCTGGCAGCGCCTTGCCGTCGGCCAGCACGCTCCACAGGGTTTCAACATCAGCCTGGCTGGTGGTTTCGTCCAGGGACAGGCCCAGGCGCTCGTCATCCACCACACGCAGGTTGATGCGCTGGGCACGAGCCTTGTCGTGCAGGGCAGCAGTTTGCGCGCCGGTCTTGATCGTCAGTGTGTCGAAGAAGCTGGTTTGCTCGACGGTCAAGCCCAATGCGCTCAAGCCTTTGGCGAGGATCGCGGTCAGGTGATGAATGCGTTGTGCGATCTGCGTCAGGCCTTTCGGGCCGTGGTATACGGCGTACATGCTGGCGATGTTGGCCAGCAGCACTTGGGCGGTGCAGATGTTGCTGGTGGCTTTCTCGCGGCGGATATGCTGCTCGCGGGTCTGCATGGCCAGGCGCAGGGCCGGCTTGCCGAAACGGTCCACGGAAACACCGACCAGACGGCCCGGCATGTCACGTTTGAATGCATCTTTGGTGGAGAAATAGGCCGCGTGCGGACCACCGAAGCCCAGCGGCACGCCGAAGCGTTGCGCGCTGCCGATAGCCACGTCGGCGCCGAATTCGCCTGGCGGAGTCAGCACGGTCAGGGCCAGCAGGTCAGCCGCGACAGCGACCAGCGCATTAGCCGCGTGGAAACGCTCGGTCAGTTCGCGGTAGTCGAACACATCACCATTGCTGGCCGGGTATTGCAGCAAAGCGCCGAAGAACGGCGTCACGTCGCTCAGTTCGCGCTCATCGCCGACCACCACGTCGATGCCCAACGGCTCGGCGCGGGTGCGCAGCACGTCGAGGGTTTGCGGGTGGCAATGAACCGAGGCGAAGAACGCATGGCTGCCTTTATTCTTGCTCAGGCGCTTGCAGAAGGTCATGGCTTCAGCAGCGGCGGTGGCTTCGTCGAGCAGGGAGGCGTTGGCGATCGGCAGGCCGGTCAGGTCGCTGATCAGGGTCTGGAAGTTCAGCAGCGCTTCGAGACGGCCTTGGGAAATTTCTGGCTGGTAGGGAGTGTAAGCGGTGTACCAGGCCGGGTTTTCCAGCAGGTTGCGCAGGATTGGCGAGGGCGTGTGAGTGCCATAGTAGCCCTGGCCGATATAGGTCTTGAACAGCTGGTTTTTGCCGGCGATGGATTTGATCAGCGCCAGGGCATCCGCTTCACTCAAGCCGTCTTCCAGGCCGAGGACGCTGGTGCCCTTGATGCTGTCGGGAATGACGCTGGCGCTCAGGGCTTCCAGTGAGTCAAAGCCAAGGCTGTTGAGCATGGCTTGCTCATCGCCGGCACGCGGGCCGATGTGGCGGGCGATGAATTCGTTGGCAGTGCCGAGATTAATTTGAGTCATGTCAGCGCTCCTCAGGCTTCAGCGTTGGCTTTGATCAGACGGTCGTAAGCGTCTTGATCCAGCAGTTGGCCGACAGCCGAGGCGTCGGCTGGCTGGAAGCGGAAGAACCAGCCTTCGCCCAGCGGATCTTCGTTGACCAGTTCAGGGCTGCTGTCCAGCGCCGGGTTCACTTCCAGCACTTCACCGTCGAGTGGCATGTACACGCCGCTGGCGGCTTTTACCGATTCCACAGTGGCGGCTTCAGCGCCTTTGTCGTAGGACTGCAGCTCAGGCAGTTGTACGAAAACCACGTCGCCCAGGGCGTTCTGCGCGAAAGCGGTGATGCCGACGGTGACGGTGCCGTCAGCTTCAGTGCGCAGCCATTCGTGATCTTCAGTAAAACGCAACTCGCTCATGGAAACTCCTAAGGGGGCCAGACTCGTCTGGTGGACGCGATTGAATAATCGGCAATGCCGTACTTTATGGATGGTTACTAAGCAAAAACGCGGCCAATGTTTTTTTGTTATTTAAAAACAATGACTTATGTATAAGTGTGGATTGTCGTATTGCCGTAGCTGTAGCGAAATCGCTACAGCGCGAGCCGAAGAAAAAAGCCTAGGAGGATCAAAGCCTTGCAAAGCGGCGATCAGGAGAGGGTGTATCGATATCATTCCACTGTAGCGCTTTCAGTACAGATGGAGGTCGCTTTTAAACAGGTTAGAAGCCCTTGAATTGGAACCCGACCCGTAGGAGCTGCCGAAGGCTGCGATCTTGTCCCTGGCACCACAAAGCGAAAGTCAAAAGATCGCAGCCTTCGGCAGCTCCTACATGGATAAGCGCATGGCCCGATACGGCCGAAGGCAAAGGAGCTTCAGGGTTTGTTGGGTATACCGTACTTACGCAACCGATGGGCGATCGCGGTGTGGGAGGTTTGCAGGCGGCTGGCCAGTTGGCGGGTCGAGGGGTAGCTGACGTAGAGCTTTTCCAGCAGGGTTTTCTCGAACTCCTCCATAGCCTGTTCAAGGCTGTCGACCTCGTTGTCGCTCTGGCGCGCCACGGAGGTGCCAGCGATGTCGAGGTCGCCGATGTCCACCAGGCTGCTTTCGCAAATCGCCGCGGCACGGAAGATTACGTTCTGCAATTGCCGCACGTTCCCCGGCCAGCGATTGTCCAGCAGTGCCGGATAAGTGCCCGGCGCCAGTCGACAGACCGGGCGCTGGATTTGAGCGCAGGCCTGCTGCATGAAGTAGCGCGCCAGCAGCAGAATGTCCTGGCCTCGCTCGCGCAACGGCGGGACTTCGACATTCAGCACATTGAGGCGATAAAACAGGTCTTCGCGGAAGGTGCCTTCGCTGACCATTTTTTCCAGATCGCGGTGAGTCGCGCTGAGGATCCGCACATTGACCTTCACTTCGCGATCGCCACCAACCCGTCGGAAGCTGCCGTCGTTGAGAAAGCGCAGCAGTTTCGCCTGTAAGTACGGTGACATTTCACCGATCTCGTCGAGAAATACCGTGCCCTGGTTGGCCAGTTCCATCAGCCCCGGTTTGCCGCCCCGTTGCGCGCCGGTGAAGGCGCCGGGGGCATAGCCGAACAGCTCGCTTTCGGCGAGGTTTTCCGGCAGCGCTGCGCAGTTCAAGGCCAGGAATGGCGAGCCGTGGCGGGCGCTGATGGCGTGGCAGGCGCGGGCTACCAGTTCTTTGCCGGTGCCGGTCTCGCCCTGGATCAGCAACGGTGCATCGAGGGCCGCAACCCGTTGGGCGCGAGCCTTGAGTGTACGGATCGCCGGGGATTCGCCGAGCAGGGCATCGAAGCCTTCGGCGTGGTCGTGGTGCAGCGCCGAGAGGCGTTCACCGATGCGGTTCGGTTGATACAGGGTCAGCAAGGCGCCGGCGTCGGTGATCGGCGTTGCGTCCAGCAGCAGGGTCTGGCCATTGACGGTGATCTCGCGCAGCGGCAGGCGGAAGCCGTTTTCCAGCAATGCGTCGAGCAGCGCCGGGTCGGCAAATAGCTCGCTGATGCTTTCACCCGCCGGTTCGCGGCCGTACAGGGCGATCAGCGCCGGGTTGGCCAGCAGCACCTTGCCGGCACTGTCCAGTGCCAATACCGGGTCGGTCATGGCGGCGAGCAACGCATCGAGCTGCAAGTGACGGCGCTGGCCGGGAAGGATGTCGACCACCGTCACCGCTTGCACGCCGCGTACGCTGAAAAGCGCATCGCGCAGTTCTTCGAGCACTGCCGGGCTCAATGTCGGCGCGTCGATGTAGACGTTGGGCGGAACCATTTCCACCGCATCCAGATTGAGATTGCGCCCACCCAGCAAGGCCAGGACTTCCTGGGTGATGCCGACGCGGTCGATGAAGCTGACGTGGATACGCATGGGGCGGTTGGGTTCTGGAGTGCGGAGGGTGGCAAGTATGCCTTGGGGCGGGCCTTAGGTGAAATGCACGTGCAAATTTGTAGGAGCGAGGCTTGCCCGCGAAGAGGCCATCAAGACCGCTAAAAGCTTCGCGGGCAAGCCTCGCTCCTACAGGTCGTATAGCGAATGAAAGTCCGTCATCGCGAGCAGGCTCGCTCCCACAAGGTACGTGGGTTATTCGAAGTGCTCGGGGTTTACCGGGTCGCCGGATTTCATGTTCAACTGCTGCCGAATGTCTTCAAACATCAGATCGTAATGCTTGTGTATCGAGCCGATCTGGCTGTGTGTCTTCGGGATTCCGTACTTCTCGGCGATTTTCGTCACGTTGTTGGCGAAGTTGTAAGCCTCCTCCTTGGGCAAGAAGAAGGTCTCCGTCATGTCTTTTCCCTGCATGCTGCCGTGCATGGTGAACAGAATCCCTTTGCCTTTCTTGGGATCCTGCGAGACTTCATAGTCCAGGTGCACGTTGTAGTTGACATCATCAGGGGTCAGCGCGTGGCGTTCGATGTGCAGATGACCGGGCTCAAACGTTGCCATTGATGTCTCTCCTTAAAAGTAAGTTATGCCAGGTGTCGCGGTACTGATACGCGTGCCGGCCTTGCCCTGGACGATCGCTTCGATGTCCGAGAGTGAACCGATCACCGCGGTTTTTCCAGTATGGCGGGCGAACTCGCAGGCGGCCTGGACCTTCGGTCCCATGGAGCCGGCGGCGAAGCCGAGTTTTTCCATCTCATCGGGGTGGGCCTGGGCGATGGCTTTCTGGGTGGGTTTGCCGAAGTCGATGAACGCCGCATTGACGTCGGTGGCGATCACCAACAGATCGCTTTCAAGCTGTTCGGCCAGCAGCGCCGAACACAGGTCCTTGTCGATCACCGCTTCCACGCCTTGCAGTTTTCCGCTGGCGCCGTACATCGTCGGGATGCCGCCACCGCCGGCGCAGATCACGATGCTGCCTTTTTCCAGCAGCCACTTGATCGGGCGGATTTCGAAGATGCGTTTGGGTCTGGGGCTGGCCACCACACGGCGGAACTTGTCGCCGTCCGGCGCAATCGCCCAGCCTTTTTCGACCGCGAGTTTTTCCGCTTCGGCCTTGGTATAGACCGGGCCGATGGGTTTGCTGGGGGCCTGGAATGCCGGATCGTTGGCGTCGACCTCGACCTGGGTCAGCAAGGTTGCGAACGGGACTTCGAAGTCCAGCAGGTTGCCCAGTTCCTGTTCGATGATGTAGCCGATCATGCCTTCGGTTTCGGCGCCGAGCACGTCCAGCGGATAGGGCGAAACCGAGGTGTAGGCAGCGGCCTGCAATGACAGCAATCCGACCTGTGGGCCATTGCCGTGGGCAATGACCAATTGGTTGCCGGGATGGATCTTGGCGATCTGTTCGGTGGCGATCCGGATGTTGGCGCGCTGATTGTCAGCGGTCATCGGTTCACCCCGGCGGAGCAGGGCGTTACCGCCCAGAGCAACGACGATACGCATAATGCAGTCCTTTCAGAGAGGGAGCGAACAACACGATGATCGTTCCATTGCTGATCGTTCCCACGGTCCCCGTGGGAATGCCGCCCGGGACGCTCTGCGTCCCATGTGACGCGGAGCGTCACCGGATGCATTCCCACGCAGAGCGTGGGAACGATCAGCGGAGAGCGTAGGAACGATCACCGCGTCAGTCTTTAAATATCCGCCAGCGCCGAGACCAGAATCGCCTTGATGGTGTGCATGCGGTTTTCCGCTTGCTCGAAGGCGATGTTGGCCGGCGACTCGAAGACGTCTTCGGTCACTTCGACGCCGTTGGCCAGGTGCGGATAGCGCGCGGCGATGTCCTTGCCGACCTTGGTTTCACTGTTGTGGAACGCCGGCAGGCAATGCATGAATTTCACCCGCGGGTTGCCCGAGGCCTTCATCATCTCGGCGTTGACCTGGTAGGGCAGCAGTTGCTCGATGCGCTCATCCCACGCCTCCACCGGCTCGCCCATCGACACCCAGATGTCGGTGTGGATGAAGTCCACGTCCTTGACCGCTTCTTTCGGGTCTTCGGTGATGGTGATGCGCGCGCCGCTCTCCTCGGCGAAGGCCTTGCACTGATCGATGAAGTCCTGATGTGGCCACAGCGCTTTCGGTGCGGCGATGCGCACGTCCATGCCGAGTTTGGCGCCGATCATCAACAGCGAATTACCCATGTTGTAGCGGGCATCGCCGAGGTAGGCGTAGCTGATGTCGTGCAGCGGCTTGTCGCTGTGTTCACGCATGGTCAGGGTGTCGGCGATCATTTGCGTCGGGTGGAATTCAGCGGTCAGGCCGTTGAACACCGGCACGCCGGCGAATTTGGCCAGCTCTTCGACGATTTCCTGTTCGAAGCCACGGTACTCGATGGCGTCGAACATCCGCCCCAGCACGCGGGCGGTGTCTTTCATGCTTTCCTTGTGGCCGATCTGCGACGACACCGGGTCGATGTAGGTGACGTGGGCGCCCTGGTCATGGGCCGCGACTTCGAAGGCGCAGCGGGTGCGGGTCGAGGTTTTTTCGAAGATCAGCGCGATGTTCTTGCCTTGCAGGTGCGGACGCTCGGTGCCGGTGTACTTGGCGCGCTTGAGGTCACGGGACAGGTCCAGCAGGTAGTTCAGCTCGCGAGTGGTGTGGTGCATCAAACTCAGCAGGCTGCGGTTGCGCATGTTGAAAGCCATGAGTGGATCTCCTCGGGTATCGGTTATCCCCCGGGCCGCGCGGGATAAGCGGCGGCCAGGGTTCGCAGGTTAATAGTCGATAGGGTCACGAATGATCGGGCAGGTCATGCAATGGCCGCCGCCACGCCCGCGACCGAGTTCACCGGCGCTGATGGTGATGACCTCTACACCGGCCTTGCGCAGCAGGGTGTTGGTATAGGTGTTGCGGTCGTAACCGATCACCACGCCGGGTTCCACGGCCACCACGTTGTTGCCATCGTCCCATTGCTCCCGTTCGGCGGCGAAGGCGTTGCCGCCGGTTTCCACCACGCGCAACGCCGGCAGGTTGAGAGCCTTGGCCACGGTGTCGAGGAAGCTGGTTTCTTCGCGTCGAACGTCGACGCCGCCCGGTTTGCTTTCGTCAGGGCGCAGGCTGAAGGCGACGATCTGGCTCACCACTTCCGGGAAAATGGTCACCAGGTCGCGGTCGCAGAAGCTGAACACGGTGTCCAGGTGCATCGCGGCGCGGGACTTCGGCAGGCCGGCGACGATCACCCGTTCGACGGCTTTGTTCTTGAACAGGTTGACCGCCAATTGGCCGATGGCCTGGCGGGACGAACGCTCGCCCATGCCGATCAGCACCACGCCGTTGCCGATCGGCATCACGTCGCCGCCTTCAAGGGTGGCGCTGCCATGGTCCTGATCCGGATCGCCGTACCAGATCTGGAAATCGGCGTTGGTGAACTGCGGGTGGAATTTGTAGATGGCGGTGGTCAGCAGGGTTTCCTGGCGACGCGCCGGCCAGTACATCGGGTTGAGCGTCACGCCGCCGTAGATCCAGCAGGTGGTGTCGCGGGTGAATTGTGTATTGGGCAACGGCGGCAGAATGAAGCTGGAATGACCGAGAAATTCGCGGAACATCTGGATGGTCTTGCCGCCAAAACTGTCCGGCAGGTCATCGGCCGAAACACCGCCAATCAGGAACTCGGCGATCTTGCGCGGCTCCAGGCTGCGCAGCCAGGAAGCGGTTTCATTGACCAGACCCAGGCCCACCGAATTGGCGGTGATCTTGCGCTCCAGGATCCAGTTCAATGCTTCAGGAATTGCAACGATGTCGGTCAGCAGGTTGTGCATTTCCAGCACGTCGACGTTGCGCTCGCGCATTTTGGTGACGAAGTCGAAATGGTCACGCTTGGCTTGAGCCACCCACAGCACATCGTCGAAAAGCAGTTCATCGCAGTTGTTCGGGGTCAGCCGCTGATGGGCCAGGCCGGGGGAGCAAACCATGACTTTGCGTAGCTTGCCGGCTTCGGAATGGACGCCGTACTTAACTTTTTCGGTGGTCATTACAGTGATCCTCCAGATGACAGATGAGTCGCGTGTTACAGGGTCAGGAAGCCGTCATACAGCCCGTAAGCTGCCACCAGGGCGCCCACGACTACGGCGGTGAAAATCAGCTTCTCGACGTTGGTGAAAACCGGTTTGTTGACTTCAAGCTTGGCCTTGGCGAACAGGATCACGCCGGGGGCATAGAGCAGGGCGGAGAGCAGCAGGTATTTGACCCCGCCGGCATAGATCAGCCAGACCGCGTAGATCAATGCGATGGCGCCGATGAACAGGTCTTTCCTGCGCTCGGCCGCAGCGTTTTCATAACTCTCGCCGCGTACCGCCAGCAGCAGCGCGTACGCCGCCGACCACAGGTACGGCACCAGAATCATCGACGTGGCGAGGTAGATCAGCGACAGGTAAGTACTGGCCGAGAACAGCGTGATGATCAGGAACAGCTGGACCATGGCGTTGGTCAGCCACAACGCATTGACCGGCACATGGTTGGCGTTTTCGCGGCGCAAAAAGGCCGGCATGGTGTGGTCCTTGGCGGCGGCGAACATGATCTCCGCACACAGCAACACCCACGACAGCAGCGCGCCGAGCAACGAGATGATCAGACCGACGCTGATCAGCACCGCGCCCCAATCCCCGACCACGTGTTCCAGCACCGCGGCCATGGACGGATTCTGCAGTTTGGCCAGTTCCGGCTGGGTCATGATGCCCAGGGACAGCACGTTCACCAGCACCAAAAACAGCAGCACGGTGATGAAACCGATGACGGTGGCTTTACCCACGTCGCTGCGTTTTTCCGCGCGGGCCGAGAAGATGCTCGCGCCTTCGATGCCGATGAACACCCAGACGGTGACCAGCATCATGTTGCGCACCTGGTTCATCACGCTGCCCAGATCCGGGTTTTTCAGGCCCCAGATGTCGGCGGTGAAGATCTCCAGTTTGAAGGCGAAAATCGCGATCAGGACAAACAGCAGCAGCGGTACGATTTTGGCGACGGTGGTTATCAGGTTGATGAACGCTGCTTCCTTGATTCCGCGCAATACCAGGAAATGCACCCCCCACAGCAGCAGCGACGCGCCGATCACGGCCGCAACGGTATTGCCCTCGCCAAAAATGGGAAAGAAGTAGCCGAGGGTGCTGAACAGCAAGACGAAATAGCCGACGTTGCCCAGCCAGGCGCTGATCCAGTAGCCCCAGGCGGACGAGAAACCCATGTAGTCGCCGAAACCGGCTTTGGCGTAGGCGTACACCCCGCCGTCCAGATCTGGCTTGCGATTGGCCAGGGTCTGGAACACGAAGGCCAGGGTCAACATGCCGACGGCGGTGATTGCCCAACCAATAAGAACGGCACCGACGTCGGCACTGGCGGCCATGTTTTGGGGGAGCGAGAAAATCCCGCCACCGATCATCGAGCCGACTACCAGCGCAACCAGGGCGCCTAATCGCAACTTACCGGGGGATTCAGACATGCATGACTCCAGTGCAGGCGAAAGAGAAAAACAGATTAAATTCGTTCGCTTTTCCATCATCTGACTTAAATCAATGCATGATCACATTCCATTGTTAATTAATGATTTATAAGCCTTTTACTGGCAAAAGGCTTAATGCCGGGAAAGCCCATCCTGAGGCTTGGAATAAAAGTGAAAGAAATAAAGCGCATCCCGATCAGTTATAAACGCTAGTTGGTTTTTTTGTTTTGGCAAGGTAGGGGGTCGTTGATTTTTCAGTGATATGGATTTATTAAAATCTCCCATCACAACCGCTATTTCCGGGCGGTTGTGAAAGCACGATCAGTTATAAATAAACCGGCGTGACGCTAATGGATAACGTTATTACGCTTTATCCATTTAGTTAATAAACGATTATGTGAGGTCTCGCCGCAATGGAGCGGCGGAATAATGGAGACGCCTGAATGTCGCAACCGACGCAAAAGCTTCGTCTGAATGCGCTGATCGCTTTGGTGGTGGGATCGATGATTGGCGGCGGGATTTTTTCCTTACCGCAAAACATGGCAGCGCGGGCCGAGGTCGGAGCGATATTGATTGGTTGGGCGATCACTGCTGTGGGCATGCTGACCCTGGCCTTCGTGTTTCAGACCCTGGCCAATCGCAAGCCAGAACTCGACTCCGGGGTGTACGCCTACGCCAAAGCCGGTTTCGGCGATTACATGGGGTTCTCGTCGGCCTGGGGCTACTGGATCAGCGCCTGGCTGGGCAACGTCGGTTATTTTGTCTTGCTATTCAGTACCCTCGGTTATTTCTTTCCGGCCTTTGGCCAGGGCAATACACCCATCGCCATCGGCTGCGCGTCGGTTTTGCTGTGGGCGGTGCATTTTCTGGTGCTGCGCGGAATCAAGGAAGCGGCGTTCATCAATCAACTGACCACCGTGGCCAAGATCGTGCCGCTGATCATGTTCGTCGTGATTGCCGCCGTAGCCTTCAAGGCGGACATCTTTACTCGCGACATCTGGGGACGCAGCAACCCGAATTTCGGCGGTGTGATGGACCAGGTGCGCAACATGATGCTGGTGACCGTGTTCGTCTTCATCGGTATCGAAGGCGCCAGCGTGTATTCGGCCAGGGCGCAGAAACGTTCGGACGTGGGCCGGGCGACGGTCATCGGTTTTGTCGGTGTGTTGGCGCTGCTGGTGCTGGTGAACCTGTTGTCCCTCGGCATCATGAGCCAGCCGGAACTGGCCACCTTGCAGAACCCGTCGCTGGCGGCAGTGCTGGAACATATCGTCGGCCCTTGGGGCGCGCTGCTGATCAGCATCGGCCTGGCTATTTCGCTATTGGGCGCCTTGCTGTCCTGGGCATTGCTGTGCGCCGAAATCCTCTTCGCTACCGCGAAAGACAAGACGATGCCAGCCTTCCTGAAAAAAGAGAACGCCAACCATGTGCCGGTCAACGCATTGTGGCTGACCAACGTGATGATCCAGATTTTTCTGCTGATCACGCTGTTTTCCGCCGGTACTTACACCAGCCTGATCTACCTTGCCTCATCGATGATTCTGGTGCCGTATCTGTGGTCGGCGGCGTATGCGGTGTTGTTGAGCGGGCGAGGGGAAACCTATGAGCATGCTTCGGCCGAGCGCACGAAAGACTTGCTGATCGGCGGTATTGCCCTGTGTTATGCGGTTTGGTTGTTGTATGCCGGCGGCGTGAAATACCTGCTGCTCTCGGCGTTGTTGTATGCACCGGGGGTGATCCTGTTTGCCCAGGCCAAGCGGGAGCAGGGCAAACCGCTGTTTACGTTGGTGGAGAAAGGCATTTTCAGCTGTGTGGTTGCCGGGGCGGGGTTGGCGGCCTATGGGTTGTACAGCGGATTGTTGTCGTTGTGAGGTTGTTGCTGGCGTATCAATCCTGTCGAGAATAGGCGGCGCGGGTGCTTTGGACATCGTTGAGCCGAACTGGATTGAGCTGAGCTGAGAGGTGTAGTCAATTCCCGGGCCTCTTCGCGGGCAAGCCCGCTCCCACAGTGAACGAGTTTCCTTGGAGGAATGCGATCACATGTGGGAGCGGGCTTGCTCGCGAAGGGTCACCACCACTGCGCGCGATGGGAACCCAATTCCCCGGCCGGCAGTGCCCACTGCAGCGGTGTCCCGGTGATTTTCAGTGGCACCTTCAACCGATGGGCCGGGCCCCAAGGTGTCTGCTCAATCAACAGCCCTTGATCGTTATCATCCTCCGCCCGCAACGGCTCATCGGTCCCCGCGCCATGCTCAATCAGCAACTTGGCGGTCCGTGCCAACGACAATCTGGCCGACCCGCCACGTTCCAATAACGTGATCGCCGCTGCTGCCATCAAATATCCAGTGGCATGATCAAGCGCCTGCACCGGCAGCGGCGTCGGCTGGTTCGTTTTCTTCCACTGCATCCCCGCTTCGGCAATCCCGCTGCTCATTTGTACCAAGCTGTCGAACCCTCGACGGTTCTGCCAGGGGCCGCCCCAACCGTAGGCGTTGAGGCACACATCAATCAGGCCGGGTGCCAGTCTTTGCCGCACGGCGACGCCGTAACCCAACGTTTCCAGTGCATCGGCGCGGTAGCCGTGGAGCAGGATGTCGGCGTCCTTGAGCAGGCTTTCGAACACCGCGCGATCAGTCTTGTCGTGCAGGTCAAGGAGCGCACAGCGTTTGCCCAAGGTGACTTCCGGTACCACGCCCGGTTCGTTCCAGGTCGGTGGGTCGATGCGCAACACATCGGCGCCCAGGCCCGCGAGAAAACGGCTGGCAATGGGGCCGGCCAACACGCGGGTCAAATCCAGCACCCTGATACCCGCCAGCGGTTGCGCCACCGAACCCCGCCACGGCTTTGCGTTTTCGCCACTGTCGGCGCTGAACTGAATCAACGGCTCGGCATTCACCGCCAAACCTTGGGGATGCGTTTGCCATTGGGCCCAGCTGCGCATTTCGGCTGCGCAACCGCCGGCATCGACTACCGCCTGTTCCAGATCGCACTTCTCCCATCGCGCCACCTTGTTCGCCATTGCAGTGCGGTCGACACAGGCACCGAGCACACTTTCAGCGGCGGCACGATGATGAGGCGCGTTGGTGTGCAGGCGGATCCAGCCGTCCTTGGTTGCGTAGTCACCGGCAACCGGGTCCCATAACGGTGGAACACTCCAGCCCACGGGGCGGATCGACGTCGCGAACCAGAACGACGCCAGGCGGCGGTCGACTTCAAGAGCAGGCAAACGGCCAGTGCGTTGTTGCAGCCACTCACTGACAGCCTGGCCGGCAGCGGCAATGCTTGCGCAGGCAAGGTCGGTGACGGCAAACGCCGAGGGCAGGGCGCCCTTCGAGGTAAACGGGATTGGGGAATGCGGCAAGCCGAGCGCGGCTTGAATGGACGTGAGTAAATCAGTCATCGAAGGCCCTCCGGAGCGAGAGCCCGAGCATAGTTCAAAATACCGCTCGATTAGATGAAAACGCCGGTTGCCGGCCGAATACCCTACTCTGTGGGAGCTGGCTTGCCTGCGATGGCGGTGTATCAGCCAACAGAGATTCGGCTGACACACCGCCATCGCAGGCAAGCCAGCTCCCACAAGGATTTGTGATTGTTGCTACGCCCGGTACTGGTCACGCTTCATCCACGACCTAGCAAATAGGTCGCGTAATCCGGGATGCGGTGTTCGTGAGCCTGATCCATCAACGGGCTGCTGAGCAGGTAGTCGGCGCTGCACTCGTTGCAGGCCACCGGGATATTCCACACCGCCGCGACCCGCAGCAGCGCCTTGATGTCCGGGTCGTGGGGTTGCGGTTCGAACGGGTCCCAGAAGAACACCAGCATGTCGACCCGCTGCTCGGCGATTCGCGCGCCGAGTTGCTGGTCGCCGCCCAGCGGACCGCTGATCATGCTTTCCACCGGCAGGTCGAGGCGTTGTTGCAACAACAACCCCGTCGTGCCGGTGGCGACCAGTTCATGTTGCGCGAGTTTGTCTTTCTGCCGCTCGGCCCAGTCGAGCAAAAATACCTTGCAGTGGTCGTGGGCAACCAAGGCAATACGCTTGCGCGCTGCCAGGGTTCTTTGCGTAAAGCTGATACCGATCATCGCTTGCTTCTCCCAGGCGTAATGCGCCGGTACCGACGCATCTTCCGGCGTTTCACATACCCGTAGGAGCTGCCGAAGGCTGCGATCTTTTGATCCTGATTTCAGCGATCCAGAGAAGATCAAGATCAAAAGATCGCAGCCTTCGGCAGCTCCTACGGGGGCCGTGTCGACGTAGCTGTTTATTCTGCGTTGCAGAGCGCCAGGCAGTTATCGAGCATGCGGTTGGAGAAGCCCCACTCATTGTCGTACCAGGCCAGCACTTTGAGCAGCTTGCCGCTGGACTTGGTGTGGTTGGCGTCGAAGATCGACGACAGCGGGTTGTGGTTGAAGTCGCTGGAGACCAGCGGCAGGGTGTTGTAGCCGAGAATTTTCGAGTGCTGGCTGGCTTGTTTGAGCATCGCGTTGACTTCATCGGCCGACGCTTCACGCTTGAGCTGCACGGTCAGGTCCACCAGCGACACGTTGATCACCGGAACACGCACCGCCATGCCGGTCAGTTTGCCCGCCAGTTCCGGCAGCACCAGGCCCACCGCTTCAGCGGCACCGGTCTTGCTCGGGATCATGTTCTGGGTGGCCGAACGGGCACGGTACGGGTCGGTGTGGTAGACGTCGGTCAGGTTCTGGTCGTTGGTGTAGGCATGGATGGTGGTCATCAGACCGCTTTCGATGCCCAGCTCGCGGTGCAGCACCTGAGCCACCGGCGCCAGGCAGTTGGTGGTGCACGAGGCGTTGGAAATGATCTGGTGCGATTGGCGCAGGATGTCGTGGTTAACCCCATAAACCACGGTGGCATCGGCGCCTTTAGCCGGGGCCGAGATAATCACTTTGCGCGCGCCGGCCGTAATATGCGCGGCAGCTTTGGCGCGGTCGGTGAACAGACCGGTGCATTCGAAAACGACGTCGACCTTTTCCGCGGCCCAAGGCAATTCGGCCGGGTTGCGAATGGCACTGACCGCAATACGGTCGCCGTTGACGGTCAGGCTTTCCTGATCGTGCTGGACATCGGCATCGAATGTGCCATGAACGGTGTCGTACTTGAGCAGGTGAGCGTTCATTGAGCTGTCGCCCAAGTCGTTGATCGCAACGATCTGCAGATCCTGACGATAACCTTGGGTATACAGTGCGCGCAGGACATTACGGCCGATACGGCCAAAACCATTGATTGCGATTCGAAGAGTCATTTACAGCGCCGCCGTCGTTTTGTTGTTGGAATTACAAGATTATTCGCAAAAAAATAGAAAACAAGCCTTTTTAGTGGCAATATTTTGTTTTATCTACAACGAGTGACCTGAATCAACTGGTCCGAATGATCAAGAAAACCGTCTGTCACCCCGATCACAGCGGTGCTTGGTCAGCATAGACAATCAGGTCGCCACATCCGTTAGCCTGGAGTTCTACACATGCATCCCCGCGTCCTTGAGGTCACCGAACGGCTTATCGCCCGCAGCCGCGCCACACGTGAGGCTTACCTTGCATTGATCCGCGGCGCCGCCAGCGACGGGCCGATGCGCGGCAAGCTGCAATGCGCCAACTTCGCCCATGGCGTCGCCGGGTGTGGCAGCGACGACAAGCACAGCCTGCGGATGATGAACTCCGCCAACATCGCCATCGTTTCGTCATATAACGACATGCTCTCGGCGCACCAGCCGTACGAAGTCTTCCCGGAACAGATCAAAAAAGCCCTGCGCGAAATCGGTTCCGTCGGCCAGTTCGCCGGTGGCACGCCAGCGATGTGCGATGGCGTGACCCAAGGCGAGCCAGGCATGGAACTGAGCCTGCCAAGCCGCGAAGTGATCGCCTTGTCCACCGCTGTGGCGTTGTCCCACAACATGTTCGACGGCGCGTTGATGCTCGGCATCTGCGACAAGATCGTGCCGGGCCTGATGATGGGCGCGTTGCGTTTCGGTCATCTGCCGACGATTTTCGTGCCGGGCGGGCCGATGGTGTCGGGCATTTCCAACAAGCAGAAAGCCGATGTGCGTCAGCGCTACGCCGAAGGCAAGGCGACGCGCGAAGAGCTGCTGGAATCGGAGATGAAGTCCTATCACAGCCCTGGCACCTGCACTTTCTACGGCACCGCCAACACCAACCAGTTGCTGATGGAAGTCATGGGCCTGCACTTGCCGGGCGCCTCTTTCGTCAACCCGAACACCCCGTTGCGCGATGCCCTGACCCGCGAAGCGGCGCACCAGGTCACGCGCCTGACCAAGCAGAATGGCGACTTCATGCCGATCGGCGAAATCGTCGACGAGCGTTCGCTGGTCAACTCCATCGTGGCCCTGCACGCCACGGGCGGCTCGACCAACCACACCCTGCACATGCCAGCCATCGCCATGGCCGCGGGCATTCAGCTGACCTGGCAGGACATGGCCGACCTCTCCGAGGTGGTGCCGACCCTGAGCCACGTGTACCCGAACGGCAAAGCCGACATCAACCACTTCCAGGCGGCGGGCGGCATGTCGTTCCTGATCCGCGAACTGCTGGAAGCCGGCCTGCTTCACGAAAACGTCAACACCGTGCTCGGCCACGGCCTGAGCCGCTACACCCAGGAACCGTTCCTGGAAAACGGCGAGCTGGTCTGGCGCGAAGGCCCGATCGAAAGCCTCGATGAAACCATCCTGCGTCCGGTCGCTCGCGCATTCTCCTCAGAGGGTGGCTTGCGGGTGATGGAAGGCAACCTCGGCCGTGGCGTGATGAAGGTCTCGGCGGTCGCGCTGGAAAACCAGATTGTCGAAGCACCAGCCATGGTGTTCCAGGACCAACAGGACCTGGCCGATGCGTTCAAGGCCGGTTTGCTGGAGAAGGATTTTGTCGCCGTGATGCGCTTCCAGGGCCCGCGTTCCAACGGCATGCCGGAGCTGCACAAGATGACGCCGTTCCTCGGCGTGTTGCAGGATCGCGGTTTCAAGGTTGCGTTGGTGACCGACGGGCGTATGTCCGGCGCCTCGGGGAAAATCCCGGCGGCGATCCACGTCAGCCCCGAAGCTTATGTGGGCGGCGCTTTGGCGCGGGTGCAAGAGGGCGATATCATCCGCGTCGATGGCGTCAAAGGCACTCTGGAGCTTAAGGTGGACGCCGAAGAATTCGCAGCACGCGAGCCCGCCAAAGGTTTGTTGGGCAACAACATTGGCAGCGGTCGCGAACTGTTTGGTTTCATGCGCATGGCCTTCAGCTCCGCAGAGCAAGGCGCCAGCGCCTTTACTTCTGCCCTGGAGACGCTTAATTGAAACTGGCTCTGGTCGGTGACATCGGTGGTACCAACGCACGTTTCGCGTTGTGGAAAAACCAGCAGCTGGAATCGGTCCAGGTGCTGGCGACGGCAGACCACGGCAGCCCGGAAGAGGCGATTGCGCTCTATCTGAGCGGCCTCGGTCTGGCGCCGGGTTCGATCGGTTCTGTTTGCCTGTCGGTGGCAGGCCCCGTGAGCGGCGATGAATTCAAGTTCACCAACAATCACTGGCGGCTCAGTCGCCAGGGGTTCTGCAAGACCTTGCAGGTGGATCAGCTGCTGTTGATCAACGATTTTTCGGCGATGGCCCTGGGCATGACCCGCTTGCAGCCGGGCGAATTTCGGGTGGTCTGCGAGGGCACGCCGGAACCCTTGCGGCCGGCGGTGGTGATCGGCCCGGGCACTGGCCTGGGCGTGGGCACCTTGCTGGATCTGGGCGAAGGTCGTTTTGCCCCGCTGCCGGGGGAGGGCGGTCACGTCGACCTGCCGCTGAGCAGTCTGCGAGAAACCCAACTGTGGCAGCACATCTTCAACGAGATCGGGCATGTCAGTGCTGAAACGGCGTTGAGCGGCGGTGGTTTGCCGCGGGTCTACCGGGCGATCTGCGCGGTGGACGGTCACACGCCTGTGCTCGACACGCCTGAGGCGATCACAAAGGCCGGGCTGGCGGGCGATCCGATTGCCCTGGAAGTGCTCGAGCAGTTCTGCTGCTGGCTCGGTCGCGTGGCCGGCAACAATGTCCTGACCACCGGAGCGCGCGGTGGCGTGTACATCGTTGGCGGCGTGATTCCACGGTTTGCCGATTTCTTCGTCAAAAGCGGTTTTGCCCGTTGCTTCGCCGACAAGGGCTGCATGAGCGATTACTTCAAAGGCATTCCGGTGTGGTTGGTGACGGCGCCGTATTCCGGGCTTGTTGGTGCGGGTGTGGCGTTGGATCAGGCTTGAGACCGCGTCGCCTTCATCGCGGGCAAGCCACGCTCCCACAGGATTACCTACATCTGAAAATGTACGCATAACCTTGTGGGAGCGGGCTTGCCCGCGATGAGGCCCTCACCGACAACATAGATCTTTGAACGATCAGGCATAATCCTCTCTAACACAAACAACAAGGACGCCGCCCCGTGAGCTCAGTCAACAAGTCGATTTTGTTGGTCGATGACGATCAAGAGATACGCGAGTTGCTGGACACCTACCTGACCCGCGCCGGTTTCCAGGTTCGTACCACACCCGACGGTGCAGGATTTCGTCAGGCCTTGAACGAGGCGCCGAGCGACCTGGTCATCCTCGATGTGATGCTGCCGGACGAAGACGGTTTCAGCCTCTGCCGCTGGATCCGTCAGCACCCGCGCCAGGCCCATGTGCCGATCATCATGCTCACCGCCAGTTCCGACGAGGCCGACCGCGTCATCGGCCTGGAACTGGGCGCAGACGACTACCTGGGCAAACCCTTCAGCCCGCGTGAATTGCAGGCACGCATCAAAGCCTTGTTGCGCCGCGCGCAGTTCGGTCAGGAGCGTTCCGGCAGTGAAGTGCTGGCTTTCGATGATTGGCGGCTGGACATGGTCAGCCATCGACTGTTCCACATCGACGGCGAAGAAGTGATTCTCTCGGGCGCCGATTTCGCGCTGCTGAAACTGTTCCTCGATCACCCTCAGGAAATCCTCGACCGCGATACCATCGGCAACGCCACCCGTGGCCGTGACCTGATGCCGCTCGATCGCATTGTCGACATGGCGGTCAGCCGTTTGCGCCAGCGCCTGCGCGACACTGAAAAGCCGCCACGGCTGATCCGTACTGTGCGTGGCAGTGGCTACCAACTGGCCGCTAACGTGGTTGCCGGCAATGGTCACTGAGTACCTGCGCAAGCTCGCCGGGCGGGTGCCGGTACCGCGCTCGCTGCTTGGGCGCATGTTGCTGCTGACCCTGCTGGCGGTGCTGTTCGCACAGGCGTTGTCGAGCGTGATCTGGGTGTCACAATTGCGCGCCACGCAGCTCGAAGGCCTGGTCACCAGTGCCCGCAGCCTGGCCCATTCGATGACGGCCAGCGTCAGTTATTTCCGCTCGTTGCCGGTGGCATTTCGGCCGCTGGTGCTCGATCAGTTACGCAGCATGGGCGGCACCCGGTTCGTGGTGACGCTCAACGACAAACCCTTGGGCATGGAAGTGCTGCCGATCACCCCGCGCAAAGAAGCGGTGCTAAAAGCGGTGGACGAAGTGCTGCGCCAGTCGCTGGGTCAGGACACCGATATCTCGGTGACCTTCGTCAGCCCCGAAGACCTGCGGATTTTCAACGGTGGCCTGAAGCTCGATGAGTTGCCGCGCTCCTGGGCGCATTACGCGTTGACCCTGGAACCGGTGAACCCGCCAGTGCTGGTCACGCAAATCCAGATGGCCCCAGGGGAATGGCTGTACATCGCCTCGCTGTTGCCCGAGCCCTACACCAGTCTTGAAGAGCAAGGCCTGCCGGCGCAGCAGGTCTGGTTCATCGTGCTCACCAGCGGTTTCTTGCTGTTGTTCATCGGCCTGTTGGTGCATTGGCAGAGCCGGCCCCTCAAGCGATTGGCGCGGGCGGCGCGGGACATGTCTCTGGGTGCCGAAGTCGAACCGGTGGCCGAGGGCGGCGGCAGTGAAGTGGTGGAAGTGGGTCGCGCCTTCAACGCCATGCGCGAGCGCATCAGCCGTTACCTGACTGAACGTAGCCAGTTGTTCAGCGCCATTTCCCATGACTTGCGCACGCCGATTACCCGGCTGCGGTTGCGGGTCGAATTGCTTGAAGACGAAAAGCTGCAAGCCAAGTTCGGTCGTGATCTGGATGAGCTGGAGTTGCTGGTCAAGGGCGCGCTGCAATGCGTGAAAGACACCGACATTCATGAAAACATCGAACCGGTGGACCTCAATCATGTGCTCGACTGTTTGGTGGAGCCGTATCTGGCGCCCAACGGCAATGGTCGCGTGACCCAGCATGGACGAGCGCTGGCGACGTATCCCGGCAAGCCGCTGGCGCTCAAGCGTTGCATCGGCAACCTGATCGACAACGCCTTGAAGTACGGGCAGAACGCACATCTGCACATCGATGACGACGAAAGCGCGTTTGTCCTGCATGTCGACGATGAAGGGCCAGGCGTGCCGGAGCAGCGTCTGGAGCAGGTGTTCGAACCGCACTTCCGCCTGGCCGGGCAGCAGCAGGGTTATGGCCTGGGGCTGGGGATTGCGCGCAACATTGCCCACAGCCATGGGGGTGAAGTCAGCCTGCAAAACCTGCGTGAAGGCGGGTTGCGGGTGACGTTGCAATTGCCCCGCAGTGTTGATTAGGAAGACCCTGTGGCGAGGGGGCTTGCCCCCGTTGGAGCGCGAAGCGCTCCCAAAACAATCACCGCGGTTTACCTGAAGAAATGAGGTGGCAGTTTTTTTACGACTGCTTCGCAGCCGAACGGGGGCAAGCCCCCTCGCCACAGGTCGTCTGTAGGAGCTGCCGAAGGCTGCGATCTTTTGATTTTGCTTTTTTTTGTCACGACTCTGTGACAAAAGCCGCCCCCTTCGTTACCTGCCCGCCACCGCCCGTTGTTTAGACTGCCCCCAGTCATAACAACAAAAAAGGTCTTCCCATGGACACCTTCCAACCTGCCTTCAGCAGTTGGCTGAACGCACCTGCCCATCAGCAATGGCTCGCCACCGAAGGCCTGCGCCTGTTGGCGTTTGCCAAGGCGGCAAAGCTTGCCGAAGGCTTCGGCAATCTCGATGAAAAGGGTCATCTGGCGGCCAACGCGCAAGCCCAAACCATGAACACCGCACGCATGACCCACAGCTTCGCCATGGCCCACATCCAGGGCCTGCCGGGTTTCGCCGAGCTGGTCGATCACGGCATCCAGGCCCTCAGCGGGCCGCTGCGTGATGCCGAACACGCAGGCTGGTTCGCCACGCCCGAACACCGCGACGGCAATACCGGCAAAGCCGCTTATCTGCATGCCTTCGTGGCATTGGCCGCGAGCTCTGCGGTAGTCGCCCAGCGTCCGGGCGCACAAGCGTTGCTCGACGACGCGATCCATATCATCGACACGCATTTCTGGAGCGAGGAGGAGGGCGCCATGCGCGAATCCTTCAACCGCGACTGGAGCGTCGAGGAAGCCTATCGCGGCGCCAACAGCAACATGCACGCCACCGAAGCCTTTCTCGCCCTGGCCGATGTCACCGCCGACAACCGCTGGCTGATTCGCGCCCAGCGCATCGTCGAGCGCGTCATTCATGATCATGCCGCAGCCAATGATTACCTGGTGGTCGAGCATTTCGACCGTGACTGGCAGCCGCTACGCGACTACAACCACGACAATCCGGCCGATGGTTTCCGTCCTTACGGCACCACACCGGGCCATGGTTTCGAATGGGCGCGGCTGTTGCTGCATCTTGAAGCGGCGCGGGTGCAGGCCGGGATACTCACGCCGGGCTGGCTCGCCACCGATGCGCAAAAACTCTTCGAGCACAATTGTCGCCACGGCTGGGATGTCGACGGTGCACCAGGCATTGTCTACACCCTCGATTGGGATAACCGTGCGGTGGTTCGCCATCGCTTGCACTGGACTCATTGCGAAGCCAGCGCCGCTGCCAGTGCGTTGCTCAAACGTACCGGTGATGAGCAATACGAGCGCTGGTACCGACTGTTCTGGGAATTCTGTGACCGTCATTTCATCGACCGTTGCGATGGCAGCTGGCATCACGAACTCGATCCGCTGAACCGTCCAAGCGCCGATATCTGGGCCGGCAAACCCGACCTGTATCACGCCTGGCAAGCCGTTTTGATCCCGCGCCTGCCGCTGGCGCCGAGCATGGCCACTGCGCTGGCGCAGTTGTCCCAGAGCGTTGCTGTGTAACCATGTGGTGACATTCGCGCGTCCCTTCGTTACCTGCGAAGGGGCATCCCCTGTTTAGAATCCTATGCAGCGCAAGCACCAGACTTGCATGCATAACAACAAGAAAGGTACTCCTAGATGAATGCGATTTCTCGCCTCGCTACTGTCATTTCTCTCGCTTCGTTGCTTCCCGTTGCTGCATTTCCTGTCAGTGCCCTTGCCGCCGATGCCAAAGGCTCGGTGGAAGTCGTTCACTGGTGGACGTCTGGTGGTGAAAAAGCAGCCGTCGATGTGCTCAAGGCCCAAGTCGAAAAAGACGGCTTCACCTGGAAAGACGGCGCAGTCGCCGGCGGTGGCGGTTCCACGGCCATGACCGTACTCAAAAGCCGCGCCGTGGCCGGTAACCCTCCGGGCGTTGCCCAGATCAAAGGGCCGGATATCCAGGAATGGGGCAGCACTGGCCTGCTCAGCACTGACGCCCTCAAAGAGGTTTCCAAGTCCGAAGGCTGGGATAACCTGCTGATCAAGAAAGTCTCCGACACGGTGAAATACGAAGGCGATTACGTCGCCGTGCCGGTGAACATCCACCGCGTCAACTGGCTGTGGATCAACCCGGAAGTCTTCAAGAAAGCCGGGATCGAAAAAGCGCCGACCACCCTCGAAGAGTTCTACGCCGCTGGCGACAAACTCAAAGCCGCCGGCTTCATCGCACTCGCTCACGGTGGCCAGCCGTGGCAGGACAGCACCGTGTTTGAAGACGTGGTGCTCTCGGTCATGGGCGCCGAAGGGTACAAGAAAGCGCTGGTCGACTTGGACCAGAAAACCCTCTCCGGGCCCGAGATGGCCAAGGCCTTCACCGAGCTGAAAAAAATCACCGGCTACATGGACCCCAACCGCGCCGGTCGTGACTGGAACATCGCAGCCGCCGATGTCATCAACGGCAAGGCCGGCATGCAGATGATGGGCGACTGGGCCAAAAGCGAATGGACCGCGGCGAATAAACTCGCGGGCAAGGACTACCAGTGCGTGCCGTTCCCCGGCACCGAAAAAGCCTTCACCTACAACATCGACTCGATGGCTGTGTTCAAGCTAAAAGCCGATCGCAAAGGCGACATCGCCGCCCAGCAAGACCTGGCCAAGGTCGCTCTGGGCAAAGACTTCCAGAAAGTCTTCAGCATCAACAAAGGCTCGATCCCGGTGCGCATCGACATGCTTAACGACATGAGCGCGCTGGGCTTCGATTCCTGCGCTCAAACGGCGGCCAAGGATTTCCTGGCGGACGAGAAGACCGGCGGCCTGCAACCGAGCATGGCGCACAACATGGCCACGTCCCTGGCCGTGCAGGGCGCGATCTTCGATGTGGTCACCAACTTCATGAACGACAAGAACGCTGACCCGGCCAAGGCCAGCGCGCAACTGGCGTCAGCCGTCAAAGCTGCCCAGTAATCCCGGGTGCCGCAGGTATACCTGCGGCCTTTCCCGAAAATGCTCCCCCTGTAGGAGCGAGGCTTGCCCGCGAAGGCGGTGTATCAGTCGACATCGATTCTGGATGTCAGTCCGCATTCGCGGGCAAACCTCGCTCCTACAGATCCTCACTTCTTCACCTGGATTATCCCGATGAGCTCTGTGGCGGTTTTCAGCAAAGCCTCACCGTTCGACGCATTGCAGCGCTGGCTTCCCAAGCTGGTTTTAGCGCCAAGCATGCTGATCGTCCTGGTTGGTTTTTACGGTTACATCATCTGGACATTTGTTCTGTCCTTCACCAATTCCAGCTTCATGCCGAGCTACAAGTGGGTCGGCCTGCAGCAATACATTCGCCTGATGGAAAACGATCGCTGGTGGGTCGCGAGCAAGAATCTCGCGGTGTTCGGCGGCATGTTCATCGGCATCAGCCTGGTGCTGGGGGTGTTTCTCGCGGTGCTGCTGGATCAGCGTATTCGCAAGGAAGGCTTCATCCGCACCGTTTACCTGTACCCGATGGCGCTCTCGATGATCGTCACCGGTACCGCGTGGAAATGGCTGCTCAACCCGGGTCTGGGCCTGGACAAAATGCTGCGCGACTGGGGCTGGGAAGGCTTCCGTCTTGACTGGCTGGTGGATCAGGATCGCGTGGTGTATTGCCTGGTGATCGCCGCTGTATGGCAAGCCTCCGGGTTTGTGATGGCGATGTTCCTGGCCGGCCTGCGTGGGGTCGATCAATCGATCATCCGTGCGGCGCAAGTCGACGGGGCGAGCCTGCCGACCATCTACCTGAAGATCGTATTGCCGAGCCTGCGCCCGGTGTTCTTCAGCGCTTTCATGATCCTGGCGCACATCGCGATCAAGAGCTTCGACCTGGTGGCGGCGATGACCGCGGGTGGCCCGGGCTATTCCTCCGACCTGCCGGCGATGTTCATGTACTCCTTCACTTTCAGTCGTGGCCAGATGGGCATCGGTTCGGCGAGCGCCATGATGATGCTCGGCGCGATCCTGGCGATTCTGGTGCCGTACCTGTACTCCGAATTGCGAGGCAAACGCCATGAGTAATCAACTCGCAAAGCCGGCGATCAGCTTCAGCCGCATCGCGATCTACGCAACCTTGCTGCTGGCCGCCGCGATCTATCTGGTCCCGCTGGTGGTGATGCTGCTGACCAGTTTCAAATCCCCGGAAGACATCCGCACCGGCAACCTGTTGAGCTGGCCTACCGTGATCGACGGCATCGGCTGGATCAAGGCCTGGGACGTGGTTGGCGGCTACTTCTGGAACTCGGTAAAAATCACCGTGCCAGCGGTTTTGATCTCGACCTTCATCGGCGCAATGAACGGCTATGTGCTGTCGATGTGGCGCTTTCGGGGCTCGCAACTGTTCTTCGGCCTGTTGTTGTTCGGCTGCTTCCTGCCGTTCCAGACCGTGCTGCTGCCGGCCTCGTTCACCCTCGGCAAGTTCGGCCTGGCCAATACCACCACCGGTCTGGTGCTGGTGCACGTGGTCTACGGCCTGGCATTCACCACGCTGTTCTTCCGTAACTACTACGTGAGCATTCCGGATGCGCTGGTCAAGGCAGCGCGGCTGGATGGCGCGGGGTTCTTCATGATTTTCTGGAAGATCCTGCTGCCGATGTCGATCCCGATCGTGATGGTCTGCCTGATCTGGCAGTTCACGCAAATCTGGAATGACTTCCTGTTCGGCGTGGTCTTCGCCAGTGGCGATGCCCAGCCGATTACCGTGGCCCTGAACAACCTGGTCAACACCAGTACCGGGGCCAAGGAATACAACGTTGATATGGCCGCCGCGATGATCGCCGGGCTGCCGACACTGCTGGTCTACATATTCGCTGGCAAGTATTTCCTGCGTGGGCTGACGTCCGGCGCGGTCAAGGGGTAGAACATGGCAACTCTCGAATTACGCAACGTCAACAAGACCTACGGTGCCGGTTTGCCGGACACCCTGAAAAACATCGAACTGAAGATCAATGACGGTGAGTTCCTGATCCTGGTCGGTCCATCGGGCTGTGGTAAGTCCACGCTGATGAACTGCATCGCGGGTCTGGAAAGCATCAGCGGCGGCGCGATTCTGGTGGACGACGCCGACATCAGCGGCATGAGCCCGAAAGATCGCGACATCGCCATGGTGTTCCAGTCATACGCGCTGTACCCGACCATGAGCGTGCGGGACAACATCGCGTTTGGCCTGAAGATTCGCAAAATGCCCGTCGCCGAAATCGACGAAGAAGTCGCTCGCGTGGCCAAGCTGCTGCAGATCGAACACCTGCTCAGCCGCAAGCCGGGCCAGCTTTCCGGTGGTCAACAACAGCGTGTGGCCATGGGCCGGGCGCTGGCGCGACGACCGAAGATTTACCTGTTCGACGAACCGCTGTCCAACCTCGACGCCAAGTTGCGGGTCGAGATGCGCACCGAAATGAAACTGATGCACCAGCGTCTGAAAACCACCACGGTCTACGTGACTCACGACCAGATCGAAGCCATGACCCTGGGCGACAAAGTGGCGGTGATGAAGGACGGGATCATTCAGCAGTTCGGCACGCCCAAAGACATCTACAACAACCCGGCCAACCTGTTCGTGGCGAGCTTCATCGGTTCGCCGCCAATGAACTTCATTCCTCTGCGGTTGCAGCGTAAGGAAGGTCGGTTGATAGCGCTGCTCGACAGCGGTCAGGCGCGCTGCGAATTGCCGCTGGGCATGCAGGACGCCGGTCTCGAAGACCGCGAAGTGATCCTCGGCATGCGCCCGGAGCAGATCGTGCTGGCGGGCAGCGAGCCGAATGGTTTGCCGACCATTCGTGCCGAAGTGCAGGTCACCGAACCGACCGGGCCCGACACGCTGGTGTTCGTCAACCTCAACGACACCAAGGTCTGCTGCCGCCTGGCACCGGACGTCGCGCCGGCCGTGGGCGAGACCCTGACCCTGCAATTCGATCCATCGAAAGTGCTGTTGTTCGATGCCAAGACCGGTGAACGCCTGGGGGTGGCCGGCCTGCCAAAAACCGAAGCTCACAGCGCCAACGTGGCGCAGTTCAAAGGCCGCTGAAGAATCAAATGTGGGAATGGGCTTGTGGCGAGGGGACTTGCCCCTGTTCGAGCGCATAGCGCTCGTAGGTCTTGGGGCCGCTGCGCGGCCCAACGGGGGCAAGCCCCCTCGCCACAAGCGCGCTCCCACAGGGGGAATCCGTGGCGTGCGTCACGACCGTTGTAAACCGCGTTAGATAAAAACAGTTAATAACAATAAAACGAGGATGTAGGGATGAAGAAGAAGAACAACGCTCAGCTTATCTGCCAGTTGTCAGCGATTGCGGCAATGATGCTGGCCGGTAGCGCACACGCGGCTGAGGCGTTCAGTGCCGACTCGCAGTGGATGACCGGGGATTGGGGTGGCGAGCGGACCAGGCTGATCGAACAAGGTATCGACATCAAGGCCGACTACGTCGGTGAAATGGGCGCCAACCTGCATGGCGGCTATAACGACGACAAGACGGCACGTTACGCTGACCAGTTTGGTCTGGGCGTGGCACTGGACCTGGAAAAACTGTGGGGCTGGGATAACACCCAGGCCAAGATCCAGCTCACCAACCGTAACGGTGAAAACATCTCCAATGACCGTGTCGGCGACCCGCGTGCCGGTACCTTGAGTTCTTCTCAGGAAGTCTACGGCCGTGGCCACATGGTCCGGCTGACCCAGCTGTGGATCAAGCACCAGTTCCTCGACGGTAAACTGGACGTCAAGGCTGGTTACTTCGGCGAAGGTGAAGACTTCAACACCTTTCCTTGCGAGTTCCAGAACCTGGCCTTCTGCGGTTCCCAAGTGGGTAACTGGGCAACCAACATCTGGTACAACTGGCCGGTCATGCAGGCGGCAGTTCGGGTGAAGTACAACATCACGCCTGAGTTCTATGCGCAGATTGGCGCGTACAACCAGAACCCGTCGCAACTTGAGCACGGCAACGGCTTCAAGCTCAGCGGCAGTGGTACCGAGGGCACCGTCTTGCCGGTCGAATTGGTCTGGTCGCCGAAGGTCAACAACCTGCCGGGCGAATACCGTGTCGGTTACTACAAAAGTACGGCCAACGCCGATGACGTGCGTGAAGACGAAGATGGCAATGATGCCGCGACCACCGGCAACGCCTATCGCCGTCACGATAGCAAGCACGGCTACTGGTTCGTGGCGCAGCAACAACTCACCACGCATAACGGTGATGCTTCGCGCGGTCTGAACATTGCGGCCAACGCCACTTTCCACGACAAGGACACCAACATCGTCGATAACTATCAGTCGCTGATGTTCGTGTACAAAGGCCCGTTCGATGCGCGTCCCAAAGATGATGTGGGGATCGGTTTCGCCCGTATCCATGTCAACGAAGATGTGAAGAAAAACGCCGAGTTGGTCAACGCCGCCAATGGCGTTAGCGACTATAACGATCCGCTGTTCTCGCCCCTGCGTTCCACCGAGTACAACTATGAGATCAACTACGGTTTCCACGTCACCAACTGGCTGACCGTGCGTCCTAACCTGCAATACATCACTCACCCCGGCGGTGTGGATGAAGTCGACGATGCCCTGGTGGCCGGTCTGAAAATTCAGTCGGTGTTCTGACGCTGTTGCGATAAGCTCCTCTCTATGTGCGCATTTTTGCGGACGGCCATGGCTGTCCGCTTTTTTTTGTGCAAGGTCAAACAGGACCTGTGGCGAGGGGGCTTGCCCCCGTTGGAGTGCGCAGCGCTCCCAATCTTCACCAGGTTTCGTCTGAAACAGTCAATTGGCCATTTTTACGACTGCTTCGCAGCCGAACGGGGGCAAGCCCCCTCGCCACAGTGGTTCACTGGGCACAAGAGTACGAGTACACCCATGATTTTCAGGACCGCGGCACATGCTTGAGCATCCGCTACAACGCTTCTTCAAATCCTTGCGCGAACGTCCGGTGTTTGCGTGGGAGCGCTATCAGATGCGCGATGTGTTGGTGATCGATCATCCGCTGTGTCAGGCGGTGTTCAGTCGGCAGGGCGCGCAGTTGCTGCATTTCCAGCCTAAGGGGCAGAAACCCTGGCTGTGGTGCGCGGCGAAATGGCCGCATGTCGGCGCGATTCGCGGCGGCGTGCCGGTTTGCTGGCCGTGGTACGGCCGTCATCCAAGCGAAAACGCCTGGCCGTCCCATGGCTGGGCGCGTTTGCTCGACTGGAAATTGCTCGACAGCAGCAGTGATGACGATGGCGTGCACTTGCACTGGCAGTTACAGCTGTGCGACTGGCAAGTGGATTTGCATGCGCATCTGGGCGAACGCATGGATTTGCACTTGAGCACCGAGCATCAAGACGACATGCCGTGCCAGTTGAGCCAGGCGTTGCACGCCTATTGGCGTATTGGTGACGTGGCTGAGGTAGCGCTGTCTGGGCTCGATGGTGCGCAAGGTTATGACCAGTTGAGCCGCCAGGTTTGTCAGCAGGAAGGTGAGTTGCGGGTCGACGGCGGTTGTCAGCGCGTGTTCCAGCATGATGGCGAATTGCAGCTCAAGGATCACGCCTGGCAGCGGCAATTGTGCATCGACACCGGTGATCATGCAGACACCGTGGTCTGGCATCCCGGCTCGCGACCGTTGCTGGGTGTGAGCTGGAACGAGGTTTTAGAGTTTGTTTGTGTGGAAGCGGCCAGCGGCGGCACCGACAGCCTGTGCCTGGCACCGGGGGAGCGGGCGCATTTGAGTTTGCAGGCGCGGGTTGGAGCGTAGGAAAGATGATCGTTCCCACGCTCTGCGTGGGAATGCAGCCCGTGACGCTCCGCGTCACTGGACGCGGAGCGTCCCTAGAGGCCTTCCCACGCAGAGCGTGGGAACGATCGGTACGAGTTAATTGAATTCATCCCCAATCGGATACCGACTGGCATTCAGGCTTTCCTTGATCTTGCGCAAATGCGGCTGGAAATCCACGCCCCGGCGCAGGGTCATGCCGGTGGCGAGCACATCGAGCACGGTCAGTTGAATGATCCGCGACGTCATCGGCATGTAGATATCCGTGTCTTCCGGCAGCGGAATGTTCAGGCTCAAGGTGCTGGCCTTGGCCAGTGGCGAACCCTCCGCCGTCAGGCCCAGCACCGAAGCGCCGTTTTCCCGGGCAATGCGCGCCACTTCCACCAGTTCCCGGGTGCGGCCGGTGTAGGAAATGATCACGAACAATTCACCGGTGTGGGCCACCGAGGCGATCATACGTTGCATCAGCACGTCGGCATGGGCGGTTACCGCCAGGTTGAAACGGAAGAACTTGTGCTGCGCATCCAGCGCCACCGGAGCAGAAGCGCCGAGGCCGAAGAAGTGGATCTGCCGGGCCTGGATCAACAGGTCGACGGCGCGGCTGATCAGGCTCGGGTCAAGCGCCTGCAACGCACTGTCCAAAGAGGCGATGGCGCTGCCGAAAATCTTTTTTGTATACGCTTCCGGATTGTCATCGGCTTCAACTGCCCGGCTGACATACGCCGCGCCACTGGCCAGGCTTTGGGCCAGTTGCAGTTTCAGTTCCGGGTAGCCGCTGACGCCGAAGGAGCGGCAGAAACGGTTGACCGTCGGCTCGCTGACCTTGGAGGCCTGGGCGAGGGCGGCAATGCTGAACCGGGTGGCCTGCTCCGGATTCAGCAGAATCACTTCGGCGACTTTGCGTTCAGCCTTGTTCAGGTCTTCAAGGCGATTCTGGATCTGTTCCAGTAAATTTCGCACGCGATCCATTTAATGTTCCTTAGGTCAGCAGCGCAAATAAGCGTTCGACTAATGCAAATTGGGCCTTTGATACGGCCCATAACGGTGGCCTATCCTACTGATGGCTCCGACCGACCACCACTCGGAATCTGTATTTTGCGAAAATGTTGTGGTTATTACTACATTTTCCCTTGAGTGATGCCTTGAAAAAAGGTATTTGTAGCTTAACTTGATAAAAGAACAAACATCATGCCTTCGATTACGGTTGAACCTTGCACCTTTGCCTTGTTCGGCGCTCTCGGCGATCTGGCCTTGCGCAAGCTGTTTCCTGCCCTTTATCAGCTCGATGGCGCCGGCCTGCTTCATGAGGATACGCGCATTATCGCGCTGGCCCGTGAACCCGGCAGCGAGCAGCAGCATCTGGCATTCATCGCCACTGAGCTGCGCCGCTATGTGGGCGCCAAAGAACTGGATGAAGCGGTGGTCGAGCGCTTCCTGGCCCGTTTGAGCTACCTGCATGTCGACTTCCTGAAGGCTGACGACTACGTCGCCCTGGCCGAGCAGGCTGGCAGTGCCCAGCGGGTGATTGCCTACTTCGCCACCCCGGCGGCGGTGTATGGCGCTATTTGCGAGAACCTGTCGAAGGTCGGCCTGACCGAAAACACCCGCGTGGTGCTGGAAAAACCCATCGGTTCGGACCTGGAATCCTCGCGCAAGGTCAACGACGCCGTGGCGCAGTTCTTCCCGGAGAATCGCACCTACCGCATCGACCATTACCTGGGCAAAGAGACCGTACAAAACCTGATCGCCCTGCGTTTCGCCAACAGCCTGTTCGAAACCCAGTGGAACCAGAATTACATCTCCCACGTGGAAATCACCGTGGCCGAGCAGGTCGGGATCGAAGGCCGTTGGGGCTATTTCGACAAGGCCGGGCAGCTGCGGGACATGATCCAGAATCACCTGCTGCAATTGCTCTGCCTGATCGCCATGGACCCGCCGGCCGACCTGTCGGCCGACAGCATTCGCGATGAGAAAGTCAAAGTCCTCAAGGCGCTGGCGCCGATCAGCCCGGAAGGCCTGAGCACTCAAGTGGTGCGCGGCCAATACATCGCCGGCCACAGCGAAGGCAAGTCGGTACCCGGGTATCTGGAGGAGCCTAATTCCAACACCCAGAGCGACACCGAAACCTTCGTCGCCCTGCGTGCCGATATTCGTAACTGGCGCTGGGCCGGCGTGCCGTTTTACCTGCGCACCGGCAAGCGCATGCCGCAGAAACTGTCGCAAATCGTCATCCACTTCAAGGAACCGTCGCACTACATCTTCGCCCCTGAGCAGCGCTTGCAGATCAGCAACAAACTGATCATCCGCCTGCAACCGGACGAAGGCATTTCCTTGCGCGTGATGACCAAAGAACAAGGCCTGGACAAGGGCATGCAGCTGCGCAGCGGTCCGTTGCAGCTGAATTTTTCCGACACCTGGCGCAGCGCGCGGATTCCCGACGCCTACGAACGGTTGTTACTGGAAGTGATGCGCGGCAATCAGAATTTGTTTGTCCGTAAAGATGAAATCGAAGCCGCGTGGAAGTGGTGTGACCAGTTGATCGCCGGGTGGAAAAAATCCGGCGATGCGCCCAAGCCGTACGCGGCCGGGTCGTGGGGGCCGATGAGCTCCATTGCACTGATTACGCGGGACGGGAGGTCGTGGTATGGCGATATCTGAATTGAAACTGCCTCAGGGCGTCAGCGCTCATGAGTTCAAAAGCCCGGTGCTGCTGGCCGAAGGCCTGGCATTGGCGGTGGCCAGGCAACTGAGCGACGCGATTGCCGCACAAGGCGCCGCGACGCTGGTGGTGTCTGGCGGACGCAGCCCGGTGGCGTTTTTTCAGCACTTGGCCAAGCAGGCGCTGGACTGGTCGAAAGTGGTGGTCAGCCTGGCTGACGAGCGCTGGGTGCCGATAGAACATGCCGACAGCAATGCCGGTCTGCTCAAGCGTTATCTGTTACAAGGCCCGGCGGCCAAGGCCCAATTCCTGAGTCTCTACAGTGCCACCGCCAACCTGGAACAGGCCGCCGAGCAGGCTGATCGCTTGCTCGCCGAATTGCCGCCGATCGACGTGCTGGTGCTGGGCATGGGTGACGACGGTCATACCGCGTCGCTGTTCCCCAATAGCCCGAACCTGGCCGAAGCCTTGAAAGCCGAGGGCACCCGTCGCTGCTGGCCAATGCTGGCGCCGACCGTGCCCCGTCAACGCCTGACCATGAGTCGTGCGTTGCTCGCTTCGGCCAAGCACACCGTTCTATCGATTTCCGGTCAGTCCAAGCTGACTACCCTGAACGCCGCACTGGCCGGTGACGATGTCGCCGCCATGCCGATTCGGGCGTTTCTGCAACCTACGTTAGAGATTTACTGGTGCCCATGAACCAAGGATCAGCCGCTATGACAAACACATCCCCGACCGTTTCCATGGCGGACAAAGTTGCCCTGATCGACAGCCTCTGCGCCAAGGCGCGGATTCTGCCGGTGATCACTATCGCCCGTGAACAGGACGTGCTGCCGTTGGCTGACGCCCTGGCGGCCGGTGGCCTGACGGCGCTGGAAGTGACCCTGCGTTCGCAGTTCGGTCTCAAGGCGATCCAGATCCTGCGCGAGCAGCGTCCGGAACTGGTGACCGGTGCCGGCACCGTGCTGGATCGCAGCATGCTGGCCGCGGCCGAAGCGGCGGGTTCGCAATTCATCGTCACGCCGGGCATTACCCGTGACCTGCTTGAAGCCAGTGTCGGCAGCCCGATCCCCTTGTTGCCGGGCATCAGCAATGCCTCCGGCATCATGGAAGGCTATAGCCTGGGTTATCGCCGCTTCAAGCTGTTCCCGGCGGAAGTCAGCGGCGGCGTTGCGGCCATCAAGGCCCTGGGCGGTCCGTTCGGCGAAGTGAAATTCTGCCCGACCGGCGGCGTCAGCCCGGCCAACATCAAGAGCTACATGGCGTTGAAAAACGTGATGTGCGTGGGCGGTAGCTGGATGCTTGACCCTGAGTGGATCAAGAACGGCGACTGGGCCCGCATCCAGGAATGCACCGCCGAGGCGTTGGCGCTGCTGGACTGATTTACCGGATTTTTACCAAACACTTCGTTGTGTGTTCTACGGCTTTACGGTGTGCTTGGTCAGTGCACCGTTTTTTTTTGCCTGCTGAAAACTTCTGTGACTAATCGAAACGATCTTTGTAGCAGCTGCCGAGCCTGCGAGGCTGCGTTCGGCTGCGTAGCAGTCGTGAGTCCGGCTGACGCGGTTTGTCTGATGCACCGCAAGCTCTGGTTTGACGACTGCTACGCAGCCGAACGCAGCCTCGCAGGCTCGGCAGCTGCTACAGGACATCATGCGATACATAGTTACCGCATCTCGTCGCTCGTCTGGCGTTAACCTGCGTTCATCTTATGGAAGAGAGAGCGTCATGGAAGACAACATTGCAATTTCATCCCCACCCCCGGTCTGCCAACTGTCACCCGAGCAGATCGCCGGCCCCTATTTTCGAAACCCGAAACTGATCAGACGCAACATCAGCGAAGGCATGGACGGCATCCCCTTGGTGCTGCGGCTGACGATCGTCGATGCGATGACCGGTCAACCGGTTACCGGGGCACTGGTCGATATCTGGCATTGCAATGCGCGCGGGGCGTATTCGGGGTGGAGCAAGATCGACCCGGACAAGGAAGTCGACGTCGGTAGCATCGGTTCGATCCCGCGCACCGATGACGATACCTACCTGCGCGGCGGGCAATTTACCGATCAGCAGGGCGTGGTGCGTTTTACCACCATCTATCCCGGTTTTTATGCTGGCCGTGCCCTGCATATTCATGTGGCGGTACGAATCACCGCCGGCAACAACTACCTGCAAGAGCGGCATGTCGCCTGGGTCGGCCAGCTGTATTTTCCCGAGGTGGCCTCGCGCACGGTACTCAATGCCCGCGAGTACCGTGGGCGTGGCATCTGCGCGCTGAAAAACGAGCAGGATGAGTTCTTTCAGGGCATGGGAGGTGAAGCCTCGACCCTGACTGTCCATGCCATCGGTCGAGACTCGAACGAGGACGGCTTTTTCGGGCACATGACCATCGGTGTCGACACGTTTGCGGTGTCATCGCAAATAAAACCCGAAGACTTCGACAAATACACAGTGTGACCTCAGCGCAACTCAGTCAGCGCCCGTGCCAGCCGATCCATGTCGGCTGCAGTGGTGGTGAGGCCCGGCGTAATGCGGATGCACGGGCCACACGCCGCACCGCTGCGCATCACGGTAAACAGGTTGTAGTCATTGAGCAGGCGCTCGACCAGCACCTGCTGATCGGCATGCCGGGTAAAGCGCATCGAGGTGATGGCGCAATACAGGCGCGGGTCATCCGGGGTCATGACTTCAATTTCCGGTAACCCCCGCACGGCATCGACCCACCGGTTACGCAGGTAATTGAGGCGCATGCCCTTGGCGACGGAACCGCCCATGGCGTGATGTTCTTCGAACACCAGCGGCAGGGTCAGCAGGGCCGGAATATTGGGCGTGCTGTAGGGCGTGCGGGCGCGAATGTCGGTGACCGGGAAATGCATCTCGCCCATGTCCGGGTCGATATCGGCCAGGCGCTCGGGGGCGATGTAAATGAAGCCCAGCGTCAGTGGCGCGCCGATCCATTTGTGCAGGTTATAACCAGCAAAAGCGATGCCCAGTTTCTCGAGATCGAACTCGATCTGACCAAGGGCATGGGCGCCGTCGAGGATCACATCGATCCCGTATTCCCTGGCGGCAGCGGCAATCGCCTGCACCGGCATGACCAGTCCGGTGCGATGGGTGACGTGGGTCAGCGCCATCAGCTTCAATCGCGGATAACGCACGAAAGCTTCGCGGTAAGTGCTGAGTAAACTGTCGAAACTGGCGGGGTGGCAGTGTTCGATCTCGATCACTTCCACGCCTCGATACCGGGCCAGCCAACGCATCGCGCCCTTGACCGTGTCGTACTCCAGATCGCTTATCAGCACCTGATCGCCCGGTGCCAGGCGATTATAGTTGCGAATCAGCGATTGCAGGCCATCCGAAGCGTTACGGGTGAAGGCAACGGCTTCGGCGGGGGCTCCGATCAGCTCGGCCAGCTGCGCACGAATCTTGACGCTTTCGCCCTGCTCGAAGCGCTGGCGCACATGCACCGAGTTGCCGCGGTTGATGAGTTCGATGTTGCGCTGATATTCCTCGACCACGGTGCGCGACATACGGCCGAAATAACCGTTTTCCAGGTTCAGGGGGCCGGGTTCAACCGCATAGCGGTCGGCAAAGGTCTGCCAAAAAGCTTCATCGCGGGTACGGCGGGTATTGTCGGGCATGAGCAACTCGGTGAGGGTAGGGCGGGTCAGTGGCGAGGCGCGGGTTTGCCGTGTTTGGCGCGCAGTGGCTCAAGCAGTTCCGACAAGCCGTTGTGGTCGATTTCCTGCATCAAAGCCAGCAAACCGCCCAGTTCACCGTGGGGGAAACCTTCGCGAGCGAACCAGTTCAGGTACTGGCCGGGCAGGTCAGCGATGATGCGGCCCTTGTATTTGCCAAAGGGCATTTCGCGGGTAATCAGCAGTTCGAGCTTTTCGGGATTCATCATCAGTCGTCTTGATTCAAGGCAGTCTGGAAAATACAGGCATTCTGCATGCAGGCCAAATGACAGATCATGCAAAAAAAGCGGATACAGATTCCTCGTTAAAACATAACTAATTGAAATGTAAGTAAAAAGTCATCAATTCAAAGCTGGCATGCAGGCTGCAACTCCTTATTGCATCTTTCATCAACCGCAAGGAATTGAAAAATGACCGACATTAATAAAGAAGCGATCTCTGTACTCAACGACCTGATTGAAACCTGTAAAGACGGTCAGGAAGGGTTCAAGACTTGCGCTGAAGACATCAAGCATCCAGAACTCAAAAACCTGTTCGTTCAGCGCTCCACCGATTGCGCTGCAGCGGCTGCCGAGTTGCAGGCCGCTGTGCGTTCCCTGGGCGGTGATCCGGAAACCTCCACCAGTGTCAGTGGCGACCTTCACCGTCGCTGGGTCGACGTCAAGGCGATGTTCACCGGCAAGGACGAAGAGGCGGTACTGAACGAAGCCGAACGCGGTGAAGACCATGCGCTGAATGTGTACAAGGACGCACTGGAAAAAATCAACAAACACAACCTGGTAAGTATTCGTGACATGGTCGAGCGTCAGTACCATGGCGTGCAACGCAACCATGACCAGGTGAAAGCCCTGCGTAACCAGGCTCGCGCACGTTCATAAGCGTTCGTTACCTGTCAAAAACGCCAGCCAGTCTGGCGTTTTTTTATGTTCGGGATTTAACACTGGACGGGATATAGATAGCTAGCTAATAATTTGTCATTCAAATTATCCCGTCTAACCCGGCTATCGTTAAACCGTCCTTTCAAGAGTGTCCTACGTGCCTATCACTTTGCAGGCCTTGTTCGCGCCTGACCGCCGCGCCTTGCAATTCGCGATCAAGACTTTGATCGGCGGCGGCCTGGCCCTGTGGCTGGCATTGCGCTGGGGGCTGGAGCAACCGTCATGGGCGGTGATGACGGCATTTATCGTCGCCCAACCCTTGTCTGGAATGGTGGTGCAAAAGGGTTTGGCGCGGCTGTTGGGTACGCTGGTCGGGACAATCATGTCGGTGGTGTTCATGGGGCTGTTCGCCCAGACGCCCTGGCTGTTTTTGCTGGCGTTGGCGTTGTGGCTCGGGCTGTGTACCGCGAGTTCAACCTTGCTGCGCAGTGCCTGGTCCTATTCCTTCGTGTTGGCCGGTTACACGGTGGCGATCATCGCATTGCCCGCCATTACCCATCCGCTGACTGTGTTCGATCAAGCCGTGGCTCGCTGCACGGAAATCTGCCTGGGCATTCTCTGCGCCACCGCTGCCAGTGCGTTGCTCTGGCCATTGCGGGTCGAACGGCAACTGGCCGGCCAAGCCCGGGCAGCCTGGCATAGCGGCATGAATGCCGCGCGCGCGACGTTGGCCGGCGACGCTCTGGCGCGTAAAGGCTTGCTGGAAATCCTTGGGAAAATCGTCGCGGTCGATGCCCAGCGCGAGCATGCCTGGTTCGAAGGCAGCCTCGGTCGGCAACGAGCGCGGGCCATCAGCGGTTTGAGTCAGAAGCTGTTGATGCTGTTGCGCATCGCCCGTTCGGTACGCCGCCAATGGAATCAATTGGAACTGCTCGAAGCCGAGCAGCTGATGCCATGGATGACCGAGGTCCAAGAAGCAATTGGGGCTTGTGATACCGCCCAGTTACAGGCCTTGCGTCCCAGATTGCTCGACGCCTCTCACGATGCGGGCATCAGTGCTGCGCAAAGTTACTGTCTGGCCCGTTTCACTTTGTTGCTCGATACCGCCATGGCAGCCTGTTCCGCATTGAAAGCGGTGCAAGAGGGGCGTGAAACGGTCGACCCGCCGAGAACCCTGACGCCGCATCGCGACCTGTCATTGGCACTGGTCTTTGGCGCGCGCAGTGCGCTGGCGTTTCTGGTGGTGGCGGGTTTCTGGCTGGCGACGGCATGGCCAGCGGCGTCGGGCGCTCTGGTGCTGACGTGTGTGGTATGCAGTCTGTTTGCCAGCCGCGAAAATGGGGCGCAAATCGGCATGAGCTTTCTGCGTGGCATTCTGCTGGCGATTCCATCGGCGTTTATCGTCGGGCAGATTCTACTGCCGCAATGGAGCGGGTTTGCGCTGCTGTGCATGGGCATGGGCGTGCCGCTGTTTCTCGGCGCGCTGGGCATGGCCAATCCGCAGATCGGCGCCACGGCCACGTCCTTCTGTCTGCACTTTATTGTGCTGGTTTCGCCGTTGAACAGGATGACGTTCGATGTCGCGAATTTCTTCAATAGCGCGCAGGCCATGCTGATCGGTGTCGGCGCTGCCGTATTGGCGTTTCGCTTGCTGATCCTGCGTAACCCGACATGGCATAGCCGACGCTTGCTGCAGGCGACCCTCGCCGATCTGGTGCGCCTCACCCGACGCAATCTGCGCGGTGCCGAAAGCTGGTTCGGCGGGCGCATGGCCGACCGTTTGCTACAACTGGCGCGGCATTATCCCGAGTTGCCGGAGCCGGCGCGCAGCCGCTGGGATGACGGCTTGCTCGGCCTGGACATCGGCGATGAATTGCTGCATTTGCGCTTGAGCCTGGCGGCCGCCCAGGTGCCGGTCGATGCGCCACAGCGGCGTTATCTCGAGCAACTGGAAAAAGTCCTCGGGCAAGGCCCGGCCGGCAGTCGCGCCGAGGCGCTGGCGCAACCCAGCGAAGCGTTACTGAAAACCTTGTACGCGTTGCCGCCCAGCGACGCGGTGAAACTCGCCCAGGGCGCAGTGCTGCAATTGCAAAGCAGCTGGCGTGCCTGGTGTCACCAACAGGAGCTAAGCCATGGGCTTGCGTGAGTGGTCGGTGGGCGGCGTGCTGCTCAGTCCGTTTCTGATTGATGTGTTGCTGGCGTTGCTGGTGACCGGAGCGTTGCGCATGGTATTGCGCCTGACCCCGGTCGGTCGCTGGATCTGGCACGAAGCATTGTTTGATTGCGCCCTGTACGTCTGTGTATTGACCTTGATCACCGTCGTCCTCGGGCCTTTATAAAGGAGTTGAATATGCGTACATCCGTACGTGTCGCGATCACCCTGAGCCTGACGGCCCTGGCCATTTTTGCCGGTTTCCATCTGTGGCAGTACTACATGTTGACGCCCTGGACGCGCGACGCGCGGATCCGCGCCGACGTCGTAGTCATCGCCCCCGACGTGTCTGGCTGGGTGCGGGAGCTCAAGGCTTTCGATAACCAGCAGGTCAAGGCTGGCGATGTGTTGCTGAGCATCGACCGCGATCGTTTCGAAGCCGCGCTGGAGAAGGCGCAAGCGGTGGTGCAGACCCGTCAGCAGCAACTCGGTTTGCGTGAACACGAAGCCAGCCGTCGTGCCAGTCTGGGGCCGCAGGCGATCAGCGCCGAACTGCGGGAGAACGCGCAAATCAATGCCGGCATCGCCCGGGCCGAACTGCGCGAAGCTCAGGCTGAAGCCAAAGTCGCGCAACTCAACCTGACCCGCAGCGAGGTGCATGCGCCGCGCAGCGGTCATGTCACCAACCTGCGTCTGGCCCAGGGTAATTACGTGAATGCCGGGCAACCAGTGATGGCGTTGATCGACGATTCGACCTTTTATGTGCAGGCGTATTTCGAAGAAACCAAACTGCCGCGAATTCGCGTCGGCGATCCGGTCAAGGTCTGGCTCATGAGCGCCGGGGAACCCTTGCAGGGGCACGTCGAAAGCATCAGTCGCGGGATTACCGACCGCAATACCACGCCCGATGGGCAGTTGCTGGCCGAGGTGGAACCGACATTTAACTGGGTGCGCCTGGCGCAACGGATTCCGGTGCGGATCAAGCTTGACACATTGCCTGAAGGGATCCGTTTGAGCGCGGGGATGACGGCGAGTGTGCAGGTGCAGGAGGGGCGGTAGGATCAAAAGATCGCAGCCTTCGGCAGCTCCTACAGAGATCGGCGTAGGAGCTGACGAAGGCTGCGATCATTTGGGGCTTGCAAATCAGCCGATGCTGATCGCCGGCAACGTCGGCAAGGTCACGGTCTGTTGCTTGCGCGGCGCCAGAATTTCCGCCTCGCCATCCACGACCAACTCATCGCGCTGGTTGAACACCCGAGTGGCAATACGTACACGAAACTTCGGCAGTTTCTCGAGAATTTCCAGGCGCACAGTCAGCGTGTCGCCAATTTTTACCGGCTTCTGAAAGCTCATCGTCTGACCGATATAAATCGTCCCCGGCCCAGGCAACTCGCAAGCCACCGCCGCGCTGATCAACGCGCCGCTGAACATGCCGTGGGCGATACGCTCCTTGAACATGCTGGCGGCAGCGAACTCAGCGTCCAGATGCACCGGGTTGTGGTCGCCGGACATCGCGGCGAACAACTGAATGTCGCGCTCTTCGACGGTCTTGCTGTAGCTGGCGGTCTGGCCAACTTCGAGGGCTTCGTAAGGCGTATTGGTAACCTGGGTCATCTGTCTCGATTCCTGTGACGAATTAAAAAATCCACAAAAAAACTATTCGGTCCTGGGTGGCCGGTGAGCGCTCAAGGCCTGGGCGATCCAGTTCAGCACATCGGCAGTCACTTGATCGCGATTGATTTCATTGAACAATTCATGCCGGGCCTGCGGGTAAACAGTCAGCTGCAGGTTCTGGCAGCCAGCATCGCGCAGGGCGTGGGCCAGATCTTTCAGACGTTTGCCTTCGCTCACCGGATCACATTCGCCACCGATCACCAGCAGTGGCAGGCCCGGATCGATCTGGGCGAGATTGGACGCTTTGCTGATTTGCTGCAAGCCGCCAAGCAAATCGATCCACAGTTGATTGGTGCAGCGAAAGCCGCAGAGCGGGTCATTGGCGTATTTGTCGACTTCAGCCGGGTCGCGGCTTAGCCAGTCGAATGGCGTGCGCACCGGTTTGAATTTCTTGTTGAATGAGCCGAACGACAGCCATTCGATCAGCGCACTGCGCCCTTTGGGCCCTTGGCGCAGGCGCTCGAGGCGAGCTATCTGTCGCGCTGCGCGATAGAGCATCACCGGCTGGAAGTTCGAACCACTGAGAATTGCCCCGTGCAGGCTGGCGCTGTGATGCAGCAAATAAGCCTGGGCGATGTAGCTGCCCATGCTGTGGCCGAGCAACACGATCGGCACGCCGGGATGCTGTTGGCCGATATGTTGGTTAAGGCTGGCCAGGTCACCGACCACTTTGCACCAGCCATCATCATCGGCGAAATGGCCCAAGGTGCCGTTTTCGGCAGTTTTGCCATGTCCACGCAGGTCTGGCGCATACACACCGTAATCCCGATCACAGCAGGCTTGCGCCAGACGGGCGTAGCGAGCGCTGTGTTCTGCCATGCCGTGGGCCAGCAGGATCACCGCCTTGAGCGGCGCGGCCGGCAGCCACTGATTGACGAAGAGGCGGCTGCGGTCACTCGCGGTCAGCCAGAAAGTGTCGTGGATCATGGCGATTCCTTTGCGTTGGGCTGCATGAAGCTGCCGGGTGAAAACAGCCTCGATGCATTGTATAGCGGATCCCGTCGCCTACCGTCTGATCAGGCCACGGCGGGGCAGCAAGATTCACGCGATCAATGACGACCGTGCGCATATTTGCCTGATTCGTTATAGCTGCTAGTGTCCGGAAAGCACCGTTTTTCGCTTTCTGTTTTTGAGAAAGCACAGAAAGCGGCCCCGGTAGGCTCAGGTAAAGAGGACAAGAACAATGCAACCTGATTTCTGGAATGACAAGCGCCCGGCCGGCGTGCCCCTGGATATTGACCTTGGGGCCTATAAGTCGGTGATCGAGGTGTTCGAGCGTTCCTGCAAGAAATTTGCCGACCGCCCGGCGTTCAGCAACATGGGCGTGACCCTGACCTACGCCGAACTGGAACGCTACAGCGCCGCGTTCGCCGGTTATCTGCAAGCCCACACCGACCTGGCGCCGGGCGATCGCATCGCGGTGCAGATGCCCAACATCCTGCATTACCCGATTGCCGTGTTCGGTGCCTTGCGCGCCGGGTTGATCGTGGTCAATACCAACCCGTTGTACACCGCGCGGGAGATGCGTCATCAGTTCAAGGACTCCGGTGCCCGGGCGCTGGTCTACCTGAACGTGTTCGGAGAGAAGGTCCAGCAAGTGCTGCCTGACACTGACATCCAGTATTTGATCGAAGCGAAGATGGGCGACCTGATGCCCACCGCCAAGGGCTGGCTGGTCAATACCCTGGTGAGCAAAGTCAAAAAGATGGTGCCGGCCTATTCATTGCCGCAGGCCATTTCCTTCAAGAGCGCGCTGCGTCTGGGTCGGGGCCTGGCCATCAAACCGCTGAAGGTCGGCCTCGACGACATCGCCGTGCTGCAATACACCGGCGGCACCACTGGCCTGGCCAAGGGGGCGATGCTGACCCACGGTAATCTGGTGGCGAACATGCAACAGGCGCGCGCCTGTCTTGGGCAATTCGGCGCTGACGGTCAGCCGCTGCTGCGCGAAGGCCAGGAAGTGATGATCGCGCCGCTGCCGCTGTACCACATCTATGCGTTCACGGCGAATTGCATGTGCATGATGGTGACCGGCAACCACAACGTGCTGATCACCAATCCACGGGACATCGGTAACTTCATCAAGGAATTGAAGAACTGGCGGTTTTCGGCGCTGCTGGGGCTCAACACACTGTTCGTGGCGCTGATGGACCATCCCGACTTCAAGACTCTGGATTTCTCCAGCCTCAAACTCACCAACTCCGGTGGTACCGCGCTGGTCAAGGCCACGGCCGAACGTTGGGAACAGCTCACCGGTTGCCGCATCACTGAAGGTTACGGCCTGACTGAAACCTCGCCGGTGGCCTGCACCAATCCCTACGGCGACAAGTCGCGCATCGGCACGGTTGGCCTGCCGGTACCGGGCACGACTTTGAAAGTGATCAACGATGAAGGCGTCGAGCAGCCGCTGGGCGAGCGCGGCGAACTGTGCATCAAAGGCCCGCAGATCATGAAGGGTTACTGGCAGAAACCCGAAGCCACCGCCGAAGTGCTGGACGCTGAAGGCTGGTTCAAGTCCGGTGACATTGCGGTAATCGATCCGGACGGTTTCGTTCGCATCGTCGATCGCAAGAAAGACATGATTATCGTCTCGGGTTTCAACGTGTACCCGAACGAAATCGAAGACGTGGTGATGGCTCACCCGAAAGTCGCCAATTGCGCGGTGATCGGCGTGCCGGACGAGCGTTCGGGGGAGGCAGTCAAATTGTTTGTGGTGGCCCGTGAATCAGGTATCAGCCTTGAAGAGCTGAAGGCCTACTGCAAGGAAAATTTCACGGCGTACAAAGTTCCCAAGCACATCGTCTTGCGAGAGTCGTTGCCAATGACGCCGGTGGGCAAGATTCTGCGGCGGGAATTGCGGGAGATCGCCTGATCGTTGAATGGCCGCGCTTCGCACATTCGCGGGCAAGCCTCGCTCCTACAGGTTCAGTGTCGTCACATAGCGGTGAACGACGCAAACCCTGTAGGAGCGAGGCTTGCCCGCGAAGCTTTCAAGAGGTTGAAGCCCCGATTTCAAAGGCTTCCAAGGATCTATAGAATTTTTGCTCTAAAAGTGACTATTGATTAGTCAAGAGTCAAAAATGTGACTGTAGAGGCCGTTTTTGGCTCTAGTCGGCCTTTGGCAAAGCTGCTACTCTCGGCGCGCTTTGTGACTTCTCGGCCTTGTTAAAAGCCAGACTCACCAATAATCAAACACCAATAATAATCGCATCAAATGCGGTATTTGAATTCGCGTTGCTGAGGAGTGGGCTTCCATGATCGAAGACTTTTGGAAGGATAAGTACCCAGCTGGAATTGCTGCCGAGATCAATCCAGACGAGTATCCGAATATTCAGGCAGTGTTAAAGCAGTCCTGCCAACGCTTCGCTGAAAAACCGGCATTCAGCAACCTGGGCAAGACAATCACCTACGGTGAGCTGTATGAATTGTCCGGTGCCTTTGCCGCTTACCTGCAACAGCATACCGATTTGCAACCGGGCGATCGAATCGCCGTGCAACTGCCCAATCTGCTGCAGTACCCGATCGCCGTTTTCGGCGCCATCCGCGCCGGGCTGATCGTGGTCAATACCAACCCGTTGTACACCGCGCGGGAAATGGAACACCAATTCAACGATTCCGGTGCCAAAGCCCTGGTCTGCCTGGCCAACATGGCGCATCTGGCCGAGACCGTCGTGCCGAAAACCGGCGTCAAGCATGTGATCGTCACTGAAGTGGCCGACCTGCTGCCGCCACTCAAGCGCTTGCTGGTCAACAGCGTCATCAAGTACGTGAAGAAGATGGTCCCGGCGTATCACTTGCCCAAGGCCATCAAATTCAATGATGTGCTGAGCAAGGGCCACGGCCAGCCAGTGGCTGAAGCCAACCCGGCCAGCGGCGACGTTGCCGTGCTGCAATACACCGGCGGCACCACGGGCGTGGCCAAGGGCGCGATGCTGACCCACCGCAATCTGGTGGCAAACATGCTGCAGTGCAAAGCGCTGATGGGTTCCAACCTCAATGAAGGTTGCGAGATCCTGATCACTCCGCTGCCGCTGTACCACATCTATGCGTTCACCTTTCATTGCATGGCAATGATGCTGATCGGCAACCACAACATCCTGATCAGCAACCCGCGGGACCTGACGGCGATGGTCAAGGAACTGTCGAAGTGGAAGTTCAGCGGTTTCGTCGGCCTGAACACGCTGTTCGTCGCGCTGTGCAACAACGAAGCGTTCCGCAAGCTGGATTTCTCCAGCCTGAAAATCACTCTGTCCGGCGGCATGGCCTTGCAACTGGCCGCGGCCGAACGCTGGAAAGCCGTTACCGGTTGCCCGATCTGCGAAGGTTACGGCATGACCGAAACCAGCCCGGTGGCCACGGTGAACCCGAGCCAGAACATCCAGATCGGCACCATCGGTATTCCGGTGCCCTCGACGCTGTGCAAAATCATCGACGATGCCGGTGTTGAGCAGCCGCTGGGCGCCATCGGTGAACTGTGTGTGAAAGGTCCGCAAGTCATGAAGGGCTACTGGCAGCGTCAGGACGCCACCGATGAAATACTCGACAGCGAAGGCTGGTTGAAGACCGGTGACATCGCGCTGATCCAGCCCGACGGTTACATGCGCATTGTCGATCGCAAGAAAGACATGATCCTGGTCTCCGGTTTCAATGTGTATCCCAATGAGCTTGAAGATGTGCTGGCGACTCTGCCGGGCGTGCTGCAATGCGCAGCCATTGGTGTGCCGGACGAGAAGTCGGGCGAGGCGATCAAGATCTTTATCGTCGCCAAACCGGGTGTGACCCTGACCAAGGATCAGGTGATGGAGCACATGCGCGCCAACGTCACCGGCTACAAAGTGCCGAAAGCCGTGGAGTTCCGCGATGCGCTGCCGACCACCAACGTCGGCAAGATCCTGCGCCGCGAATTGCGCGATGAAGAGCTGAAGAAGCTCGGCATGAAGAAAGTGAGCGCCTAACCAACAAAAAGCCCCGCAGATGCGGGGCTTTTTGTTTGAAGCGGTATCAAGAACGCTTTTGTGGCGAGGGGGCTTGCCCCCGTTCGATTGCGAAGCAGTCGTAAATCCGGCAAACGCGCTATGCCGGATGGAGCACTGTTGCAGGTTTTGGGGCCGCTTCGCAGCCCAACGGGGGCAAGCCCCCTCGCCACAGGGATTACTGGCGGAACTGCGCGAAATTGACGTTGGTGCCGGCCGGGCGCATGTCCTGCAGGTAGGAATCCTTGTCGGCGCTCAGTTCCAGGCTCAGGGCTGCCTTGCGCTTGCCTTGGTTGCGCACCACCAGGCCTTCGAGTTTCTCGCGCAGGAACACCGTTGGCACTTTAAGGTGCAGCAGTTCGTCGGTATCCGGGGTATGCATCAGCAAGTGAATCCATTCGTACTGACCAACGGCAAGGCGCGCGACCGGAATATCGAACCAGAAGATATTGCGGTTGCGGTTCAGTTCGGCGAAATGGCAGTTGTTGACGCCAAGCACAGCACCGCCGAGTTCCTGGTTTCTGCGGGCAATGGCCTGCTTTTTATCGAGTTTCATAACCTTCCTACGGGATTGGATCTTCAGCGCCATGGCCTGAATACGTTGCGCATTCTCGGGGCAAAGGCTGCAAACATAAAGCCTAACCTGCGAAATGTCCGGTTAATAAAAAAATGAAACTCCGCGCAAAGCCCTCCGGTCAATCCTTGTGTAACCACTTTCCCCATTGAAATGTTCACCGGAGAAATACCATGGGCAGCACGGGCGATAAAGTTAAAGGCATGGCAAACGAAGCGGCCGGCAACGTCAAGCAAGGCGTCGGCAAGGCCACCGGTAATGAAAGGCTGCGCACTGAAGGCGTGGCGCAGGAGAAGAAGGGCGAAGCCCAGCAAAAGGTCGGCAAAGCCAAGGATGCCATTAAAAAAGGCGTCGACAAGGCTTGATTCGGCCTTTGAGGAAGTGCAAGAAAGCGGCCATCCCACGGATGGCCGTTTTTGTATTGGATAGACGCGATATACCCTGAGATTGTTTCAAAGTCGCCAAGTAGGCTACTTTGTTGTAGAAAACGGCCCCTGAGTCGCCACGACTTCAACCTTTTTGCGGCGAAAGGAGACGCTAATGTTTTTTCCAACCATGAAAGGTTTGCCCTTGCATCGGGTCATGGTGCGCACGGTCACCGAGTTCATCGCCGATGAAATGTCGACTTATGCCTCGGCGCTGGCCTATCAAATGCTGTTCTCGCTGTTTCCTTTCATTCTGTTTCTGATCGCCCTGATCGGTTTTCTGCACTTGCCGGACTTCTTTTCCTGGCTGCGCCTGCAATCGGAGCTGGTTCTGCCGCCCCAGGCGCTGGAGCAAGTGAACCCGGTGATCGACCAGCTTCAGCAGTCCAAGGGGGGATTGCTCTCGGTCGGTATCGTCATCGCCCTGTGGACCGCGTCCGCCGGTGTTCGGTTGATGATGAGCGCGATGAATGCCGCATATGACGTGGTCGAAGGCCGCCCGGCCTGGAAACGTTTCCCGCTGTCGATTTTCTACACCATCGGCATCGCCGGCATGTTGCTGATCGCCGCCGCGCTGATGGTGCTCGGGCCACAGGTGATGGGCTGGATTGCCGCGCAGGTAGGCCTCGAAGATTTTATCGTGACCGTCTGGACCATCGTCCGCTGGCCGGTGATCGTGGTTCTGTTGATGATGGCGGTGGCGCTGATTTACTACGTCATGCCCGACGTCAAACAAGAGTTTCGCTTCATTACCCCGGGCGCGGTGTTGTCTGTGGTGGTCTGGATCATCGCTTCGCTGGGCTTCGGTTTCTACGTCAAAACGTTCGCCAACTACAATGCCATGTATGGCAGTATCGGCGCGATCATCGTGTTGCTGTTGTACTTCTATATTTCCTCAGCGGTGCTGTTGCTCGGCGCGGAAATGAACGCAGTCATCGAACATATGTCATCCGAAGGCAAGAAACCTGGCGACAAGGTGCCCGAAGAACCCAAACACCACGTTTCGGGATTGGGACGTGACCACTCAATCAAGCCGACCACTGACGAAGCCCTGAAATGATCCGTGAAATTTTGAAAATGGGCGATGAACGCCTGCTGCGCATTGCTCCACCGGTGCCGACAGACATGTTCGACAGCCCTGAGTTGTGGCAGTTGATCGATGACATGTTCCAGACCATGGAAAGCGTCGGCGGGGTTGGCCTGGCCGCGCCGCAGATCGGTGTCGACCTGCAACTGGTGATCTTTGGTTTCGAACACAGCGAACGCTATCCGGACGCCGAAGCGGTGCCGCAGACGATTCTGATCAATCCACTGATCACGCCATTGAGCCCGATCCTTGAAGAGGGGTTCGAAGGCTGCCTGTCGGTGCCGGGCTTGCGCGGTGCGGTAAATCGTTATCAGCAGATTCGTTATGAAGGCTTCGATCCCAAGGGCGAGCCGATCGTGCGCGTTGCCTCGGGATTTCATGCGCGGGTGGTGCAGCATGAATGCGATCACTTGATCGGCCGGCTGTACCCGTCGCGCATCAGTGATTTCAGCAAATTCGGGTTTACCGAAGTGATGTTCCCGGATCTCGATCCTGCAGCGGACGATTAAATCGCTAAAAGATCGCAGCCTTCGGCAGCTCCTACGGGTGTACACAAAACCCTGTAGGAGCTGCCGAAGGCTGCGATCTTTTGATCTTCTAACCTGGTTCCAAACCCATCGCAATCATCGGTTTGCTGCGCGCATAACGACTCAACCGTTCAGCCATGGCATAGGGCAGCGGCGGGTCGAAGGTAAAACCGCGACGCTCATAAAAGCCACGCAGATCCGGATGGCAGAACAACCAGACGGGTTCTTCGAGGTGCTTGATGGCGTGGGCGATCAACGTCGCGGCGATCCCTTGCTCGCGACAGCGCGGGTCGACGAACAGCCCGGTCAGCCAATGCCCACCGGCCACGGGTCGCAAGCAGAGCGCCGCAATGATCTCATCGCGTTTCGCGACCCACAGCCGAGCGTCGCGGACTGCTTTCATCGACGATTGGTGGGCGCGATAAAACTTGTTCATCAACGGCCATAACGGCTCGTCGAGCAAGGTGTACCGGGTGTTGGGCATGGGCCTGGACTGTCTGTGCGCAAAGCGGGTGATTATAAAAGAACGCGGGCACCGCGATAGGTGTATACCTGATCTCACGTCCCGTATGAGTGGAGTATGTGTCATGGCCAAAGGCATGGATTCAAAGAAAGCGGCAAAGAAGAAACCGGCGAAAACCGCCGATGAAAAACGTGCGGACAAGAAGGCCAAGAAGGTGGGCGTGTTCGGCCACTGATCCCGCGTCAAAGGAGCCCGGGTTCTCGGGCTCCTGCTGCAGGTTTGACGCAATACCCCGGAAATCTGCAAAGCGAGTTACTCGCGGATGATTTAACCCCTCACGCCCATTGCGCAGCCGACGCGGCTTTCACGGCTGGCCGCACATCAACCCTCGCCTGAAACCGCGCCAACGCAGGCCACTGATTCAGATCGATGTCAAACCCCTGAGTCCAGCGCAACACCGTAAACAGATACGCATCAGCGATGCCGAATCCACCGGCCATCAAGTAATCCTGGCGCTCCAGCGTTTTGCTCAACACGGCGAAGCGCTTGAACAGCTTCTCCTTGATGAGCGCCTTCACCTCATCCGGAAACTGCGAATTGAACAGCCAACCCAGCCCGCCATGAATCTCGGTCGAAACGAAATTCAGCCATTCCTGCAAACGCACCCGCTCGAACGTCCCGTTCGCCGGTGCCAGGTTCGCCTCGGGTCGCAGATCTGCCAGGTACTGCAGGATCGCCGGGCCTTCGGTCAGCACATCACCGTTATCCAGCTGCAAGGCCGCCACGTAACCCTTTGGGTTAATGGCCAGAAAGTCCTCGCCAGTGATGGTTTGTTTGGTGCTGTTGTCGACGCGGACCAACTCGAACGGCAAATCCAGTTCGAGCAGCACAATGTGCGGCGCCAATGAGCAGGCTTGCGGGGCGTAATACAACTTCATGGGCAGGACTCTGGTTGCGGATTTGCGCCAGTGTCATAGTGCGCGGCCTGCTCGGTAAAATTAATCTTTCAGAAAACTGCCATTAGGAAAGCTACTGCCATGATGAATCTGATGCATTGGCGAATGGTGGTGGCGGTGGCCGATACCGGCAACATCACCCGGGCCGCCGAGCGGGTTGGAATGACCCAGTCCGGTGCCAGTCAGGCGTTGGCCTTGATTGAAGAAACCCTGGGCGTTCAGCTGTTCAGCCGGGAAAACCGTCAAACCTTGCCGACCGCCATCGGTTTGCCTGTAATCGAACAGGCGCGAACCATGCTCGGCGCCCTCGAGAATATTCGCAGCACCGTCGACGCCACTAAGGATATCCAGCGCGGGACAATTCGCCTGGCCAGTTTTCCGTTGGTGCTGGCGACTTTTCTGCCGCCACTGCTGCGCCAATTCAATCGGCTGTATCCCGGCATTCAAGTAGTGGCGTTGGAGGTCAGCGACGATGAAGTGGAAACGTTGCTCAGTGACGGGCTGGTGGATGTCGGCGTGGTGTTGAACCCTGCGCCTGTGCGTAATGCCGGTCGTCTGGGGCGTGATGCCTGGGTGGCGGTGCTGCCCGGTGGCCACCCCTTGGCGCGCCGCTCGAATGAAGAGGGCGTTTCATTGGCGGAACTGGCGGAGCAACCCTTTGTACTCGCCACGGGCGGTTGCTCGACCAATGCCCGCAGCCTGGCCGCCGACGCCGGGCTGCAGCTGCTGGATGTACGGGCAGAAGTGCGGGAGTGGAGTAGTGCGTTCACCCTGGTGCGAGAGAACATCGGCGTTACGCTTGTGCCGGAAATGACCCTGCCGACCCATCGCCAAGGATTGCGCATAGTGCCGGTGACGCCGCGTATCGATCGCGAGTTTGCCTTGGTAGTCGCGCCCGACAAGGAACCTTCGGCGGCGGTGCGGGCGTTGTTGGGGATGCTTGCAGATCACCCGATGGGAATGTCGAACTCCTGAAACGCATCATCCAACGGCCTATAACCCAACACCCGGGTAGTTTCACTGAGGTCCAGGCGTTTGAAACGGTTATTGGAAATACCGTGGGCGATCAGGTGTTGCACACCTTTGACCTCTACCGACAGTTGCAGTAACTGCACCGCATCACGAGGGCTGAGCCATGCGCTCAGGTCACGAGCGTTGGTCAATTCGTGACGGTCCGCAAACTCGAAAGCGCCGATGCGTATGGCGATGCTCGATAGGTTGTGTTTGGCAGCGTAGAACGCACACAAGGCTTCGCCATAACACTTGCTGACGCCATACAGATTGGCCGGCATCACCTGCATGCCCGGTGTGATCTGCCGGTCCACCGGATAACCCTCGATGGTCTGCGCGCTGCTGGCGAACACCAACCGTTTACAACCCGCCGCCACGGCGGCTTCGAACAGGTAAGTGGTGGCCAGAATATTGTTGGGCAGTAACTCATCGAAAGAGGCGGTGGCGTGAGGGATGCCAGCCAGATGCACGATGACGTCGATGTCCTTCAGCACTTCGCTTATGGCGGTGAGGTCGGACAGGTCCTGGCGTACAAAGCGATGCGGTGCATCGACATTGAAGTCGGGTTCGATTCGATCCGTCAGCACGAAGGTGTAGCGGTCCTGCGAAGCTTCGAAAAAGGTTCTGCCGATTCTGCCGCAGGCGCCAGTCAGCAGTACGTTGAGTCCGTTCATGGGGTTCTCTTTTTATGGAAGGGCAGAGGGGGCGGATTTGGCGTTATGGCACGCCGTTGCAAGCGTGTTCCATAAACCCCGGCCGCAGCGCCAGTCGCTGGCAATAGGCGTCGACGGCGGGGTAGTCCGGGCGATCCATCGGGGTCATCCGCCAGCGATTGACCGACAATCCGATGAGGATATCGGCCAGTGTGAACTGCGATCCGGCGACATACGCACCGGTCGTTGCGAGTTGCTGTTCGAGGATGCCCATTTTCGCGTTCCAGCCGCGAATGCCATCGGCAATTCGCTGCGTGTCCTGGAAGTTCGGCAACTGCCGGACCAGCGCAAAAAATGCGTAGCCCCACGAGGGGTTGAGTTCGGTGGCTTGCCAGTCCATCCACTGCTCCACGCGAGCGCGGGCCGCCGGTTCGACGGGTAACAGGTCAGTGTTCTGGTGTTTACCGGCCAGGTACCGGCAAATGGTATTGGACTCCCACAATACGCCGGCCTCGTCGATGAGCACCGGCACCTGTGCGTTGGGGTTGAGCTGGAGAAATTCCGGGCGCTGGGTCGATGCGAAACCGCTGCCCCAGTCTTCGCGGTCGTACGACACGCCCAATTCGTCGCAGGTCCACAGGACTTTTCTGACGTTGATTGATGAGGCCCGACCCAAAATCTTCAGCGCATGTCCCATTGAGCTTCTCCGTTTGCTGTTCCAGGTATCGGAATCTAGCACGCGGAGCGTGGGAATGGTCGTGCGTCAGGTGCTCTCGCGCACCTTCAATTCAAACCCCATATCCTGCACCGGCCTGGTCACGGAATTGCCGGCCAGCAAGGTCAGCATCAGCTCTGCGGAGCGACGGCCAATGGCTTCGCGCGGGGTGCTGATGCTGCTCAGGCGCGGAACCATGTGTTCGGACATGGGCAAGTCGTTGAATCCGAGAATCGCCACTTGTTCGGGGATCTTGATCCCGCAGCGCAGAGCTTCCAGCAGGGCGCCCTGAGCCAGGTCGTCGTTGCCGAAGAAGATGGCATCGACCTGCGGATGACTGGCCAACAATTGCAGGAACAACTCGCCTCCCAATCCGACGGAGGAGGGGCGCGGGGTCAGCACTTCGAGGTCCGGGCTATACAAACCGGCCTTTTGCAGCGCGCGGCGGAAACCTTCGCCGCGCAACAGCGTGCGCTGATCCAGTTGTGCGCCAATGTAGGCCAGATGTTTGCGGCCGCGGGAGAGCAAATGCTCGGCCGCGGTTTCGCCGGCGGCGACTTGTGAAAAGCCGACGCAATTGAGCCCGGCCGCGCTATCCAGTTCCATCATGTAGACGCAGGGAATATTGCTGGCCTCGATCATTCGCCGCGAACTTTCGGTGCGGTCGAAACCGGTCAGTAACAGGCCGCGAGGCTGATAAGCCATGTAATTGCGCAGCAGGTTTTCTTCTTCGTCGCGGGAGTAATGGAAGTTGCCGATCAGCACTTCGAAGCCCTTGGGGCGCAAAACCTGATGAATGGCTTCCAGCGTGTCGATGAACAGCAAGTTGGACAGCGACGGCACCAAAACCACCACGGAATGGCTCTGGGCCGAGGCCAGGGCGCGGGCGGCGGGGTTGACCACGTAGTTCAGGTCGAGGGCGGCCTTCTGCACTTTTTCCACCAGTTCGGTGGCCACCGTGCTGACGCCGCGCAACGCGCGGGACGCTGTAATCGGGCTGACACCGGCCAGGCGTGCGACTTCGTTGAGGGTAGGGCGGCCAGTGGTGCGAGTATTTTTATCGTTTTTAGGGGTATTCATCGGACGGCTTGCCAAACAAAATTCAAGGCACTAAGGTAGCGCTGTCTCGATGCAGCTGCAAATGCGTTAACGAGGTTTGCCTGATCCTCGTTTTTTGGCCTCGAGAACGAACATGCTGCAACCCACAAAAATGACAAGAAGGCGTCGGCAACTTCTGCTTTTGCACTTGAGTCTCACGTAGCAAAGGTAGCGCTGTCTGCGCGCTGAGGTGTTACATGAATCATCCCATCACCGCCCTGGTCATCATGGGCGTTGCCGGTTGCGGCAAGACGTGCGTTAGCCAGGCCCTGTGCCAGCTCAGCGGCGCGACCGCCATTGAAGGCGACACTTTCCACCCTGCCGCCAATATCGAAAAGATGAGCGCGGGTATCCCCCTGAACGACGAAGACCGTGCCGGCTGGCTCGACAGCCTGTGTGATGAGCTGCGCCGTGTCGATGCCAAGGGGGAACGCCCGGTGCTGACGTGCTCTGCCCTCAAACACAGTTACCGCGAACGCTTGCGCAGTGCCTTGCCGGGCCTGGGCTTCGTTTTTCTTGAGCTGAGCCCTGACGTTGCCGCCGATCGTGTGACTCATCGGCCGGGTCACTTCATGCCGTCAACCTTGATCGACAGCCAGTTCGCCACACTTGAATCGCCCGTTGGTGAGCCCCTGACCCTGGCTCTGGATGCGTCCAGCCATAGCGTCGATGAGTTGGCTGCTCAGGCCCACCGTTGGTGGCTCGATCACGGCTTGAAACTCGCCGGTTGATTTTGCTCCAAAAGATAGCGCTGTCCTGACGGCATTTGAATAATCGCTTTCATAACAACAACAAACAACGGAGACACCCCCCATGTTTGGCATGTCCCACGAGTCATTCCTGCTGCTAGACGCAGTGGTCACAGTGATAGGGCTTATCGTCCTGATCACCAAGTTCAAGTTGCACCCGTTCCTCGCTCTGATCATCGCCGCCGCTTTCCTCGGGCTGACGTCCGGCATGCCGATCGGCACTATCATCAAGGCGTTCCAGGATGGGTTCGGTGGGGTACTCGGTTTCGTCGGGATCATCCTGGCGCTGGGCACCATGCTCGGCAAAATGATGGCCGAATCAGGCGGTGCGGATCAGATTGCGCAGACGTTGATCCGCGCCTTCGGCAAGGACAAGGTGCAGTGGGCGATGATGTTCGCTGCGTTCCTGGTCGGCATTCCACTGTTCTTCGAAATCGGCTTCGTGCTGCTGATTCCGCTGGTGTTCATCGTGGCCCGTCGCACTGGCGTGTCGATTATCAAGATCGGTATCCCGCTGCTGGCTGGTCTGTCCGCGGTACACGGCCTGGTGCCGCCACACCCGGGTCCGCTGCTGGCCATCGGTGTGTTCGGTGCCGACATCGGTAAAACCATTCTGTACGGCCTGATCGTTGCGCTGCCAACGGCCATCATCGCTGGCCCGATCTTCGGTACGTTCATTGCCAAGCACATTCCCGGTCATCCGAATCAGGAGCTGGTAGATCAACTGTCGCGCGAGACGGATTCGGCTGAACTGCCGAGCTTCGGCATCACGCTGGTGACCGTGCTGCTGCCGGTGTTCCTGATGTTGCTCAAGACATTTGCCGACGTGGTGCTGCCCGATGGCAACATTTTCCGCGCTTTCATGGACCTGATCGGTCACCCGATTTCGGCGTTGCTGCTGGCATTGCTGCTGTCGCTGTATACCTTTGGCTACAAGCAGGGCATCGGTTCCAATCAAATGATGAAATGGCTGGATGCCAGCCTTGCGCCGACCGCCGCGATCATTCTGATCATCGGTGCCGGTGGTGGCTTCAAGCAGATGCTGGTGACCAGCGGTGTGGGTGACGTGATCGGCCACATGGCGGTGAACGCACAGATTTCGCCCATCCTGTTGGCCTGGCTGGTGGCGGCGGTGATCCGCATCGCGACCGGTTCGGCCACCGTGGCGACCATCACTGGCGCGGGCATCGTGGTGCCGGTGGTGGGGATGATTCCGGGCGTGAACCGTGAGCTGCTGGTACTGGCTACCGGTGCCGGTTCGTTGATCCTGTCCCACGTCAACGACGCCGGTTTCTGGCTGGTGAAGCAGTACTTCAACATGACCGTAGCGGAAACCTTCAAGACCTGGACCGCGATGGAAACCATCCTGTCCGTGGTAGGCCTGGGCTTCATTCTGCTGTTGTCGTTGTTCGTCTAAGCACACTGCACTGATCGTTCCCATGCTCCGCGTGGGAATGCATCCCGTGACGCTCCGCGTCACAGTGGACGCGAAGCGTCCATGGCGGCATTCCCACGCAGAGCGTTGGAACGATCAAGCAAAAAAAAACCGCAGCAATGCGGTTTTTTTGTGGGAACGACCAATGTGTCAGGCGTTGGTTTTCTGAACCAACCCATCCGCCCGAAACATCCCGCGAATGCCGCGCACGGCCTGACGAATCCGGTCCTGGTTTTCGATCAGCGCGAAGCGCACATGATCATCGCCATACTCGCCAAATCCCACGCCCGGCGACACACAGACCTTGGCCTCGGCCAGCAGTTTCTTGGCGAATTCCAGCGAACCCATGTGTGCGTAAGCCTGGGGAATCTTGGCCCAGACGTACATCGACGCTTTCGGGTTTTCGACCATCCAGCCCAGTTCATGCAAGCCTTTGACCAGCACGTTGCGACGCTGCCGATACTGCTCGGCGATGTCTTTGACGCATTGCTGATCGCCTTCCAGTGCCGCGATCGCCGCGACTTGCAACGGGGTGAACGTGCCGTAATCGTGGTAGCTCTTGATCCGCGCCAGGGCGTTGACCAGTTCCGGATTGCCGACCATGAAACCGATGCGCCAGCCGGCCATGTTGTAGCTCTTGGACAGGGTGAAAAACTCCACCGCGATGTCCTTGGCGCCGGGCACTTGCATGATCGACGGGGCTTTCCAGCCGTCGTAGACGATGTCGGCATAGGCCAGGTCATGCACCACCAAAACATCGTATTGCTTGGCGAGGGCGATCACTCGCTCGAAGAAATCCAGCTCTACGCACTGGGCGGTGGGGTTGGACGGGAAACCGAGGATCATCATTTTCGGTTTCGGAATCGAGCCGCGAATCGCCCGTTCCAGCTCGGCGAAGAAGTCCACGCCAGGAATCAACGGCACCGAGCGCACCTGGGCGCCGGCAATCACGGCACCGTAGATGTGAATCGGATAGCTGGGGTTCGGCACCAGCACCGTGTCGCCCTGATCGAGGGTGGCCAGCATCAAATGCGCCAGACCTTCCTTGGAACCGATGGTGACGATGGCTTCGGTTTCCGGGTCGATGTCGACTTCGTAGCGATCCTTGTACCAATTGGAGATTGCCCGGCGCAGGCGCGGAATCCCTTTGGATGTGGAATAGCCGTGGGTGTCTTCACGCTGGGCAACCGTAACGAGTTTTTCGACAATGTGCGGCGGCGTAGCGCCGTCGGGATTGCCCATGCTCAAGTCGATGATGTCTTCGCCACGACGACGGGCGGCCATCTTCAGCTCGGCAGTGATGTTGAAAACGTAAGGGGGGAGTCGATCTATGCGCGCAAAGCGGCGCGGCGAACCTTGTTCGGCCATTGTTGCCTCGGATAACGTAAGCGCCCGGAACCGTCCGAGCGACGCTGGCCACTGCGGTGGCCTGTGGCGGAATGTAAGGGCTGCTGTGGCAGACTGTCCAGCGTCTATGTAAACAAATTTTGCGAAGGAAATCGGTTGATGGAATTTACCAGCGGCTTTTTGCTGAGCCTTTCGCTGTGCCTGGACATCGGCGTGGCCAATATCGCGATGATCACGCTGGCAATGCAGCGCGGCTATTTCCAAGGCTTTGCGCTGGGGTTGGGAACGTGTGTCGGCGACCTGATTTACGCCGTGCTGGCGTTGGCCGGCATGACCGTTTTGCTGCAATACGAAACCGTGCGTTGGGTGCTGTGGATCGGAGGCTCGGCGCTGCTGTTGTATTTCGCGGCGAAGATGATTTATTCGGCGATTCACCATGAAGCGCTGTTGGCGCAGACCGCTGAAGTCGGTCACAACTCCCACCGCAAAGCGTTTTTTCGCGGAATTTTCCTCGCCATGTCGTCCCCCAGCGCCATTCTCTGGTTTGCCGCGGTGGGCGGCACGCTGATCGCCCGTTCCGGCGGTGGTGATACCCTCAGTTCGGCGCTGTTTCTCGGCGGTTTCTTGTGCGCCGGAGTGCTCTGGTGTGTCGGTCTGTGCTTCGCGGCGAGCCACGGCGGCAAATTGCTCGGGGATAAACTACTGCGTTATTCCTATATGGCATCGGCAGCGATCTTCTGCTATTTCGCGGTCTACGTGATTCTATCGGGTTACAACGAGTTCATCGGCCCAGGCGCCCTCGAACAGTTGCATGCCCTGTAACTGGGCGAATCAGGTTTGGCTTCTATACTCCCAGCCGAACCCACCTTTTGTCCCAGGAGTTGAGTCATGGATGAGCAAACAAGCGCCGAGAAGGCCGAGCCACGCTTCGAAAACGGGCACTTCATGCTCATAGCGGGGTTTGGCGGACGATTTACCCAAGAGACGGCCCCAAAGCAAATTCCCAAACTGTGGGCAAAGTTCGTTCCGCACCTTGGCAATGTTCCCGGCCAACAGGGTGAGGTGACCTACGGTGTTTGTTGTAATCCCGACGGCAAGGGTGGTTTCGAATACATCGCCGGTGTCGAAATCAGCAAGCTCGACGACCTGCCCCAGAAGTACCGCTGGATTGAAGTTCAGCCTCAGAAATATGCAGTTTTCGAACATAAGGGGCCTCTGGATACCTTGCCCCAGACCTTTCAATACATCTGGAAAACCTGGCTGCCGAAATCCGGCCGTGAAGCGGCGGATGCGCCGGAGTTCGAACGCTACAGCGATGACTACAACCCGACGCTCAATACCGGCGTGCTGGAAATCTGGCTGCCACTCAAAGCGTAATGAGCGGGTCGAGCGGCGGATCGATGATTCGCCTCTCGATGTCACATTGATGCTGATTTATGATCCCCAACCATTCCCACGCCGACTCCGAGTTGCCATGAACACCGTCATCCGCCACGTCAGTCCCGCTGATCTGGACCGCTGCTACGCCATCGAAACCGTCGCCTACGAAGGCGATGAAGCCGCCACCCGCGAGAAAATCGCCACCCGCATCGCCACTTGGCCCCAAGGATTTATTGTTGCTGAAGTGAACGGCGTTGTAGCCGGTTTCATCAATTCCGGTGCGGCGTTTGAGGTGGAAATGTCGGACGAAGCGTTCAAGGAGCTGATCGGCCATGACCCGGCCGGCCCGCACGTGGTGATCATGTCGGTGGTGGTGCATCCGGACTATCAGGGGCAAGGTCTGGCGAAACGCCTGATGAGCGAGTTCATCCAGCGCATGCGCACACTGAACAAGGCCAGCATCCACCTGATGTGCAAAGAGCGGCACATTCCACTGTATGCCGGATTTGGCTTTGCCTACATCAAGCCTTCGGCGTCGGACCATGGCGGCATGGCGTGGCATGAGATGGTGTTGACGCTGTAACCAGGGGCCGGACCGGATTCAACAGGGCCGGTTTGATGACAAGATTCAATCGATCCCGACAAACCCGCCGGTCTGGTGCTGCCACAACCGTGCATACAAACCGCCATGGGCCAGCAGTTCGGCGTGGCTGCCGGTTTCGGCGATCTTGCCTTTTTCCAGCACCACCAAGCGATCCATTTGCGCGATGGTCGATAGGCGGTGGGCGATGGCGATCACGGTTTTGCCCTGCATCAGGGTTTCGAGGCTTTCCTGGATCGCTGCTTCGACTTCCGAGTCCAGTGCCGAGGTGGCTTCGTCCATGATCAGGATTGGCGCGTCCTTGAGCAGCACCCGGGCGATGGCAATCCGCTGACGTTGGCCGCCGGAGAGCTTCACCCCGCGTTCACCGACATGAGCATCGAAACCGGTGCGACCTTCAGAGTCCGACAGCAACGGGATGAACTCGTCGGCGCGGGCCTTGTGCACCGCTTCCCAGAGTTCGGCGTCGGTGGCATCGGGTTTGCCGTACAGCAAATTGTCGCGGATCGAACGGTGCAGCAGCGAGGTGTCCTGGGTGATCATGCCGATGCGTTCACGCAGGCTTTCCTGGCCGACCTCGGCGATGTTCTGGCCATCGATGAGAATCCGCCCGCCTTGTACGTCATAGAGGCGCAGCAGCAGATTGACCAGCGTGGATTTGCCGGCACCGGACGGGCCGATCAGGCCGATTTTTTCCCCGGGTTTGATCGTCAGGTTGAGGTCGCTGATGATTCCGCTTTTCTTGCCGTAGTGGAAATCGACGTGCTCGAAACGCACCTCGCCACGCGTCACGTTCAACGGCTTGGCCTGCACGCGGTCGGTGATGCTGACCGGCTGGGAAATTGTCTGCAAACCGTCCTGAACCATGCCGATGTTTTCGAAAATGCCCGTCACCACCCACATGATCCAGCCAGACATGTTGACGATGCGGATCACCAGGCCCGTGGCCAACGCAATTGCGCCCACGGTGATCAGCGACTGTGTCCACAGCCACAGCGCGAGGCCGGTGGTGCTGACGATCAGCAGGCCGTTCATGCTGGTGATGGCCACGTCCATGCTGGTGACCACACGGCCGGCCAGTTGGGCTTTTTCGGTTTGTTCCTTGATCGCTTCGCGGGCGTATTGCTGCTCGAAGTTGGTGTGGGCGAACAGCTTCAGGGTGGTGATGTTGGTGTAGCCATCGACGATCCGCCCCATGAGTTTGGAGCGCGCATCGGACGACACCACCGAGCGTTGCTTGACCCGTGGCACGAAGTAGCAGAGGGCGCCGATGAAGGCGGCGATCCAGGTCAGCAGCGGGATCATCAGGCGCCAGTCGGCTTCGGCGAACAGCACCAGGGAACTGATCGCGTAGATCAGTACATGCCATAACGCGTCCACCGCTTGCACAGCCGAATCGCGCAACGAGTTGCCGGTCTGCATGATGCGTTGGGCGATGCGCCCGGCGAAGTCGTTCTGGAAGAAATTGAGGCTCTGTTTGAGCACATAACTGTGGTTTTGCCAGCGGATCAGGCTGGTCAGGCTGGGACTCAAGGTCTGGTGCACCAGCAAGTCATGCAAGCCGACGAAGATCGGGCGCAGGACCAGCGCCACCACCGCCATCCAGGCCAGTTCGATGCCGTGTTCCTTGAAGAAGTCGACGTTGGGCGTGCCTTGGGCGAGATCGATGATGCGGCTCAGGTAGCTGAACAGCGCCACTTCGATCAGCGCGCCGAACAACCCGACGATCAGCAGGACGGCGAAACTCGGCCAGACCTGCTTGAGGTAATAGGTGTAGAAGGGGAGAACCCGATCCGGTGGAGCCACCGTCGGTGCATCGCGGAATATGTCGATCAGTTTTTCAAAACGGCGATAAAGCATCAGTTCTCCGCCCGCGCACGGGCTCTCCTTTAAACGATATGAGCGGCGCCGGAAGAACCGGCGGCCGCTCAAAACTCCCTGTTCAGCTTAGTCTCAGTCGATGCGCTTGGCCGACTTGATGAAGACCGGGTCGGCCGGCACGTCTTTCATGCCGCCTTTGGTGGTGGTCTGGGAGTTGACGATGACATCGACGACGTCCATCCCTTTAACGACTTTACCGAACACGGCATAGCCGTCGCCCTGGTCGAGAAAGTCGTTGTCTTTGACGTTGATGAAAAACTGGCTGGTGGCCGAATCCGGGGCGGAAGTACGAGCCATGGACAGCGTGCCACGCACGTTATGCAGGCCGTTTTTGGATTCGTTCTTGATCGGCGCCTTGGTTTCTTTTTGCTGCATCTGTTGCGTAAAACCGCCGCCCTGGACCATGAAGCCCGGAATCACACGGTGAAAAATCGTGTTGTTGTAAAAGCCGCTGTCGACGTACTCAAGGAAGTTCTTGGTACTGATCGGTGCCTTGACCGGGTCCAGTTCGATTTCGATCTGGCCGTTGGTGGTTTCCAGCAGCACGTGCGGCGCCTTGGCGGGCGTGGCGGCCATCAGGTTGGCGGCAAACAGAACGGAGCCGGCGACGAGGGCGATTTTTTTCAGCATAAGTCAGTGATCCTGAGTAGTGGTGTCGACTGCGGTGAGAAATTCGAGCAGCGTTTGGTTGAAGCGTTCCGGTTGATCCAGCGGGGTGGCGTGGCGCGAGTCGGCAATCACCACCAGCCGCGCATCGGGCAGCAGTTTTACATAGGTTTCTTTCAGTGCGACCGGGGTGTAGTCACGGTCGGCGCTGACGATGAGGGTTGGACAGGACACCCTGGAAAGTCGTTCCTGAACACCCCAGTCAACGATGGCATCGAAGCTGGCGAGATAAGCACGTTTGTCGTTTTTTGCCCAGCGCGTCGCTATTTTTTGTCGTAACGAAGCTTGTTCGGGCTTGGGAAACAGCTTGGCGCCCAAGGCCTTGCCGATGGTGCCCATGCTCAGCGCGCGCATCAGGCTCCAACGCTTGAACCACTGCCAGTAATCGTTACGGCTGCGCCGTTTGACCTCGGGCGCGCTGTTGACGATGCACAGGCTCTTGAGCAGGTGCGGCTGATCGACGGCCAATTGAAAAGCGATCATGCCACCCATCGAAAGCCCCACAAGATGAACGGGACCCAGGTTCAAATGTTCGATCAGCGCGATCAGGTCGGCGCTGAACCCCGCGATGCTGTAGCGCTCGCGGGGTTTGTCGGAGCGTCCGTGGCCGCGCACATCCGGGACGATGACCCGATAGCGGGCCGCCAGCGCCGGGATCTGCATTTCCCAGTCCAGGGTGCTGGAGCCCAATCCGTGAACCAGCAGCAACGGCGTGCCGTGGCCATATTCCTCATAGTGCAGGTTGCAACCTTCATGTTCGAAATAGGCCATACGTACACTCCGTGTCAGGCTTGTTCAGGGGCGGCGAAAGGCGCATCCAGCGGCGCGGTATCAAAGGTACGCAGCAGTTCGATGAGAATCTGCGTCGCCGGGCCCAAGGGTTTGTCCTTGTTCGAATACAGATAGAAGCTCGGATTGCGGCTGCCACCCTGATCCAACGGTAGCACTTTGAGCGTGCCTTCCTTGAGTTCGCGCTCGATCATGTGCCGGGGCAGCCAGGCGAAGCCCAGCCCGCTGCTGACGAAGGTTGCGGCGGTGGCCAGGCTGCCGACGGTCCAGCGCTGCTCGGCGCCAAGCCAGCCCACGTCACGCGGTTGCTGCCGGCCGGAGTCGCGGATTACCACTTGCATCTGGCTTTCCAGGTCCTGGAAGTTCAGTTCGCGGTTCAGGCGATGCAAGGAATGCTCGGGGTGGGCGACCGCAATGAATTCGACGTCGCTCAATTCTGCCCCCAGATAACCGGGAATACTGAAGCCGGTGATGGCCAGATCGGCCACGCCTTCGAGCAGCACTTCTTCGACCCCCGACAACACTTCTTCGCGCAGACGTACCCGGCAGCCACGGCTTTGTGGCATGAACGCGGTCAGTGCGCGGACGAGGCGGGCGCTGGGGTAGGCCGCATCGACCACCAGCCGCACTTCCGCTTCCCAGCCTTGTTCCATGTGATGGGCCAGGTCTTCCAGTTGGCTGGCCTGTTTCACCAGTTGCCGGGAACGGCGCAACAACACGCCGCCGGCCTCGGTGAGCACCGCTTTGCGGCCGTCGATGCGCAACAGCGGCACGCCGAGCTGGTCCTGCATGCGCGCTACGGTGTAGCTGACCGACGATTGCGAACGGTGCAGCGCTTCGGCGGCCTGGGCGAAACCGCCGTGATCGACCACGGCCTGCAATGTTCGCCATTGATCAAGGGTCACGCGGGGCGCTTTCATGTTGAGCTCCTCTTGTCCTAAGCTGGCAGTCCCTATTGGAGGCTGCTGAATGAAAAAACTGTGTGGTGTGATGGCGGGTTGTGCGGTGCTGGCGCTGCTGCCGCTGACGGCGTTTGCGTATCCAATCGACGTTCAAAAGCAATTGAACGGCTTGAGCATCGACTACAACGCGTTTGATACAGATGCCGATATTGCCTCCATTCAGGTGAATAACTACGGCAGCACCGATGCGATCTGTAAGGTTGTTTTCAATAATGGCCCGGAAGCGCCGCGCAACCGCACAATCGAAGTGCCTGCCGGTAAACACAAAAACGCCACCGCCAAGTTCACCCGCACCATCATCAAGATGCGTATCAACCTGACCTGCACCCCGAAATGACAGCGAGCGGCTGTGGAAGCCGTGGCGAGGGGGCTTGTCGGAACGCCGCATCGCCCCGTTGGGCTGCGAAGCAGCCCCAAAAAATCTGATATAGCAAAGATCTTGTGAGTGCTTTGCACTCAAACGGGGGCAAGCCCCCTCGCCACAGCGCTCCCACAGAACATGCATCGCTTATAAACGAATTTATCGATGGTTTATAGCAGTTATTTGCGCTTTTTCATCGATATGACTCTGTTTAACCTTCACTCCATCGACCTACAGCATTCTCAGATGGAGGCTACATCCCATGTCCCGCGTTCTGATCATCGAAAGCAGCGCCCGTCAGCAAGACTCGGTTTCCCGCCAGTTGACCCAGACCTTCATCAACCAATGGAAAGCCGCCCACCCGGCCGACCAGATCACCGTCCGTGATCTGGCCACCACCCCGGTGCCGCATCTGGACATCAACCTGCTGGGCGGCTGGATGAAGCCTGCCGAACAACGCAACGACATCGAACAGGCCTCGCTGGATCGCTCCAACTTGCTGACCGATGAACTGCTGGCCGCCGACGTACTGGTAATGGCCGCGCCGATGTACAACTTCGCCATTCCGAGCACCCTCAAAGCCTGGCTCGACCACGTGCTGCGTGCCGGTGTGACCTTCAAGTACACCGAAACCGGCCCGCAAGGTTTGCTCAGCGGCAAGCGCGCTTATGTACTCACCGCTCGCGGCGGCATCTACGCCGGCAGCACCGCGGATCACCAGGAACCGTACCTGCGCCAGGTCATGGCCTTCATCGGCATCCACGACGTCACCTTCATTCACGCCGAAGGCATGAACCTGGGCGGTGACTTCCAGGAGAAAGGCCTGAACCAGGCCAACGCCAAGCTTTCCCAAGTGGCCTGAGCCGTTAATCGCCAGATAATCGCTGGATGGTCTAGTGACCTGGCGCAACCCTTCAAGCCTGTACGCGCATCGAACCTCCCTTTGCACTTGTTGCTCCTGAGTGCTCTAGCCCGATTGAACGCATTGCGAAATCGGGCTTTTTTTTGCCTGGGATTTTGTGAGCGCAACATAAACCTGTGGGAGCGGGCTTGCCCGCGATGACGGTGTGTCAGGCAGCATTGAAGTCGACTGATACACCGCCATCGCGGGCAAGCCCGCTCCCACAGTGTTTTGTGTATTACCTGACTGTTCGCGATGAAGGGCAAAACCCGCTATCGTCGCCGCCATTCGAAATGAGGCGAGCATGGGCTATCTACTTTTTGTCACGCTGATCCAGGCGTTTTCCTTCAGCTTGATCGGCGAATACCTGGCCGGGCATGTCGACAGTTACTTCGCGGTGCTGGTGCGGGTGCTGCTGGCGGGGCTGGTGTTCATTCCGCTGACGCGCTGGCGTCAGGTCGAGCCGGCGTTCATGCGTGGCATGTTGCTGATCGGCGCGTTGCAGTTTGGCGTGACTTACGTCTGTTTGTATTTGAGCTTCCGGGTGCTGACGGTGCCGGAAGTGTTGCTGTTCACCATCCTCACGCCATTGCACGTGACCCTGATCGAAGACGCGCTGAACCGGCGCTTCAATCCCTGGGCCCTGATCGCGGCATTGGTGGCAGTACTCGGAGCGGCAGTGATTCGCTTTGACCGGATCAACCCGGATTTCTTCATGGGGTTCCTGCTGCTGCAACTGGCCAATTTCACCTACGCCGCCGGGCAGGTGCTCTACAAACATCTGGTGGCCCGTCATCCGAGCGATCTGCCGCATTACCGGCGTTTCGGATACTTTTATCTGGGCGCATTGGCGGTGGCGTTGCCGGCGTTTCTGCTGTTCGGCAAACAGAATTTCCTGCCCGAAGCGCCACTGCAATGGGGCGTGCTGCTGTTCCTCGGTCTCGTCTCGACCGCGCTGGGTTTGTACTGGTGGAACAAGGGCGCGTGCCTGGTGAATGGCGGGACGCTGGCGGTGATGAATAACTTGCATGTGCCCGTGGGATTGCTGGTCAACTTGCTGATCTGGAATCAGCATGAAGAGCTGGGGCGGTTGTTGTTTGGTGGGTCAGTGATTCTGATGGCGGTGTGGATCAGTCGGTTGGGTGTTCGTAGACCCGCTATCGCATGATCGTCCCCACGCGGAGCGTGGGAATGCATTCAGTGACGCTCTGCGTCACATCCGCGAAGGGACGCGGAGCGTCCCGGGCTGCATTCCCACGCGGAGCGTGGGAACGATCAGTGCTAGCTGCTACATGATGTGTTTTTCGGGGGCAGGGATATGGCTCGCGCCGAGTACTGCCGGAAGCAACCCCGACCGCAAATCCCCACCGCTCGGCTGCTGATAAAGGCTCAAGCCAAACTCCGGCAATACCGCGAGCAGGTAATCGAAAATATCCCCCTGAATCCGCTCGTAATCGGCCCACGCCGTGGTGCGGGTGAAGCAGTAGATTTCCAGCGGGATGCCCTGGGCGGTGGTTTGCATCTGGCGAACCATGCAGGTCATGTTCGGCTGGATTTCCGTATGGTTCTTCAGATACGCCAGTGCATAGGCGCGGAAGGTGCCGATGTTGGTCATCCGTCGACGGTTGGCCGACATCGCCGCGACGTTGCCCTGAGCTTCGTTCCAGGCCTTGAGTTCGGCCTGTTTGCGGTTGATGTAGTCGGTCAGCAGATGCACCTGGGAGAGCTTCAGCTCTTCGTCATCGCGAATGAACCGCACGCCGCTGGCGTCGATGAACAAGCTGCGTTTGATCCGGCGGCCACCGGACTGCTGCATGCCGCGCCAGTTCTTGAACGACTCGGACATCAGGCGCCAGGTCGGGATCGACACAATTGTCTTGTCGAAATTCTGCACCTTGACCGTGTGCAAGGTGATGTCCACCACGTCCCCGTCGGCACCGACTTGTGGCATCTCGATCCAGTCGCCGACCCGCAGCATGTCGTTGCTGGTCAATTGCACGCTGGCGACGAATGACAAGAGCGTGTCTTTGTAGACCAACAGGATCACCGCCGACATGGCGCCCAGACCCGACAGCAGCAACAGCGGCGAACGGTCGATCAGCGTGGCGACAATAATGATCGCGCCAAACACGAACAACACCATTTTCGCCAGTTGCACGTAGCCCTTGATCGAGCGGGTGCGGGCGTGTTCGGTGCGGGCATAAATATCCAGCAAGGCATTGAGCAATGCGCTGACGGCCAGCACCAGAAACAGAATGGTGAACGACAGCGCCACATTGCCGAGGAAGTTAAGGGCGGTTTTGCTCAGGTCCGGTACCAGGTGCAGACCGAACTGGATCATCAGCGAGGGCGTCATCTGCGCCAGGCGATGAAACACTTTGTTGTGACGAAAGTCGGTGATCCAGTGCAACGACGGCTGGCGACCGAGGATTTTGGTCGCATGAAGAATCAGGTAGCGCGCCACTCGTCCGAGCACCAGCGCTACTACCAGCAGCAACATCAGCGCGAGCGTGGAATGCAGGAGCGGGTGCTGATCGAGAGCACCCCAGAGGTCTTGGGCGTGGAGCCAGAGCTGTTTAATATCCATGGGCGAAAACGGTTCTTCTGTAGGATGCGACCGGGTGATTAGAGCATTTAAGACGTTCCGGATGACGTTTTGAGACAAAACAGGCGACAAAAAACCACTGTTTGCAGCCGTTTGTATAAAGAAACTCGGCCTTCGCGCTCGAAACCGTTACCCTATGCAGCTGTTTTTTGTATTTCTTCGAGGTAGCACCCGTGTTTTCCCAATTCGCCCTGCACGAACGCCTGCTCAAAGCCGTGGCCGAGCTTAAATTTGTCGAGCCAACGCCTGTGCAAGCAGCGGCTATCCCGCTCGCGCTCCAGGGGCGTGACCTGCGGGTGACAGCGCAAACCGGTAGCGGCAAAACCGCTGCATTCGTTTTGCCGATCCTCAACCGCTTGATCGGCCCGGCCAAAATCCGCGTCAGCATCAAGACCCTGATCCTGCTGCCGACCCGCGAGCTGGCGCAGCAGACCATCAAGGAAGTCGAGCGCTTCGCTCAGTTCACCTTCATCAAGTCCGGCCTGATCACCGGCGGTGAAGATTTCAAGGTCCAGGCCGCCATGCTGCGCAAAGTGCCGGACATCCTGATCGGTACGCCGGGCCGGATGATCGAGCAACTGAACGCTGGCAACCTGGACTTGAAAGAAGTCGAAGTGCTGGTGCTCGATGAAGCCGACCGCATGCTCGACATGGGCTTCGCCGAAGACGTGCAGCGTCTGGTGGATGAGTGCACCAACCGTCAGCAGACCATGCTGTTCTCCGCCACCACCGGCGGTTCGGGCCTGCGCGAGATGGTCGCCAAGGTCCTGAACAACCCTGAACACTTGCAGCTGAACAACGTCAGCGATCTGAACGCCACCACTCGTCAGCAGATCATCACCGCCGACCACAATCAGCACAAAGAACAGATCGTGAACTGGCTGCTGGCTAACGAGACCTATCAGAAGGCCATCGTGTTCACCAACACTCGGGCCATGGCCGACCGCATCTACGGTCGTCTGGTGGCGCAGGAATACAAAGCGTTCGTGCTGCACGGTGACAAAGACCAGAAAGACCGCAAACTGGCCATCGACCGTCTGAAGCAAGGCGGCGTGAAAATCCTTGTGGCCACCGACGTCGCCGCCCGTGGCCTGGACGTGGAAGGCCTGGACCTGGTGATCAACTTCGATATGCCGCGCAGCGGCGACGAATACGTTCACCGCATCGGTCGCACCGGTCGTGCCGGCAACGATGGCCTGGCCATCTCGCTGATCTGCCACGGCGACTGGAACCTGATGTCGAGCATCGAGCGCTACCTCAAGCAGAGCTTCGAGCGCCGCACCATCAAGGAAGTCAAAGGCACCTACGGCGGGCCGAAAAAGGTCAAGGCCTCGGGCAAAGCCGTTGGCGTGAAGAAGAAAAAGGTCGATGCCAAAGGCGACAAGAAGAAAACCGGCGCCAAGGCCCCGACCAAGCGCAAGATCGCCAATCGCCCGAAAACCGACGCCCTGTCGCTGGTCAGCAAGGACGGCATGGCGCCTTTGAAACGCCGCAAGCCGCAAGCGCCGGCGGCTGAATAAGGCGCTGTAGCGTTCCAATAAAAACCCGGACAGTGTCCGGGTTTTTTTACGTCAAAAGATCGCTACACGGGATCCGGCGTTCATCCCGTAGGAGCTGCCGAAGGCTGCGATCTTTTGATCTTGCCATTAACTTTTGGCTTTCTTCTCCGCCGACTCCAGCTCCTTGAGACGTCGATCAATCAACTGACACTCATCCGGCAAATCCTTGCTGGCGGTGTCCAGATCCATTCTCTGTAACTCTTTGTTGATCTCCTTGGCCTTTTCCGGGTTTTGCTCCGTGATCTTGGCGACTTCCCGGGCCAATTGTTCGCGCTTGGCGGTGGCTTCATCAGGAGGGCAGGCCCAAACGGGAAGGGCGCAGGTGAGGGTGGCGGCAAGGGTGAGCGTCATTAAAGGTTTCATATCAGGGGCCTTGGATTCCGTGTTGGGCGGTTAAACGGTTGAGGTCACTGGTAGCTGAAAGTTCATCTGTCTGTAGGACGCGTCTCTCTTCGGAAATACCTCGTCAATAGCGGACGTTTTTCGACGCCTGCATCAAGAAATGTCCTGCATTCCTAACGGAAGCAGCTGATTTAACGGTACCCGTTCGTCGCCTAACCTACTCGAAGGGATCCATTATTTGACGTCAGAATGATGGCTCTCTAATATCGCGCCACTATCGCGCCACTATTGCGCCATCACTCTCCATTCAAGGGAACGAACATGTACCCACCCGCCCTCGTGGCGAGGTTGTGCCTGGCTTTGCTGTGCCTTTCTCCGCTGAATCTTGCTCACGCCGCCCCCACCCCCGGTGAAACCGATCTGATCCGCGAACGTCAGGATCGCTTGCTCGAAGAGCAGCGTCGGCGTCTCGAAGAGCTCAAGGAATTACCCGGCAAGGAAGCCAAACCCACGCCACCGACGGCCCCGGCCGACGCCCGTTGTTTCCCGATCAAGGACATCGAACTCAAAGGCGCAGACAGTCTTTCGGACGGCGAAAAAAATCGCCTGCTCAAGCCTTACATCGGTCAGTGCCTGGGTGTCACGCAGCTCAACGAGTTGCTGAAAGTCATCACTGATCATTACATCGAGAAAGGCCTGGTCACGAGTCGGGCCTATTTGCCGCAGCAGGATTTGTCCGGTGGGCATCTGAAGGTGTTGGTGGTCGAGGGCAGGCTCGAAGGATTGAAGGGCGCGGAGGGCAGCAAGCTGTCGGACCGCGAATTGGGGATGGCTTTCCCCGGCAAGAGCGGTGAGCTGGTCAATCTGCGGGAAATCGAGCAGATGGTGGATCAGTTGAACCGCTTGCCGTCGAATCAGGCGCAGATGGAATTGTCGCCGGGCAAGAACGTCGGTGGCAGTGAAGTGTTGGTCAAGAACACCCCGCAGAAACCGTGGCGTGCCGGGTTGTCGCGCAGTAATGACGGCCAGCGCAGCACCGGCGAGCAGCAGTGGGGCACGACGTTTGATTGGGACAGCCCGCTGGGCCTGGCCGATCAGTTGATGCTGCGCGGCGGTCACGATGCGATGACCGATCACCAGCACACCTCCAACAATGCGATGCTCAATTACAGCGTGCCGTGGGGCTGGTGGAATTTCAGTTACACCTACAGCCAGAGCGAGTACCGCTCGCAAGCGCAGGCCAACGGTTTCAATTTCAAGCAGACCGGCGACAGCGAAAACCATCAACTACGCGCCGAGCGGGTGATCCATCGCGATGCCCTGAGCAAGACTTCCCTCAGCACCGGCCTCTCGTACCTGCGCACCAACAACTTCATCGAAGACAGCAAACTCAAGCTGAGCAGCAACCGCATCAGCGAAGCGCAGTTCGGCATCAACCATGGTCGGCGGGTCGGCAGCGCGTTCGTCAACCTTGACCTGGGGATGCAGGAAGGCATCGGCGCGTTCGACGCTCAGGGTAACGGTCACCCGGGCCCCGGCGAGCCGGATGCGCGTTACCGCAAATACACCGCCACCGCGAGCTACTTGCAGCCGTTCAAGCTGTGGGGCGAGTCCTTCAGCTTCAGCAGCCTGATGACCGGCCAGCGCAGCGAAGACGTGCTGTTCAGCCCGCAGCGCACCAGCCTTGGCGGGCAGTCGTCGATCCGTGGTTACAAGGATCAATCCTTGTCCGGCGACAGCGGCGGCTACTGGCGCAACGACCTGCGCTGGAGCCGCCCGGTGACCCTGGAATGGCTGCGCCCGGTGTTCGCCGAATACGGCACCAGCCTCGGCTACGACCAGGGCGTGATCCGTGGAGACCGCTACAACGGCGATCAGCACGGGCGCATGTCGAGCAACTCGCTGGAGCTGTTTGCCCGGGGGCAGCACCTGGCCGCCAGCGTGACTTTTGCCCATTCCCTGGAACGCCCGGACACCCTGACCGAGCGTGAAGCGCCGATCTATTTCCGCGTGGATGTCTTCCTCTAAATTCTGCTTTAACGAGATTCAAATCATGGACGTTCGCCATTACGCCTTCCTCGCGCGCCAGCCTTCTGCTGCCGTCAAAAACCGAGAACACTTCTGGGGCATGCCCAAGCGCGGGTTGGCATTCCTGTTGGCCAACGTCATGTTCTGGCAGCCGATGTGGGCGCAGGCGGACGGGATTGTGGTGGCCTCGCCGGGCACCCGTCTCGGTCAGGCGGGCAATGGTGTGCCGATCGTCAACATCGCCACGCCCAACGGCAGCGGCCTATCGCATAACCAGTTTCACGATTACAACGTCGGCGCCCAAGGCGTGATCCTCAACAACGTCGCCAACCAAACCGGCGCGACGCAATTGGGCGGGATCATCGTCGGCAACCCCAACCTGACCAACCGGGTCGCTGCGCAAACCATCCTCAACGAAGTGGTCGGCGGCAGCCCGAGTCAGCTGCGCGGTTACACCGAAGTGGCGGGGCAGTCGGCCCGGGTGATCGTCGCCAACCCCTACGGCATCAGCTGCAACGGCTGCGGCTTCATAAACACCCCACGCGTGACCCTGACCACCGGCAAACCGGTGCTGGACAACGGTCGGCTGGATCGTTTCCAGGTCGATCAGGGCAGCGTCTCCATTGACGGCGCCGGGCTCAACGCCAACAACGTCGACCGCTTCGAAATCATCACCCGTAGCGCGAAGATCAACGCCGAAATTCAGGCGAACAACCTGACCATCATCGCCGGCCGCAACGACGTCAACGCCGACAGCCTCAACGCCACCCCCCGCGCCGATGATGGCAGCGCCAAACCACAATTGGCCATCGACTCTTCGGCGTTGGGTGGCATGTACGCCGGAGCGATCAAACTGGTGGGCACCGAAGCCGGGGTCGGGGTGAAACTCGACGGCAACCTGGCCGCCAGTGGCGGGGATATCCAGCTCGATGCCAACGGGCATCTCAGCCTCGCACAGACGTCGGCCGCGGGCGCCGTGAATGTCAAAGCCGCCAGCCTCGATGCGCGCGGCCCGGTCTACGCCGGCACCGCCGTCAACGTGCAAACCCAAGGCAACCTGACCAACCAGCAAACCCTTGCCGCCCGGGACAACATTACATTGAGTGCCGGCGGTGTACTGAGCAACAACGGCATCGTCGAAGCCGGAGTCAACGCCGACACCAGCCGCAACGCCAACGGCGATGTGAGCCTGAGCGCGCAGAACCTCAACAACACCGGCAAGACGGTGGTGGCCAGCCGCAACCTGACGGTCAACACCAGCCAGACTCTGAGCAATCAGGGCGGCACGCTGAGCGCCGCGCAAACCGCCAACATCACGGTTGGAACGCTGGACAATCAAAATAACGGCCGTGTGTTGAGCAAGGGCAATCTCAACCTTACGGCCAGTCAGGTGCTCAACGGCCAAGGACTGATTAACAGCAGCGGTAATCTCAACGCCACCCTTGACCACCTGAACAACCGCAATGGCGAGGTGTCCAGCACGGGCATCACCACGGTTGTGGGTCAGAGTCTGGACAACAGCGATGGCCGCCTTGTCGCTCAGCGCGGGCTGGATATTCGCCTCGACAATGCATTGAGTAACGTCGAAGGTTTGATCAGCAGTGAAGGTACCCTGACGGTCAATGCGGCCAGCCTCGACAGCACTCGCGGCAGCTTGTCGAGCGCCGGCGCGCTGGCGCTGACCACGACGGGAATGCTGAACAATCAGGACGGTTCAATTACCACCGACAGCCGCTTGACCCTCAAAAGCCAAAACCTGAACAACAGCCAGAGCGGCCTGATCAGTGGCAAGAACGCGACGACCGTCACCACCGGTACGTTCGACAATACTCAGGGCGGGCAATTGATCGGCGGCGATACGCTCGATTTGACCGCGACCCAAGTCAGCAACGGTGTTGCCAGCCGAATCGCCAGCGACAAAGCCCTGACCGCCAGTGTCACCGGTTTAGATCAGCAGGGCGGTCAGCTGTTCAGCAAAACGTCCCTGAGCCTGGACGTGAATCAGGGCCAACTAAACAACCAGAACGGGCTGATCAACGCACCGTTGCTGATGTTGAAAAACCTCAAGGACGTCAACAACGGCGGCGAAATTTCCAGCGCCGAGGCCTTCACTCTGGCCGCGCAGAACCTGGACAACAGCAACGGCAAACTGCTGAGCAATCAGAACCTGACCCTGCGCATCGATCAGGCGCTGACCAACATCAAAGGCCTGATCAACGCCACCACCGACCTGACAATCAACAGTAGCCACCTGAATAACCAGAACGGTTCTTTGCTGGGCAGCGCCGTTGCCATCGACTTCGGGGCGGCCACCGGGGACCTGAACAACAGCGGCGGTCTGATCACTACCGCAGGCTTGCTGAGCCTCCAGCACCTGCGCGACCTGAATAACCGCAACGGTGAAATCTCCAGCAGCCAAAGCCTCGACCTCGCGGCCCGCGCCCTGGATAACAGCGGCGGCAAACTGATCAGCAGCAACCTGCTGACGGTCAACGCTGACACGGTACTGAACCAGGTCGGCCTGATCTCCGGCTGGCAAGGCCTGAGCGTCACCAGCAACAGCCTGGATAACCGCAACAAAGGCACGCTGTCGAGCCACGACGCCGATGTGGCCGTCAGCGTCAGCGGTGCGATTCTCAACAGCGGCGAAGGTGCGCTGGTCAGCCAGAAAACCCTGAGCGTCAACGCGGCCAGCCTGGACAACAGCAACGGCGGCATCCTCTCCAGTGCCGGCGCCCAGACATTGACCCTCAGCGGTCTGCTGAACAACGCCCAAGGCGGTTTGATCGACAGCGGCGCAACCCTGACCATGCAGGCCATGACGCTGGGCAATGCCGGCGGCACGGTCAACGCAAAACAGGACCTCAGTTTCACCGGCATCACACTGGATAACACCGGCGGCAATCTGATCGGCAACGCTGCCGTGACCCTGGACCTGCTCGGCATCCTGACCAACACCAAAGGCAAACTGGCCAGCGCCGGCCCGCTGCTGGTGCAGCGTGCCACGCAAATCAATAACCAGGGTGGCCAGCTCACCAGCCAAGGCTTGATGACCCTGCTCACCGGTGGCCTGGACAACCGCAATCTCGGCACCATCGCGGCCAACGATCTGCTGACCATCACCACGGACGGTACGCTGCAAAACAGCGCCGCCGGCCAGATCTACAGCCAGAATGGCGACCTGCAAATCCAGGCCGCAAGCCTCGTCAACGCCAAGGGCACCCTGCAAAGCCAGGGGGCTTTGAACCTCACCATCGGCGGCGATATCGACAACCAGAGCGGCCGCATCGTCGCCACGGACGGTGACCTGACCATCAAGGCCACCAACCTCGACAACCGCGGTGGTGTGCTCGCCAGCCTGCAAGCCGCGTTCACGGCCAACCTGAGCGGCGTACTGAAAAACGGCTATGACCTGAACAACAACCGCCGCAGCGGCGTCACCCAGGCCCAGCGTCTGAACCTGACCGCGCTGGCCGGCATCGACAACTACGGCGGGCGTATCGCTGCGCAAAGCGGCGACGCGATCATCGTCACGGGCAACGTCGACAACCGCAACGGCGGCCTCTATGCCAAAGGCAAGGTCAACGTCACCGGCAACAATTTTGACAACAGCGGCGACAATGACGGCCAGATTGCCGGTCAACAGATCGACCTCACTCTCAGCGGCGCCCTGAACAATCGACTGGGCATCATCGAGAGTGACAGCACCCTATCGATCAAGGCCGCCAGCCTCGACAACCAGACCGGTCAACTGCGCGCCCTCGGCGACAGTGGCAAAACCAGCTTCCATATCGGTGGCCTGTTCGACAACCGCAACGGCACCCTAGAAAGCGCCAACACCGACTTGAGCATGGCGGTAGGCAGTTTTCTCAATGGCGGCGGCAGTTTGTTGCACGTGGGCAACGGCACCTTCGACATTTCCACCGCCAACGTCACCGGCGCCGGCGGCAGCATCGTCACCCGTGGCGGCCTGACCCTCAACGCCGACAGCTGGACCAACAGCAACGTCATCCAGGCCGGGCGTCTGAAGGTCAACGTCAACAGTTTCACCCAGACGGCGAGCGGTCAGTTGCTGGCCTCGGAGAGCCTCGTCGGTACCGGTGTCAACTGGTTCAACGAGGGATTGATTGCCAGTGACGGCAGCCTGCAGCTCAACCTCAGTGGTGCCTATACCGGTGCAGGTCGAGTCACCAGCCTGGGGAGTCTTTCGCTCAGCGCGGCCAGTCTGAATCTGGCCGAAGCCGGCCGGATTGCCGGCGGCGGGCCCACAGATATCAGTGCCTCCGGCCCGATCATCAACTATGGACGGATCACCTCAAATGACGATCTGCTGCTCAATACGGTATCCCTCAGCAACTACGGCACCGTGGGAAGTGCACAAGACCTTACGGTTAACGCCTCGCAATTGCTCAATCAGCGGGGCCTGATTTTCAGCGGCGCGAACATGCAGCTGCGCAGCAATACGCTGACAAACAACTATGGCGACATTTACAGCCTGGGGAATTTGACCGTCTCCCGGAACGCGGCGGGCGAGCGGGCCGACGCTATCGAAAACATCTCCGGCAGCCTGGAAAGCGCCGGTGACATGCGCTTGCTGGCGACTTCAATCAGCAACCGCAGGGACGTGCTGACCTTCGCGGAGCAACGGGTGAATGGCACTATCACCCACAGCTGCAGCCATTGCTCGGACGAGTGGAACGTCTGGTACTACGTCACTGAAGTGTATGAGCGCACGGTCGATAAAGACTCACCGTCGGCCTTCCTGACCTCCGGAGGCAATCTCGATGTCACGGGATCGAGCTTCCTCAATCAATACAGCTCGGTGTCGGCTGCCAAAAACATCAACATCACGGTCGACACGTTAAAGAATGAAGGGGTGAACCTGGAGACCATTACCTATCGCAGCCACTATAAAAACCCGGCCGACACGGAGCCGGGAAGCATCTACCTGGGGTTGATCGATCCGGGCGGTGCAGTCAATGAGTACAACAAGTACAGCGCCAAATACGTGCCGTTATACCGACGAGCCGATGGCGGTTACTTCTACCAACAGGAGAGCGGATTAAGCACCGAACTCAACCCTGATTACGATCCGTCGAAAAACCTGCCGGTGCCTGAAGCGGTCACCAAATATGGGGTTTTTTCGGCCACGCAAACCGCCAGCACCGGTAAAAGCATCAACGCCGTTATTCAGTCCGGTGGCAGTACGACCATCACCGCTTCGACTTCTTTCAACAACAGCGTGCAAACGGTCAACGCGCCCATTGTCACCAGCGACAGCAAGGTGGACGCCACCGGCACCCAACGCGCGACCACTCCATTCATCGTCCACCTCAACAGCCAACTCCCACCGGACCTGGCCCAACAACGGGTCGATCCCCTGACGCTGCCGGGCTTCGTGTTGCCGCAAGGTACAAACGGCCTGTTCCGCCTCAGCACGCAGGGCACGGCTTCTGGCGCCGGCAACAACGGTCCGCAAAGCTGGACCCTGGGCGGTGCCAGCATCAGCCCGACCCAGCGGCAGCAAACGGTACCGGCCACCAGCGCCGTCACGATCAACCGTGTGCAAGGCCTGCCGAACAATGCCGGCAAATCCCAGCCGCACAAATACCTGATCGAAACCAACCCGGTACTCACCGACCTCAAGCAGTTCATGAGCTCGGACTACCTGCTGTCGAACCTCGGTTACGACCCGGACACCAGCGCCAAACGCCTGGGCGATGGCCTCTACGAACAACGCCTGATCCAGCAAGCGGTAGTGGCCCGTACCGGCCAACGCTTCATCGGTGGCCAGACCAGCGACGAGGGCTTGTTCAAATACCTGATGAACAACGCCGTCGCCAGCAAAACGGAGCTCAACCTGTCTCTGGGCGTCAGCCTGACCTCCGAACAGGTCGCAGCGCTGACCCACGATATTGTCTGGATGGAAGAGCACGAAGTGAACGGCGAGAAGGTGCTGGTGCCGGTGCTCTATCTGGCCCAGGCCAACAACCGTTTATCACCCAACGGCGCGTTGATTGCCGGCAACGACATCACCCTGATCGCCGGCAAGGACCTGAACAACGCCGGCACCTTGCGCGCCTCCAACAACCTGTCGGCCACCGCCAGCAACGACCTGGTCAACAGCGGTCTGGCGGAAGCCGGCAACCGCCTCGACCTGAAAGCCAGCAACAACCTCGTCAACAAGGCCGGCGGCATCATCGCCGGCCGTGACGTCACGCTCACCGCCACCCGGGGCGACGTGATCAACGAACGCACCGTCAGCAGTTACGACGACCAGAACGGCCAATGGTCCTGGTCCCAGGGCTTTGCCGACAGCGCGGCACGGATTGAAGCGGCCAACAGCCTGACCATCGGTGCCGGGCGCGATTTCAACACCATCGGCAGCGTGGTCAACAGCCGGGGTGAGCTGACGATTAACGCGGGCCGGGACGTGAACATCGTGTCGGCGCAAAAGAGCAACAGCATCACCGATGGCCGGGATCATAACGATGCGTCGGTGACGCAGCTTGGCTCTCAGGTCTCTGCAGGTCGCGACCTGACCATTGACGCCGGCCGTAACCTGACCGCGATTGCCAGTCAGATCGATGCCCAAGGCGACATCGCCATGGCTGCCGCAAACAATCTGACCCTGGCCTCGGCGGCGGATGAACAGCACTCGTATGAAAAAACCGAGAGTGTCACCAAGCAGGAAGACCATGTCAGTCAGGTGTCCTCGGAGATCACCGCGGGGGGCAACGTTGCCCTGAAGGCGGGCAAGGATTTGACGCTGATCTCGAGCAAGGTCACCGCCGGGGATGAGGCCTATCTGGTGGCCGGTGACAAGCTCGAGCTGCTGGCGGCGCAAGACCGCGACTACACGCTGTATGACATGAAGAAAAAGGGCGGTTTCGGCGCCGAAAAAACCCAGCGTGATGAAGTCACCGATGTAAAAAACATCGGCAGTGCAATCACCACCGGGGGCAACCTGAGCTTGGTCAGCGGGGGGGATCAGCGGTATCAGGTGGCGAAGCTGGAGAGTGGTAAGGACATCATCCTCGACAGTGGTGGGGCGATCGTTTTTGAAGGGGTGAAGGACCTTCATGATGAGAGCCACACCAAGAGTGATGGCGACGCTTTCTGGACCTCATCGAAAGGCAAGGGCAATACCGACGAGACACTGCGCCAGACTCAGATGATTGCCAAAGGCAGCATCGTAATCAAGGCTGTGGATGGCCTGAAAATCGACGTCAAACAGGTCAACCAACAAACCGTCAGTCAATCCATTGATGCGATGGTTAAGGCCGATCCACAACTGGCCTGGCTCAAGGACGCCGAAGCACGCGGCGATGTTGATTGGCAGTTGGTCAAGGAAATCCACGAGTCGTTCAAGTACCAGAACTCGGGACTTGGCCCGGCTTCGCAGTTGATCATTGCGATTGTCATGGCGGCCTTTGTCGGCCCTGCGGCCCTGAGTGCTTTTGCCAGTATGGGGACCATCGGAGCCGCAGGCCTTGCCGCAGTGGCTACGGGTGCTGCGACGAATGCGACGACTAGTTTTATCAACAATGGAGGGAATCTTGGGGCGGTATTCAAGGACGTGACGTCCTCGGATGCGCTCAAGGGGTATGTGATATCGGGTGTGACGGCTGGTTTAACGGCTGGTGTCTTTGACGGCATTGTGAAAACAACGACCAACCCGATTACAGGCAAGGTAACCGTTGACCTCAGCAGCCTGGAGGGGATTGGTCGGTTTGGCGTAAATCAGGTATTGCAAGGCGGAACGTCCGCATTGCTGGGCAAGGCGCTGGGGGAAGACGTCAACGTGAGTGATGTGTTGAAAACTGCCTTGTTCAACACATTGGCGGCAGCCAGCTTCAATGCCGTAGGTGATTACACCAAAGACGTGTTTGACGATGGTTCTGCAGCTAAAGTCGCCATTCACGCCGTGGTGGGTGGGCTGCTCTCAGAGATAACAGGCGGTGATTTTGCAACCGGCGCGTTGGCGGCTGGTGCGAATGAAGCGCTCATCGTAGACCTGAATAAGTTGGTTGGTGGCAACCCTGACTTGCTCTCAATGGCGTCGCAGATCGTTGGGGTGCTTGCGGCATCGACGCAAGGGGATGTTGATGCGGACACTTTGCAAACCGGGGCATGGGTTGCCAACAATGCGACGCTGTACAACTTTCAGAGCCATTTTGATGAGTTTCAGGAGAAGTACGAAGCTTGCTCAAAGGATTCGAGCGGACCTGGATGTTCAACGATATTAAAGATGGTGGGGGAGCGGTCTCAGAATCTCGGCAACGTTGTTCTTAATACCGATGCTGATTCAAATGCGGTTAGCTACACGTTGTTGGATGGGTCGGGTAAACCATGGATGATCATGGAGCCCACGGAGTACAACGCCTGGGTGACGCTTCCTACAGAGATGCAGGACGCTTTCAAATACTCGACTCAGTGGCAACTTGATCTGTCCTCAACATTGCTTTACGCAAACAAGGGGCAAGGTGCCAAAGCTCTAGAAAGCTACGGTATGATGTTGAGCGAGCCTGAATATTGGGGGGAAATGGCCATCGGCCTGATGCTCTCGGCAACAGGCGGGGTTGGAGCGTTTAGGGGCCTCGGCGGAACTGGCGCCGTTGCCAATGCAGAAAGAGGAGTGTTATTTGAAGCAAATTTTGCTCAGAATAAAATCAGATCTGACCGAACGTTTAGCCCTGATGGAGAAAAACTTTACTCGACTTTGGCAGGTAAACCTATAAAGACAGTTGAAGATTTGGCCGGGGCGTTGAAGACTGGGGCCATTACTCCAAATCAACTCCCTCTTGACTACGTGGACATGAATGGAACTCGGCTTATTTTGAATACGAGAACCTCGACAGCACTTGAGCAAGCAGGAATTCCTAGAAGCCAGTGGTTTGGGCGAAATCAGACTAATGTTGAAGTCTATCCTGGTAAGACATTCAATGATCTTGCAAAAGATCAACTAAAAAATAACGGTCTGCCATCCACTGGGGCAGATCAACTGAAATCGGTGCGTCCATGAGAATAAGTCAACCAAAGCTGGTGTTCAATCCTTATGACTGGTTGCCAGGATTTGGCGAGTCAAAAGTCTCCTTCCGCTCTGTTGGAGTGGATCTCGTACTTGATGTCGAGTATGAGAAAGATACTTTTGATGCTGATGGCAATGAAGGGGTGTCAATTGTTAGGAGAGAGATAGTTTTTAAATGTGTTCACTCCTTTATTAAACTTCCATTTCCGGGGAGCGTTATTTTTAATTTTTTGGGTGACTCCAGTGAGTTTGGATTGGGGGAGTTGACTGAGTTTAGAGAGTCTGAGTTTTTACGGAGTAGTCTGGAGTCTTGGCGTATGTTAACAACTCTTGAATCGCCAAGGTTGAGGCATTTTAGTATTCAGTTTTTGGCGGAAAATATGGCGTTTCATGTGTTGGCTGAAGAGGTTTTTTTGTCAAGTGAGTTGTCGATTATGTAGTTGTTTAAAAATGATTGTGGGAGTATTTATGTTTTGAAGGTGGTAAATCTTAAAGGTATGTCTTCGGGACCTTTTTATAGGTTTAGCATGAGATTTGGCTAAGGTTGTACCGATTCTATATTGCTGAAGAAATGTATCGCTGCTTTTTTATGACTTGCAGAGCAGTCAAGTCGGGTAAGATTGATTTCCGTGCAGAAAAATCAAAGGGACATGCTCTGTCAACCAAACACCATTTTCAGCTTCAAAGAATTTGAAGCCTTGTTGGTGCATTCGCAGGGCTTCAATTTTCAGCACTACAGGAGTCCCATAACGTTGTCCGACAGCGATAGCGGTTGGTATGTCATGCGAAAGATGCACATAGTGGCGTGAGCCGGCAATCAGCCCTTGTTGGTGAATTGACTCTAGGAAGCGTGTTGCAGTGCCATGGTAGAGAAAGTCTGGTGGGGCTTTCTCAATGTGCTGAAGGCTAACGGTGGGCGTTGAGTGCCCCTGTACTGCACGAATACGCAATCCATCCTCGGAGATACTGAAGCGTCTTTTATCACTGCTGCTAACAATCGCTTGAATAAGCTTCATATCTAAATTTAGCCCTTCTTTAGCGGCACCTGCGATCAAGGAGTCGATATTGCCCCAACCTTCGCTATCTAATTGTAAGCCTATAGCTTGTGGTTCATGCCTGAGGACATAACTAAGAAATTTGCTGGCTTCATTGATTTGTTTGCTTTTCATGCTATTTCCAGTGAAAAGGATGGCAGGTTGTTTTTATTCATTATATGAAGTGGACGACCCACAGGGTCGCCCATTTTATTCACTCCGCAGCCAACGCCCGCAACCGTCTACCAATCACATCCATCAAATCACAACCATCCCGCAACGGAATGGCCAGCAGTTTGGAAAAGTCAGAAAGCACCACCGTGTCGCAACCAATCTCGGCGCGAAAGGCGATGTTTTCCAGCACTTGGGTGACGGTGCGAATGCGGTAGTCGGCCATGGCTTGCAGGACGTCGAGTGGGGCTTGTGTGTCGATGAGCAGGGAGGCCGGGATCAGGTCGATTCCGGTTAAGGGCATGTATCTATCCATAGTTGAAGCCTCGTTTAGTTTGCTGAGACTGCCAGCAGATCGTCGCCAAACGAAATGGGGTGGCAGCTGTACGCAGGTTGGCGAACCGGAAACGAGTAACCGGCAGACCCGAAGGTCTCCCGCGCACAACTGCCATAAAAACAGTTTTGCGGATGCGCAGGCGCCTGCAAATAAGCAGACAGCTCTCGCACTCGTTCGTCAGGTCGCCAAACCCGGTCGCCATGTGGACGACGGGCGGACTATAAGCTTCATCGTTCCAGCGGTGCAAGGTGCCTGATTCCGAGGTTGTTGTAGGGCATTTGCCCCAGTTGCAGTCAGTCAACCGGACGCAACCTACAGAACACCACGCAACTTTGTGGGAGCGAGCCTGCTCGCGATAGCGGTGCATCAGTCGACATCCATGTTGAATGTTAGTCAGTCATCGCGGGCAAGCCCGCTCCCACAGGGAATTTGTGGTGTTCGCGGATGTTGTGTTCAACCCGAGCCAATGCCCGCGATGGCTGCGGTCTACCCCCCATGACAGCAACTGGCCGGCGCCTTGTCTTCATACCGATCGTGATGCCTTACCCAATCCATGATTTCCTCTTCATTACGCCCCTTCGGCGTGAGGTCGAGGTAGTTGTAGGCACCCACCAGCAAATCCAAACCTCGGGCATACGTTGAATAGGTGTGAAAAATCTCCCCCGCTTCATTGCGATAAAACACGCTGAGCCCTGGGAGTTCTTCTTCAGCCCCGTCGGATTTTTCGTAGTTGTAGGTGGCTTTTCCAGCGGAGACGTCTTCGGCCCGGGCTGATACGCCAAAGTCATAGTTGAAGTCGCAGCCTTCGGACGAGACCCAGTCGAATTTCCAGCCCATGCGCCGTTTGAAGGGTTGGAATTCGGCGAACGGGGCGTGGGAAACCGCGACCACGGCTACATCATGATGGGCCAGGTGTTGGTTGGCGCCGTCGATGTGGTCGGAGAGGAACGAGCAGCCTGGGCAGCCTTCGTCCCAGCCTGCGGCGAACATGAAGTGGTAGATGATCAATTGACTGCGGCCGCCGAACAGGTCGGCCAGGCTCAGTTCGCCGCTTGGGCCCTGGAAGCGGTAGGGTTTGTCGATTTTCACCCAGGGCAGGGCGCGGCGTTCGGCGCTGAGTTTGTCTCGTTCCTTGGTGAAGGCTTTTTCGTGGGCCAGGTGTTGTTTGCGGGCGGCGAGCCATTCTTCTCGAGACACGACGGGATGGTTCTGAATGTTCATGGTGATTTCTCCTGCATGCTGTGGCGAAAGTCGATCCGGGCAGAGGGGTAAACCGTCTTACACAGCCTAGTCGTTTGGCCTGCGCTCAAATCGACAGGCCGCCGGTCGGTAGGGCGAAATACTTTCGGCTGAACGGCTGCCCACCGCTTCGGTCACAACCTATGAAAGCCATTTCATTCGCGAGCACTTGGAGGTTGATCAGGATGACGACTTATAACTGGGATTTGATGGAGCGCTTGCTGCATGAAGTGCAGAACGGCGCTGGACACAGTTTCACTCCTCGGCCTTATGCCGAGCAGTATGCGGCGCAGAAAGCCGCCGCCGGTGAGCCGTTCGAGAACCTGGATCACCTGAAAACGGTGGCTGGCGAGTATGAAAAACTACTGCTGCAGCGCGGCTATATCGAGCCTCGGCCCGAGGATCAGGGTGGTAATGGCGAGAACTACATTTTGACGCCCAGGGGCTCGAGTTTGTTGAGCCTGATCGACAGCAGCATTCCGGGTAATGAGCATCCGCGGCAGGTGCTGGATGAACAGGAAGATGCGCTGGAGGAGTTGACGTTTGATGAGGTGGCGTCGAAGGCGCAGATTGCTTGATACCGAAAAAAGCTTCGCGGGCAAGCCTCGCTCCTACGGGTTTTGTGTTGTTCACAAAATGTGTGAACGACGCTTATCCGTAGGAGCGAGGCTTGCCCGCGAAGCTTTTATCTTTGGAACCTATACCTTCCGCGCCGCTTTCAGGCATTTCAAATCAGCGAAATCCTTGCGCACGCCTTCAATTTTGTGCAGCAACCGTTCACGTTGAACCGGTGTGCTCTCGGCCATCACGTCCACCAGCAACGCCCGAGCCTGGGCTTCGGTGTTGTCGTAGGCCTCGCGGTAAGCCGGCGTCCACAAACTCTCGCGATCCACCAGAAGTGTCTCGATTCGCTGTGGGAATTCCGGGCTCTGCCGCTGCGCGACTGCCGCGCTGAATTGCTGTTGCCAATGGGCGCGGTTGGCAATCCATTGTGTGTTTTGATCACCCAAGGCAGTCGACCAGGCCACTACCCGTTGCTGTTGGCTCGGGTTGAGCGGGCCGAGCCAGACATTCAGGCGTTTCTCCATGCGCTTGCTCCGCTCCCTGATTTGTTGCTCCAGAGACGGTTTGAGGTAGGCCTCCTGACGTTTGCGCTGGTCCTTGGCGAAGGCATCGTTCATTTCCGCGACTTGCTTGTCATCAAGACCCTGCAACAACTCGATGGCCGACGGGGTGATTTCCCGGGCGGTTTCGGCGATGGCCTGTTTAGCTTCCTGGGCGCGGGTTCGCAGTGCGGCGTCGGTGATCTGGTTGGCCTCGACCATGGCCTGCAAGCGATCCAGCCAGTCGAGGTAGCCGGGCAATTGCGTGTTGCAATGCCAGGTCAGGTGTTCTTTGAGGCGCTCGTTGAACCAGTCTTTTTGCTCGTGATTCATCTCCAGATAATCGCTGAGCGTCCAGGGAATGATCACGTCGAGATTACGGTAAGCCAGGCCCACGCGGCTGCACGCGGCGACGGTGATGCTAAGGGTAAGGATGACGCCGATCTGCTTCAACCAGTGCGACATGACGAATCCTTGCGAAGACCTGGTTTCTTAAGGGGGCTCTTGTGTGATCGCGGGATAAGCCCGGCGGTTCAGCCGATTTAATAGAAACTATGCGCAGCCTTGAGCGTCACCAGGCCGTCGCACTGGGCATTGTGGCCTGAATAAGCGGAACAATCGTTGCCGCTAAGGCTTGAATCACTGTAGATCAAGTCCAGATCGATGCCCATGAATGGGCGGGACAATTTCACCGACCAGTCGGTAAAACTTCCTACATACCCATCGTCGACGGACACCGGCGTGTTGAGTTGGTGGGTGGTGTATTTCAGGCTGAGCCCGATGCCGAACGGCTGATTGCCACTGAGGTCGGCGAACAGGGTGCTGTTCTGTTTGTCGGGGTCGTTGCTGAAAGCCGCGCCGAAGCGGCTGCCCAGCAGGGTCAGGCCACCGAACAGCTCCTGGCTGTCAAGGGTGTCCACTTGCGGGTAGCTGTAATGGATCATGCCCACTTCGTAGCCGAAGGAGTGATCGAAAGGCTGTTTAAAGCCCATGTAGGAATCGACTTCAAGATTGCTCGACGGGCTCAGTCCCATGCTGGGGGCCCATTGACCGACGTAGAAGCCGCTGTCGTGGCTCAGGTCGAGGCCACCATGGAACGAGCCGGTCGTCGAAGGTTTGACCAGCCCCTGGGCCATGCTGCGGCTGGGGGTGGTCGCGAGCTGGAGATCGAAATCGCCCAGTTCGCGCTGGAAGACTTGCGCTTGGGCGACCGAATACCACAGCAGGCTGCCGAGCAGAAAAAGAGGGGACTTGAGCATGCGTCACTCCATGAACAGCGAGGAGCAGGTCCTGAAAACCTGCTGAAACGCTTGATCCAGACACGTGCAAGCATACCGACGAATGTCCGGCATCGAGGGCCGTTCGTCGATTTTTGAAATATTGATTTGTTTTATGGGGTATTGCGGGAGGGTTCCAGTCCAAGCGCTTCGAAGCTCAAAGCGCTTACGGACCAGCTAACGGGGAGTTACTTCTTGCCCAGCGTGATCTGCTTGGACGGGCCGAAGGTCTGGCCGCTGACGCCTTTGGCAATTTGCTGGATCTCTCCGCCAGACTTGAGGAACGCAGCGATCTGGTTGTTGATCGATTCGCTGGTTTCAACGGCTGGAGCTGGCTTTGCTTTGCTGTTGGATGCTTTTACACGCATGGCGGCCATTAACCTGTAGAAATTAACTTGGCCAGGCATCGTACAGGAAATACTTGACAATTGCTTGGTAAATATCCTTTTGAAATACGCCTTGAGCAAGGCGATTTATCGCAAGTTATTATTCGCAATGTTCCTCTAAGCTGCTGTTTTAACTAGGAACCCGAGTGAAGAACAAGCGTTTTTCGGGCGGGCAGGCCTTGGTGCGAGGCACTCGAATGGTCTGACGAGCGGGCAAGCGCATCGAATAAAACCCAGGAAAATTAAGACCTTCGACGGATTTTCTTGCGCCACCGGGCCGGCCGCCGAACGCGACCCGCAAAACCGGGTAGAATGCCGCCCACGCAATGAGGGTATTGGACATGGCTTTAATCGGGCGCTACAACAGTTTGCAAGTGGTTAAACACACTAACTTCGGTTTATATCTGGACGGTGGGGCGGATGGCGAAATCCTTCTGCCTAACCGTTATATTCCCAAAGATATTCCCAGCGAAGATGAAGACTGGCTCAACGTTTTTATTTATCTGGACAGCGATGACAAACTTATCGCTACCACCGAAAAGCCGAAAGTTCAGGTCGGTGAATTCGCCAGTTTGAAAGTTGTTGAAGTCAACAGCATCGGCGTGTTCCTGGATTGGGGTTTGCCGAAGGATCTGCTGCTGCCGTATTCCGAAGAAAAGCGCCAGATGACAGCCGGCGAGTACGTCGTGGTGCATGTCTACCTCGACAAACACACGCGGCGCATTACCGCGACGGCACGTCTGGATCGCTATCTGGACAAGACCCCGGCCAATTACACCCAGGGCCAGGAAGTTGATTTGCTGGTGGCCGAAGCGACCGATATGGGTTTCAAGGCAATCATCAACAACAAGCATTGGGGGCTGATCCACAAGAACGAAATTTTCAAGTTCATGCGCGCCGGTAAAGAAGAGAAGGGCTTTATCAAAGAAGTCCGCGCCGACGGCAAGATCAGCCTGAGCCTGCAACCGGTGGGCGAGGAAGCGGCCACCAGCCTGAACTCGAAGATCCTGGCCAAGTTGCGCGACAACAACGGCACCCTGCCAGTCAGTGACAAGAGCGACCCGACGTTGATCAGCAGTATGTTCGGCGTCAGCAAGGGTAACTTCAAAAAGGCCATCGGTTCGTTGTACAAGAACGGCCAGATCGTCATTCACGCTGATCGTATCGAGCTCAGCTGATTCGAGTTGCCTGCAAGGTGTTCTTGCGGGCAATCCTCCTTTCGTTTTGCGAAAAATGCCAGCGGCCGTAATGCAATCTGTAGCAGCTGCCGAAGGCTGCGTTCGGCTGCGCAGCAGTCGTAAAATCAGAAATTGTGGTGCATCAGGCAGACCACGTTAACTGGATTCAGACTGCTTCGCAGCCTTCGGCAGCTGCTACAAGGAATGCATCACGGTGGAAGTTGTTTACTGTCGAGTCACTGCCATGGATTGTGTTATCGAGGTGTTCCGGTGAGCGCCAGCCGGCGTAGCGCCGATGGATTTGCCCTGCAAGTGATGGTCGGGCTGTGCCTGATCTGGGGCGTGCAGCAGGTGATGATCAAGTGGGCCGCGCCCGATATTGCGCCCGTCATGCAAGCAGCGGGGCGGTCAGGCATTTCCGCGTTACTCGTGGGATTGTTGATCTGCTGGAAGGGCGGCTGGGATCAGGTCGGCAGCACCTGGCGCGGCGGTTTGCTGGCGGGTGCATTGTTTGGCCTGGAGTTCTTCTTCATTTCCGAAGGCCTGCAATTGACCACGGCCGCGCACATGTCGGTGTTCCTTTATACCGCGCCGATCTTCACCGCGTTGGGCGTGCATTGGCTGCTGCCCAGTGAGCGTTTAAGACCGGTGCAGTGGTTGGGGATTGTTCTTGCCTTCATCGGCATTGCCATCGCGTTTGCCGGTGGCGTGTCGTGGGACAACCTCGACCACCGCATGCTGATGGGCGATGCTTTGGGCGTGCTGGCGGGCGCATCATGGGGCGCGACCACTGTTGTAGTGCGCGCCTCGCGTTTATCGGAAGCGCCGGTGACTCTGACGCTTTTTTATCAGTTGATCGTCGGCTTCGTCGGCCTGTTGTTGATCGCGATCCTCAGCGGGCAGGTCACTCATGTCAGCCTGACCACGGTTGCCGTGGCCAGCGTGCTGTTCCAGGGATTGGTGGTGTCGTTCTTCAGTTACCTGACCTGGTTCTGGCTCCTGCGCCGTTATCTGGCAGCGAACCTGGCGGTGTTTTCGTTCATGACGCCGTTGTTCGGCGTCACATTCGGCGTGGTGCTGCTGGGCGAAGAACTGAGCCTCAACTTTGTGATCGGCGCGGTGCTGGTGCTGCTCGGGATCACTTTTGTGAGCGCAGAGCAGTGGGTCCGCCGTCGCTTGCGCAAAGCACTTGGGCAACCCTGATCGGGCTCAACAATAAAGCCCCCGCGATGATCAAACCGCTGCCGGCGATCAGCAAGGCGGGTTGCAAGCCACCACTGAAGTGACTGCTCAGCGCCGCCAGCAAGGGCCCGCTGAGCTGACCCACGGCGAAGCACGCGGTCAGCAGCCCGGCGTTGCGCTGGGTGGCATGGGGCGCCAGCTCCCGGGAGCGCTGCATCACCAGTTGCATGCAAGCCAGGAACGGTCCGCCGCACAAGATCACTCCCAACGCCAGGCCGGCACCGCTGCCCAACAGGCAGGCGAAGACGCCACCCGCCTGCAACCACAACGTTGCCATCAGCCAATGGCGAGTGGCATTCGGGTTGTGCCGACGCAGGCTCACCAACACCACCCCGATTGCTGCCGCCAGGCCGAAGCATGGCCAGAACAGGTCGGCTTGCCATTGGCCGTGGAACTGCGCGCTGGCCATTTGCGAGAGGAAAGTGGCCGGAATGATGTAGCCCAAACCGTATAACCCGTAAATCACCGGTAAACGTCCGACACCTTGGGCGCCCGATGTGGCAGCAGGCGTGGTCGCCATAACAGGCGCAGCCGGTTGCGGCAGAAACGGCAGAATTCCCAAGAGCATCACCAACCCGACTCCGGCATACACCAGCCACAACGTCGCGGACGTCTGACCCAGCAGGTTCGAGCCCAAGGCCAATAATCCTGTCAGAAAAATCCCCAGACCCGGCCCGGCAAAGACCAGGGCGCCAAGCCGCGGACGACCGGCCGCCGCTGCCAGCGGTTGACTCAATGCAGTAATCATCACCAAGACCCAGGCGCTGGCCACGCCTGTGCCGAAACGCAATGCCAGATGCCACCAGAATCCGTTGGCCCAGAACGAGACCAGAGTCAGCAGCACACAGAGCCACAAACCGCCGAACAGGCGTCGACGAACCTGGCCGGGGCGACGAGCGAACATCGCGTCCACCGCTCCGACGAAGTAGCCCAGGTAGTTGGCGGCGGCAATCAGACCGGCGGCAGTCAGGTCGATCAGGCCTTCGCTGAGCAAGTGCGGCAGTTGCGGGGTCAGGGCGAAACGCCCGATCCCCATGGCCATCATCAAGGCAATAAAGCTGGCGGTTAAGCGGATCAGAGGGGACATGGTCGCAGTTCCGTTTCGAGGATCAATGACCGTCAGGCTAGGACTGATTGACTTTCTTTAAAAATGAATAATAGTGAGAAACTTGTTCTGGTTTGGAGAATTGCGTGGAATTCAGCCAATTGCGGATCTTCCAGGCGGTGGCGCAGGAGGGCTCCATTACTCGCGCTGCTGAACGCCTGCATCGTGTGCCGTCCAACCTGTCGACCCGGCTCAAGCAGCTTGAAGAGCAACTCGGTGTCGAACTATTCGTACGTGAGCGTCAGCGCTTGCAGTTGTCACCTGCGGGAAAAGTCCTCTTGGACTACACCGCCAAGCTGTTCGCTTTACATGACGAAGCCCACGCAGCGGTACAGGGCGGACAACCGGCCGGGGATTTCGTCCTCGGCACCATGTACAGCACCGCCGCGATTCATTTGCCGGAGTTGTTGGCGCGATATCACCGCAGTTACCCGGCGGTGAACCTGCAAGTGCAATCGGGGCCCAGCGGCGAATTGCTCGAAGGTTTGCTCACCGGGCGTCTTGATGCGGCGCTGGTGGACGGCCCGCTGGAACTGGCCGGGCTCGACGGCGTGCCGTTGTGCGATGAACGGCTGGTATTGATCAGCGAGGCCGATCATCCTCCGGTACGCAGCGCGCTGGATGTCGAAGGACGTTCGGTGTTTACGTTTCGGCAGGGGTGTTCCTATCGGATGCGTCTGGAAGCCTGGTTTGCCCATGACCATGCGGCCATGGGCCGGGCGATAGAGATCGAGTCTTATCCGGGAATGCTCGCCTGCGTGATTGCCGGCTCCGGCGTGGCGCTGATGTCGGAGTCGATGCTCGCGAGTCTGCCGGGGCGCGAAAGTGTGGCGGTGCACCCGTTGGCCGAGCCGTTCGCCAGCGCGACCACTTGGCTGATGTGGCGCAAAGGCATGGTCGGGGCCAACCTGAATGCGTGGATCGAACAGCAGCAGGCGGTCTATCCGTCGACAGCCAATCAGGCCCAGGCATTTGCTTGAACTAACGGTCAGGGATTTGGATCAATTCAGTAACAGATCATTGCGATGTTGGACGAGCATTGCATAGGACTTCGGACTATTATCAGTGCGAAGGGGCAACAGAACTTCAGCCGCTCGGCACTACCCTGAAGGGGGCACCATGAAAGAGAAAATCCAAAACTGGCTGCATGACCTGGGTGTCGCACTCGGTTTGATCGAACCGCCTCTGCAACCCGTGCCCATTCGCACTGACGACGAACAACGTCGCCGCCAACAGCAGCGCCGCCGGTAAATCTGTCAAATCACCTGTGGCGAGGGAGCTTGCTCCCGCTGGGGCGCGCAGCGGCCCCGTTCATCGCCACAGAGGTGGATCAAGTCGAGCACGGATGCAGCTTGCGATCGCTGCGCAATCGAGCGGGAGCAAGCTCCCTCGCCACAGAGGTCATTCGTCATATCGGTGGTACCTGACAACCCGTCTCAATACCGCCCGATCTCTATCAAAAACCGGCTCAAGTCATCGACGGTCGTCGCGGTCTTGAGCATCCGGTCTTCTTCGGCGGTAAACGCTGTCAGTCCCAACTGATCCTCTAGATGGAAGATCAGTTCTTCAATATCTTCTTTATCCAGTCCCAACTGCATCAGGTTGGAGCTGTCGTCAAAGTCATGCTGATTTTCCAGCAGGCGGCTGATGAAGCGGTGCACGGCTGTACGAACGGCTGTTCTGGTCATGGTTGTTCTTCGAGGGCGTCATTATTGTTATCCCTGGTGCTGAGTACAGCAGGCTTCAGGCGTGCCGACGCTGCCACTCGTCTATCATCGTGCGTAAATACTCCCCGGAAAAACTGCCGAAATGCCCGCCATGCACGGTGCGGATCGGTAGTGCGCGCAAGCGTTGCAGGCTGCGGGCGTAGTCATCGAGATTGGAGTGGTAGGCGTCTTCGATCAGTGGCCCGTCGTAAATGATGTCGCCGCTGAACAGGGTTTCGGTCGCCGCTTCGAACAGGCTGATGCCGCCCGGTGAATGCCCCGGCGTGTGCAGCACTTGCAAGACCCGATCACCGAGATCAAGCACGTCGCCTTCTTCAATAAAACCGGTGGCCGGCGCGGCTTTTACCCGGTATTCGGCGTAGCACAGCGGGCAGTCGGGATGAGCCTCGAACATGTCGTCGCCGACGAAAGCCCTACTCAATGTATTTTCACCATCCGGAGAAGCCAGAATCTGCGCTTCGGCCGGGTGCACCAGGCGTTCCGGGAATTCGCCACTGATCGCGGCTGACGATCTTCATAAGCAGATTCCTTCAGGCGAAAAAAAACGGGGTGGCAACCGACGCCACACCCGTCGAAGAAAGCATCAAGTCGTTAAGGAAAGCTTAGATCGCGCTTGCTACCACGGCCGGGCGACGGGACAACAAGCTGACCACCACGAAACTCACCAGGCCTACGGCAAGGCTGTAGTAAATCGGGGTGTTGGCGTCCATACCGTCCTTGAACATGAACACCAGCGCGGTGACAAAGCCCAGGGCCATGCTGGTGATCGCGCCGGCCGTCGTGGCGCGTTTCCAGTAAATGGCACCTATCAACGGGATCAGCATGCCGCCCACCAACAAGTTGTAGGCCAGGGTCAGTGCGCTGATCACATCATTGACCACCAGGGCGATGCCCAATACTGCAATGCCGGTCAGCAGGGTAAACAGGCGATTGACGCTCACGTTCGACTGTTTACCGCCGCGCAGTTTCGGCAGCAGGTCTTCGGTCAGGGTGGTGGATGCGGCGAGCAGGCCGGCGCTGGCGGTGGACATCATGGCCGCCAGTGCAGCAGCGATCACCAGGCCGCGGATACCGTCCGGCAGGGACACTTTGACGATGGCGGCAAAGGCATTGTTGACGTTGTCCAGATCCGGAATCAGCACATGAGCAGCCATGCCGATCAGCGCACACACCAGGCCGTAGACAATGCAGTAAATCCCGGCTGATGTACCGGCGTACCTGGCGACTTTTTCGCTTCGTGCGGTGAATACCCGTTGCCAGATATCTTGACCAATCAGGATGCCGAAGAAGTAGATCAGGAAGTAGGTGATGATGGTGTCCCAGCCGATGCTGGTGAAGTTGAAGCTGGCGGCGGGCAATTGGGCAACCAGTTGATCCCAGCCACCGACACGGTACAGACAGATCGGCAGCAACAGGAACATCAGGCCCACGGTCTGGATCCCGAACTGGACGATGTCGGTCAGGGTCAGGGACCACATGCCACCGATGGTCGAGTAGATCACCACCACACCGCCGCCGAGCAGCACCGAGAGCCAGAACGGCAGACCGAAAAGCACTTGCAGCACAGTGCCGATCGCCAGGATCGAGGTCACACCGATCATCAGCGCATAGGCCAGCATGATGGTTGCGCTCGCGGTACGAGCCATTGGGTTGTAGCGTTTTTCCAGCACCTGGGTAACGGTGAATACCTTCAGTTTCAGCAGCGGTTTGGCCAGGAACAGGTTCAGCGCGACGATCCCGCAACCCAGGGCGGCGCACAGCCAGAAACCGGAAATGCCATGAACATAGCCCAGGCGCACGGTGCCGACGGTGGACGCACCACCCAGAACGGTAGCGGCCATGGTGCCCATGTAGAGACCAGGGCCGAGGTTGCGACCGGCGACCAAATAGTCTTCGTGGGTCTTGGCCTTGCGCATGCCGAAGTAGCCGAGCACCAGCATCGCGGCGGCGTAAATGAGAACGACGAATAAATCCAAAGCCATGATGGCGATTCTCCGATTGTCTTTTTTATGGTGAGGCGAAAATCAATCTTTGTGGGAATACCAATTCCTGTGGGAGCGTGGCTTGCCCGCGATGGCTGCGCCGCTGCCCATCAGGCAGACCGCGTCATCGTTCTTCGCGGGCAAGCCTCGCTCCCACAGGTAATGCGTTGACCACAGGTAATCCGGTGAATCAGGCAACTTGACGCATCGCCGGTTTACCGAGCGAATCAGTGCCCTTGCTGCGTGCGTCGGTCGGGCCAAACACTTCCCGCGGTTCCGGGAACAGACTCAGCAGCGTCAGGTACACCACGCAAGCCAGGCCCAGCGTCACCGGCAGGGAGATGTCGATGCCCCCGGCCAGATCGCCCAATACGCCGACAAACTGCCCCGGCAGGTTCACGAAGCACAAACCCACCAGCGCACTTGGGATCCAGGCACCCAGGCCGCGCCAGTTCCAGCCGTGGGTGAACCAGTAACGGCCACCTTTTTCGCCACGGGTGAACACTTGCAGGTCATCCGGGCAATAGAAGCCGCGACGCACCAGCAGGCCGATGATCATGATCACCATCCATGGGGTGGTGCAGGTGATGATCAGCACGGCGAAGGTCGACACGCTCTGCACCAGGTTCGCCGCAAAGCGCCCGATGAAGATGAACGCAATCGACATCACGCCGATCAGCAACGTTGCCTTGACCCGCGACAGCACCCGCGGGAACACGCTGGACATGTCCAGCCCGGTGCCATACAGCGAGGTGGTGCCGGTGGACATGCCGCCAATCACCGCAATCAGGCACACCGGCAGGAAGAACCAGCTCGGCGACACCGCCAGCAGACCGCCGACGTAGTTGTTGGCCGCGATGTAGTCCGGTGCCTTGATCGCCACGATGGTGGCGGTGGCGAGGCCGAACAGGAACGGGATGAAGGTGGCGATCTGCGAGATCACCACGGCGGCCATGATCCGGCGCTTGGAGGTGTCACGCGGGATGTAGCGCGACCAGTCGCCGAGGAACGCGCCGAAGGAAATCGGGTTGCTCATCGCTACCAGTGCCGCGCCGATGAAGGCCGCCCAGAAACCCGGTTGACCGAGGCTCACGCTGCCGGCGTAGTTCACATCGAAAGGACCGGCGAAAGCAAAGATGCCCAACAGGAACAACAGGCTGGCGCTCCACACGGCGATTTTGTTGACCCACAGCAGGAAGCGGAAACCATAGATGCACACCGTCAGAACCAGGATCGCGAACAGACCGTAGGCCAGGCCTAACGTCAGGTCGGTTTCCGGCAGGCCGATCAGGCGTTTCGCGCCACCGATCAACGCATCGCCCGAACTCCACACCGAGAGCGAGAAGAAGGCGATGGCGGTCAGCAGCGACAGGAACGAACCGACGATCCGCCCGTGCACGCCGAAATGCGCACCGGACGACACGGCGTTGTTGGTGCCGTTAAGCGGCCCGAACAAACCCATCGGCGCGAGGATCAGCGAACCCAGCAACACGCCCAGCACAATCGCCCAGACGCCCGCCTGGAAAGACAGGCCAAACAGTACCGGGAAACTGCCGAGCACGGCGGTGGCAAAGGTGTTGGAACCGCCGAAGATCATCCGGAACAAGTCCGTTGGGCCTGCGGTGCGTTCGTTGTCCGGGATCTGTTCGACCCCGTGGGTTTCGATTTGCGTAAGGCTTTGGTCTTTGTTGTTGTTATTCATGATCTGCTCCGATCATAAAGGCGCGCTCATCGTGCGTGAGCGTCACTTTGGCTAAGGGGGTGGCAGCCCTTCCGGCATTGCGGATAAATGTTCGTGGCAGGCCAGCCATAGGCCTTGTTGTTCTTGGCCAGACGCTTGTTTCTTGAAAACAATCGTCTCGCGCTCCTGGCTGAAGTGTTGCTCCCCTTGCATGCGCAGCTCGGTGGCCACGTCATGGATGAAAATTGCCACGTCACCTTGCAGGCTGACGAAGGCGTTGCTCGAGGTGCATGACAGCACCTCGAAGCCATTCTCGGCGCGCCAGCTGTCCCACAACGCCTGATAGGCATCGCGCGACAGCAAGGGCTGCTCGAGGGTGTAGAACACGAAACTGGCGTCGGCGCTGAATGCGCCGAAGTAGGCTTCGCGATCGTTACGGGCAAAGGCTGACACCAGTTCTGCGGCGGCGTTGAGTACCTGATCACGTTCATTCATGACCGATCCTCAGCGATGAACCACGCCCGGCAATGCGCAGAGCATTTCGTACAGCAGGTTGGCGCCCAACAACGAGGTGTTACCGGTGGTGTCGTACGCTGGCGAGACTTCCACCAGATCGCAGCCGACCAGATCGAGGCCTTGGCAGCCGCGCACGATTTCAATCGCCTGAATGGTCGTCAGACCGCCGATTTCCGGGGTGCCAGTGCCGGGTGCCCAGGCCGGGTCGATGCCGTCGATGTCGAAACTCAGGTACACCGGACCGCCGCCGACTTTCTCGCGAACTTCGGCCATCAGCGGCGCCAGGGATTTGTGCCAGCATTCTTCAGCCTGAACCACACGGAAGCCTTGATTACGGCTCCAGTTGAAGTCGTCAGCGGTGTAACCCTGCGCGCGCAGGCCAATTTGCACCACGCGGTCGCAATCCAGAAGACCTTCTTCTACGGCGCGACGGAAGGTGGTGCCGTGGGCGATCTTCTCGCCGAACATGTGATCGTTCACATCGGCGTGCGCATCGATGTGCACCAGGCCGACCTTGCCGTGCTTTTTGTGGATGGCACGCAGAATCGGCAGGGTGATGGTGTGATCGCCGCCGAGGGTCAGGGGGATTACATCGTGTTCCAGGATGTTGTCGTAGGCTTCTTCAATGATCCGCACGGCGTCCAGCAGGTTGAACGTGTTGATCGCCACGTCACCGATGTCGGCAACCGACAGCGAGTCGAACGGCGCGGCGCCGGTGGCCATGTTGTACGGGCGGATCATCACCGATTCCGCACGGATTTCACGCGGACCGAAACGGGTGCCGGGGCGCAGCGATGTGCCGATGTCCAGCGGGATGCCGATAAAGGCCGCGTCCAGGCCGGCGGCGGAGGGCAAATGGGGAAGTCGCAGCATGGTGGCGATGCCGCCGAAGCGCGGCATTTCGTTGCCGCCCAGTGGTTGGTGAAGAATCTTGTCCACGGGTAAGGCCTCATCGTCGTTGTTTTATTTATGTCGGTTGCACGCTCGGGGAGAGACGGGCACCGCTGTGGGCCGATTCTGCGAAATGCAGTGGCCGGGAAGAATCGCTACGGGCAAATACTTAGTTCAGATTTTTCTAAACTAATGGGCGCGGCGGCGATAGACTTGCAGTGCTCATGTAGCAGCTGCCGAGCCTGCGAGGCTGCGTTCGGCTGCGAAGCAGTCGTAGAACCTGAGCACGAGGACTACCTGAAACACCGCGTTGCCTGATTTCACGACTGCTTCGCAGCCGAACGCAGCCTCGCAGGCTCGGCAGCTGCTACAGGCGTCATCGTCTGCGTGTTTTCTGCTGGAGTCCCCCATGGCCAACGCTTTACCCGACCTGAAACTATTGCGCATCTTCGTCAGCGTGGTCCGCCATCAGGGGTTCGCCAACGCCCAGCAAGAGCTCAACCTCTCGACCTCGGCCATCAGCACTTACATGAGCCAGCTCGAAGCAGCCCTGGGCCTGGTGCTTTGCCATCGCGGTCGCGGTGGTTTCAGCCTGACCAGCAAGGGCGAGTTGTTCCATCAGGAAACCCTGCGTCTGTTGGCCGAACTCGAAGGTTTCGAACAATACGCCGCAGCCCTCAAAGGCGAGCTGCGCGGCACCTTGAACCTGGGTGTGATCGACTCCACCGTCAGCGACAAGGCCTTACCCTTTGCCGAGGCCATCGGTGCCTACAGTCAGGAGCACCCGGCGGTGCATTTGCATCTGTCGGTGATGAGCCCTTACGAGCTGCAACTCGGCGTGCAGGACAACCGCCTCGACCTGGCCATTGGCGCCTTTTCCACGCGCATGAGCGGTCTGGTCTACATGCCGCTGTACCGCGAGCAACACTGGCTGTATTGCAGCAGTCGCCATCCGCTGTTCACCGAGCGGCGTATTCCCGAGCAAGTCATCACCCAGCAGCGCATGGTCGGTCGCGGCTATTGGAGCCAGGCCGAACTGGCCCGCCACGGTTTCAAGCACAGCGCGGCGACTGTGGAAAGCATGGAGGCCCAGTTGATTCTGGTGCTGTCCGGCGCTTACATCGGTTACCTGCCGGAGCACTACGCCCAAGCCTGGGCCGACAAAGGGGATTTGCGCGTGTTGCTGCCAGCGACGTTCGGTTATCAGGCTCCGTTCTCGATGATCGTGCGCCGTGGCCGCAGCCGCGAACCGCTGATCCAGACTTTTCGCGATTTGCTCAAAGCACAGCTCAATCAGGTTTGAGAACATGTCCAGAATCCAATGCCCACGCTGCCTGCGTCCACAAACTCACTGCCTGTGCCCGCTGATCCCGAGCCTCGACAGCCGCACCCGGGTGCTGTTGTTGCAACATCCGAGCGAAGTGAACCATGCGCTGAACACCGCGCGGTTGGCAGCATTGGGGTTGAAGAATGCCGAGTTGATTGTTGGCGAAGTGTTCGCGGATTTGCCGGCGCTGTTGAATCAGCCGGGCTATCAGGCGCGGTTGCTGTTTCCTGCCGACGAGGCGCAGCCGTTGCAAACTTACACCACCCATGATGAACCGCTATTGCTGGTGGTCCCGGACGGCACCTGGCGCAAGGCGCGCAAAATGCTGCACCTCAATCCGCTGTTGGCGGCGTTGCCCAGGGTGACATTGGCCGAGGGTGGGGTGTCCCGTTATCGCCTGCGCAAGGCGCCGGGGCCTGGGGCGTTGTCGACGGTGGAGGCGATTGTGCAGGCGTTGCAGACGCTTGAATCACCCGTCAGTTTTGAGCCGTTGTTAAAACCGTTCGAGGCGTTGATCGAGGGGCAGATTGCGGCGATGGGGGAGGAAACCTACCAAAAAAATCACGGGCGATGATCGTTCCCATGCTCTGCGTGGGAATGCATCCAGTGACGCTCTGCGTCACATCCGGAAAGGGACGCGAAGCGTCCCGGGCGACATTCCCACGCGGAGCGTGGGAACGATCACTGATAAGCGATCAACGCTCGCGCATCGCCTCAGTCCGCGCTTTCAACACCGGTTTAAGCAGGTAATCCAGCACACTTTTCTCCCCGGTAATAATGTCCACGGTCGCTATCATTCCCGGAATGATCAGCAACGGTTTCGCATCCCCGCCCAAGTGATTTTTGTCGGTTCTTACCTGTATCAGATAAAAGCTGTTGCCCTTGTCATCGGTGATGGTGTCCGCCCCGATCAGCTCCAGCTTCGCACTCAGCCCGCCGTAAATCGTGTAGTCGTAAGCGCTGAACTTGACCATGGCTTTCTGGCCCGGATGCAGGAAGGCCACGTCTTGTGGCCGGACTTTGGCTTCGATCAGCAGGTTGTCTTCCAGCGGCACGATTTCCACCATGTCGTTGCCCGGCTGGACCACGCCGCCGATGGTGTTGACCTTCAGCATTTTGATGATGCCGTGCACCGGTGACACCACAGTGGTGCGCGTCACCCGGTCGTCGATGGCAATGCTTGAGGCAGTGATTTTCGACAGTTCGGTGCGTTTCTCATTCAGCTCTTTTGCCGCGTCCGAACGGAAGGATTGTTCGGACTCGTCGATCTTGCTTTTGATCTCATTGATGGCCGATTCGGCACGGGGAATCGCCAGGGTCGTGGCGTTCAGCGAGCCACGGATTTCCACCGCGCTGCGTTTGAGTCGCAGGATTTCCACCGGCGAAACCGCACCGGTGCCCACCAGCGGCGCCGACATGTTCATCTCTTGTTGCAGCAGCGCCAGGCTGGAACTGAACTGCCCTTGTTTGGAACGGAACTCCGCCAGTTCTTGAGTTTTCTGCCGAAGTTGTTCGGTCAGCGTGCGCTGCTCGCTGGCCAGTCTGCGCTGACGTTGTTCGTACAGCGAGCGTTCGTCCTCGGCCACTTGCGGCGCCTTGGCGATCACTTCCGCGGACAGCTTGAACGGCCGGCCTTCCGCTTCGGCGGACAGCCGTTCGACTTGTGCGGTCAGCGCATAGCGGTCCGCTTCGCTTTCACCCTTGTTCGACAGAAATCGCGTGTCATCCAGGCGCAGCAAGGTATCGCCCTTGTTCACCATTTGCCCTTCGCGCACGAAGATTTCCGTGACGATGCCCCCCTCCAGGTTCTGGATCACCTGAATCTTGCTTGACGGAATCGCCTTGCCTTCGCCCGTGGTGACTTCCTGCAACACGGCGAACTTCGCCCAGACCAGCGAGGTGACCAGCAGCGCCGCGGCCAGCCACACGGTGATCCGCGACCAGCGCGGCGAATCTTGCAACGAGGCACCAGCGGTTTCCGGCATGAATTCGCTTTCGGCACTTTTGCTGAAACTGCCCAGGTAGCTTCGGGCCGCTGAATCCGGTGTTTGAGCAGACATGGGCGATACCCGTCAGTTAGAGAAATAAAGCCAAACCCAAACCTGTGGCGAGGGAGCTTTGTGGCGAGGGGGCTTGCCCCCGTTGGGTCGCGAAGCGGCCCCAAAGCCATTCACCCCGTTGTATCAGGCCGATCGAGCTAGCAGGTTTACGACTGCTTCGCAGCCGAACGGGGGCAAGCCCCCTCGCCACAGTTCATGTGTCAGTGCCCCTAAACTGTCGCAGAGCCGACACGGCCCTTGCGCAGTGCATCGATGACCGCTTCTTTGGGGCCGTCGGCGACGATTCGCCCGTTGTCCAGCACCACCAACCGGTCCACCAGGCTGAGCATCGAGGTGCGATGAGTGATCAGCAGCAGGGTTTTGCCCTGAATCCAGCCGTGGAGTTTTTTTCGCAGGACGTCTTCGCTGCTGTTGTCCATGGCGCTGGTGGGTTCGTCGAGCAGCATGATCGGCGGGTCGAGCAACAACGCGCGGGCCAGTAACACCGCTTGGCGTTGACCGCCCGACAGCAGCTGACCGCGCTCGCCCACCGGCCGATCGAAGCCCTGGGGATGCTGACGAGCCAGCTCGGTGACGCCGGTCAGTTCAGCGACTTCGAGCATTCGGGCATCGCTGATGTAACGCGCGCCGAGGGTCAGGTTGTCGCGCAGGCTGCCGGCCAGCAATGGCAGGTCGTGGGCGACGTAACCGATCTGTTGACGCAGGTCGGCGACATCCAGTTGCCGCAGGTCCAGGCCATCGAGCAGCACCTGGCCTTCTTCCGGCGTATAGAAACCCATCACCAGCCGCGCCAACGTGCTTTTGCCCGAACCGCTGCGGCCGATGATGCCAACCCGTTCGCCGGGTTTCATGCTGAAGCTGACGTTGGCCAGCGCAGAAGCATTTTGGCCGTTGTAGTGGAACGTCACGCCGCTGACGTCGAGTGCGCCTTGCAGTTGCGTGCGCTCCAATGGCCGCTGTTTGGCGTCACGCTCCTGCGGCAACGACATCAGCGCATCGGTGCTTTTCATGGTCAGTTGCGCTTGCTGATACCGGGTGATCAGCCCGGCGATCTGTCCCAGAGGCGCAAGCACGCGGCTGCCGAGCATGTAGGTCGCCACCAGCGCGCCGACGCTGAGGTTGCCGGCGATGATGCTGTAGACCCCGGCGATGATGGTCGCCATGCCGCACAATTGCTGAATGAACAACGTGCCGTTGGTGGCCAGCGCCGAGAGGTTGCGTGCATGGCTGTCGAGGCGGGTGAGGGCGCCGTGGGTGCTTTCCCATTTGTGCTGGCGTTCGCTTTCGGCGCTGCACGCCTTGAGGGTTTCCAGGCCACCGAGGGTTTCGATCAGCAGGGCCTGGCGTTCGGCGCCAAGGCTCAGACTCTTGTGCACCGTGTCGCGCAGACGCGCCTGAATCACCATGGCAAAAATGATCGTGATGGGGAAAGCCAACAGCGGAATCACTACCAGCCAGCCACCGAGCAGGCCGATCACTACCAGCATCAGCACCGCGAAGGGCAGGTCGATCAGGCTGGTCAGTGTGACGGCAGTGAGAAATTCCCGCAGGCCCTGAAAATCATGAATGCTCTGGGCGAAACCACCGATGGTTGCTGGCCGCGCTTTCATCGCCATGCCGGTGATGCGTTCGAACAAGGTCGCCGAAAGAATCACGTCGGTTTTCTTCCCGGCGGTGTCCAGCAAGTGCGCGCGAACCACCCGCAGCACCAGTTCGAAACCGGTGCCGATCAGCAAGCCGATCGACAGCACCCACAAGGTTGAAGTGGCCTGGTTCGGCACCACCCGGTCGTAGGTCTGCATCACGAACAGCGGCACCATCAGCCCCAGCAGGTTGATCAGAAAACTCGCCAGGATTGCATCGCTGTACAACCACTTCGATAACTTCAAGGTGTCGCGAAACCATGCCTCGACTCGCGGCACCAGCGGTGCGCGCAGGTCTTCGAGTTCATGCCGAGGCCGGGCGAACAAGGCTTGGCCGCTGTAGTTGGCGGCCAGCTCGTCCGTGCTGACCCATTGTTCTCCGCCGTCGGCTTCGCTCGGCAGAATCAGTGCCTGACCGTCATCGCCGAAGCGACGCAGGATCGCGCAGCGGCCATGGTTGAGGATCAGCATCACAGGCAGGTTGAGCGCGCAAATCTCCCCCAGTTCACGGCGCAACACACGCGCCTGCAAACCGGCCCGGGCCGCTGCACGCGGCAGCAGGTCCAGGCTCAAGCGTTGGTGTGCCATTGGCAGCCCGGCACTCAGGCTGGCGCGACTGACCGTCGCGCCATGAAGTTTGCAGAGGATCAACAGACCGTCCAGAAACGGGTCATCGAAGCTCAGACGCGGATCGACGCCAATGTTGCCGGGTTCCATGCTGGTCACTTGATCGCTCCTGTTGAACCGTGGCAATGGATACACATCTCCCTGTAGGAGCTGCCGAAGGCTGCGATCTTTTGATTTTGCTTTTAAAGATCAAGATCAAAAGATCGCAGCCTTCGGCAGCTCCTACGCAGGGTTACATCATTTCAATTCAGGCAAGCGGGGTTACATCATTTCAATTCAGGCAAGCGGGGTTAATTCATTTCAGTTCAGGCAAGCGAGCTTCGTTTTTCACTTCGGTGGTGGCGATCGCATCGGCAGGCAGTACCACCCGTTGTTTGCTCAGCAACTGGCCCATGTTCGCCAGCACGCGGTACATCGAAAATTCCTCGGTGTAGCGCACTTCGGTGTAGCGGCGGTTGGCGTTGTAGAGTTCGTTTTCACTGTCGAGCAAGTCGAGCAAGGTCCGTTGACCCAGGCCGAACTGATCCTGATACGCGGCCCGCACACGGGTGGTGGTTTCGGCGTATTCACGGGCGGTCGGGGTTTGTTTCCTGGCATTGAGCATGGCGTTCCATGCCAGGTGGATGTTCTCGTTGAGCTGGCGCAGAGCGTTGTTGCGGATGTCCAGCGCCTGGTTGATCTGGTGCGCATCGGAAGCCAGCCGCGCCTTGTCGCTGCCGCCACGGAACAGGTTGTAGTTCATCACCACACCCACTCGCCATTGGTTGTCGTGGCCTTCATCGCCCTGAATATTGTTGTTCGCGCCCACCGCAGCTTCAGCGTCAAAGCGTGGGTAGAACGGCGACTTGGCGACCTCGTACTGGCTCTCGGCCGATTGCACATCGGCTTGGGCTGATTTCAGGTACGGGTTATTTTCCACCATGCTCTGCTGGGCTTCCGGCAGGGTGGCGGGCAATTCGCCGCGGGTCGATGGCGGTGCTTCGAGTTCATCTGGCATGCGCCCCACGACGCTGTAGAAATTTGTCTCGGCATCGGCCAGATCGACTTCGGCGGTGTCGAGGTTGTTTTGCGCCAGTGCCCGACGAGCGGTGGACTGGTCGGAGTCGGCGTTGCTGCCGACCCCACGCTGGGTGCGCAAGCCGATCTGATCGTTGACCCGCATGTGCGCTTGCAGGTTGTTCTTGGCCAGGGTCACCAGTTCGCGACGCTTGAGCACTTCGAGGTACACCTCGACGGTGCGCAGGGCAAGATCCTGGGCGGTGCCCTGAGCGTAATAGGCCCGCGAGTTGGCCACGCCTTTGGTGCGCGAGACTTCGTTGGAGGTATTGAAACCGTCGAACAGCATCTGCCGCAGGCGCAGTTCCGATTGGGTGTAGTTGAGGATTTCGGTGTGGTGATCGCCCTGCGCCCGAGTGGTGGTGTTATCGCTGTACCCGCGCCCGTAGCCGGCGTTCAAATCCACCGATGGATAAAAGCCCCCTTTTGCGACTTTAACCTGCTCGTCGGCCGAGAGCCGGGCATCGACCCGCGACGCCAGTTCCGGGTGGGTCGCAATGGTGCTCTGGATCGCCTCGGTCAATGACATCGCCTGAGCCTGAGAAGTGCAGGCCATGGCCAGCAAAATCGCGCTGCAGAGGGGGGTTAAAACGCGCATGAATGCCTCTCCCTGATTCCTGATGGTACTTCGCTGGTTGCCAAATATTTGACGTTATTTTTAAGTGAGACCGTCTCACGCTTGTTACAACAGAGCTAAGAACATCCTGACGCGAAGCTAAGAAGGATTTCTCATAAGGCTTATGCGGAAAAAAACTTATGCGCCCTGAAAAATCCAGCACATTGTTCAATGCGAAAGCCTTTGTTTATGAGCTCTGAGGAGCATCGAAGGGCTTGAAGAAAGTTCAATCCACTTTTCGACACAGAGCGAAGAAGTGCTGGAGAGGAGGAAGGCGAGACGGTTTGAAGGCGACAATTTTTTGTCACTTGAGTGATTCAAAACCGTTACGCATCGTTAGCAGGGCGGTTATTTTGGAAGTGGATCCCGATGCCGTTGATTGCATAGGGTTTTATCCCGATCCAGAAATTCCCCTTGCGAGCGACACGCCTGGCGAAAGTGTCGGGAGGCAGTGGTTTACGTCAGGTAAACGCTTCTCGGCAAACGATCCATCAGGCCAACCTGCTTGAACCATGGGCACGTTCTTCGCGCAAACAGGATGCCGACAGCAGTTGGCAGCGGAGGAAATGCACATGGCAACGCTCATCGGTATCGTCAGTAAAGTCATCGGTCAGGTGTATGCAGTGGCGGGTGATGGCACCCGGCGCAGCCTGGTCGAGGGCGATCGGCTGTTTGCCGGCGAGCAACTGGTCACCGGGGCCGAAGGCGCGGTGGCGGTGCAGTTGAAAAATGGCCAGGAGCTGACTCTGGGGCGTGACAGCAGCTTGCAGATGACGTCCCGATTACTGGCGCATCAGGTTCCGCACGTGGAGACCGCTGATGCGGTGACGCCGAGCCAGGCGCAATTGACCGATGTCGAGCAGCTGCAAAAAGCCATTGCCGCCGGTGCCGACCCGACGCAGACCGGTGAAGCCACCGCCGCCGGGCCGGGCTCGGGCGCGCCAGGTGGATTGGGCGGCGGTCACACTTTTGTGTTGCTGGAAGAAGTGGCTGGCCGGGTCGATCCCACGGTTGGTTTTCCCACCGCGGGCTTCAACGGTATTCCCGAATTTCTCCTGGAACGCCGGGATACCGATCCAGACAACGGCGATAACGGCGATGCACCGAATAACCCGGTCACCCTTATCGGCCTGTCGGCGGCGGAGGGGGAACTGACCCTCAATGAAGCCCACCTGGCGGACGGTTCGGCCAGCAACCCCGGCGCGCTGACTCAACACGGCACCTTCACAATCATTGCCGCTGACGGGCTGACCAGCCTGAACATCGGTGGGATCAACGTGATCAGTGGCGGGGTGCCCGCCGGTTTTCCACAATCGATCACCACTCAACTGGGTAACACCCTGACGATTACCGGCTACAACCCGGCCACTGGCGTAGTGAGTTACAGCTACACACTCGTGGGCAACGAAACCCACTCGGCGGGCGATGGCGCCAACAACCTCAGTGAACAGTTCACCGTGGTCGCAAGTGACAGCAACGGCGATACCGCCACCGGTTCGCTGGACGTCAACATTACGGACGATGTGCCCAAAGCCATTGACGACACCAACGCCAATACCGCCTCGGAAACCTTGCTGACCCTGACCGGCAATGTGCTGCCCAACGACTTCCAGGGTGCCGACCGCATCGCCACGGGCACTGACAGCGGGCCAATTATTGGCGGCACGTTCCACGGGACCTACGGCACCCTGGTGCTCAACCCCAACGGCACGTACACCTACACACTGAACACCAGCGACGCCGACTTCAAAGCGCTGAACGGTGGCGGCAGCGCTACGGAAACCTTCATCTACACCCTGACGGATGCCGACGGCGACACCAGCACCGCGAACCTGGTGCTGGAGATTCACAACGCCGATGACCCAGTGATCATCGGTGGGCTGAATGCCGAAGGCGGCGAGTTGACTGTTTACGAGAAAAACCTCGCTGACGGCAGTGACCCCGATGCACCGGCGCTGACCCGGAGCGGCACGTTCACCATCACGGCGCCAGACGGCGTGCAAAGCCTTCACGTAGGCGCCATCAACGTGGTACTTGGCGGGCTGTCTGCAGACTTCCCGCAATCGTTCGTCACGCCGCTCGGCAATACGCTGACTATCATCGGGTTTGATCGTGCGACCGGCGTGATCACTTATAGCTACACCCTTAACGCTAACGACGTTCACCCGGATGCCAGTGGCGCCGACAGGGTCGCCGGGCAATTTGCGGTCACCATGGTGGACGACAATGGCACCACCGCCCACGGCATTCTCGATGTGAACATTGTCGATGACGTGCCGCAAGCCGTGGACGACAGTAATGCCAACAGCGCCTCGGAAACCCTGCTGACGTTAACCGGCAGCGTGCTGTCCAATGACATCCAGGGTGCCGATCGCATTGCCACCGGCCCCGACAGCGGACCGGTCATCGGCGGCACGTTCAACGGGACTTACGGCACCTTGGTACTCAATGCCAACGGCACCTACACCTATACCTTGAACACCAGCGATGCCGACTTCAAAGCCCTGAACGGTGGTGGCAACGGAACCGAAAATTTCGTCTACACCCTTACCGATTCCGATGGCGATACCAGCACTGCGACCCTGGTGCTGAACATCCATGACAACGATGACCCAGTGACCCTCGAGGGCCTGAACGTCAACGGCGGCGAACTCAACGTTCATGAGCAAAACCTCAGCGACGGCACCAGCCCCAACACACCCGCCTTGACCCAAAGCGGCACCTTCACCGTCACCGCCCCCGACGGTTTGCAAACCCTGACCGTGGGCGGCATCGCGGTGGTCAGCGGTGGCGTGGCCGCAGGCTTCCCGCAATCGGTTGTCACCGCGCTCGGCAATACGCTGACCATCACCGGTTTCAACAGCACCACTGGCGTGGTCAGTTACAGCTACACCCTGACGGATAACGAAACCCATCCGAACGCGGACGGCACCAACAGCCTCACCGAGAACCTCGACGTTGTTGCCATCGACGTCGATGGCAGCACGGCATTGGGTCAGATCAACGTCAACATCATCGATGACTTGCCCACAGCCAATTCTGATTTCGCCACCCTGGCCGAAGGCGCAACGGCCTCGGGCAACGTGCTGAACAATGACGTTGGTGGCGCCGACGGCCCGGCACTCAGTGGTGCGGTGGTTGGCGTGCGCGCCGGCAGCGACACCTCGACTTCGGCCATTGGCGGCTTGAACACGCAAATCAACGGCACCTATGGCTACCTGACGCTGGATGCCAACGGCAATGCCGTGTACCACAGCCACCCCAACTCGGTCGGCGAGCCGGGCGCCACGGATGTGTTCACCTACACGGTGCGTGATGCCGACGGCGATGAAAGCACCACGACCATTACCATCGACGTGTCCAACTGCTCCCTGGTTGTGGTCCCCGATAATGACGTAACGGTGCACGAAAAAGCGCTGGATTTGATCAAGGATGGCCAGGATCTGGCGGCGGGTAGCGTCACCGGCAGCGATCCTGGCAATACCGGTGAAACCGCTTCCGGCACACTGGCCGGCTCCATCACTGGTGCTACTGGCACGATCACTTACACCCTGGTTGGCAGCGCCACCGGGACCTATGGGCAACTCCTGCTCAATCCGGACGGCAGCTACACCTACACCCTGACTTCCGCACCCGCGACCACGCCCTATGCCAACGACGGACCAAATACCCTGAGCGAAAGTTTTACCTACCAGGCCACCGATTCTCTCGGCAACAGCGTCACCAGCACCATCGTGATCAACATCGTCGATGACGTGCCGACTGCTTACTGCGATTCAGTCGCGGTGGTAGAGGGTGGGACCGTCAGCGGTAATGTGCTGGCCAACGATGTACTTGGTGCTGACGGCCCGGCAGTGGGAGGTGCAGTGGTCGGCGTGCGCGCCGGCAGCGACACTTCGACCTCGGCCATCGGCGGTTTGAACACGCAAATCAATGGCACCTACGGCTACCTGACGCTGGATGCCAACGGCAATGCCGTGTACCACAGCCACCCGAACTCGGTCGGCGAACCGGGTGCCACGGATGTGTTTACCTACACCGTGCGCGATGCCGATGGCGATGAAAGCACCACCACGATCACCATCGATGTCCACAACAACTGCCTCGTAACAGACACCGATACTGACGTGACGGTCTACGAAAAAGCCCTGGACTTGACCCAGAACGGCCAGGACCTGGCAGCGGGCACGGTCACTGGCAGCGAACCCGGCAACACCGGTGAAACCGGCTCCGGTACGCTGGTCGGTGCAGTCACTGGCGCCAGTGGCGCGATCACTTACAGCCTGGTCGGCAGCGCCACCGGAACTTACGGGCAAATCCTGCTCAACCCCGACGGCAGCTACACCTACACCCTGACCTCGGCGCCGAAAACTTCGCCCAACGCCAATGACGGGGCGAACACCCTGAACGAAAGCTTCACCTACACCGCCACTGATGCCGTGGGCAACAGCACCACCGGCACCCTTGTGGTCAGCATCGTCGATGACGTGCCCAGCGCCGTCGCCTCCGACCGTTCGGTGCCTGCGGTGCAGATCGATTCCAACGTGCTGTTGGTGATCGACGTGTCCGGGAGCATGGTCGACCCTTCCGGCGTATCGGGGCTGTCGCGACTGGACCTGGCCAAGCAGGCAATCAGTACATTGCTCGACAAATACGACGATTTGGGTGATGTGAAAGTGCAGATCGTCACCTTCAGCAGCAGCGCCACGGAACAGACTTCGGTGTGGGTCGATGTGGCGACCGCCAAGTTGATCATCGCGACGCTGACGGAGGGCGGCGGCACCAACTACGACGCCGCCGTGGCCGCCATGCAAACCGCGTTCAACACCCCCGGCAAACTCACCGGGGCGCAGAACGTCGGCTACTTCTTCTCCGATGGCAAACCCAACGAAGGCGACATCGGCCCTACGGACGAGGCCGCACTCAAAGCCTTCCTCGACGCCAATGACATCAACAACTACGCCATCGGCCTGGGCAGTGGCGTCAGTAACGACAGCCTCGATCCCGTGGCCTATGACGGCAGCACGCACACCGACACCAACGCCGTGCTGGTGACCGATCTCAATCAACTCGACTCGGTACTTTCGGGCACCGTACAAGGTGCGCCGGTCACCGGTTCCTTGCTGGGCGAGGGCGGTACTTTCGGTGCCGATGGCGGCTTCATCAAATCCCTCACGGTTGACGGCACCACCTACACCTATGACCCGAAAGCCAACAGTAATCAGGGGGCGCTGAGTTTCAGCGGTGGCGCCAACCATGGCACCTTCAACACCGCCGATAACACCCTGAGCATTGCCACCAATGACAGCGGAACGCTGCTGGTGAACCTCGACACTGGCGAGTACACCTACCTCTCGCAGAAAACCACGACGGCGATGATCACCGAAAACATCGGCTTCACCGTCAGCGACAACGACGGCGATCTGGCCAGCTCCACGCTGGTGATCAACGTGATTCCGAACACGCCGCCGGTGGCGGTCGATGACCATGTCATCACCAACGTGCTGTCGGGCAGCATTGTGCTGCCGGGCGAACTGCTGCTGGCCAACGACAGCGACGTCAATGGTGACGCGCTTACGGCCTCGCCAACCACCTTCAATACCGGTTGGCTGACCAGGGGCGGGGACTTTACCGGCACCAACCCGAACTTCAGTTTCACCGGAAATAACCAGGCAGTGACCATCGCCCGTAGCGCATTCGTCGCCAACACGGCAGCCATGACCGCGGTGCTGGTGGTCAGCGGGGCATTGGGGGCGGTCAGCAACAACAATACTAACGATGAGGATCAGATCACCGTCAACCTCAAGCAAGGTGAAACCCTTAACCTGGACCACAACCTGGCGGCCGGGCACATCACCTTGGAGTACTCGGTCAACGGCGGGGCTTTCATTGCCATCGCCGACGGCCAGACCATCACCGCTTCGGCGGACGGCACGTACCAGATCCACATCATCAACATCGACGACGGTGGTCCGGGCAACAGCGGCAAGGGGGCGGAAAACTACCAGTTGACCCTGACCGTCAACTACGCCGGAACCCACGACAGCACGCCGGATTTCCACGGCACTTACACCGCCAACGACAACCACGGCGGCAGCGACTCGGCCAATGTGACCATCAGCTATCAGGATGGCCATACGCTGACCGGCACTTCAGGTGACGACGTACTGCTGGCGGGTGCAGGCAACAACGTCATCAATGCCGGCGACGGCAATGACGTGCTCACCGCAGGTGGAGGCAACAACGAAATGCACGGTGGCGCCGGCAATGACTTGCTGTTCAGTGGCACGGGCAATGATCTGCTCGACGGCGGCACCGGCAACGACACTGCGAGCTACGCCCACGCCACTGCCGCGGTCACCGCCGACCTGAACCTGCTCACCGCGCAAAACACCCTTGGCGCAGGCACCGACACCTTGACTGGCATCGAAAACCTTACCGGTTCGAACTTCAACGACAGCCTCATGGGTGACAACACCAGCAACAGAATCAACGGTGGCTTGGGTGACGATGTGCTCAACGGCAGGGATGGCGACGACTTCCTCATCGGTGGCCTGGGCAACAACACCCTCACCGGTGGCAGCGGTGCCGACACCTTCCAGTGGCTCAAAGGCAACAGCGGCCACGACGTCATTACCGACTTCACCCCGGGTACCGACAAACTCGATTTGTCGCAACTGCTGCAAGGGGAAAACGGCACCGCGCAATCGCTGGATGACTACCTGCACTTCACCGTCAGCGGCAGCGGCGCATCGGTCATCACCAGCATCGACGTCAGCGCCATGGCCGGTGCTACGCCGAACCAGACCATCGACCTTGCCGGCGTGAACCTGGCCAGCCACTACGGCGTCACACCGGGAGCGGATGGTGTGATTGCTGGCGGTCACGATACCGCGACCATCATCAACGGCATGCTCAATGACCATTCGTTGAAGGTGGATACGGTGTGAGCTGAAAGTACAAACCCCGCCATTTCTTTGGAAAGAAATGGCGGGCTTTTTGTTGTTTGGGGTTTTGAACGTCAACAGATCGCAGCCTTCGGCAGCTCCTACAGATTCGGTGTTCACCACCCTATCGCGGTTGAGCACAATCGCGCGTAAGAGCTGCCGAAGCTTACGATCTTTTGATCTACCAACCCTGTGCCGCTGAAGCAAAAAAGCCAGGCCCGGATTCAGGTATCCGGCCCTGGTTTTTTGTTGGGGCTTAGGACCTCTTCGCGGGCAAGCCTCGCTCCTACGGGGGGGACGTGGCATCAGTGCCCTGCACATCAGTAAGAGCGAGGCTTGCCCGCGAAGCTTTTGACTCAGGTCGCCTCGTTCAGGTATTTGCCCACGGTCGCCACTTGTCGAGCGAGTACTGCTTGCTCAGGTTGGCGATCATTTTGTTCAAGGCTTCAGCTCTGATCAGCGCATCGGCCAGTTCGGTGCTCGGTGCCTGATCGTGCGGTGGCAGGTCGCCGGTGAGTGCACCGGCTTATGCAGCCTCAAGGGGTGAGTTGTCGGGGGTATGTGGGGTTTGTACCGATGAGTACACACAAATATTGGCCCGGCTCAGATCCTGTGGGAGCGGGCTTGCCCGCGATGAGGCCAGCCTATTCAACATCAATGTTCGCTGTCGGACCGCTATCGCGGGCAAGCCCGCTCTCACAGGGAAGTCGTTGTGGCTTAGAGGCGGGGCAGGCGGATGACGGCGGTTAAACCACCACCGGAAGTTTCTTCCAGACTCAACTGCCCACCCATCCGCTGCGCGGCTTCCCTAGCGATGGTCATGCCTAGACCCACGCCGCCAGAGTTGCGATTACGTGAACCTTCCAGGCGAAAAAACGGTTCGAACACTGCTTCACGTTTATCCGCCGCGATTCCGGGGCCATGGTCGATGACCCGAATGATCAATTCCTCGCGGCTGTCCTCAAGTGTGATCAACGCGTCCCCGGCATAACGCAGGGCGTTGTCCAGCAGATTGTTGATGCACGAGCGCAAGGCCATGGGCTGAACTTGCAACGGGGCGCAATGGCCGCTGGCCTGGACGTTGGCGCCCTGGTCCTGGGCATTTTCGCTCAGGGATTCCACCAGTGCCTGCACGTCCATCCATTGGGGCGCCTCGCTGGTGCGCTGTTCGTGCAGGTAGGTGAGGGTGGAGTCGAGCATGCCGATCATGTCGTCCAGGTCCTGACGCATCTGGCCTTGCAGCTTGTCGTCATCGATCTGTTCCAGCCGCAGCTTGAGCCGCGACAGCGGCGTGCGCAGGTCATGGGACACGGCGCCAAGCATCCGCGAGCGCTGCTGCACCTGTTCAAGAATGCGCTTCTGCATCAGGTTGAAGGTATGCGCCGCTTGCCGCGCTTCCCGTGGCCCCGACTCCTCCAGCGGTGGACTGTCGAGGTTTTCACTCAGGCGCTCGGCGGCGTCGCTCAGGCGTTGAATCGGACGGGTCAGCAGCTTGGCGCCGTACCAGGCGGCGATGATCAGCGAGACAAATTGAAAAGTCAGTGGCACCAGCGGCCCGCCGAACCACGGCTGTGGCGGCCGGTTGCCGAAGCGCGGGGCCGGTGATGGGTGTTGTCCGTCGAAGCGCTCGGAAAATGCCGACGGTGCAGGCGGGGGACGCGGTGGACCGTAATGCCTGAACCAGAAGAACGCCAACAGGTGCGCCAGTATGATCGCCAGCAGCAGCACGCCAAACAGGCGGCCGAACAGCGTATCGAAGCGCGCGGGCATCAGCCGATGTCTCGTGCGTCGAACAGGTAACCTTCGCCGCGAACGGTCTTGATCAGTTGTGGGGCTTTGGGGTCGTCCCCCAGTTTTTGGCGCAGGCGCGAGACGAGCAAGTCGATGCTGCGATCAAAGGCTTCGATCGAGCGACCACGGGCGGCGTCCAGCAGTTGTTCGCGGCTGAGTACCCGGCGCGGACGTTCGATGAACACCCAGAGCAAACGGAATTCGGCATTGGACAGCGGCACCACCAGGCCATCGGCGGCGATCAACTGGCGCAGCACACTGTTCAGGCGCCAGTTGTCGAAGCGAACATTCGCACGCTGTTCGGTGCGGTCGTCGCGCACCCGACGCAGAATGGTCTGAATCCGTGCAACCAGCTCCCGCGGCTCGAATGGCTTGGCCATGTAGTCGTCGGCGCCCAGTTCCAGGCCGATGATCCGGTCGGTGGGTTCGCAGCGGGCGGTGAGCATCAGGATCGGGATGTCCGATTCGGCGCGCAACCAGCGGCACAGCGACAAACCGTCTTCGCCCGGCAGCATCAGGTCGAGCACCACCACGTCAAAATGCTCGGCTTGCAGCGTCTGACGCATGGCGGCGCCGTCGGTGACGCCGCTGGCGCGGATATTGAACCGGGCCAGGTAGTCGATCAACAATTCGCGGATCGGGACGTCATCGTCGACGATCAGGGCGCGAATGCTCCAGCGTTTATCGTCGGCCGGCGCTTTTTGATCGTCGTTCAGAGGTGCTGGGGAGTTGTGCATGCGTGCGTTCATCTGCCAGATAGGCTGCCAACCACAAAGATAGGCGGCGAGGTTGTGACTTCAGCATAGGCGTCCGGCCGTGAGGCGGGAAGTGCTGCAGGACCTGTTGCGGCTGCCGAGGGTAGTGCTGAAGGGTGTTGGGGGCGTGTCGTGTGTGTACCGAACTCGACACAATTGCCGCAGGAGCTAGTCTTGTCTTGGCCGCGACGACGAATTACCGATCATCGGGTCCCCCAGCGGCGCTGGTTCCGCTACAATGCGCGCCGATTTCGACTTGCCTGAGAGCCCACTCATGTCCGCCTGCCAGACGCCTATCATCGTCGCCCTGGATTTCCCTACCCGTGACGCCGCACTGAAGCTGGCCGATCAACTGGACCCGAAGCTGTGCCGGGTCAAAGTCGGTAAAGAACTGTTCACCAGCTGCGCTTCGGAAATCGTCGGCACTTTGCGCGACAAAGGCTTCGAAGTGTTCCTGGACCTCAAGTTCCACGACATTCCAAACACCACCGCCATGGCCGTCAAGGCCGCTGCGGAAATGGGCGTGTGGATGGTCAACGTGCACTGCTCCGGTGGTCTGCGCATGATGGCTGCCTGCCGTGAAGTGCTCGATCAGCGCAGCGGCCCGAAACCGCTGTTGATCGGCGTGACCGTGCTGACCAGCATGGAGCGTGAGGATCTGGCGGGTATCGGTCTGGACATCGAGCCACAGGAGCAAGTGCTGCGCCTGGCCGCGCTGGCGGAAAAAGCCGGGATGGACGGTCTGGTCTGCTCGGCCCTGGAAGCCCGGGCCTTGAAAACCGCGCACCCGTCGCTGCAACTGGTGACCCCGGGGATTCGTCCGGCGGGCAGCGCCCAGGACGATCAACGCCGCATCCTGACCCCGCGTCAGGCGCTGGAGGCCGGTTCCGATTACCTGGTGATCGGCCGTCCGATCAGCCAGGCGGCGGATCCGGCGAAGGCGTTGGCGGCGGTCGTTGCCGAACTCGTCTAAACGCCACTAAACCTGTGGGAGCGGGCTTGCCCGCGATAGCGGTGAATCAGACAACATTGATGTTGACTGACACGCCCTCATCGCGGGCAAGCCCGCTCCCACAAGGTTTTGTTGTCGTCAGGTAATACGTTAAACCTTCAACACCAACTTCCCGAAATTCTCGCCGCTGAACAATTTCATCAGCGTCTCCGGGAACGTTTCCAGTCCTTCGACAATATCTTCCTTGCTCTTGAGCTGCCCCTTGGCCATCCAGCCGGCCATTTCCTGCCCGGCAGCGGCGAACTGTGCGGCGTAATCCATCACCACGAAGCCTTCCATCCGGGCGCGGTTGACCAGCAGCGACAAGTAGTTGGCCGGGCCTTTGACCGCTTCCTTGTTGTTGTACTGGCTGATGGCGCCGCAAATCACCACCCGCGCCTTCATGTTCAGCCGGCTCAGCACGGCATCGAGAATATCGCCGCCGACGTTATCGAAATACACGTCGACGCCTTTCGGGCATTCGCGCTTGAGGCCGGCCTGTACGTCTTCGTTTTTGTAGTCGATGGCGCCATCGAAACCCAGTTCATCGATCAGGAACTTGCACTTGTCCGCGCCGCCGGCAATGCCGACTACCCGGCAGCCTTTGATCTTGGCGATCTGCCCGGCAATGCTGCCCACCGCGCCAGCCGCGCCCGACAGCACCACGGTGTCACCGGCTTTCGGCGCGCCGACATCGAGCAGGGCGAAGTAGGCGGTCATCCCGGTCATGCCCAGCGCGGATAAATAACGCGGCAGCGGTGCCAGTTTCGGATCCACCTTGTAGAAACCTCGCGGCTCGCCGAGGAAGTAATCCTGCACGCCGAGGGCGCCGTTGACGTAGTCGCCCACGGCGAAACCCGGATTGTTCGAAGCGATGACTTTGCCTACGCCCAACGCACGCATGACTTCACCAATGCCGACCGGAGGGATGTAGGACTTGCCCTCGTTCATCCAGCCACGCATGGCCGGGTCCAGGGACAGGTATTCGTTCTTGACCAGAATCTGACCCGCCGCCGGTTCGCCGACCGGTACTTCTTGATAGGTGAACGTCTCACGGGTGGCCGGCCCCACGGGACGTTTGGCGAGCAGGAACTGGCGATTGGTCTGGGTAGTCATGACAGGCACTCAAGATGAATGAAGTCTTGTTGATAGACCTTCATGGGCAATGTCGCAAGGTTGGCTGACGCTGCGAATGCACATCGATCCAGTGCGGTGATAGTCATGGCGCCGGTTCTATCACTGCAACGCATGGGCGCCCAACCGGCCTTCTGATAATGCTGCCGCGCCATACACGCCTGTGGCTAGACTGGCCCGACCTTATCCCCTGCATTCTTCCCTCCGAGGACATAACAATGAGCATGACGTTTTCCGGCCAGGTTGCCGTTGTGACAGGCGCGGCCAATGGTATTGGCCGCGCCACCGCTTTGGCGTTCGCCGCTGAAGGTTTGAAAGTGGTGGTCGCCGATCTGGACGCGGCGGGTGGTGAAGGCACTGTGTCGCTGATTCGTACCGCCGGCGGTGAAGCGACCTTCGTGCGCTGCAACGTCACTGCGGAAAGCGAGGTAAAACATCTGATGGACGAGGTGGTGAATACCTACGGCCGTCTCGACTATGCCTTCAACAATGCCGGCATCGAAATCGAGAAAGGCAAACTGGCCGACGGCACGCTCGATGAGTTCGACGCGATCATGGGCGTCAATGTCAAAGGCGTCTGGCTGTGCATGAAGTATCAATTGCCGTTGCTGCTGGCCCAGGGCGGCGGCGCGATCGTCAACACCGCTTCGGTCGCGGGCCTGGGCGCTGCGCCGAAGATGAGCATTTACGCAGCCTCCAAACACGCGGTGATCGGCCTGACCAAATCGGCGGCGATCGAATATGCCAAGAAAAAGATTCGTGTGAATGCGGTGTGTCCGGCAGTGATCGACACCGATATGTTTCGTCGGGCCTATGAAGCGGACCCGAAAAAGGGCGAGTTCGCCAACGCCATGCACCCGGTCGGGCGTATCGGCAAGGTCGAGGAAATTGCCAGCGCGGTGTTGTACCTGTGCAGCGATGGCGCGGCATTCACCACCGGTCATTCGCTGGCGGTGGATGGTGGGGTCACGGCGTTTTAGTGCTTTAGGCTGCGATGGTACGCAACGTATGGGAGCGGGCTTGCGTGGCGAGGGGGCTTGCCCCCGTTGGGTCGCGAAGCGGCCCCCGGCGCCCGTCCAGACAGACCGAGTTGTCTGGATTTACGACTGCTTCGCAGCCGGACGGGGGCAAGCCCCCTCGCCACACAAGCCCGCTCTCACATTCTTTTGTTCGGCGTTGATTCCGTGAAGACGCTGGCCAATGTGTTTCAAATGGTTAGAACCGAGGGTTTTGGCGGCGTTGTCGCACATCCCCTGTAGCGCTCCTGTGATTAACTGTTGCCCGCAAAACGGACAGGGAGTTTGCTTGCTCATGGAGTTGAGAATCGATCGACAGGCATTGGTGCCTGTCGTGCAGCAAATCGTCGACGCATTGGCCGACTGGCTCCGTCGCGACGAAGTGGCGCCGGGGGCGCGTTTGCCTTCCGTGCGACAAATCGCGCGGATCAATCTGCTCAGTCAATCCAGTGTCGTCGAGGCCTGTGAACGGCTGGTGGCTCAAGGGGCACTGGAGACGCGTAACGGGGCAGGTTACTTTGTCGCGGCAACGGCGCTGGCCGCTCAGGGGCCAAAGGATTTTTCCTGGTTCGAAGGGGCTGAGGGGAAGCAAAGCGGCCATGTCGAGGAACTGAAACTGGGGTGCGGCGGGCTACCTGAAAGCTGGCGCGAGACTGACGACCTGAGCTATGCCATACGCCAGGTCAGCCGCACCGACATGGCCGGGTTGTTCAACTACAGCACGCCGCTGGGCCTGCCAGCCTTGCGCCAGCAGATCCTCAAGCGGTTGAAACAGCTGAGTATTGCCGTGGATGAAAGCCGGATACTGACCACGGCAGGGGCCAGTCATGGGCTTGATCTGATTGTGCGTACGCTGTTCAAACCGGGCGATTGCGTGGTGGTGGAGAGCCCCGGTTATTCGATGCTGTTCGACCTGCTCAGGCTGCACGGGGTCAGCATGATCGAGGTGCCACGAACCCCGCGCGGGCCAGACACCGAAGCACTCGAGGCAGTGCTGCTGAAGTACCAACCCCGTGGCTTGTTCATCAACAGCTTTTATCACAACCCCACCGGCAGCAGTTTGACCCCGGGGGTGGCTCAGCAGGTCCTGCGACTGGCGCAAAACCATGGCGTGCCGGTGATCGAAGACGATGTCTATGCAGATTTTCACAGCGGTCCCGGCACGCGCCTGGCGGCCCTCGGCATCGATGACAACGTGATCTACGTCGGCAGCTATTCCAAAACCCTCAGCAGTTCATTGCGGGTCGGCTTTGTGGTGGCCAGTGCCGATGTCATTTCGCGACTGGCGCAGGTCAAGATGATCAGCAGCATGGGGGCTTCACGGTTCAGTGAGTCGGTGCTGGCGAATCTGTTGGCCAGCGGTGCCTACCGCAAATTGGTGCAGCGTCAGCGACAGCGTTTGAGCATTGGCCGGGAAGCGGCCTTGCAGGTGCTCGAAGAGACGGAGTGGGAGGTTTTCGGCAAACCGGTTGGCGGCCTGTTTATCTGGGCGCGATCGCGCAACGCTGACGATGCTCAGGTGCGAACTCAGGCTCGGCGCTTTGGTGTCCTGCTGTCTTGCCCAACGGCGTTCAGCCCGACCTGCCAGGCTCATGACTGGCAACGGATCAACGTAGCTTATGCCTGTGATCCTCGCGCCCGGGCATTTTTTCAGGCCACCGCCAGGGTCTGTTGACGTCCGCTAACAAACCGCGTTGCGTTGCCAAGCCTCAACAGGCCTTGAGGATCGACCTCGAGCGTTCTGAAAACGACGCGAACGTAGCTTTTTGCCATTATTCCGCCGGCAGAGACTTGTGTTGGCACAAACCCGTTGCGAATCTGCATCAACAGACAATGGCAGGGGACTACGCGCAATGATTTCGGCCGTGCAAGGACGTTTTGCCAACCTCGGTATGGCGAAAAAACTGGGTGTCGGGTTTGTACTGGTGCTGCTGTTGACCGCACTGGTAGCAGCCATCGGCGTATGGTCCCTGCAAACCATCAGTCAGCGCTTCGACGGGCTCAAGCAGATGTCGTCGCTCAACAGTGGTTTGCTCAAGGTTCGCTTGCTCGAGCAGGAATACGCCTTGCACGGTAATCCGAAAACCGTGGACGCCTTGCATGCCGGGGTGGACGCTCTGATCGTTCTGGCGGCCGAACTCAAGGCACAGTCGGCGGCCAATGTGCCGGTCATGAATGACGTCGAACAATCTCTGGGGGCCTATCGCAAGGCGTTCGACGAGTTTGTCTCGCTGAGTCAGGCCAAGGACCTGGCACTGGAAATGGCCAGTTGGTCGGTGTCCAGCGTGGCCAATAACCTGGACGTGCTGCAGGCCGGGCTTGCCGATGATGGTGCCTATACCTTGAAGGAGTCCGAGGGCAAGGACGGCGCGCAATTCATCGAACAAGCCAATCAGGTCAGCCAGGTTGCACGGCTGATGTTGCAGGCCATGAACGAAGCACGCGTTCGTCTGGACCAGAGCCGCAAGGGCGACGACAGCGGCGCGCAAGGCAAGATCGAGCAGGCCGATCAGGCGCTGGTGCAGGCCGAGCAACTGAAAACCACGATCAAGGACGAGGGCTACCAGACTGTCCTCAATGAAGTGTCCGGTCACATCGCCGGTTTCAGTGAAAAACTCGCCGAATACACCGGCCTGTTGGCACAAGAAAAAACCGTCTACGCGCAACTTCACCAGCGCGCCGCTCAAGTGGTGGAACGGGTGGATCAGGCCTACGTTGCTGAAGATCTGTCGATGCAGGCGGAGCTGAAAAAGAACTCGCTGTTGATCATCGGTTCTTCGGCGCTGGCCTTGCTGGTGGGGCTGATTGCTGCCTGGGTGATCACCCGGTTGATCGTCACGCCGCTGCGCAGTGTGATTCGTGTCGCTCAACAGATCGCCGCGGGCGATTTGAGTGCAACGATTGAAGTGACCCGCCGTGACGAGATTGGCCAGTTGATGCAAGCCATGCAGCAGATGGGCGCAGGGCTGAGCAATATCGTCAGTGGTTTGCAGGCCGGTATCGAACAGCTGGCGAGCTCTGCTCAATCGCTGTCGGCGGTAACCGAACAGACTAACCTGGAAGTCAGCAGCCAGAAGGAAGAAACCGAGCAGGTGGCCACCGCGATGAATCAGATGACCGCCACGGTGCACGACGTCGCACGTAATGCGGAAGAGGCTGCCCAGGCAGCGCAGACCGCCGATGGCAAGGTTGAGAGCGGTCAGCAGGTGGTGCGTCAGAGCATGGCGCGGATCGAACAATTGGCGGACTCGGCCACCTCGGCCAGCTCCAGTATCGAAAGCCTCAGTGAGGAAATCCAGAACATCGGCACAGTACTCAGCGTGATCAAAAGCGTTGCCGAGCAAACCAACCTGTTGGCGCTCAATGCGGCCATCGAGGCCGCGCGGGCCGGCGAGCAGGGCAGGGGTTTTGCGGTGGTGGCCGATGAAGTTCGGGCGTTGGCCAAGCGAACCCAGCAATCAACCGAGGAAATCGAACGGCTGGTCAGCGCCTTGCGCTCGGCGGCGCAGTCGTCGGTGCAGCAGATTCAGAACAGTGGTGAGTTAGTGAAACTGGCGGTGAGCGATGCATTGCAAACCGAGAGCGCGTTGGGGAGCATTGCGGCAGCGGTTTCGTTGATTCAACAGATGAACCAGCAGATCGCCGCGGCTGCGGAAGAGCAGAGTTCAGTGGCCGAGGAGATCAATCGCAGTGTCACCAGTATCCGCGCCAGTGCGGATCAATCGTCGCTGGCGATGCAGGGCAATGCAGCGTCGAGTATTGAGTTGGCGCAGTTGGGGGTTGAGTTGAAGGGGATGGTGGGGCATTTCAGGTTGTAAGCGCTGCCTTCCATCAATTCCAACCTTTGAGCGACGAAAAAAATCCTGTGGGAGCGTGGCTTGCCCGCGAAGAATGCACCGCGGTATTTCAGGTGCTACGCATCATCGTTCTTCGCGGGCAAGCCACGCTCCCACAGGTTCTGCGTCTTAACTTACCGGCATTAACCTGAACCCGTGGCTTTTCAGTCGTAGATCGCTTTTTTCTTCCAGTCGGCATCAGCCTCGACGTCTTTGAGACCTTCGGTCAACTGGTTCACGTCGCCTTCAACCGGGGCGATGGTGTCCATGACCTGGGCGTTGGCGCGGGCCAGGAGTTTCTCCAGGTATTCCAGCTGCTCAGCGTAAACCTGCGGTTCCTGTTGTTTGCGCAGGTATTGCACACCGCGTTCGAAGGCCAGACGAGCCTGACCGGGCTGGTTCTGTTGCAGCGAATGCTGGCCCAGATTGTTGAAGAATTCGATGTGCAGCAGGACTAGGATGTGGCGCACTTCACGGATCCAGCGCTTGGCTTCGTTGGGCGGCAGGAAACCGTCCTGTGCCGCGCGGGTGATCTGGCCATGCAAGGCTTCGAGCAAAAAGCGCACGTCTTTGGCTTTGGCTTCGGTCTGGATCGGTGCCGGCGGGTTGTTGACCGGGATCGATTCGCCTTGGGCGACGAGGGTGCTCAGCTCGCCAATCCGTGCCTTTAAGGTGGTGTTGGATTTTTCCAGGTTCAGCAAGCGCTGGCACACGTTCAATTCAAGACGCGTCAACAGCAGCTTGAGCGTCGGTGTCATGAACTGACCGGGGAAGGTCTCGGTGATTTCGCCGCAACGACGCAGGCGGTCATTGAGTTCAACCTTGGTGCGGGCCTTTTCCAGCTTATTGTTCTCCACTACATGGTTCATGTAGCCAATGGCGATCAATAGTGCGATCCCGGCTACGACGAGCAGGGTGATCATGAGTGGTGTCACCGGTAAGACCTCTTTTATCAGGGTTCACGTGCGAATCGAGTGTAGTTGCCTGGCATTTGGGCGCCTAGGTCGCTCGACGGGTTGAATCGGCTCTGCTTCTGCCTGTATCGGCCGTAACGCCGCATAGATAAGTAAATAGCAGGGGAAATGCACATTGCCATCATCCGCGGCGGGACTATAGCGCCTTGCTGGATGCCAGAATATAGGCGCCAAAGGTCAGTCGACGGAAAAGCCTCAAACGCTCCTGAAAGCAGGGCGAAGTCATTGATTTAAATAAATTTATATCTGGGGGTTGACGACCCCTCAATCCATCCATAGAATGCGCGCCACTTACAGCGTAAAGCACACAGCGAAACGCGGTAGGGAGTGAATGTTGTACGTGTGTCCCCTTCGTCTAGTGGCCTAGGACACCGCCCTTTCACGGCGGTAACAGGGGTTCGAGTCCCCTAGGGGACGCCAATGCGGGAATAGCTCAGTTGGTAGAGCACGACCTTGCCAAGGTCGGGGTCGCGAGTTCGAGTCTCGTTTCCCGCTCCAGTTTTAAACGGCTTTGCTTTCGGGCAGGGCTGAGTGAAACCAGAACCTGATCTTCGGATACGGATCTGGGTACCGAAACACACACCATGTGTTCCGGGCAGCGTGTCCCCTTCGTCTAGTGGCCTAGGACACCGCCCTTTCACGGCGGTAACAGGGGTTCGAGTCCCCTAGGGGACGCCATTTGCGGGAATAGCTCAGTTGGTAGAGCACGACCTTGCCAAGGTCGGGGTCGCGAGTTCGAGTCTCGTTTCCCGCTCCAAATTCAAAAAACGCCGCTCATTGAGCGGCGTTTTTTTATGCGCGTTATTTGTCATTTCCCTTGATTGGAATAAAAACCTTCGGGCTATCCGTAGCAGCTGCTACAAGGAATGCGCGTTGTGGCTGAAATTGTGTGAGGGTAAAAACCGCTTTAACTGCCGAGGCTCTGCACCAGGCTTTCGAGCACTTCAGCGGTTGTATCCTCCAGCGCCGGTTGCGCTGCCACTGCTCTGAGTTGGCAGGTCAAACGGTATTCACTGGGCGTGCAGTTGACGAACTGTTTGAAGGCGCGAGCGAAATAGGACGGGTCCTTGAAGCCGGCTTCATAGCCGATGCTGGTAATAGGCATCTGACTATTGTCGAGCAGTTCCTTGGCGAAGTTCATGCGCTTGTCCAGGATGTAATCGGTGAAGCCCAGGCCATTGGCTTCCTTGAACAGGCGGCTGAAGCGAAAGGTCGTCATGCCGCAGCGCTTTGCCAACTCTCTCTGATCGATGCTGTCGCGAAAGTGCTGGTCGATGTACAGCATGACGTGGCTCAACGCCTGGTGTTTTTGGTGTCCTGAAGTCAATCGAATGCTGTCCGGCAAGGTGGGAGAGTGATCGATCAGCGATGTCTGGCCCCCGTTGGCATTTCGGCGCAACTCGCACAGCTGCACCACGGCCGTCAGGTAACGCTTTTTTTCGCCGGACGAGAGCGGCAGCACCATGTATTCCCAGACACTGGAACGCATGGCCCATACCGCGAGTTCTTCCGAATGCTGCACGGTGAACATGGTGATAGGGATGGAGGGAGTGGTGCGCTTGATCTCCAGCAACAGCCTCAAGCCTGGCGTGTCGGGGCGATCAAAATGGATGCAGATCATGTCCGCCTGTCCACCGATGGGCAACACGGAATTTTTCGCCAATTTGCAGTCGCAAGCGCTCTCGAACTGCGCGATGAGTTCCTTCGTGGAATGATCGTGGGTCAGATCGAACCACAGTAGCGATGGCCTTCTGGTCAAATTGGACGTCATGTCTCTACTCTGCGGTTCTTCATGCCGTTCTCGGTGAGTAGTATTGTCAATGAGTTCTGACTTTGCAGATTAAATGCTTATAAAGAACTCATACTTTAGTTCTATACGCTCTATCTTTGGTTGGCAATCCGATTCCCCCCAATATTTGTTAGCGTGAACGGATATCTCGCGTCGCAACCGCTCGTCGCTTGTGAAACAACAGCAATCGCATTCGAAAGTCATTTCTTTTTTTGCCCTGCCGTTCCTGCCAAAAGCCAACTACCAGGTAGTTGGTGCCCCCGCAAAAAAGTCCTAGTGATGTGCAAAATCTTCCTAACGCCTAAGCCTTGCCACTGACTAGGGTTGCATCAGGCAGTTCAGAACGTACTGCCTCTGAAAAAACAACTTTCGAGTGAGGTGGGCAAAATGATCATGCAAACAATCAAGGCTTCGGTAGTGAAGTTCGCCAAAGACGAAGACGGCCTGACCATTGTGGAATACGCGGTGGCGGGTGGGCTGATTACCGTGGCTGTTGTTGCAACGTTCACGCTTCTTGGCGGGGCCGTTAACACCAGGATGATAGCTCTTTGCAACGCCGTTCTTCCTGGCACTTGCTAATAACAACTTAATAGGGAGATGTGCGATGTCCATGGAACAGCTGGTTTCTACCATTGTGCTGATAGGACTGCTGGGTGTGGCGGTGGTGAGCGACTTGCGTCGCCACCGCATTCCCAATCTGCTGATTCTGGTAGGTCTAGCGTTGGGATTGGCCGGCCAGACTTATTCAGGTGGGCTCAGCGGGATGGGGGATGGCCTACTGGGCCTCCTGATCGGTTTTGCGCTGTTCCTGCCTATGTATGCCTTAGGCGGCATGGCTGCCGGTGACGTCAAGCTGATGGCCATGGTTGGCAGTTTTTTACCCCCTCATTACGCCTTGTGGGCTGTGTTCTTCAGTCTGCTATGGGGAGGGTTATGCGGTTTCCTGATCGTGCTGGTGCGCGGTCAATTGTTGCAGACGCTGGGGCGCTATCGGTTGATGTTTCGGGCGCGGGCCTATATGGCGCCGAGCTCGGACGACGTGGCCAGCAAGCCCTTTCCTTATTCGGTTGCGATCCTGCTCGGGACGTTGAACAGCGTCTACTGGCTACTCGTTGCCGGTGGATTTGGAGGTTAGTCATGCACGTCATTGTCGATAGTGATGCTTACTCCAGCAATCGGGAGGCGGTGCAACGGCTGGCGCCTCAGCCATGCACCATCCGCGAAACCGGTCTGACCGACAGTTTCCTCGGTGAGTTGGTGTGCAAACATTTGCATGACGCCGGCGTGCTGGACATGTCGCGGCTGGTGGAGCGCCTGGCGCTGACCGGCGCTGTACTGGAAGAAGTCCTGGCATTCCTGCGCAAGGATGGTCGTGTCGAAGTGCTAGGCCAGATGGGCCAGACCGGTGGGCAAATGTTGCGTTATGGCCTGACCGAACGCGGCCGCAGCGCCGCCCGCGATGCCCTGTCGCGCAGTGGCTACATCGGCGCGGCACCTTTCCCGGTGAGTACTTATCGTTCCCTGATCAAAATCCAGACCATCCACCACGGTCGCATCAACGCCAACGATATGCGCAACGCTCTTGCTGGCGTGGTACTCACCGAGGGGATGCTTGATCAGTTGGGGGTGGCGCTGAACTCTGGGCGCGCGATCATGATTTATGGCCCCGCAGGCACCGGCAAGACGTATGTGAGCAGTCGGCTGATTCGTCTGTTCGCTGAAGCGATCTGGGTGCCTCATGCCATCGTCATCAATGAGTCGGTGATCGAGATCTATGACCCGCAGGTGCATCAGCGTCTGGATGACAACAGTCAATCGAACAATCTGATGCTCAACGAAGGGATCGACCGTCGACTGTTGTGCTGCAAACGTCCGATTGTTATCACGGGCGGCGAGCTGAGCATGGAACAGCTGGACGTTCGCTATGACCCCTACACCCGTCAGTACCAGGCCGCCTTGCAGCTCAAGGCCAGTAACGGCCTGTTCATCATCGACGACATGGGACGCCAGCGCATGGCTCCGGCCGAGCTGTTGAATCGCTGGATCGTACCCATGGAAGAGAAGCGCGACTTCATCAACCTGGGCGGCGGTCGGCATTGCGAGCTGCCGTTCGATTTGGTTCTGGTGTTTTCCACCAACCTCAATCCTCTGGAGCTGGCCGATGAGGCCTTTCTTCGCCGGATTGGCTACAAGCTGCAGTTCGGTTACCTGAAGCCTGAGGAGTACGAAAAGATCTGGCGTCAGGAAAGCGAGCGCCTGGGCATTCCTTTTGACCCGCTGCTGCTGCGTTATGTATTGCAAAGGCTTTATGCAAGTGAAGGCATGCCCCTGGTGCCTTGCCACCCCCGCGATCTCCTGAACATGGCCCTCGACCGTCAGCGTTACCTGGGCGGTTCCGGAGCCCTGTCGCCGCAGGAGCTGGAATGGGCCTGGCACAACTATTTCGTCCAGCTCGACTTTCTTTGAAGCGGAGATACTGACATGAGCTCTCGTACTGTTTCCCTGATAGGCATTTCTCTGGTCATGGGCCTTGGGGCCGCATGGATGGCCGACTCCTGGCTGAGCGCACGGCTCAATGCCACCCCCGATGATCACCTTCGAAGTGTGGTGGTCGCCACGGTAGAAATTCCCTTCGGGCAGATGGTCGAGGCCCAACAAGTCACGACCGTACGCATGCCAATGGACACAATTCCCGACGATGCGCTCGATTCAACCGACAAGGCCGTGGGCAAGATCGCAACGTTCGACATTTTGCGGGGCGACGTAATGCGTGGTGCACGCCTGAGCGAGCACTTGGGCGGCAGTACCCTGGCCTCGCTGATAGCAACGGACAAACGTGCCATTTCCGTACGCGTAGACGATGTGGTTGGCGTGGGTGGGTTCCTCCTGCCAGGCAACCGGGTTGATGTACTGGCGACTAAAAAAACTGATGGCGCCGGCAATAACGCTGTGTCCAGGACCATCCTCGAGAACCTGCGAGTATTGGCAGTGGACCAGACCGCCGGTACCGACAAGACCCAGCCGGTAGTGGTACGTGCAGTGACGCTGGAAATGACGACTGCTGAGGCTGAAACCCTGGTTACCGCACAAACGGAAGGCAAATTGCAACTGACCTTGCGCAATCCGCTGAATGACCAGAAGAAAATCGCGACCGTTGCGCCCGCACCTGCGGCACCGGTCATGGCGATGGCCGCAGCCCCGGCGCCAAAACGCGTGGTACGCAGCAGTGGCGAGCGTGGCGGGGCTATCACCATCATCCGCGGGATCGAAACCAAAGTAGTCAACATTCGCTGACAGAGCGCAACAGGCGCCTGGGCTACCCAGGTATTGGCGGAGCCGATCCGGATCAGTTTCGGTAAATGAGGGCTTGATGATGAATCTTCGAATTCAGCAGCCGTTCACTGCGACGCCAAGGCGCCAGGAAGGTTCGGTGAGCGTATTGATGGTGATCGCATTGGCGGCGATGTTAATGGTGGCGGGTCTGACGCTCGACATGGGCCACATGTTGTTAAACAAAACGCGTCTGCAGAATGCGGTGGACGCCGCCGCCCTGAGTGGTGCCAAAACCCTCAGTCAGGTGATGGGGGCTGTCAACTCTGCCAGCGCGACGCAGGCAGCGGCGCTCAATACTCTGGCGCAGAATGCCAATGCCGCGGGCAATAACGAACTGGCCACGGCAGTTGCCGGCAGCCCAGGCACCTTTGCGGTGGTGGAACTGTCTAGCAGCGTCTATGGCCCGTTTTCCTTTCCCGGCCCGTCGGATGCCAAATACGTTCGGGTATCGGTACCGAACTATAGTCTGATGGGGTTTTTCTGGAGCTTCGTCCAGACATTCGGCACCAGCGGCTTGGGGAACAAAAGGGTGGCGGCGATTGCCACCGCTGGACCCAGCCCTACCAGCCCGTGTGATCTTGCCCCGTTGATGGTTTGTGGCGACGCGACCCAATACGACCCTGACGCCGGTATGTTCTGGGGCTTCCAGTTTGGTGATCTGCAGGTATTGAAATCGGCGGCTGGCAATTCGGCCGCCATTGGCCCGGGCAACTTCCAGTTGCTCGATTTCGGCTCGGGCGGCAGTACGGTCAGGCAGGACCTGGCTGGAGGCGGCTCGGTCTGCCGCAATGTGGGAGACAACGTCCAGACCTCTCCCGGCAACATGGTCGGCCCTACCTCCCAAGGCCTGAATACGCGCTTTGGCATCTACAACGGTCCGGTCAGCGCTTCGAACTATCCGCCAGACCTGGTGACCGCATCCAGCAACCCTCAGATTACTTACAACGATTCAGTTACCCCGGCACAAACCCAATACAAGGGGCAACCTGTCACATCGAACGATGGCGATCTTACGGCGGGTGGCGAAGCAATAATGGATTACAACGACTGGCGTGCCAGCGTGGCCGCATGCGTGGCAGGGACCGGCAGCGGCTGTGAGAGCAATGGGGTGTTCGAGCGCCGGATGCTGAAAATCGTGGTGGGCGAATGCACCGGGAAACAGGGCGGTTCAACCTCGATCCCTGTCCTGGGTTTTGGCTGCTATTTCGTGGTGCAGCCCATGAACGGGGGCGGCACTGAAGCGCAGATTTTCGGGCAGTTTGTGAAGGAGTGCGAAGGTGACAATGTGTCCGGTCCTGACCCGTCGAACGATTCCGGCCCGCAGATCATTCAGCTCTACAAAACCTATCTCAACGGCAGCGGCACTCCGAGCACCGACTCGTAGGAGGGGGCGTCATGAGACTTCACACGTTTAAACAGTCGCAGCGCCAGCAAGGCCTGGCCATGGTGGAATTCACCCTCGTGCTGCCGTTGTTGCTCCTGCTGTTGCTGGCTTTCGGCGAGTTCGGCCGCATGCTCTACCAATACAACATGTTGCTGCAGGCCAGCCGTGATGCCGACCGTTTCGTCGCCAACCAGGCCTGGAACTCAACGCTTGGCGCTGTCGCTCTGAGCGATGCGCTGAAGGCCCAGACAAGAAATGTCGCGGTCTATGGTGTGCCTGCAAATACCGGGACCGCGGTGGTGCCGGGGTTGACAACCAACATGGTGGAGGTCGCTGCAGTGGGCACTGACCATGTGCGGGTCACCATCACTTATACGTTCTGCCCGGTGATTGGCAGTGGCAATTGCACCGGAGCGATTCCGGGTTTCTTCGGTAATCCGATTGCGCTGAGCATTCCGCTGGTTGCCACCACTGTCATGAGGGCACTGTGATGAATCGCAAACGCATGCGCGGCACCTATGTCGTGGAGTTCGCCATCATTGGCGCGCTGGTATTCACTCTGTTGTTTGGCACGTTGGAATTCGGTCGCCTGTACTACACGATCAATACACTGGATGAAGTCGTGCGTCGTGGTGTGCGTCTGGCATCGGTGTGCAATATCAGTGACCCGGTGGTGTTGCGGCGGGCGATCTTCAACGCAGCGACCGACGCCGGTGCGAGTCAGATCATTACCGATCTGGCCACCACCCACTTGACATTGACCTATCTGGATGCCAACGGCGCTCAGGTGGGCAATCCCGCCGACACGAGTGGGGCTAACGGATTTCGTGCCATCCGCTATGTCCAGTTGAGCCTGCAAAACTTCGTTTTCAATCTGTTCATTCCCGGGTTCGGCGTGCCCATTACCTTGCCCACATTCAGGGCAACCTTGCCACGCGAAAGCCTTGGGCGTCATTCCGATTCCGGGGAGATCACACCATGCTGAATACCAAGGAAACTCCAGTCGCCCCCTCGACCGGCAAAGCCGGGCTCCGGTTGCTGATCAGCAGCCGCGATGCCACCTCTTTGCGCGATCTGCAGAGTGTCTGCCAGCGCATGCCCAGCCTTGAGGTGAGCACCCGCCTGGTGAGTAATGGGCATGTCGACCCGCTCTACGGCCTGGACCGGATGCCCGATGTGCTGCTGTTGCGCGTCAGCCATCTGTGGCGTGAAGAGCTGTCGGCGTTGTTGCAGCGTCCAGCCCATGAACGTCCACCGATGTTGGTGTGTGGTCTGCTGAGCGAACAGGAAGGCATGCGCCTGGCCATGCAGGCCGGCGCCCGTGACGTGCTGCCCGAGCCCATTGCCGAGACCGAGCTGGTTGCCGCCTTGAATCGGCTGGTCATGGAAGTTCGGACCGGCAGCGGAGCAGAAGGCAAATTGATCGCCGTGATGGGCGCCAAGGGCGGCTCCGGCGGAACCCTGCTGGCCTGCAACCTGGCTCAACAACTCAGCGCCAAGGGCGGCAGTACTCTGTTACTGGATATGGACCTGCAATTTGGCAGCGTGACGCATTACCTGGATGTGGCGCAAACCCACAGCCATCTGGAGGTGTTGCATCAGATCGATGGCATGGACAGCGTCGCGTTACGCGGTTTTTGCAGTCACTTCAGCCAAAGCTTGCATGTGCTGGGTGGCCGGGCCGGTGAGCTGTGTCTGCCGCAGGATGCCCAGCCCGAACAGCTTGATGCCCTGTTGAAACTGGCCCGCGCCAGCTATGACTGGGTGGTGATCGACCTGCCGCGGCAAATCGACCACCTCACCGGCTCGGTACTGGAACAAGTGGATCGGGTGTACGTGGTGGTGCAGCAGAGCGTCAGCCATCTGCGCGACGCCAGCTCCCTGGTGCGAATTCTTCGCGATGACCTGGGTGTGCGCGGCGATCAATTGCAGATCGTGGTCAACCGCTATGACAAGTCAGCCGCCATCAGCCTCAAAGACATCGGCGAGGCGCTGCGCTGCACCAATCTGTCGAAATTACCCAACGACTTCAACCTGGTCAGCCAGAGTCAGAACACTGGCGTGCCGTTGGGGCTGCATGCGCCGAGGGCAGCGATTACTACCGCTCTGCGCGACATGACCGAGGACCTGGTCGGTCAACAAGTAGCCGGGAACAAAGGCTTACTCAAACGCGCCTTCAACCGTTTTTTCGGGGGATGACCCATGATCAGCGACTTTCGTAACCGCTTGCGCAAACAGTCCGGTAAACCCGCCTCATCGTCGGCGACCGAGGACCTGCTGGATCCGGCAGAGGAAATAATGGCGTGGGAACGTGCGGTGCCGGACGTTCTGTACGAAACCAGAAGCCAGGTCACCCCGGTGGAAGCCGAGTGGCGGGAAAAGATCTACCAGCAGTTGCTCAAGGTCATGGACCTGTCCTTGCTGGACTCCCTTGAACAGGCCGAGGCCTCGCGGCAGATTCGCGATATTTGCCAGCGCTTGCTCGATGAGCATTCGGCACCGGTGAGTTCCGTCAGCCGCCAGTTGATCATCAAGCAAATCACAGACGAAGTGCTTGGTTTGGGGCCTCTGGAACCGTTGCTGGCCGATCACAGCGTGTCCGACATTCTGGTCAATGGCTTTGCCTCGGTCTATGTCGAGCGCTTCGGCAAACTGCAACGGACCGATGTGCGCTTTCGCGATGATCAGCATTTGCTGAACATCATCGACCGCATCGTCTCCAGCCTGGGTCGTCGTATCGACGAGTCCTCGCCATTGGTGGACGCCCGGCTCAAGGACGGTTCGCGGGTCAACGCAATTATCCCGCCGTTGGCCATCGACGGCCCGAGCATGTCGATTCGCCGCTTTGCGGTGGACCTGCTCAATACCGACAGCCTGATCTCGGTGGGGACATTGACCCCGGCCATTGCCCTGCTACTCAAGGCGATTGTCCGTGGACGCCTGAACGTGTTGATTTCCGGCGGTACCGGCAGCGGCAAGACCACCATGCTCAATGTGCTGTCCAGTTTCATTCCGCAAAACGAGCGGATCGTCACCATCGAAGACTCGGCTGAACTGCAACTGCAGCAACCCCACGTGGTGCGCCTGGAAACCCGGCCTTCGAATATCGAGGGGCGAGGCGAGGTGAGTCAGCGGGAGCTGGTGCGCAACAGTTTGCGGATGCGTCCGGACCGCATTGTGATCGGCGAAGTGCGCGGCGCCGAGGCGCTGGACATGCTGACCGCGATGAACACCGGCCACGACGGCTCGTTGACCACCATCCACGCCAACACCGCGCGCGATGCGTTGGGCCGAATCGAGAACATGGTATCGATGACCGGCGCGACCTTCCCGATCAAGGCCATGCGGCAGCAGATCGCGTCGGCCATCGACGTGGTGATCCAGCTGGAACGCCAGGAGGACGGCAAGCGCCGCCTGGTCAGCGTGCAAGAGATCAACGGCATGGAGGGCGAGATCATCACCATGACCGAAATCTTCTCCTTTGCGCGTCAAGGCATGGGCGAGAACGGCGAAGTGCTTGGCGATTATCGCCCCAGCGGCATGATCCCGGCCTTCCGCGATGTGCTGGCCAAGCGCGGTATCGAGTTGCCGCTGACGATGTTCAGGCCTGAATGGATGGAGGCACGGCAGTCATGAACAATATTCCTGGTGAATTCATTCTGATGTTCCTCGGCATGGTGTTTATCGCCGTGTTCCTTCTGTCCCAAGGCGTGGTAGTGCCGGTGTTCGGCGAGGCCGGCAAGATGCGCAAGCGCATCCGCGGTCGTCTGAATGTACTGGAGAAAGCCAATAATTTGCCCAACATGCAGACAGTGTTGCGGCAGAAATACCTGACGCGCTTGTCGCCACTGGAGGCCATGCTCGAGCAGTTGCCTTTTATGGCGAGCCTGACCCAGATGATCGAGCAGGGTGGCCACGAGTACCGGGCTTATCGGGTGCTGTTGCTCGGGCTGTTCCTGGGCGGTTGTGCGGCTATCTCGATCTGGATGATTTCGGCGGTCTGGTGGATGGCGCTGCTGGCGGGCTTCGGGGTGTTCTGGTTACCCGTGCTGAAAATTTCTCGTGACCGTGGCAAACGTTTCGCTGAGTTTGAGGAAGGCCTGCCGGATGCGCTGGATGCCATGTGCCGGGCCCTGCGCGCCGGGCACCCGTTCAACGAAACCCTGCGTCTGGTCGCCGAGGAGCACAAGGGGGCAGTCGCCCATGAGTTCGGCCTGACCTTCGCCGATATCAACTATGGCAACGATGTACGCCGGGCCATGCTTGGCCTGCTCGAGCGTATGCCAAGCATGACGGTGATGATGCTGGTGACCTCGATCCTCATCCATCGTGAGACCGGCGGTAACCTGACCGAAGTGCTGGAGCGTTTGAGCCGGCTGATTCGCGGGCGTTACCGCTTCCAGCGCAAGGTCAAAACCCTGTCGGCCGAAGGGCGGATGTCGGCCTGGATACTGGTGGCCATTCCCTTCGTGCTGGCGATCGCGATCATCGTTACAAGCCCCACCTACATGCCGGTTCTGCTCAATGATCCCATAGGCCACAAGCTGATCATCGGGGCTTTCTGCGCCATGTTGATCGGGATTTTCTGGATAAAAAAAATCATCCGGATTCAGGTTTAAAGCGGTATTCGCTACCGGGAGGTACAGTTCATGGACTTTTTACTCGGGTTGTTCAGTCGGGTCACGGGAAATGAGGAGATGGGGCGTCTGATGTTTCTCGGCGCCATTGGGATCAGTACGGTGCTTGCGATGGTTGCCGTGATCTTGCTGATGCTGGGCCTTCAAGACCCGGTGCAGCGTCGCCTGGCGTTGATCAAGCGTGGTCATTTAGGCAATACAAGCGGGCAGGAGGCTCCGGGCAATCTGCAACTGTTGCTGGAGCGGGTCGGTCAGCGCTTTGCCTCCAGCGAATCGGCTCAGGCATCCGCCACCCAGACCTTGTTGACGCACGCGGGGTACCGTTCTGCTTCGGCGGTGCAGATGTACTGGGCGGTGCGTTTGATGTTACCGCTGTTGCTGGTTGGCGTTGCATTGTTGCTATTGCCTTTGATCCCCAAGGTTTCGCTGACCATTGGCCTGCTGTTGGTGCTCTTGATGGCGGGTATCGGATGGCTGCTGCCGGCCCTGTATGTCGGCAAGCGCAAGCAGGCGCGTCAAAACCGGCTACGCGCCGCGTTTCCGGATGCATTGGACCTGATGGTGGTGTGCGTGGAGTCGGGCCTGGCGCTGCCCACGACCATCGAGCGGGTGGCTGAAGAAATGTCGGTCAGTCAGGTTGAACTGGCTGAAGAGCTGGCCCTGGTCAATGCGCAAATCCGCGCGGGCATTACCAGTACCGAGGCGCTCAAACAACTGGCCCTGCGCACTGGGCTGGATGATGTACAAGGGTTGGTCAGCCTGCTGGCGCAGAGTATTCGCTTCGGTACCAGCGTAGCCGATACCCTGCGCATCTATGCCGATGAGTTCCGTGACCGGCGTATGCAGGCTGCCGAAGAGATGGGGGCTAAAATCGGTACCAAACTGATATTCCCGCTGATTTTCTGCCTGTGGCCGAGCTTCTTCCTGATAGCCATTGGCCCGGCCATGATCGGCGTGATGAAAGCATTCGGGTGAAATAACGGGCGGAGGCTGTCGAGTACGATGGCCTTGCCACTCGAGTCTGATCTGCACTTTCCTTCCATAGGTCCACATCCCTGTAGAAGCTGCCGCAAGCTGCGAGCTTTTGATTTAGAGGTCTGGACAATGAATTGCCTGCCAGAAAAATCAAAAGATCGCAGCTTGCGGCAGCTTCCTACAGGGATTTGCGTATATCTGTTCATCAACGACCGGGCGTTGGTTGATTGTCGCGATACGCTCGGTGACAGGCTGGCCAAGGCGCAAGAATTGTTGCCAGGCACTCCTTAAGGAACGCTGCGGTCAGGCGTAGGAGTTGGCGAGGCCTGCGATATTTTGATTCTGATGGGAGAGGGAATCGCTGAAGAGCAAAGCTCGCAGGCTTCGCCAGCACGCGGTAATCCAGCCAGGCTTGGATAATTAGCAGATACCGCTGCCACACGACATCTAGCCCGGCTATTCAGCCAGGCCATTTTAGACGACGTCAGAAACTATTCACTCATTGATGTGCTTCAGTCACCGCTAGTGATTTCCCCCGCCGTATCCTGGTCAAAAAACTCCGGAATCGGGTAGAGGAAGCTGTTCAGCCAACGCTGCATGGCCAGGTCACGTTCGGCGGCCGAAGCGGTTTGCAGTTTAGTGGAGGCAACGACACCGCGACTCTGCATTACCAACCACTGCTCGGTGCCTTTTTGCTCCTTCGAAGAGGGGCCCGGTTCAATAGCCCAGGCACTGGTGGACAGGCAAGCCATGCACACGATCAACAGCCTCTTGGTATTCATCTCGACTCCTCGTACGTTTTACTTGGTCGCACCGGATGAGGCAGTGGCTACCTCAGTTCTGCGATTGCCCTGCGAAGCCGCCACTTTTTTTGCGGAGGCCTTGAGTTTTTCCGCGCGGCTTTGAGCCTCGGCGATTTGCTGGGGACTCAAGCTGGCACGGTTCGCGAGTTCGGCAGCCGACTTCCAGTTATCCTGATAAATCAGCAGCGTCACCATATTGAGTGCCGCCAATGAATTGGACTGTTTGAGCTCCATGGCGGTCATGAACTCGAAGCGTGCTTCATGGATACGTCGTTGATTGAGGTAAACGACCCCCAGGTCATTGCGCATCTTGTCATCGGTGGGGGCCATCTTGACCGCACGCTCAAGGTGTTTGGTCGCGGTGGCGTAATCATTTTTGGCCGCGGCCAATTGGCCCAGGCCATGTTCCCCGTCGGCGGCCAGACAGGTGCCGAGCAAGCTTTGATACAACGGCCCCGCCTCGTTACGCCCCATCAAACGCAGCACCCGGGCCTTGCGCAGGCGAACCTGAACCAGGTTGTCGGGCAAACCTTCCAGATTCGCCAGGCTGGCATACAAACGGCCATCGTTGGCCATGTTGTCGGCCAGACTCAGGGCCAACTCTTGTTCCGAATCGGGCTTGGCACAGATGGCCGGTCGCGAAGACAAACCATTAGTGGCACAACCTGCGAGCATCAATGTCGCCATGACTGCAATGACTGCTTTCATCGAATGTCCTTTGGCTACAACACGTTGAACGCTTGGCCAATGGCAAGAAAGCCGGCCCGGCAAGCGCTCAAGGTCACCGTTACGAATGAGGGTGAGATTCAGGCTGCTCTGGCTCATTGTGAAAGCCCGGAACGACTGTCGAAGTCGCCATTTTCGAGGAAGAACATGCGGTAGAAGTTCGGGTCGTAATTGCGCAGCTGTTCGCCAGGCAATGACGGTAGTTGTGCGTTGACAGCCAGTGGCTGGACCAGATGCGGGGTAACGATCATCAGCAGTTCACGCTCTTCACGGTTGACGGTGTTGTCGCGAAAGAACGCCCCCAGAATCGGGATATCGCCCAGCCCCGGAAACTTGTTCACCTGGGAATTGTTGCGGGTGCTGATCAGGCCGCTGATGACAAAGCTTTCGCCATCGGCCAGGGAGATGCTGGTGTCGGTACGGCGTATGGTCAGCGCCGGAACAATGGTGCCAGCGATGCTCACGGCGTTGGTGAAGTCCAGTTCACTGACTTCCGGTGCCACCTTCAGCGCAATACGGTTTTTGCCGATGATGGTCGGCGTCAGGGTCAGGCGGATACCGAATTCCTTGTACTCGATGGACACGTTATCGCTGCCTGAACTGGGTACCGGAATTGGTACTTCACCACCGGCCAGGAAGCTCGCACTCTGCCCGCTGAGCGCGACCAGGCTTGGCCGTGCCAGGGTGTAGGCGAAACCGCTGCCTTCCAGTGCGTTGATCGACACCAGCGTATCGCTGGACGCAAAAGCGAAGTTGAACATGCCGTTGTTCACCGGCAACGATGGCGTGACAATGCCGTCGATGGTGGGAAAGGTTCTCGGCGAGCCGAACAGGAAGTTGCCCTGACGGGCAAAAATCGAGGCATTGGCTTCCTTGAGTTTGGTCCGGCTGACTTCTACGAAGCGGATGTCGGTTTGCACCTGGATCGGCAACAGCGGGTCTTCGGAAGGCACTGTCGAGACGCTGGTCAGGGCCGCGGTGGCCTTGCCCTTGACGAACACCATGCTTTGGCGCGGCTCTTTCGAACAGGCGGTCCAGACCATCAGGCTGGTGGCCCCTGGTGCGATACCAGTGAGCAAGAAGGCGTTGGGGTTGTTGCCGCTTTGTTGCACGTCGGCAACTTTCGGGTCGCCCACTGCCAACTGGGTCACCGGGACAGGGACGCGCAGTTCGTTCTGAAGTCCCTGACCGACCTCGAACGTTGCCGGTAAGTTATCCAACTGCGAACAATTGGCCGCCGCGGCCTGAGCCGCATCCACACCAAGGCCCATCCAGAACAGACCATGGATAATTCGCTTGAAAGCGGGCACGGTACGATAGCTCATTAAGTGCATCCTCGCTGAATAGGCCATCTTTGAGGCAAAACCAGGTTGCCTCGGATCACTACAAGGGGCCTCGGTCGGCCCTCTACCCCGCCAGACCCCTGACTAATGGCCCCGGCAATATTCTTTGGTGCTACATGCAAACAGCTGCAATACGCTGTTCTGACTGAACGGCGAGCGACCTTTGCTATAACGGTTTTTAGTGATCCAGATGCCTGGGCTGTCAACCCGAACGATATATGCAGGCTCGACAGCAGCTAAAGACGGCACTTTGCGCCGACCTGACTCCCCTAAAAAGCAACCGGCAATTAACGCACTGAGCCGGAAAACGCTTGTCAGGATCATAGTGAGGTAACTCCTTTTGCCAATCCGCTATCTGATCGCTGAACCTAACGTGGCATTTCGAACCGTTATGTCTTCTTCTTGTTTGAAAGGTAGTTCAACCAAGGCAAAGCGCCATGCTTTGAACGAAAACTTTCGATACAGATACTGGTTTTTTTCTGAAAGCCACGGTCCGGCCACGCAATCACTGGAAATGCGGCGGATGCTGATGAAATAAGGGGGGCTTCACGGTCCTGCGAGTTTTTCTTGGGGTTTTGCGCTGCATTTTTCACAAAAACGCCACTCATTAAGTGACGTCTTTTCAGGCGTGCCGGTTTGTATTTTTCGGATGCTGACCAATCCTAACAATGGCGTCGGGCGGGATATGACAAGGAAGCTGAATACGACAGATTGTGTAGTTCTACACCTGCGAAGTTCTGCTTGGAGTATTGGTCGCAAGGTACTGGATCACCTCTTCAAGCATGTCTATATCAGGAGCATTGCTCACTAACGCTTGCGAACTGCACCATGGGTAATCCAGATGCGATACCCACTCCATGATGCAGTGCAGATCAGAAACGAGATAGATCCGGTGTGCACGAGCATGTCCAGTATCGCGTCTGGCGCAAAGGCCTGGCGTAACAAATGTGGGCGATTACTGTCCTTGGCTTTTATGTACTGTTGAATCGATTGTTGAGCAGTGTTCATTGTTTGTCCGTGGCATCCATATCGGCCCGCCAGTCAGACTGGGGGGCGTATGTTTGTTTTACATCGACAGAATCAACCGGCCAGCGAACAGAATCAGGATCACGCCCATGGTTCGTTCGAACCAGTGCCCCATGCGCATGAACAGCAATCGCACCCGGACGCTGGAAAAGAACAGGGCCACGATCACGAACCATAAGGCGTTCACGAAACACATCCACAGCCCGTACAGCGCCTGAATCTGCAGCGGTGTCGTGGCACTGATGATCGTGGTAAAGATCGCCAGGAAAAACAGGGTGGCCTTGGGGTTGGTGGCATTGGTTAGAAAACCTGTGGTGAACGCCTTCAGCAATGTTTGCTCGACCACCGGTTCGTCTGCACCTTTGTCGCCTTCCAGCACAGTTTTGGGTTTGCTACGCAGCAGGCTCACGCCGAGGTACAAAATGTAGGCACCCCCCACCACCTTTGCCACCGTCAACAACCAGGGTGTGGTGTGCATCAGCGCGCCGACGCCGAGCAAGGTGTAAAGCACATGCACGGAAATGCCTGCGCCGATGCCCAGGGCCGTGCAAATCCCCACTAAACGGCCGAAACGCACGCTTTGGCGGATGGTCACGGCAAAATCCGGTCCGGGGGCGACCACGGCCAGAAAGTGGATGGTTGCCAGCGCCAGAAACTCGCCCAGGTAATTCGAAAACATCTCAGCTCCAGAAAGTCAGGGGTGAAGCATTGCCGCGATAGCCGACAAAGAAGGACAGGCTCAATCGCGGGTCGTCCACCCCCGGGGTCACCGAGTGCATGCAGCGCGAATTGAACATGATGAAGTCACCCGGCTCGGGACGGATCTCCAAAGTCGGAGGGCCAAGCAAGGCGGGGTCGATGCCGTAACTGTCGCCACGCATTTCATCGAACTGGTCTGGAGAAATGTCATGGTCCCACATCTGCAACGCGCCACCCTCGGTGGGCATGTTCAGGTAAACGTTGCAGGCGAATTGCGCTTCCAGGCTTCTGGCCTGGAAGCTGTCCGGGGCGTCCTTGGCGAAAATGTCGTGATGGGCGAGGAAGCACACTCCGGGCTTCACGACCCGGGATAACCCCACATACATCTTGCGGCCATAGAGATTCTCCAGGTGCGCCCCCGCCGGCCAGGACTCGTCGAGCATGCAGCGCAGTGTGTCGACAGGCGAGGAGTAGGGGGCGCAACGGCTGCGTAACTCGGCGATGTTGCTGGTGGCGCGCTCGAAATAGTCCTCGATCAGCAGCGGCTGGTTTTCCGCTTCATAAAACGCCATGCCAATGCGACCGATGCTCGGCGCGTTGATATAGCCTTCGAAGCCGGGGGCGAGGATCTTGTCACCGATCTGAATCGCCAGCGGCCCAGGTAACAAGCCTTTGACGCGGATGGCGAGGACTTCTTCATTGGCCAGTTTTTGTATGCACGTCTCATCGAGACGCTCGACGTCAAGCATCATGTTTTTAGGTCCATCTATCAGATAGTCAACAGAGCCGGCGAACGCAGGCTCCCCGGCGTCAGGCGATGACGGGGCCGACATCGCCAAAATGCTCAATCCACGCTGTAGTGGACTGACAGCGTTCCTTTCTTCTGTGAAAGGGACGTGATCGTGACCGTGCCCAAATCCTTCAGGCTCCGTACATGGGTGCCGCCGCAACCGTAGGCGGGCAGTTCACCGAAACCGATTTCCCGGGCGCCTTCGCGTAATGACGTCAGACGCGGCAGGTCATGGGCGATCCATTGCGTGATGCCATGCTGAATCGTCTGGGCATCGAACTCCTGAGCGTTATTCCCCGGCTTGAATTGAACACGTCCTTCATCCGGCCAGTGATGAGCCTTGATCGGCATCCAGCCCATCGCCTGGACGAAATGACCGATCAAGTGCCCCGCCGAATGCATGCGGGTGTTGAACCGCCGGCGTTGCTCGTCGACCCGAATCTGGGTCATGCCAGGTTTTACCGGCTGGTCGACGAAATGGATGATCCGGTCCGGTTCCTGAACCACCCGCAGCACCTTGCTTTCGCCGATCGAGCCGGTATCCCAGGGTTGCCCGCCGCCTTGGGGATGAAACAGTGTGGCACGCAACACGACTGCGAATTCGTTTTCGTAGGGCGTGCAATCCAAGACTTCCACATTGGCCTTGAGGTCATCACTATGGAAGAAGAGGCGAAGCGTCATATTCCATGCCCTTATTAAAATTTCTATTTTTTATTATATGAATCGTGGAATAGCGTGATAATCCGTTCAATCATCAAAGGACTGTTGCGCTGTGAGCATAAATCTTCCCCTGCCTCTGCTCGGTGAAATGGCGATTTTCGTCAAGGTTGTCGAGACCGGCAGTTTCTCCGAAGCGGCACGCCAACTAGGTTCTTCACCCTCGGCGGTGAGTCGCAGCATTTCGCGGCTGGAGAAAGCACTCGCCACGCGGCTGCTGCAACGCACTACGCGCAAACTGCGCCTGAGTGACGCTGGCGAAGAGGTGTTCAAGCGTTGCCAGGAGATGGTCAGCGCGGCGAAGTCGGTGATGGAAATCAGTGGTCAGTTCACCCATGAGGCGGAAGGGCTGGTGCGTGTCAGCGTGCCCAAGGCGGTCGGGCGATTCGTGATTCATCCGCACATGCCCGAATTTCTGCGGCGCTATCCCAAAGTGAACGTGGAGTTGTTGCTCGATGACCGTCAGGTGGATTTGATCGACGACAACGTCGATCTGGCGATCCGTATTACCGACCGCCCACCCGCGGGGCTGGTGGGGCGGCAGTTATTGACCATCGATCATTTGCTCTGTGCAACGCCACACTACCTGGCCGAACACGGCACGCCGACGCATCCCCATGATTTGCTCAACCACAGCTGCATCTACCTGGGCGAAACCCCGAGCGATGCGCGCTGGAAATTCAAGAAAGGCAGTAAAGCCGTGACCGTCGGCGTGCGCGGCCGTTATGCCGCCAATCACACGGGCGTGCGACTGGGCGCGGTATTGCAACACATCGGCATCGGCAGCCTGCCGTACTTCACAGCCCGTTATGCGCTGGAACAAGGGCTGATCGTGCAGGTTCTGCCGGACTGGACTTTTCTGGCGTCCTACCACGGCGGCGCCTGGCTGCTGCATTCGCCCACCCGCTATTTACCGCCCAAATTACGGGTGCTCATCGACTACCTGGTGGAATGCCTGGAGAAGGAGCCAACCTTGAGCCGGCCGGGCAAGCCGGGTGCGTTGGGCAAGGTCGCGACGGAGTATGAGTTGCCCGAGAGCGATGGGTTGCTTTGACCGGCCTCGAAGACTGACTTCGAACCACCACATCTCTCGGCAATGCCACAAAAAAGGCCCGCATGTTCAACCATGCGGGCCTTTTGCGTTACTTAACAGAGATCAGTGCTTGCTGTCCTGGTTCGACATCGACAGCAGCTGTTTTTCCTGGTTCCAGTCGAACGGTTCGTCGTTCTGTTCGGCTTCGTAGCGACGTTCTTCCAGCGCCTGGTACATATCGATTTCTTCGTCCGACAGGTAATGCAGACAGTCGCCAGCGAAGTACCACAGCAGGTCCCGCGGGATCAGGTGGGCAATCTGCGGATAGCGGGAAATCACTTGGGTCAAGATGTCCTGGCCCAGGTACTGACTTTCAATCGGCTCGATCGGCAAGGATGCCAGCAGTTCGTCGAAGCGCTCCAGGAACAAGGCATGGCTTTCTTCGGGAACCTGTTCGGCCTCACCTACGGCGACCAGGATGCTGCGCAGGTGGTCAAGCAAGACGAGATGATCGGCAACGACATTGGACACGAGATAAGTCCTCAAGAGCAAAACGGGCGCGGGAGTATAAAGCTCCTGCGCCCCTTTTCACATATTAAAGAGCCCCATGCAAGACACAGGGTCCGCCGGATCAGCGGACCTTGCCTTTGGCCAATACCAGCTCCTTTGGATCGAAATCATCGACATCAATCACCTTGCGTCGCGCCACTTCTACCTCGCGCAAGGTCTGGGCTTCAAGCGGTTGCAAGACACCAGCCTCCAGAGCGGCATCGATGGGAGACTCTCCGACATCGGGTGTGACCTGGCGACTTTTGAGCGCCGTGTTGAGTTTTTTCTGTAGCGGCTTGGCGGCGTTCAGCAAATCGCAAGCGTACTGCAGGGCGCCGACCGAATCCTCGGGCGATTGCGGGCGATAGCAGCCGCCCAGCAATTCCTCAAGCGCAGGATCACCCTTGGGGCGGCCGATGACGGCTGCGACATTGGCCGCCAGCCTGTCCGAGGGGCCTCTGTGGCGCCGACCGAACGGGAACACCATCACCCGCAGCAGGCATCCAACTACCTTGTTCGGGAAATTGGTCAGCAGTTCGTCCAGCGCACGTTCGGACTGACCGAGACTTTCTTCCATGGCCCAGGCGAACAGCGGATGCATATATTCCGGCGAATCGAGATCGTGATAACGCTTGAGTGCGCCGGAGGCCAGATACAGGTAGCTGTGTACATCGCCCAGACGTGCGGACAACCGTTCGCGACGTTTCAGATCACCGCCCAGCAGCATCATGCTCAGGTCTGCAAGCAGGGCAAAGGCCGCGGCCTGACGGTTGAGGGCGCGGAAATAGCCTTGGCTGAGCCTGTCCCCGGGCATGTGTTCGAAATGCCCCAGGCCGAGGTTCAGCACCAGCGTGCTGGAGGCATTGCATACAGCAAAACCAATGTGATCGAGCAGCAGTGCATCGAACTCGATCAGTGCCTGTTGTTTGTCTTCGCGATGGGCGAGGGCCATTTCCTTGAGCACGAACGGATGACAGCGAATAGCGCCCTGGCCGAAGATCATCAAACTGCGTGTCAGAATGTTCGCACCTTCGACCGTGACGGAAATGGGCGCACCTTGCCAGGCACGCGCCAGGTAGTTGTTCGGGCCCATGATGATGGCCCTGCCGCCGTGAACATCCATGGCGTGGCTGATGCATTCGCGACCGCGTTCAGAGAGGTGGTATTTGATAATGGCCGAAGGTACCGAGGGTTTTTCGCCGAGGTCGACCGCGTTGGCGGTGAGCATCCGTGCGCTGTCCATCAGCCAGGTATTGCCGCCAATCCGCGCCAGTGCCTCTTGAATGCCTTCGAAGGCTGACAGCGGTGCGTTGAATTGTTCGCGAACCTGCGCGTACTGGCCCGTCACCAGACTGGTGAACTTGCCTGCAGCGGTACCGATGGCAGGCAGCGAAATGGAACGCCCGACCGACAGGCAGTTCATCAGCATCATCCAGCCTTCGCCGAGCATCTCCTGACCGCCGATGATGAATTCCAGCGGTACGAACACATCCTTGCCGGCGTTCGGGCCATTCATGAACGAGGCGCCCAGCGGCAAGTGACGGCGACCGATTTCTACACCGGGGGTCTGGGTTGGAATCAAGGCGAGGGAGATCCCCAGGTCCACTTTGTCGCCCAGCAGATGATCCGGGTCATAGGCCTTGAAGGCCAGGCCGATCAAGGTCGCCACCGGGCCGAGGGTGATGTAGCGTTTTTCCCAGTTCAGACGCAGGCCGAGGGTTTCCTTACCTTCCCATTCACCTTTGCAGATGACCCCGGTATCGGTCATCCCGCCGACGTTGGAGCCCGCCATCGGGCCGGTCAGGGCAAAGCAGGGGATGTCTTCGCCGCGGGCCAGCCGTGGCAGGTAATGATTGCGTTGTTCGTCGGTGCCGTAATGCAGCAGCAGTTCCGCCGGACCGAGTGAGTTGGGCACCATGACGGTTGACGCCAGATCGCCGCTGCGGGTGGCCAGTTTCATCGCCACCTGGGAGTGGGCATACGCTGAAAAGCCTTTGCCACCATATTCCTTGGGAATGATCAGGGCAAAAAAGCCATGTTGTTTGATGTGATCCCAAGCCTTGGGCGGCAGATCCAGTAACTGGCCGATCTGCCAATCGCTGACCATGGCGCAGAGTTCTTCGGTGGGGCCATCGATGAACGCTTGTTCTTCTTCGCTCAGTTGCGCTTTGGGATAAGCCAGCAGCTTGTTCCAGTCCGGACGCCCACTGAACAGCTCGCCGTCCCACCAGACCGTGCCGGCTTCAATGGCTTCACGTTCGGTTTGCGACATCGGCGGCAGGTTTTTTTGAAACCAGCTGAACATCGGTGCCGTGAAGAGTTTTCGGCGCAGATCCGGCAGCAACAGGAAAGCGCCCACGGCTGCGAGCATCACCCAGAAAATCAGCATGAGCCAGACGGGGGCAGGGCTGAAGATGCCCATCGCCAGCAGATAGACAGCGATGATGCCCAAGGCGGGCAGAGGCGCAGTGCGGCGATGGGCCAGATAGGCAATCCCGACCACCAGAACCAGTATCCACAACAGCAGCATATTCAATTCTCCATGAAGCCAGGGGCAAAACCACCTTCAGAGCTTAGACGGCATCCATAAAAGTGGAGGTCAGAGCGATAGGTCTGAGTTTGTAGGAATCAACGGCTGAAACTTGTCAGGTATTTCGAGGACAGGCGGTTGAGCGCTGTTATCGACAGCGCGGTAAACGCTGATATTTGGCCGAAACGTCGTTATCTCTGTGCTGAAGGTGTCGCTAGACTCGTGGCTTCCCCCAGGAGATTGTTCCCATGCACGCCTGTCTGAGCCCCGGCCGCTTCATCGATAGTGACCACCCCTCGGTGGTGGAGTTCGCCGAAAAACATCGCGGCGCCGGGCGCGATCCGCTCGAACAGGCGATCAATCTCTATTACGCGGTGCGCGACGCCGTGCGCTACAACCCTTACACCTTCAGCCGCGATCCAGAGACCTTGCGCGGCAGCTATGCGCTGGCGGCGGGGGAGAGTTATTGCGTGCCCAAAGCCACGCTGCTCGCCGGTGCAGCCCGGCATTGCGGGATCCCGGCGCGGATCGGCCTGGCGGATGTGCGCAATCATCTGTCGACGCCGCGCCTGCTCGAATTACTCAAAAGCGATGTGTTCGCCATGCACGGCTACACCGAGTTGTATCTGAACGATCGCTGGGTCAAGGCCACGCCAGCGTTCAATCAACAACTCTGCGAACTGTTCAATATCGCGCCGTTGGAATTCGACGGGATCAACGACAGCGTATTCCATCCCTTCAACCGTAATGGCGAGCAGTTGATGGAATACCTGATCGATCATGGCCAGTTCACCGATGTGCCTGAAGCGTTCTTTTTCCAACACCTGGAAAAGTGCTATCCGCACCTGTTTGGCGAGCAGCTGCCGGTACTGCTGGGTGACATGCAGAGCGATTTGAGTCGCGCCTGATCCGGCGTATGCTGCCTGCGCATTCATCCAAAAAGGAGCGGTCATGCTGAAGATCTGGGGGCGGAAAAACTCGTCGAATGTCCGCAAGCCATTGTGGGCGGCCGAAGAGCTGGGCCTGGCTTATGAAGCCATCGATGCCGGCGGCGCCTTTGGCGTGGTCGACACGCCTGAATATCGCGCGATGAATCCCAACGGCCGCGTGCCGGTGATCGAAGACGACGGTTTTGTACTGTGGGAGTCCAACGCCATCGTTCGCTACCTGATGGCTCGTCATGCCAGCGATACGGCTTGGTATCCGACAGACCTGCAGGCCCGCGCCTCTGCCGAAAAGTGGATGGACTGGACCACCTCAAGTTTTGCCGCCCCGTTCCGCACGGTGTTCTGGGGCGTGTTGCGCACCCCGCCAGACCAGCAGGACTGGCCGGCCATCAAGGCCGCGATCAAGGAGTGTGACGATCTGCTGTCGATGGTCGATCAAGCGCTGGCGACCAAACCGTATCTGTCGGGCGATGAGATCGGCATGGGCGACATTCCTCTGGGCAGTTTCATTTATGCCTGGTTCGAGATGCCGATCGAGCGCGCGCCACAGCCTCATCTCCAGGCCTGGTATGCCCGATTGAAACAGCGTCCGGCCTATCGGAAGGCAGTCATGACCGCGTTGACTTAATACTCACTATCGACACGCTTGACTGTACTTGTGCGGCAGCGACAAGCACCATTGCGCTCATGCGCCGTGGTTGCATTGCTCGCCGCCCGGCCTTATTTATTCCTTTCTTCCCTTCTTGGTGCGTAATCCGATATGAGTTCCGCTCTGTCCATCCGGCAGCTAACCAAAACCTACGGCAACGGTTTCCAGGCCTTGAGTGGTATCGATCTGGACGTCGCCGAAGGTGACTTTTTCGCCTTGCTCGGCCCTAACGGCGCCGGCAAATCCACCACCATTGGCATTCTCTCGACCCTGGTGAACAAGACCAGCGGAACGGTGAATATCTTCGGTCATGACCTGGACAAGGAGCCGGCGGCGCTCAAGCGCTGCATTGGTGTTGTGCCCCAGGAATTCAACTTCAACCAGTTCGAAAAGACCTTCGACATTGTCGTGACCCAGGCCGGTTACTACGGCATCCCGGCGAAAATCGCCAAGGAACGCGCCGAGCAATACCTGACCCAACTGGGCCTGTGGGACAAGCGCGATGTGCCGTCGCGCTCGCTGTCCGGCGGCATGAAGCGCCGACTGATGATCGCCCGAGCGCTGGTTCACGAACCGCGCCTGCTGATCCTCGACGAACCGACGGCGGGGGTGGACATCGAATTGCGCCGCTCGATGTGGACCTTCCTCACCGAACTGAACAAGAAAGGCATCACCATCATCCTCACCACCCACTATCTGGAAGAGGCTGAGCAGTTGTGCCGCAACATCGGCATCATTGACCACGGCACCATTGTCGAGAACACCAGCATGAAGCAGTTGCTCAGCCAACTGCATGTCGAAACCTTCTTGCTGGATTTGAAGAACACCTTGCAAGTGGCTCCGCAATTGCTCGGTTACCCGGCCAAACTGATTGACAGTCATACCCTGGAAGTCCAGGTCGACAAAGCCATGGGCATTACCGCGCTGTTCACCCAATTGGCGCAGCAGAACATCGAAGTGTTGAGCCTGCGTAACAAAACCAATCGCCTCGAGGAGTTGTTCGTGTCTCTGGTGGAGAAGAATCTGTCGAAGGTGGCGGTATGAGTTCCGAGCTTCAACCCAACCTCATTGCCCTCAATACCATCGTTTATCGCGAGATCAGACGCTTCACCCGGATCTGGCCACAGACGTTGCTGCCACCGGCAATCACCATGGTTTTGTACTTCGTGATCTTCGGCAATCTCATCGGTCGGCAGATCGGCGACATGGGTGGCTTCACCTACATGGAGTACATCGTGCCGGGGTTGATCATGATGTCGGTGATCACCAACTCCTACGGCAACGTGGTGTCGAGTTTCTTTGGCAGCAAGTTCCAGCGTTCCATCGAAGAGTTGATGGTATCGCCGGTGTCGCCCCATACGATTCTGATTGGCTACACCTTGGGCGGCGTGCTGCGCGGGTTGATGGTCGGGATTATCGTGACCCTGCTGTCGTTGTTCTTCACTCATTTGCAGGTGCATCACTTGGGGGTGACCGTCCTGGTGGTGGTGCTGACGGCGACGATTTTCTCGCTGCTGGGTTTCATCAACGCGGTATTTGCGCGTAACTTCGACGATATTTCGATCATCCCGACATTCGTGCTGACGCCGTTGACGTATCTGGGCGGGGTGTTCTACTCGATCAGTTTGCTGCCACCGTTCTGGCAGAGCGTGTCGCTGGCCAACCCGGTGCTGCACATGGTCAACGCCTTTCGTTACGGCATTCTTGGTGTGTCGGATATCCGGATCAGCGTGGCGATCACCTTCATGCTGATTGCGACCATTGTGCTGTATATCGGTTGTTCACGATTGCTGGTGAGTGGGCGCGGGATGCGTACCTAAGAGCGACCGAGTCGCCTTCATCGCGGGCAAGCCCGCTCCCACAATGAATTGGAGTTGGCCACATTATCTGTGAACGACACAGATCCCTGTGGGAGCGGGCTTGCCCGCGATGACGTCAGCCCAGACACCAAAAAAAACGGCCTCCGCGTTGGAGGCCGTTTTACATTCTCACATTCGACTTTTCTTGCGCCGCTTCCATTGCCTACTCACCCACCAGCGCCAATACATCATCACCAGACAATAGGCGAGGGCACCCAGCACCAACCCCGTCACCACCGAACCAAGCAAGAACGGTTGCCACAGGCTCGAGAGTTCGCCGCTGATCCATTCCCAGGTCAACTCATCCGGCAGGCTGCGGGCGGGAACGTCCATCAGCCAGGCACCGGTCTGGTAAGTGCAAAAGAATACCGCCGGCATGGTGATCGGGTTGGTCAGCCAGACCAGACTGACGGCAATCGGCATGTTGCCGCGCACCACAATGGCAAGGACGGCCGCCAACAGCATCTGCAACGGGACGGGCAGGAAGGCCGCGAACAGTCCGACCGCCATCGCCCGCGCGACGGAATGGCGATTGAGGTGCCAGAGGTTCGGGTCATGCAGCAGGGTGCCGAGAAAGCGTAAGGATTTGTGTTCCCTGATGCTGGTCGGGTCTGGCATGTATCGTTTGAATAAGCGCCGGGGCATAGGGCTTCTCGGTCGGTTAAGGCGGCAAGTATGTCTTGATTCTACGAACCGCCCATTCAGACTTTGTGACAATTGATAACGACAGACGTGCGACGGACCGGCTAAGCCTAGGGCTGGAACTCTCAAGGACGGGCTTATGCGCACAGGGATGATGGCGCTGGCGCTGGGTCTGTTGGCCCTGCGTTTTTTACCGGTATTACCGCCAGCGGTGTTGTGGCTGTTGTTGCCGATAGTGGGTTTGATGCTGTTGCCGTTTCGCACCTTCCCCCTGGCATTTTTGCTGTTCGGTTTCAGTTGGGCGGGCGCGAATGCACAGTGGGCGCTGAATGATCGCCTGGCAGCGAAGCTTGATGGCGAGACTCGCTGGCTCGAAGGTCGTGTGACCGGGTTGCCGCAGCAAGCTGAGGGGGTGGTGCGTTTCGAACTGACGGACAGTCAGTCGCGTCGCACCAGTTTGCCTCGGCACCTGCGCCTGGCCTGGTATGGCGGGCCGCCCGTCAACAGTGGCGAGCATTGGCGGCTGGCGGTCAAATTGAAGCGTCCTGCCGGGTTGCTCAATCCACATGGGTTCGATTACGACGCCTGGTTACTGGCCCGGCACATCGGCGCCACTGGGACCGTCAAGGACGGCCAACGACTGATGGAGGCGCAATGGGCCTGGCGCGACGGCATCCGGCAACGTTTGCAGGCGGTGGATGCCCAGGGGCGAACGGGCGCGCTGACGGCGTTGGTGCTGGGGGACGGCGCGGGGCTGAGTCGTGAGGATTGGCAGGTGCTGCAAGACACCGGCACCGTGCATCTGTTGGTGATTTCCGGGCAACACATCGGCTTGCTGGCGGGGGTGGTGTATCTGCTGATTGCCGGGTTGGCGCGTTATGGTTTATGGCCCAAGCGCTTGCCGTGGCTGCCATGGGCATGCGGACTGGCGTTCGCCGCGGCGCTCGGTTATGGGTTGCTGGCCGGCTTTGAGGTGCCGGTGCGGCGGGCCTGCCTGATGATCGCTCTGATGCTGTTATGGCGACTGCGGTTTCGTCATCTCGGCCTATGGTGGCCACTGTTGTTGGCGCTGAATGGTGTTTTGCTGCTGGACCCGCTGGCGAGCCTGCAGCCGGGCTTCTGGTTGTCCTTTGCGGCAGTCGCGGTGCTGATTTTCACCTTTGGCGGGCGATTGGGGCCGTGGCGCTGGTGGCAAACCTGGACCCGCGCCCAATGGTTGATCGCGATCGGTCTATGCCCGCTGCTGTTGGTGTTGGGGTTGCCGATCAGTCTCAGCGGGCCGCTGGCCAATTTGCTGGCGGTGCCTTGGGTCAGTCTGGTGGTCCTGCCGCCGGCCTTGCTTGGAACGATGTTGTTGCCCGTTCCTTATGTGGGCGAAGGATTGCTGTGGTTGGCCGGCGGTCTGATCGATCTTTTGTTCAAGGGGTTGGCATTGATCGCCGGGCAATTGCCCGCGTGGGTGCCGGTGGCGGTCCCATTGTGGGCATGGGCGTTCGGTACGCTGGGGGCCTTCCTGCTGTTAATGCCGCGTGGCGTGCCGTTGCGCCCGTTGGGTTGGCCGATGTTGCTGCTACTGGTTTTTTCGCCCCGGCACACATTGCCTGAAGGCATGGCCGAGGTCTGGCAACTGGGTGTCGGTCAAGGTTTGGCGGTCCTGGTGCGCACTCGCCATCACACTTTGCTGTATGACGCCGGGCCACGGTTCGGCGATATCGACCTGGGTGAGCGGGTAGTACTGCCGTCATTGCGCAAGCTGGGAGTGGATGGACTCGATCTAATGCTCATCAGCCACGCCGATGCCGATCACGCCGGCGGTGCGCGAGCCATTGCGAGCGCACTACCGGTGAAACAAGTACTCAGTGGCGATCACCCGGCCCTGCCAGAGGAGCTACACGCCGAGGGCTGTGAGAGCGGTCAGCAATGGAACTGGGACGGGGTGAAGTTTCAACTCTGGCAGTGGTCATCGGCCAGCGACAGCAATCAGAAATCCTGCGTGTTGCAGATCGAAGCCAATAGCGAGCGGTTACTGCTGACTGGCGACATCGATGCCGCGGCCGAGCAGGTGCTGCTCGACAGCTCACTGGCGGTGCCGACGGATTGGTTGCAGGCCCCCCATCATGGCAGTCGCAGTTCGTCTTCGATGGCGTTGCTCAAGGTATTGCAACCCAAAGCGGTGCTGATCTCACGTGGCAATGGCAATTCTTTCGGTCATCCCCATCCCACGGTGGTGGCGCGGTATCAAAAGCGTGGCGTGGCGATCTACGACAGCGCCGAACTAGGTGCCATTCGTCTGCAACTGGGGCGCTTCAAGCCGCCGTGGACGATGCTTCAAGAACGGCGCTTCTGGCGCGATCCGCCACCATCCAGCCAGTAACCCGACCTGTCAAAGCCCGACCGGATACGACATCGCGGTCTTCGGTGCGTCCACCCCCTATGTTAGAGTGGCGCACTTTTTCGAGGGGACTGTCACTGTGTGGGAATTGGTCAAATCCGGCGGTTGGATGATGCTGCCGATCATTCTGAGTTCCATCGCGGCCATGGCGATCATTGCCGAGCGTCTCTGGACCCTGCGTGCCAGCCGCGTGACCCCGGAGCATTTGCTCGGGCAGGTCTGGGTCTGGATCAAGGACAAACAACTCAATAAAGACAAGCTCAAGGAACTGCGCGCCAACTCTCCGTTGGGCGAGATCCTCGCCGCCGGTCTGGCGAATTCCAGGCATGGTCGCGAGATCATGAAAGAGTGCATCGAAGAAGCCGCTGCGCGAGTGATTCACGAGCTCGAACGCTACATCAATGCCCTGGGCACCATTGCCGCCATGGCCCCGTTGCTGGGGCTGCTGGGTACGGTGCTGGGCATGATCGATATTTTCAGTGCATTCATGGGTACGGGCATGGGCACCAACGCATCGGTGCTGGCCGGGGGGATTTCCAAGGCGCTGATCACCACCGCCGCCGGTCTGATGGTCGGCATCCCGGCCGTGTTCTTCCACCGTTTCCTGCAACGCCGCATTGATGAACTGGTGGTGGGCATGGAACAGGAAGCAATCAAGCTGGTCGAGGTAGTGCAGGGTGACCGCGACGTGGACCTGGCTGAGGGCAAAGCGTGAAATTCCGTCGTAAACCACGGGAAACGATAGACATCAACCTCGCGTCGTTGATCGACGTGGTGTTTATCCTGCTGCTGTTTTTCGTTGTGACCACCACATTTACTCGTGAAACCCAGTTGCGCGTCGATTTGCCGGAAGCGGTCAGCGGTTCCCCGGCCGAAGACCAGCAGGCCAAACAACTGGACATCGCTATCAGCGCCGAAGGGGTGTTCTCGGTCAACAACCAGTTGCTGCCCAAGAACGACCTCACCAGCCTGATGGAAGCGCTCCAGAAAGAATCCAACGGCGATACCAACATGCCGCTGTCCATCAGCGCTGATGGCAAAACCCCCCACCAGTCTGTCATTACCGCAATGGACGCTGCCGGCAAGCTCGGTTTCAGTCACTTGCGCATGACCACTGTCGAGGCGGCGCCGGCGTCCTGATGGCCATGTCCGATCGATTGCTCGCTGCGTGGTACGAAGGCCATCCGGCGCTGAAGCTGTTACAGCCTCTGGAATGGCTGTATCGGCGTGTGGTCATGGGCAAGCGCGAGCGCTTTCTGGCGGGTGACGGCGAGATTTATCAGCCGCCGGTGCCGCTGATCGTGGTCGGCAACATCACGGTGGGCGGCACTGGCAAGACGCCGCTGATTCTATGGATGATCCAGCATTGCCAGCGCAACGGTTTGCGAGTCGGCGTGGTCAGCCGTGGTTACGGCGCCAAACCTGCGCAATTGCCCTGGCGGGTCGAAGCGGACCAAAGTGCGGATGTGGCGGGTGATGAGCCATTACTGATCGTCCAGCGCACCGGCGTGCCGCTGATGATCGACCCGGACCGCAGCCGCGCAGTCAAAGCCTTGCTGGCGAGCGAGCCGCTGGACCTGATCCTTTCCGACGACGGCATGCAGCATTACCGGCTGGCCCGGCACCTGGAACTGGTGCTGATCGATGCCGCCCGGGGGCTGGGTAACCAGCGTTGCCTGCCGGCCGGGCCGTTGCGTGAGCCGATCGAGCGTCTGCAAAGCGTCGATGCGGTGCTTTATAACGGTGCCACGGCGGACCGCATCGACGGTTTTGCCTTCCAGCTGCAACCCACGGCACTGGTCAACCTGCAAAGCGGCGAACGCCGGCCCCTTGATCACTTCGCCCCAGGCCAGGCCATTCACGCCGTGGCCGGGATCGGCAATCCCCAGCGTTTCTTCACGACCCTCGAAACGCTACACTGGCGGCCAGTGCCGCATGCATTTGCCGACCACGCCGAGTACAACGTGCAGGCCTTGAATTTCACGCCGTCATTGCCCGTGGTGATGACGGAAAAAGACGCAGTGAAGTGCCGTGCCTTCGCTGTCGCCGATTGGTGGTACCTGGCGGTCGATGCTGTGCCATCGCCGGCCTTCGTGGCCTGGTTCGATACGCAGCTGATGCGCCTGTTGCCGGCTCGTCTTTCGCCTTAAATCCGTTTCTATCCAGGGAATGTTCATGGACACCAAATTGCTCGATATCCTCGCTTGCCCGGTCTGCAAAGGCCCGCTCAAGCTCAGCGCCGATAAAACCGAGCTGATCAGCAAGGGCGCCGGCCTGGCGTATCCGATTCGCGACGGCATCCCGGTGATGCTCGAAAGCGAAGCGCGCACCCTGACCACCGATGAGCGTCTGGATAAATGAGCACCGCCTTTACCGTCGTCATTCCGTCGCGCTTTGCCTCCACCCGTCTGCCGGGCAAACCCCTGCTGCTGATCGCCGGCAAGCCGATGATCCAGCATGTCTGGGAACAAGCGAGCAAAAGCAATGCCCAGCGAGTGGTCGTTGCCACTGACGATGCGCGCATTGTCGAGGCCTGCAAAAGCTTTGGTGCCGACGTGGTGCTGACGCGCGAAGACCATAATTCCGGCACCGACCGTCTGGCCGAAGTCGCGGCGAAACTGGGCCTGGCCCCGGACGCCATTGTGGTCAACGTTCAGGGTGACGAGCCGTTGATTCCGCCGAGCGTGATCGATCAGGTCGCCGCCAACCTGGCCGCCCACACCGAAGCGCGCATGGCCACCCTGGCCGAGCCGATCGAAGACGTGGAAACCCTGTTCAATACCAACGTGGTCAAGGTGGTCTGCGACCTCAATGGCCTGGCGCTGACGTTCAGTCGTGCCACCTTGCCGTGGGCTCGTGACGCGTTCGCCAAGAGCCGCGAGCAATTGCCGGAAGGCGTGCCGTATCGCCGCCACATCGGCATTTATGCCTATCGCGCCGGCTTTCTGCATGACTTCGTCACTTGGGGCCCGTGCTGGCTGGAAAACACCGAGTCTCTGGAGCAACTGCGGGCGCTCTGGCATGGTGTGCGGATTCACGTCGCCGATGCACTGATCGCACCGCCCACCGGGGTCGATACCATTGAAGACCTCGAGCGCGTTCGTCGCTTGCTGGAGGCCTGATGCGGGTTCTGTTCGTCTGCCTGGGCAATATCTGCCGTTCCCCCACGGCCGAAGGCGTGTTGCGGCACAAACTGCGTGAGGCGGGGCTGGCCGATCAAGTCGAAGTGGCTTCCGCCGGCACCGGTGACTGGCACGTCGGCAAGCCCCCGGACAAGCGCAGCCAGGCGGCGGCGAAACTGCGCGGCTACGACCTGTCCACCCAGCGCGCCCAGCAAGTGACCCGCGCCGATTTCACCACCTACGACCTGATTCTGGCGATGGACAACAGCAATCTGCGCCACCTCAAGGCCCTGCAACCGGCCAAGGGCAAGGCCGAGCTGGACCTGTTCCTGCGTCGTTTCCAGTCGGAAATCGATGAAGTGCCTGATCCTTATCACGACAGTGACCAGGGCTTCGAAACGGTACTGGACCTGATCGAGCGCGCCAGCGATCTGCTGGTCATCGAATTGAAGGGCCGGTTATGAGTTTGCAGGTTCAACGACAGGTTTCGCTCAAGCCGTTCAACAGCTTTGGCGTGGATGTTCAGGCCCGGCTGTTTGCCGAAGCCCATAGCGACGCCGACGTGCGTGAAGCCCTGGCCTATGGATTGGAACATGATGTGCCGGTGCTGGTGATCGGTGGCGGCAGCAATCTGCTGCTGACCGCTGATGTGCAGGCGCTGGTGCTGCGCATGGCCACACGGGGGATTCGCCTGCTGAGCGATGACGGTAACCAGGTGGTGATCGAGGCCGAGGCGGGCGAACCGTGGCATCCGTTTGTGCAACATACCTTGGCGCAAGGGTTGGCGGGGCTGGAAAACCTCAGCCTGATTCCCGGCACCGTGGGCGCGGCACCGATGCAGAACATCGGCGCTTACGGCGTCGAGATCAAAGACGTTTTTGCCGGCCTGACCGCCCTTGATCGCCAGACCGGCGAGCTACGGGACTTCACGCTGGCCGAGTGCAACTTCGCCTACCGCGACAGCCTGTTCAAACAGGAACCGGGACGTTGGTTGATCCTGCGGGTGCGTTTCACCCTCACGCGCACCGCGCACCTGCACCTGGAATACGGTCCGGTTCGCCAGCGCCTGGCATCGCTGGGCATCGATCACCCGACGCCTACCGATGTCAGCCAGGCCATTTGCAGCATTCGCAACGAAAAACTCCCGGATCCGGCGGTGCTCGGCAATGCCGGCAGCTTCTTCAAGAATCCCTTGGTGCCGGCAACATTGGTGGCGCAACTCAAGGAGCAGTACCCGGAACTGGTGGCCTACGCGCAACCCGACGGGCAAATGAAACTGGCGGCGGGCTGGCTGATCGAACAGGCCGGCTGGAAAGGTTTTCGCGACGGTGATGCCGGTGTGCATAAATTCCAGGCGCTGGTACTGGTCAACTACGGCACCGCAACGGGCCTGCAATTGCTGAACCTGGCGCAACGTATCCAGAAAGACATTTCAGAGCGTTTCCATGTCGACCTGGAAATGGAACCCAATCGGTATTAGAAAGGCAGCGTCAAGTTTCAGGTTTCAAGCGCCAAGCTACAATCCTCATATGTCGAGCGTCGCTGCTTTGTTTCTATTAGAAGCGTGCAGCTAAAGCTTGCAGCTAAAAAGCCCTGTCCAAGCAGGGCTTTTTTGTTAATGCTGGCTTAACTTAGCCACCTAACGATGCAAACATTTGCTCCACCAAAGGCCCGGTGCAGACGTTGCCGTCCGCATAAGAGAGCCCATTAGCCTGAGTCGATCGGCGTGAAGGAACCCACGCGGCAGATTGCTCGACCCCATAACTTCGAACTCTTTATGAGAAAAAATGGCGGGCGTGCCCATGATTACCCTGAAACTCAATGGAAAAGATCATCAACTTGATGTCACCGAGGACATGCCGCTGCTCTGGGCGATCCGTGACGTGGCCGGTTACAACGGCACCAAATTCGGTTGCGGCATGGGCTTGTGTGGCGCCTGCACCATTCATATCGACGGCGCGCCTGCGCGCAGTTGCATCACGCCGATTGGCTCGGTAGCCGGCCAGAACGTTACCACCATCGATAACCTGCACGCCGACCCGGTTGGCAAAGTCGTCCAGCAAGCCTGGCTCGACAGCGCGGTGGCTCAGTGCGGTTACTGCCAGGGTGGGCAGATCATGTCGGCCACGGCGTTGCTGAAAACCAATCCGAACCCTAGCGACGAGCAGATTGAAGAGGCGATGGTCGGCAACATTTGCCGATGCGGCACTTACAACCGGATCAAGACCGCCATCCGCCAGGCATCCACTCACCTGAAGGAGGCCAAGGCATGAGCCAGTTACCGAATGATTTTGCGCTGAGTAACCTCAGCCGCCGCGGCTTCCTCAAAGGCGTGGGCGCCACCAGTGCGCTGGTGCTCGCAGCCAGTTGGGGGTGGCAGGACGCGCTCGCTGGCGAAAAAGACAAGAAGTTCGGTGCCGACGGCATGCCCAACGGCTGGGTCGATGATCCCAAGGTTTATGTCAGCATTGCCGCCGATGGCAGCGTGACCGTGATCTGCAACCGCTCGGAAATGGGTCAGGGCGTGCGCACCAGCCTGACCATGGTCGTGGCCGATGAGCTGGACGCCGACTGGGCGCTGGTCAAAGTGCAACAGGCGCCGGGCGACGAAGTGCGTTTCGGCAATCAGGACACCGACGGCTCACGCAGCATGCGTCACTGGTACGAGCCGATGCGCCGTTGCGGGGCTGCCGCGCGGACCATGCTTGAGCAAGCCGCCGCCGCGCAATGGAAAGTGCCGGTTGGCGAGTGTCGTGCGCAACTGCATAAAGTCATTCACCAACCCACCGGTCGTGAGCTGGGCTACGGCGCATTGGCCGCAGCTGCCGGTGCACTGGCGGTGCCGGCCCGCGACAGCCTGCGGCTCAAGCAGCCCTCGGAGTTCCGTTACATCGGCAAGGAAGGCACAAAAGCCATCGACGGTGCGGACATCGTCAATGGTCGGGCAGTCTACGGCGCCGATGTGCATTTCGACGGCATGCTGTTCGCCACCGTCGCGCGGCCAGCGGTCTATGGCGGCAAGGTCAAATCCTTCGATGCCAGCGCCGCAATGAAAGTCCCGGGTGTCATCAAGGTTCTGCAAATCGAAAGCCGTCCATTGCCGTCCGAGTTTCAGCCTCTGGGTGGCGTGGCCGTGGTGGCCAGTAATACCTGGGCGGCGATCAAGGGCCGCGAGGCGCTGAAAATCGAGTGGGATGACGGCCCCAACGCCAGTTATGACTCAATCGCCTACCGCAAGAAGCTCGAAGCCGCGTCCCTCAAACCCGGCAAAGTGGTGCGCAATACCGGCAGCATTGACCAGGCCATGAGCAGCGCCGACAGCACCGTCGAAGCCTCTTACTACCTGCCGCACCTGGCGCAATCGCCCATGGAACCGATGGTCGCCATTGCCCGTTTCAAGGACGGCGTATGCGAAGCCTGGGCTCCAAGCCAGGCGCCACAAGTCAGTCGTGAACGGATCGGCGAGCGCCTGGGCATCCCATTCGATAACGTCACCTTGAATGTCACCTTGCTCGGCGGCGGGTTCGGTCGCAAATCCAAGCCGGACTTCATCATCGAAGCGGCGATCCTGGCCAAGGAGTTCCCGGGCAAGGCCGTGCGGGTGCAATGGACCCGTGAAGACGACATCCACAATTCCTATTTCCACACGGTGTCGGCCGAGTATCTGAAGGCCAGCCTGAACAAGGACGGCTTGCCGTCCGGCTGGTTGCACCGCACGGTGGCACCGAGTATCACCGCGCTGTTCGCGCCGGGCATGAACCATGAAGCGGCTTTCGAGCTGGGTATGGGCTTCACCAACATGGCTTATGCGATCCCTAACGTACGCCTGGAAAACCCCGAAGCGGCGGTTCACACGCGGGTCGGCTGGTTTCGCTCGGTGTCGAACATTCCCCACGGTTTTGCGATTCAGAGTTTTGTCGATGAACTGGCGCATAAGGCTGGCCAGGATCCGCTCAAGTATCAGATCAAGCTGCTCGGCCCGGACCGTCAGATCGATCCGCGCACCTTGAGTGAAGAGTGGAACTACGGCGAATCCCCCGAGCGTTATCCCATCGACACCGCACGGATGCGCACCGTGCTGGAAACCGCCGCCAAAGCGGCCGGTTGGGGGCGTGAGTTGCCCAAGGGGCGAGGCTTGGGGCTGGCGGTGCATTACAGCTTCGTCACGTATGTGGCGGCGGTGATCGAGGTTGAAGTCAAAGACGATGGTGCGTTGATCGTGCACAAGGCCGACATCGCCGTGGATTGCGGCCCGCAAATCAACCCCGAGCGTATTCGCTCGCAGTTCGAAGGTGCCTGTGTCATGGGCCTGGGCAACGCGGTGCTGGGGGAAATCAGCTTCAAGGATGGCAAGGTTCAGCAGGACAACTTCCACATGTACGAAGTGGCGCGCATGTCCCTGGCCCCGAAGGAAATCGCTGTGCATCTGGTCACGCCACCGGGCAATGTGCCCTTGGGCGGGGTCGGTGAGCCAGGCGTGCCGCCCATTGCGCCAGCGCTGTGCAACGCGATCTTCGCCGCCACCGGCAAGCGCATTCGTAATCTGCCGGTACGCTATCAGCTGCAAGGTTGGCAGAAGGCACAAGCCTGATGGACAGCGTCGATCTGAATGTCCTGCGCAGCGTGCTGGAATGGCGCCGCGCCGGTCAGCGGGTGATGTTGTACAGCGTGGTCCAGACCTGGGGCACCGCGCCCCGGGCACCTGGCGCCATGCTCGCCTTGCGTGAAGATGGCGTGGTGATTGGCTCGGTGTCCGGTGGCTGTGTCGAGGATGACCTGATTGCCCGACTCTACGATGGCCGTATCCCGGCCGAAGGGCCGCCGGTGCAATTGATTACCTACGGCGTCACCCGGGAGGAGGCCGCACGGTTTGGTTTGCCGTGCGGCGGCACATTGCGCCTGACCGAGGAGCGCGTCGGCGATCCGGCGTGGGTTGCCGAATTGCTGGCGCGCTGCGAAGCCCATGAAATCGTTGCGCGTGAGCTGAATCTGACCACCGGTGAAGTGATCCTGCAACCGGCGAGCAAGACCGATGCGCTGGTGTTTGACGGGCAAGCCTTGCGCGCCATTTATGGTCCGCGCTGGCGGCTGTTGCTGATTGGCGCGGGCCAACTGTCGCGCTACGTTGCCGAGATGGCGCGGCTGCTGGATTTCGAAGTGCTGATCTGCGATCCGCGCACCGAGTTCATCTACGGCTGGGAAGAGCAACACGGTCGTTTCGTCCCGGGCATGCCCGATGAAGCGGTGCTGACCATCCAGACCGACGAGCGCACAGCCATTGTCGCGCTGACCCACGATCCACGCCTGGATGACATGGCGCTGCTCACGGCGCTGGACTCCAAGGCATTTTATGTCGGTGCGCTGGGGTCGCGGGTCAACAGCCAGAAGCGCCGAGACAACCTGGCTCAGCTAGGCTTGTCACAACAGGCCATCGAGCGCTTGCACGGGCCGATCGGTTTGCACATCGGCAGCCATACACCGGCGGAAATCGCCTTGTCGCTGCTGGCTGAAATTGTGGCGATCAAAAACGGCGTCGAGCTGAAACACAAGAGGCCGTTGCAGGAGGGCGTATGAGCGACTCCATTGGCGTTATCGTTCTGGCCGCGGGGCAGGGCAGTCGGTTTCGACAGGTCGCGGGCGACGAAAAGGACAAGCTGCTGGTGGATTGCACCGCTCGTGACGGCGTTTCTGTGCATTCGATGATCGAGCAGGTGCTGGCAAATCTGCCAGCCACGCTTGAGAAGCGCCTACTGGTGACCACGGCGGATCGCCCGCAAGTGATTCGCATGGCTCAGGCCTATGGTTGCGAGGTTGTGCGGATCGAGTCGACCGGTCTGGGCGATAGCATTGCGGCGGGTGTGGCGGCGTGCAAACAACTCGATGGCTGGCTGATCGTACTGGGTGATATGCCGTTTATATTGCCATCCACCATTGAACAGGTTGTCGCCAATATTGCCGACGATGCCATCAGCGTGCCGGTGTATGAGGGGCAATATGGGCACCCGGTGGGATTCGGGCGAAGTTTTGGTCCGGGATTGATGGCATTGACCGGCGATCACGGCGCCAAGTCGCTGTTTGCACAGGCGAGGCTGGTCGAGGTGGCGGTGAACGATCCCGGGGTGCTGTGGGATGTGGATGTGCCAGAGGCGTTGGTCTTTGCCTGATGGATGATCGTTCCCACGCTCTGCGTGGGAATGCAGCCCGGGACACTCCGCGTCCCAAGCGGACGCAGAGCGTCCATTGAGGCATTCCCACGCAGAGCGTGGGAACGATCCACAACGCGGTCCCGCTGCTTCTCTGCACACATAAAAAAAGCCCCGCCTGGATCACCAGGCGGGGCTTTTTAGTGGCCGATGAAATCAGGCGAGGGGTTTAGGCTCGTGCTCTTTTTCCAGGGCTTGCTCGTGTTGCTCTACCGCTTCCTGAACGGAGCGCGGTGCTTCGTCGATCGCCGATTCAACCGGTTCGGCAGCGACTTCAGCGGCCGGGGCAGGGGCTGCCTCGACAACTTCAGCAACAACCGGGGCTGGCTCGGCAGCGGCCGGAGCAGCAGCGGCAGCCAGTTCGGCTTCCTTCTGCAGACGCTCCTCTTCACGCTTGCGACGACGTACTTCACGCGGGTCGTTCGGAGCACGGCCACTTGGGGTCAGAGCGCTGACGGGGGCGGCTTCAGCCACCGGTGCAGCCTCTTGGGCAACAACTGGCGCTTCAACAACCGCAGGAGCAGGCTCGGCAGCAGCAACCGGCGCCTCAGCGACTGGCGCTGGAGCTTCGACCGCTACAGGTGGCTCGGCAACCCAGTTGAACGTGGTTTGCTCTTCGCGAACTTCACGTACCGGTTCAGCCACTGGCGCTTCAACCACAGGCTCTGCGGATGGAGCAGGCTCGGCAGCAACGGTTGGCTCAGCTTCAACTTGAGATTGGGCTTCACGAACCGGCGCCACTTCGATTTCCGGAGAGGCAGTGACTTCTACCGGCGTGGTCGCTTCAACAACTGGCGCTTCAACCGGAGCAGCTTCCTGTGTGGCGGCAGTGGCACGTTCGGCTTGCTCGTTGGCTTGTGCTTCAGCAGGCGCGCTGATCACGGAGCTGGCAACGGCGGCGGTCACCGCCAGGCCGGCGGCCAGATCGGCAGCGCTTGGCGCTTCGGCATTTTCCGCCGATTCGGACTCTTCCGAACCTTCGATCACATTGCCGTTGGCATCGCGTTGACGCTCACGACGGTTGCTGCGACGACGCTGGCCACGGGAACGGCGGCGAGGACGATCGCCTTCGGCAACTTCCTGACCGTCTTCCTGCAGTTGCTCTTCATTGCTGGTCAACTCTTCTTCAGCAACGGCAGCCGCTTGCTCGGTACGTGGCTGACGTTCTTCACGGGGTGGGCGTGGAGCGCGTTCTTCACGTGGCTGACGGGCTGGACGCTCTTCAGCGTTGGCGGCCGCGGCCGGAGCGGCATCCAGAGGTTCGCGCAATTCACGAACCGGACGTTCTTCACGCTCGCCACGTGGCTTGCGATCTTCACGCGGGGCACGCGGTGCACGTTCTTCACGAGGGGCGCGTGGTGCGCGCTCTTCGCGCGGAGCGCGTTCCTGGGCGACTGCTGGCGCTTCTTCGCGGGCTTCACGTGGCTCACGTGGTGCGCGTTCTTCACGCGGTGCGCGTTCCTCGCGAGGCTTGCGCTCTTCGTCGCGGCGACCATTACGATTGCGGCTCTGCTGCCGGCCGTTACGGCGCTCTTCATTGCGAGCAGGGCGTTCAATGGCTGGCTTTTCAACCACAACCGGCGCAACAGGCTCTTCCTTGGTGGCAAACAGGCTGACCAGCGATTTCACCAGGCCTTTGAACAGGCTTGGCTCTGGGGCGACGACCGGTGCCGCCACTGGAGCAGCGGCGACCTCGGTCGGAACCGGAGCGTTGGCGCGGGCCGGAGCCGTCTTGACCGCGGCTTCCTGGCGAACCAGAGTGCGGGTCGCGGCGGCTGGCTGGACTTCTTCGACCTCGGCGGCGGCGGCGGCGATTTCGTAGCTGGACTGGTTGATGCTGGCTTCCGGGCTGTCATCGCGCAGACGCTGAACTTCGAAGTGCGGCGTTTCGAGGTGATCGTTCGGCAGAATGACGATACGGGCACGGGTGCGCAGTTCGATCTTGGTGATCGAGTTGCGCTTTTCGTTGAGCAGGAACGCAGCCACTGGAATCGGCACTTGTGCGCGAACTTCAGCGGTACGGTCTTTCAGGGCTTCTTCTTCGATCAGGCGCAGGATCGCCAGCGACAGCGATTCAACGTCACGGATGATGCCGGTGCCGTTGCAACGCGGGCAGACGATGCCGCTGCTTTCGCCCAGCGATGGACGCAGGCGCTGACGGGACATCTCCAGCAGGCCGAAGCGCGAGATGCGACCGACTTGCACGCGAGCGCGGTCGGCTTCCAGGCATTCGCGGACTTTCTCTTCCACGGCGCGCTGGTTCTTGGCCGGGGTCATGTCGATGAAGTCGATGACGATCAGGCCGCCAATGTCACGCAGGCGCAACTGACGGGCGATTTCTTCGGCGGCTTCAAGGTTGGTCTGCAGGGCGGTTTCTTCGATGTCGCTGCCTTTGGTGGCGCGCGCCGAGTTGATGTCGATGGACACCAGGGCTTCGGTCGGATCGATAACGATGGAGCCGCCGGAAGGCAGTTCGACAACGCGCTGGAAGGCGGTTTCGATCTGGCTTTCGATCTGGAAACGGTTGAACAGCGGAACGCTGTCTTCGTACAGTTTGATTTTGCTGGCGTACTGCGGCATCACCTGGCGAATGAAAGTCAGGGCTTCGTCCTGGGCTTCAACGCTGTCGATCAGCACTTCGCCGATGTCCTGGCGCAGGTAATCACGGATGGCGCGGATGATCACGTTGCTTTCCTGATAGATCAGGAAGGGCGCGGAGCGGTCCAGCGAAGCTTCTTTGATGGCGGTCCACAGTTGCAGCAGGTAATCGAGGTCCCACTGCATTTCTTCGCTGCTGCGGCCAAGGCCGGCAGTGCGAACGATCAGGCCCATGTCGGCCGGGGCAACCAGACCATTCAGGGCTTCACGCAGTTCGTTGCGCTCTTCACCTTCGATACGACGGGAGATACCGCCGGCACGCGGGTTGTTCGGCATCAGCACCAGGTAACGACCGGCCAGGCTGATGAAGGTGGTCAGGGCGGCGCCCTTGTTGCCACGTTCTTCTTTTTCAACCTGAACGATGACTTCCTGGCCTTCGCTCAGGACGTCCTTGATGTTGACGCGGCCTTCGGGGGCTTTCTTGAAGTATTCGCGGGAGATTTCTTTGAGGGGCAGGAAGCCGTGGCGCTCGGAGCCGAAATCGACAAAGGCAGCCTCAAGGCTTGGTTCGATGCGAGTAATCCGGCCTTTATAGATGTTGGCCTTCTTCTGCTCGCGTGCACCGGATTCGATGTCCAGGTCGTAGAGGCGCTGGCCATCTACCAGTGCAACACGCAACTCTTCGGGTTGCGTTGCGTTAATCAGCATTCTTTTCATGTAGTACCGTCGGTTTCCGGGCTGCCGGAAACGGCGTTCGGCACACACGACTTCTCACGGTCGGTGTCAGGTGCGTCAGGAGTGGTTGGCCACTCCAGTGTCTAGCGAACCCCGACCAATTGGGTCGGTGTCGCGACGTACGCGTCCTGCTTGCTGTGGCTACTTAAGCACTCAGTCAGGAGGAGGAATCAACCGGCGGCTGTGGACGAGATGAAGCGTCTTGATAAAGCCTATTGCTACACAGTCCAGCGGTTGTGCATCTCCACCCTACACGTATCCCTGATAATTCGGGTGCTGCCGCGCGCAGAATCCGCAGCGGGTTGGCATTTACCGTGAGCTCCGAAAGGGGAGGTCACGCATCATGGCTAATTTAGGCGGTGTTTCCGAAGCGTTCGCTCGGGGTCGCTCGCAGCTGACTGCACTTTGTGAACTGGCCGTGAATATTTGCTCGGAAGGCGAGTGAAAACTCTGCTTTGCGGCATGATTCAGGCCTTATGTCACCTGCGCTCGTTACAACTGCAAACTCTGCCGTTACGTAGCGAAAGCCCCGTAGGACGGCCTCTCGTCCTCGTGAATTGCGTTGGTCAGGGCCGGTTTTTAACCGTTGGTCCGCTGTCCAGGCCACTTTTGGCGGCGTTCGCGACTATAGCAGCAATGATTAAGTGCTTCAATTCCATAAAAAATTGTTATCATCCGCGCCATGACGACTACTGCCCCTTCGACCCCAGCCGTACAACTGCTGGAGGTCTCGCCGGAATATGCCGGCCAACGTATTGATAACTTCCTTCTCGCTCGGCTCAAAGGCGTGCCCAAGACCTTGATTTACCGCATATTGCGCAAAGGCGAAGTGCGGGTGAACAAAGGTCGGATCAAGCCCGAATACAAGCTGCAGGCGGGCGATATCGTGCGCGTGCCACCGGTTCGTGTGCCTGAGCGCGACGAACCTGTGCCGTTGGCGCAAGGGCTGCTGCAACGGCTCGAAGCCTCGATTGTCTACGAAGACAAGGCGCTGATCGTGATCAACAAGCCCGCTGGCATCGCGGTTCACGGTGGCAGCGGCTTGAATTACGGTGTGATCGAAGCCTTTCGCCAGTTACGTCCCGATGCAAAAGAACTTGAGCTGGTTCACCGCCTCGACCGGGACACGTCCGGCCTGCTGATGATCGCCAAAAAGCGCAGCATGTTGCGTCATTTGCACGCCGCGCTGCGTGGTGATGGCGTCGACAAGCGCTATATGGCGCTGGTGCGCGGCAACTGGGCGACCTCGATCAAGCAAGTCCGTGCGCCGTTGGGCAAGAGCAATCTGCGCTCCGGCGAGCGCATGGTTGAAGTGGATGAGGACGAGGGCAAGGAGTCTGTCACCGTGTTCAAGGTCCTGCGTCGTTTTGGCGACTTTGCCACTATGGTCGAGGCCAAGCCGATCACGGGTCGCACTCACCAGATTCGCGTCCATACTCTGCATGCCGGACATTGCATCGCGGGTGACACCAAGTACGGCGATGAGGGGTTCAGCAAAGAGATTCGTGATCTGGGCGGCAAACGTCTGTTTCTGCACGCCTACATGCTGACAGTGCCACTGCCCGATGGCGGTGAGCTCAAGTTGCAGGCGCCGGTCGACGAAATGTGGGCTAAAACCGTGGAGCGCTTGAGTGCACCCTATTGATTACAAGCTGCTGATTTTTGATTGGGACGGTACGCTCGCTGACTCCATTGGTCGGATTGTCGAAGCGATGCACGTCGCATCCGAGCGGTCCGGTTTTCAATTGCGCGATGATTCTGCCGTCAAAGGCATTATCGGTCTGGGCTTGCCGGAAGCGATTCGCACTCTGTATCCCGAGATTGGCGACATCGAACTGGTAGCGTTCCGTCAGCACTATGCGGATCACTACATTGCGGCGGAGGCCGTGCCTTCCCCGTTGTTTGAGGGGGTTGTCGAGTCTCTCGAAGCGTTTCGTGCCGAGGGGTATCATCTGGCAGTAGCGACCGGCAAGGCTCGTCGTGGGCTGGATCGGGTGCTGAAGTCTCACGGCTGGGAAGATTATTTCGATATTACCCGTGCCGCTGACGAAACTGCCAGCAAGCCCCATCCGCTGATGCTTGAGCAGATTCTCGCCCATTGCGAGGTTCGTCCGGAGCAGGCGCTGATGGTTGGCGATTCGTCGTTCGATCTGCAGATGGCGCGCAACGCGGGCATGGATTCGGTAGCGGTCAGCTATGGCGCTCAATCAATCGACGCCTTGAAGCTATTTGAGCCGAAACTGGCCATCGATCGTTTTTCAGAGTTGCGCGCCTGGCTGAGTCAGCGGGTTTAATGGGTTTTTCTGCTGGGGTGATGGCATGACCGACGAATGGAAAGCGCCCGCCAAGGCGAGCGCGGAAACGGGTGACGAGAAAAGCTGGAAGCTGCTGGAAAAAACCTTGCTCGCTGGTGTGCAGGAACAGCGCCGGTCCCGTCGTTGGGGGATATTCTTCAAGTCGCTGACCTTTCTGTACCTGTTCGGCTTGTTGATTCTGTTATCGCCGATGATGAGCATCGAGAAAGGCGCCGCCCTCGGCTCTGGCTACACGGCGCTGATCGATATAACGGGCATGATTGCCGATAAAGAACCGGCCAGTGCCGACAATATTGTCGGCAGTCTGCGTGCGGCCTTCGAGGACAAGAAGGTCAAGGGCGTGATTCTGCGAATCAACAGCCCGGGCGGCAGTCCGGTGCAGTCGGGTTATGTCTATGACGAGATCCGTCGTTTGCGCGGCCTGCATCCAGATACCAAGGTTTATGCGGTGATCTCGGATCTGGGCGCTTCCGGTGCCTATTACATCGCTAGCGCCGCGGATCAGATCTACGCCGACAAGGCGAGCCTGGTGGGTTCCATTGGTGTGACTGCGGCCGGCTACGGTTTTGTCGGGACCATGGAGAAGTTGGGGGTGGAGCGTCGTACCTACACCTCGGGGGAACACAAGTCATTCCTCGATCCGTTCCAGCCGCAGAAGCCCGCGGAAATACAATTCTGGCAGAGCGTGCTTGATACCACTCATCAGCAGTTCATCAATAGCGTCAAGCAGGGCCGTGGTGATCGCCTGAAAGATAAAGAGCATCCGGAATTGTTTTCCGGGCTGATCTGGTCGGGTGAACAGGCGCTGTCGCTGGGCTTGATCGATGGTCTGGGCAGTGCCAGTTCGGTTGCCCGTGATGTGATCGGCGAGAAAGAGCTGGTGGATTTCACTGTCGAGGAATCGCCGTTCGATCGCTTCTCGAAAAAGCTCGGTGCCAGCGTGGCTGAGCATTTGGCAATGTGGATGGGCTTTCAGGGGCCGGCATTGCGCTGATCTTCTTGCTGCGTAAAAAAAAACCGGCTTTTTGCCGGTTTTTTTACAGTCAAAAGATCGCAGCCTCGTTTCACTCGACAGCTCCTACAAGGGAATACGCATTTCAATGTAGGAGTTGTCGAGTGAAACGAGGCTGCGATCTGTTGACCTTTAAGGTATCTGCACGCCTTCGGTCAGCAACATGTCCACCAGGCGAATCAACGGCAAGCCGATCAGGCTGGTGGCGTCAGGGCCATCGGTGCTTTTAAACAGGCTCACCCCCAAACCTTCGGCCTTGAAGCTGCCAGCGCAGTCATAGGGCTGTTCAGCATGCAAGTAACGTTCAATGCGCGCTGCGTCGAGCGTGCGCATGTGTACGGTAAAGGGCACGCAGTCGACCTGGCAGTGGCCGGTCTGGCTGTTGAGCAGTGCCAGGCCGGTCAGGAAGGTCACGCTGGCGCCGCTGGATGCCAGGAGCTGTTCGCGGGCCTTTTCGAAGGTGTGGGGCTTGCCGATGATCCGCTCGCCGAGTACAGCGACCTGGTCCGAGCCGATGATCAAGTGGGCAGGATGGCGGTCTGCAAGTGCGCGGGCTTTTTCTTCGGCCAGGCGCTTTACCAGGTCCACGGCTGACTCGTCCGGGCGATGACTTTCGTCGATATCCGGCGAGCTGCACGTGAACGGCAATCGCAAACGGGCCAGCAATTGCCGGCGATAGGCCGAGCTTGAAGCGAGTAATAAAGGCAGCATGCGCATCTCCAAAGGGCAGGGGCGAATTCTAGCGCAGGCTCAAGTGACGGGCAGGGCTGAATTTCCTTTGACATGGCTGGGGGCATCCCTATAATGCTGCGCCTATGTTGAATGACCCGATTCCACCTCACGTTGACCCGCGCAAATTGGCTGACCGTGGCACCACCCTTCAAGGTGAACTGCTGCTGGCCGATTTGGAGAGACTCTGCGACCCGCTTTCCGATACTGTCGGTACGGTGCAGGCTAAATTCGTTTTTGAACGAGATGAACGTAAATCTGTGGTAATTCACAGCTTTATCGACACCGAAGTCAAAATGGTTTGCCAGCGTTGTCTTGAGCTGGTCACCCTGCCGATCCATAGCGAATGCAGTTATGCTGTGGTGAAGGAGGGTGCGAATACCCAGTCGTTGCCGAAAGGTTATGACGTGCTGGAACTGGGCGAAGATCCTTTGGATCTGCAGTCACTGATCGAGGAGGAGCTTCTGCTCGCCTTGCCCATTGTGCCTGCTCATCATCCGGAAGAATGCCAGCAGCCGGCGGGTCTCGATGAGCCCGAACCGAGCGAGGACGAGGTAACGCGGTCCAACCCGTTCAGTGTATTGGCGCAGTTAAAGCGTGACCCAAACGTTTAGGAGTTAATCAATTATGGCTGTTCAGCAGAACAAAAAATCCCGCTCTGCCCGTGACATGCGTCGTTCGCACGACGCTCTCGAGGCTAGCACCCTGTCTGTAGAAAAAACCACCGGTGAAGTTCACCTGCGTCACCACGTATCGCCAGAAGGCGTATACCGTGGCCGTAAAGTGATCGACAAGGGCGCTGACGAGTAATCACTTGTCCGCTCAAGTCATCGCGATTGACGCAATGGGCGGGGACTTCGGTCCCCGCAGCATTGTTCAGGCCAGCCTCGCTTGCCTGTCTGCTACACCCTCGCTGCACCTGACCCTCGTCGGTCAATCCTCCCTTCTTGAAGAATTGCTCGCCAGCCACTCGGCTGTGGATCGCGCGCGCCTGTCGATTACGCCGGCGTCCGAAGTCATCACCATGGATGAAAAGCCTGCCCAGGCCTTGCGCGGCAAGCCCGATTCGTCGATGCGCGTGGCGCTGGAGTTGCTGCGCGACGGCAAAGTCCAGGCCTGCGTCAGTGCCGGCAATACCGGCGCGTTGATGGCGTTGTCGCGGTTTGTGCTGAAGACGTTGCCGGGCATTGATCGGCCGGCAATGATCGCGGCCATTCCGACGCAGAAGGGCTATTGCCAGTTGCTCGATCTGGGTGCCAACGTCGATTGCAGTGCCGAGCACTTGTTGCAGTTTGCAGTGATGGGCTCGGTTGCGGCAGAAACCCTGGGTATTGTTCGCCCGAAGGTTGCATTGCTGAACATCGGCACTGAAGACATCAAGGGCAATCAGCAGGTCAAGCTGGCGGCTACGTTGTTGCAGAGTGCTCGTGGCATCAACTACATCGGATTCGTCGAAGGTGACGGCTTGTACCGTGGCGAGGCGGATGTGGTGGTGTGTGATGGCTTTGTGGGCAATATCCTGCTCAAGTCCAGCGAAGGCCTGGCGACCATGATTGCCGGACGCATCGAGGCGTTATTCAAGAAAAATTTCGCCTCCAAAGTGGTGGGTGCGCTGGCGCTGCCGCTGATGAAACGCTTGCAGGCTGAGCTGGCGCCGGCGCGACATAACGGCGCAAGTTTCCTCGGTTTGCAGGGAATTGTCGTGAAAAGCCACGGTTCGGCGGGGGTGCAGGGTTTTCAGAGTGCGATTCAACGGGCGCTGATCGAGATCCAGGAAAACCTGCCGGAACGGCTTCATGGGCGCCTGGAAGATTTGTTGCCTTAGGCGTTTTCGTCGGACAATGCTTAAATGTGACCGCTCAGTTCAATGGGCCATCCAACTGTGAGTTTCTTGCGTTCCGGAAACGGGGCGTCATTCTCCGACGACAAGATCATTAGGGGCTTGTTAAATGTCTGCTTCCCTCGCATTCGTCTTTCCAGGACAGGGTTCGCAGTCCCTCGGCATGCTGGCCGAGTTGGGCGCGCAACATCCGGTGGTCCTCGAAACATTCAAAGAAGCTTCCCAAGCTCTGGGTTACGACCTGTGGGCACTGACCCAGCAAGGGCCGGAAGAACAACTCAATCAAACCGATAAAACCCAGCCGGCCATTCTGACCGCTTCGATCGCCTTATGGCGTCTGTGGCTGGAACAAGGCGGTGCGTGTCCGGCGTACGTTGCCGGTCACAGCCTGGGCGAGTACAGCGCCTTGGTGGCTGCCGGCAGTCTGAGCCTGGGTGATGCAGTGAAGCTGGTAGAGCGTCGCGGTCAGTTGATGCAGGAAGCGGTTCCGGCCGGGCAGGGCGGCATGGCCGCAATCCTGGGTCTGGAAGATGCCGACGTGCTGGCAGCCTGTGCCGAAGCGGCGCAAGGCGAAGTAGTTAGCGCGGTCAACTTCAATTCCCCGGGCCAGGTCGTGATCGCTGGTGCCAAGGCGGCGGTCGAACGCGCCATCGAGGGTTGCAAGGCACGTGGCGCCAAGCGCGCCATGCCATTGCCGGTCAGCGTACCGTCCCACTGCGAATTGATGCGCCCCGCCGCTGAGCGGTTCGCCGAATCGATCGCAGCGATCAACTGGAAAGCGCCGCAGATCCCTGTGGTACAGAACGTCAGCGCCGATGTTCCAGCGGATCTGGAAACCCTCAAGCGCGATCTGCTTGAGCAGCTCTACAAGCCTGTACGCTGGGTCGAATCGGTCCAGGCGCTGGCAGCCAGAGGTGCGACCAATCTGGTCGAGTGCGGCCCTGGCAAAGTGCTGGCCGGTCTGAACAAACGTTGCGCCGAAGGCGTGTCGACCTCTAACCTCAATACCCCAGACGCTTTCGCTGCCGCCCGCGCAGCGCTGGCCTGAACAAGGAGAAGCTTGCATGAGTCTGCAAGGTAAAGTTGCATTGGTCACTGGTGCCAGCCGTGGTATCGGCCAGGCTATCGCTCTGGAATTGGGTCGTCAGGGTGCCATTGTCATTGGTACCGCGACTTCCGCTTCGGGGGCCGAGCGTATCGCTGCGACCCTGAAAGAAAATGGTATTCAGGGCACTGGCCTGGAACTCAATGTCACCAGCGACGAGTCCGTAGCGGCCGTGCTGGCGAGCATTCAGGAGCAATTCGGTGCGCCGTTGATCCTGGTCAATAATGCCGGTATCACCCGCGATAACCTGATGATGCGCATGAAAGATGACGAATGGCATGACGTCGTCGATACCAATTTGAACAGTCTGTTCCGCCTGTCCAAGGGCGTTCTGCGCGGCATGACCAAGGCGCGTTGGGGACGAATTATCAGTATTGGCTCGGTTGTGGGTGCCATGGGCAACGCAGGCCAAGTAAACTACGCTGCCGCCAAGGCCGGTCTGGAAGGTTTCAGCCGTGCACTGGCGCGTGAAGTCGGTTCGCGTGCGATTACGGTAAACTCGGTGGCCCCAGGGTTCATCGACACCGATATGACCCGTGAACTGCCCGAGGCGCAGCGTGAAGCCTTGCAGACGCAAATTCCGCTGGGTCGTCTGGGGCAAGCTCAAGAGATCGCGTCTGTGGTCGCTTTTCTTGCATCTGACGGTGCGGCTTACGTTACTGGGGCTACAATCCCGGTGAACGGCGGGATGTACATGAGTTAAATGTGACGGATTGCTTCAAAAAAATGTCATACGAGCTGTCTAAAATCCGTTATAAAGCTGCAATCTATTTATAGACAGAGGGCCGCCGGGTTTGAGGAGTGAAGCTTTCAGTTGAAAAACTGAAAAGTCTTTCTATACACTTACCCACCGGCCAGCTGCCTGAATTTGTCCATTAGGAGTGAAAACAAGGTATGAGCACCATCGAAGAGCGCGTCAAGAAAATCGTTGCTGAGCAACTGGGCGTTAAAGAAGAAGAAGTGGTCAACACTGCTTCCTTCGTTGAAGACCTGGGTGCCGACTCCCTTGACACTGTTGAGCTGGTGATGGCTCTGGAAGAGGAATTCGAGACCGAAATCCCTGACGAAGAAGCTGAGAAGATCACTACTGTACAAGCGGCAATCGACTACGTTACCAGCCACCAGGCGTAATAGTTTTTAGTCGTCGCTCGCTGTCATGGAAAAACCGCACTGCCATTTTGGCGTGCGGTTTTTTCTTTAGGCCTGATGCAAAGTCGTCATTTGAAAAAGGAGAGTGCTGTGTCGCGTAGACGCGTCGTAGTCACCGGTATGGGTATGTTGTCGCCACTGGGCACGGATGTGCCGAGCAGCTGGCAGGGCATTCTGGCTGGCCGCAGTGGCATTGGTCTGATCGAACACACCGACCTTTCTGCCTATTCCACCCGTTTTGGCGGCTCGGTAAAGGGCTTCAATGTCGAGGAATACCTGTCGGTCAAGGAAGCTCGCAAACTCGACCTGTTCATTCAATACGGTCTGGCTGCAGGTTTTCAAGCCGTGCGTAATGCAGGCCTCGAGGTCACCGACGCCAACCGCGAGCGGATCGGCGTGGCCATGGGGTCGGGTATTGGTGGTCTGACCAATATCGAAGAGACCAGCCGTACACTGCATGATTCCGGCCCACGACGGATTTCTCCGTTTTTCGTGCCTGGCTCGATCATCAATATGATTTCCGGTTTCCTGTCCATCCATTTGGGGGCACAGGGACCTAACTACGCCATCGCCACAGCGTGTACCACCGGTACGCACTGCATCGGCATGGCGGCACGCAACATCATGTACGACGAAGCCGACGTGATGATCGCCGGTGGTGCCGAGATGGCCGCGTGTGGTCTGGGCATGGGCGGCTTCGGTGCCTCCCGCGCACTGTCGACGCGCAACGACGAGCCGACCCGTGCCAGTCGTCCATGGGACAAGGGCCGCGATGGTTTCGTCCTGTCTGACGGCGCCGGTGCACTGGTGCTCGAAGAACTGGAGCACGCCAAGGCGCGTGGCGCGACCATCTATGCCGAACTGATCGGTTTCGGCACCAGTGGCGACGCCTACCACATGACCTCGCCACCGGCCGATGGTGCGGGTGCTGCGCGTTGCATCAGCAATGCCTTGCGCGATGCGAAGATCAATAGCGATCAGGTTCAGTACATCAACGCCCACGGCACGTCGACTTCGGCTGGCGACCTCGCCGAAGCCTGTGCGATCAAATCCGTGTTCGGCGATCACGCCTACAAGCTGGCGGTCAGTTCGACCAAGTCCATGACCGGTCACCTGTTGGGTGCAGCGGGCGCGGTCGAGGCGATTTTCAGCGTGCTGGCGATCAACAGCCAGGTAGCGCCACCGACCATCAACCTCGATGAGCCGGACGAAGGCTGCGACCTCGACTTCGTACCCCACACCGCGCGTGGCATGGATATCGACGTGGTGCTGTCCAACTCCTTCGGATTTGGCGGTACCAACGGCTCGCTGGTGTTCCGTCGGTTCGCTGACTGATGGACAGCTGGGTCGACGGTCAACCGGCTGACGCTTTGTCGCTGAAGGATCGCGGCCTGGCTTACGGTGATGGTCTGTTCGAGACCATTGCAGTCAAGGGCGGGCAGCCACTGTTGCTGGATCGACATCTGTCGCGTCTGGCGGAGGGTTGTTCGCGCTTGGCGATTGCCGCTGATCATCAACTGGTCCGCGCAGAGCTGCTGGCCTACGCCGCCGCGCTGGGCGAGGGCGTGCTCAAGCTGATCCTCACCCGCGGCGACAGCCTGCGCGGCTATGCCGCCGATCCCTCGGCTCAGGCTCGACGCATTCTGCAAGGCAATCCCCCCGCGGCTTATCCGGCTGTTCATGCGGAGCAGGGCGTTCGTCTGTTTCCTTGTGCAACACGGCTTTCCAAGCAGCCACTGCTCGCTGGCCTCAAACATTTGAATCGTCTGGAACAGGTCATTGCCCGCTCCGAATGGCAGGACACCGAGCATGCTGAAGGCTTGATGCTTGACCAGGTCGGGCGGGTGATCGAAGGTGTGTTCAGCAATTTGTTCCTGGTGCGCGATGGTGTGCTAGTGACCGCCAATCTCAAACGTTGCGGTGTGGCGGGCGTGATGCGTGCTGAATTATTGTTTCAAGCCAAGTCATTGGGAATTCCCACGCAAATCACCGATATCACTCTAGAGCAGCTGCAATGGGCTGATGAGGTCTTTGTCTGCAACAGCGTGTATGGCGTTTGGCCGGTGCGCGCCTACGCCGCACTGAGCTGGCCGGTTGGGCCGCTCACCCGTAAACTCCAAACCATTGCCCGTGCGCTACTGGATGCTTGATTCGTGAGACGTAAATTCTTGCTGCTGCTGGAAACCGGATTGGTTCTGGCGGGGCTGTTGGCCGGCGCTTGCGCCTGGAAAATCGATTCGGCGCTGAAGCAGCCGCTGAACATCACTCAGGAAAAGCTGCTGGAAGTGCCCAAAGGCACTACGCCAAATCGCACCTTCCTTCGACTCGAAGCTGATGGCGTCATCAAAGACGCTTTCTGGCTGCGCGTGTACTGGCGCTTTAATCTGGCAGGGCAACCGTTGCACAGCGGCGAATACCGCATGGTCCCCGGTATGACAGTCAATGGGCTGATCGACCTGTGGAAGCGCGGGGAAATGGTGCAATACAGCCTGACGCTGGTCGAAGGCTGGAATTTCCATCAGGTTCGCGCAGCGCTGGCCAAGGATGAAAAACTCGAACAGACCCTGACCGGTCTGAGCGACAGCCAGGTGATGGACAAACTCGGCCACAGCGGGGTTTTCCCCGAAGGACGATTCTTCCCCGACACCTATCGTTTCGTGCGCGGCATGAGCGACGCCGACCTGCTCAAGAAAGCTTACGACCGCCTCGACGAGGTCCTTGCCAAGGAGTGGAGTCAGCGTTCTGCCGATGTTCCTTACACCGAGCCCTATCAGGCGCTGATCATGGCTTCGCTGGTGGAAAAGGAAACCGGTGTGCCGCAGGAGCGTCGGCAGATCGCCGGCGTGTTCGTGCGGCGCATGGAAATGGGCATGCTGTTGCAGACCGATCCGACCGTGATTTATGGTCTGGGTGACCGTTACAACGGCAAGCTGACCCGCGCTCATCTCAAGGAGCCGACACCCTATAACACGTACATAATTGCTGGCCTGCCGCCGACGCCGATTGCGATGGTGGGCCGTGAAGCGATCCATGCGGCGCTGAATCCAGCGAACGGCAACAGCCTGTACTTTGTCGCTCGCGGTGATGGCAGCCACGTATTCTCCGATGATCTGGACGCTCACAACAATGCGGTGCGCGAGTTCCAGATCAATCGACGTGCCGATTACCGTTCCAGCCCTGCGCCGACTGTTGCGTTGCCGGCCGAAGATCTCCAGGCGCCAATCCCGGCGGCTTCGCCCAACATCGCCCCTGAAGAGCTGCCGCCAGTGGTGCCGCAGGATTCCATGCAGGATTCCGTGCCAGACTCTGCACCAGAGCCGGAACAAGAACCCGCGCCAGCACCCGAAGCGGATGTGCCCGCGCCGCAAAGCCCGCAATGACTCTGACTAAGGACTGCCTGTGACTGGCTTGTTTATTACCCTGGAAGGCCCGGAAGGTGCCGGCAAGAGCACCAACCGCGAATACCTGGCCGAGCGCTTGCGCGCTGCCGGGATCGAGGTGGTGTTGACCCGGGAACCCGGCGGCACGCCCTTGGCTGAGCGGATCCGTGACGTGCTCTTGGCGCCGGTCGATGAGGTCATGAACCCTGACACCGAGCTGCTGTTGGTGTTTGCCGCGCGGGCCCAGCATCTGGCCGAGGTGATCCGCCCGGCGCTGGCCCGTGGCGCCGTGGTGCTGTGCGATCGCTTTACCGATTCGACGTATGCCTATCAGGGCGGTGGTCGCGGTTTATCGCTGGAGCGCATTGCAACCCTCGAAAAATTCGTCCAGGGCGATTTGCGTCCGGACCTGACGCTGATTTTCGACCTGCCGGTAGATGTGGGCCTGGCCCGCGCCAGCGCCCGCGGTCGGCTGGATCGTTTCGAACTCGAAGGCCGAACGTTTTTTGATGCGGTGCGCACGGCCTTCCTTGAGCGTGCCAAAGCGGATCCTGCGCGTTATGTCCTGGTGGATGCCGCTCAGCCGCTGGCGCAGGTTCAGCAGTTCCTGGATGCCTTGTTGCCGCGTCTGCTGGAGTTGACCCGTGGCTGAAGCCTATCCGTGGCAGGACAGTCTCTGGCAGCAATTGGCCGGCCGTGCCCAGCATGCTCACGCCTATTTGCTGCATGGCCCGGCCGGGATCGGCAAGCGTGCGCTGGCCGAACGTCTGATGGCCAGTTTGTTGTGCCAGCGCCCGACCGCCCAAGGCGCCTGCGGTGAATGTAAATCCTGTCTGCTGCTGAATGCCGGGAGTCATCCCGACAACTACATTCTGGAGCCTGAGGAGGCAGACAAGGCGATCAAGGTTGACCAGGTGCGTGATCTGGTCAGCTTCGTGGTTCAGACCGCGCAAATGGGCGGGCGCAAAGTGGTGCTGATCGAGCCAGTCGAATCGATGAACATCAACGCCGCCAACGCCTTGCTGAAAAGCCTTGAAGAGCCGTCCGGCGATACCGTATTGCTGCTGGTCAGCCATCAGACCAGTCGTCTGCTGCCGACCATCAAGAGCCGTTGCGTGCAGCAAGCCTGCCCATTGCCAAGCGAAACCATGAGCCTGGGCTGGCTGGCCAGCGCTTTGCCGGACTGTTCGGAACAAGAGCGTATTGAACTGCTTACCCTCGCCGCCGGTTCGCCATTGGCCGCCGTCAAGTTGCAGGCACAGGGTGTGCGCGAACAACGGGCGCTGGTGGTCGAGGGCGTGAAGAAGTTGCTCAAGCAACAGCAATCGCCGACGCAACTGGCAGAAGAATGGAAAACCATTCCCATGTTGCTGCTGTTCGATTGGTTCTGCGACTGGTCGAGCCTGATCCTGCGTTATCAATTGACTCAGGATGAAGCAGGGCTGGGGCTGGCGGACATGCGCAAAGTGATTCAATACCTGGCGCAGAAATCCGCTCAGGACAAAGTCCTGAATATCCAGGACTGGATCCTCGCCCAGCGCCAGAAGGTGATGAGCAAAGCCAACCTCAATCCGGCCTTGTTGCTGGAGGCGCTACTGGTGCAATGGGTATCTTTGCCTACCCCAAAGTGACCGTCTGACACTAGACTCTGATCATCAGACAGCGGAGGTCAACATGAACGAGCCCGTCAGTCCGGGGCCGCGCAATGGCATCTTGTCCTTGACCATCAAGGACAGGGCCGTGCTCTACGCAGCCTACATGCCCTTCATCAAGAACGGTGGCCTGTTTATCCCGACCAACAAAAGCTACAAGTTGGGCGATGAGGTGTTCATGTTGCTGCACCTGATGGATGAACCGGAAAAGATTCCGGTCGCTGGCAAAGTCACCTGGATTACCCCCAAAGGCGCCCAGGGCAATCGCGCCGCCGGTGTTGGCGTGCAATTCAATGAAGGCGACGACACCGCGCGCAGTCGCATCGAAACCCATCTGGCCGGAGCCCTGAAGTCCGACCGTCCCACCCATACGATGTAAGTTGCAGCCCTTTTATGCTCGTAGATTCCCATTGTCACCTTGATCGCCTCGACCTTGCCGCTCATGACGGTTCCCTGGATGCCGCGCTCGATGCGGCCCGTGCGCGCGGGGTCGGGCACTTCCTGTGTATCGGTGTCAGCGCCGATAACGCCGCCGACGTCAAAGCCCTGGCCGAACGTTACGACGACGTCGACTGTTCGGTGGGCGTGCATCCGCTCGATGTGCAGCCGGGTGCTGCGCCCGCGCTGGACTGGCTGTTGCGCGAGCTCAATCATCCGCGGGTGGTGGCGATTGGTGAAACCGGTCTGGATTATCACTACGAACCGGAGGCGGCAGCGTTGCAGCAGGCATCGTTCCGTCTGCACCTGCAAGCGGCGGGGCAGACTGGCAAACCGGTGATTATTCATACCCGTGGCGCCCGCGCCGATACCCTTGAACTGCTGCGTGAAGCGGCACTGCCTCAAGCGGGTGTGCTGCATTGCTTCACCGAAGACTGGGAAATGGCCAAGGCGGCGCTGGACATGGGGTATTACATTTCCTTGTCCGGTATTGTCACTTTTCGCAATGCCGATGCCCTGCGGGATGTTGCCAGCAAGGTGCCGGCTGACCGCTTGCTGGTGGAGACCGACTCACCGTACCTGGCGCCGATCCCTTATCGCGGCAAACCGAACCTGCCGCAATACGTGCGTGAGGTAGCGGAATTTCTGGCCATGTTGCGAGGTGAGTCCTACGAACGATTTGCCGAGCAAACCACCGGGAATTTCAAGCGTTTGTTCCCGTTGGCACATGTCAGGGCATCGGTGTAACGTTAGAAAAGATCGCGGCCTCAGACCGCTCCGACGGGTTCTTGCCGCTGAATTTCAGGCAAAAAAAACCCGGGTTCTGGGGGGGGAATCCGGGTTAAGACCATTAGGAGTAAAACAAAGGCACGCAATCCGTTGGCACCTTCATCGACGCGACACTTGGGGGAGATGCCTCGCCGACAGTTGAAGTATTGATCAGTATTGCGCCGAGTCCAGTTTAGCTGGTCGGGTTTTTAAACAAATTTGGAATACGCGCGCTTCGGTTGAGTTCTCATTAACCCTCAAGGTGGTGCGAATTCATCAAGAAACACATATATGGTTGGATGATCCGTGCATTTTTGCGCAAGTTAGGCATAATACGCGGCTTCGAATTTTGACCCCTACAGACCTTTTCTTATGCATAAAGAACCTCGTAAGGTCCGTGAGTTTCGTCGCCGCGAGCAAGAAATTCTCGATACCGCGCTCAAGCTGTTCCTCGAACAAGGTGAAGACAGTGTCACCGTCGAGATGATTGCTGATGCCGTCGGTATCGGCAAAGGCACGATCTACAAGCACTTCAAATCCAAGGCGGAGATCTATCTGCGCCTGATGCTCGATTACGAGCGCGATTTGAACGAGTTGTTGCATTCGGCCGATGTCGACAAGGACAAGGAAGCCCTGTCCCGGGCCTACTTCGAATTTCGCATGCGCGACCCGCAACGCTATCGGTTGTTCGATCGCCTGGAAGAAAAGGTGGTCAAGGGCAACCAAGTGCCGGAGATGGTCGAAGAGCTGCACAAGATCCGCGCCTCGAACTTCGAACGCCTGACCCTGCTGATCAAGGGCCGGATCAGCGAAGGCAAGCTCGAAGACGTGCCGCCTTACTTCCATTACTGTGCGGCCTGGGCGCTGGTGCATGGCGCGGTGGCGCTGTATCACTCGCCATTCTGGAGCAATGTGCTGGAAGATCAGGAAGGTTTCTTCCAGTTCCTGATGGACATTGGCGTGCGCATGGGCAACAAGCGCAAGCGCGATAGCGACACTCCGAGCAACTGAACCCGTCAGTTGCCTTCTTGCGCCATGATTTTAGCTACATGGCGCAGTACCGCAGGAATATACTCAGGCTTAGGGCTTGCTAAAACTTGATTTGTGAGTCAAGTTTTGCGCGTTCGAATCTTCTTGCGCCGGAGTGATCCATGATCGTTGACCGTCAAGGCAGGCGTTTTCGCAATTTGCGGATCAGTCTGACCTCAGCCTGTAATTACGCTTGTACCTACTGCGTGCCCAATGGCAAGCGGCTGGTGGCTGCGCAGGATGAATTGTCGGCCGAGGCCATGGCACGCGGCGTGGCCTATCTGATCGAGGCGGCGGGCATCGAGCGTTTGCGCATTACCGGTGGCGAGCCATTGGTCAGTCCCAAGCTCGAAGCCTTCATGACTGCCGTCGGCCAAATGGGCCTGGCGGATATCAGCCTGACCACCAACGGTCAACTGCTGGCGAAGAAGCTGCCACTGCTGGTGGATGCCGGTCTTCGGCGCATCAACGTTTCCCTCGATACCCTGGATGCCAGCGCTTTTCGCAGCATTGCGCGCGGCGGTGATCTGGCGACCGTTCTTGACGGCATGGACCAGGCCGCAGCGGCCGGCATGAAGATCAAGGTCAACATGGTGCCGCTGCGCGGGCAGAACCTTGATCAGGTGATGCCGCTGCTCGATTACTGCCTGGAGCGCGGCTACGAGTTGCGCTTTATCGAGTTGATGCGCATGGGCCACTTGGCCAGCGACTCCAATGCCTTCCTGCAACAGTTCGTCAGCCTTCAGCAGTTGCTGAGCCTGATCGGCGAACGCTACGAGTACCTTCAGGCCGATGCGCCGGTCGATGCCACGGCGGTGCGTTACCAGATTCCGGGGGTGGGCCACTTCGGCGTGATAGCCAACGAAAGCGTTCCGTTTTGCCGCACCTGCTCGCGTCTACGCCTGTCGTCCACAGGGTGGCTGCATGGTTGCCTGTCGTCGAGCAATCGTCACTATGTCGGTGATTTACTGGACAAACCTCGTCATCAGGCGCTGCCCGCCTTGCAGCGACTGCTGGTCAAAGCCTTGGGCGACAAGCAGGAAGTGGCGTTCTCCGGCGGCGCGACCATCATGAAAATCATCGGCGGCTGATCGAGCCCTGTGGCGAGAGAGCTGTTGTGGCGAGGGGGCTTGCCCCCGTTGGGTCGCGAAGCGGCCCTAAAACCATTCTCCCCATTGTGTCAGAAGCACCGCATGTATCGGTTTTACGGCTGCTACGCAGCCGAACGGGGGCAAGCCCCCTCGCCACAGTTCACGCTTGAAATGATATGAGTTCCAGGGACTGGCGCGGAAGCTGCATCCCATGGCCATTCGCCGGTTTTCCGTCACCGGCCTTTGGAGGGTAGGATGCGTAGCCTGGTTTTGCTGCTGGCCGTTTTGGCGCTTGGTGGCTGCATGAATGTCAGCGATATGGCCGAAGGGACTCGCTACCACATGAGCGACGCGGGCCTGCTGGACCACAGCGACAGCCGTCGCGTGAATAACATCCGCATTCAGCCGGATTCGTTCATCTACATCGCCCAAGGTGCCTTCGCGCCACCGGGCAGCGCCTACCCGCGTCCTAACGTGGTGGCCGAAGAAGCCTTCAACGGCTTTATCGAATATTTCCCGATGGTCCGCCGCGCCCGCGCCCCGGAAGGGCTCGATGCTGCCATGGGCGAAGCCCGTGCCGCCGGTGCCCATTACCTGCTTTACACGCGTTTCGCCAAGGCCGACGACCGCATCGGCAACTCGGACGAATGGCTCGACCAGGAACACGTGGATCGCCTCGGAATCGACAACGGCGTGATTCAACTCATGTTGATCGAGACCAGCACCCAGTATTTGATTGATACTGCACGTATCAGGAGTCGTGGCGGTTTACTGACGTTCCACGACAACAAGCCCGAAGACTTGCTGGGCCCGCCGCTGGAGCAATATGCTCGTAGCCTGCTGGGGCTCAGCGACCAGTAATTGACAGGAGAACGCCATGAGTGGCCCGCAAAAAGCCAACGATCTGTTGGGGCAAATCCCCAAAACCAAAGGCTTGCCGCCGGTCCACTTGTGGAACCCCGACTTCTGCGGTGACATCGACATGCGCATCGCCCGCGACGGCACCTGGTATTACCTGGGCACGCCGATCGGGCGCAAACCGATGGTCAAGCTGTTCTCCACCATCATTCGCCGCGATGGCAATGATTATTTTCTGATTACCCCGGTCGAAAAGGTTGGCATCAAGGTCGACGACGCGCCGTTCGTGGCGATTGCCGTGGAGGTCGAAGGCGAAGGGGAGGCCCAGGTCTTGCGCTTTACCACCAACGTCGATGAAACGGCCGATGCAGGCGCCGAGCACCCTATACGCGTGGTGATCGATCCGGTGACTCAGGAACCCGCGCCGTACGTGCATGTGCGCACCAACCTTGAAGCGTTGATTCATCGCAATGTGTTCTACCAATTGGTGGAGCTGGCGGTGAGTCGTGAAATCGACGGGCAGCGCTGGTTGGGCGTGTGGAGCGGCGGCGAATTCTTCCCGATCGGGCATGAGCCCTAGTCGATTGAGCTTTAGAAACGAAACGGCCCGTTATTGCAACGGGCCGTTTTTTTTGGGGCTTACAAACCTTTGCTTCTAAGTCGCTCAGCATGTTCCAGGTAGAGCCTGACCGGGCTCACGTTCCAGCTGGTGATCCCAGCCATCTGATTGACGGCATCAAAGTGGTCCATCGGGTAATCCGAGCGAATCACTTTGCCCAGATGCGAGCTGTAGCGGCCGACCAACCCATCGTTTTCGCGCTTTTCTTTATAAAACAACTTCGACAGCACGACAGTATTCAAATGACTCGGGTCGAGTGGTTGCAGGCTTTGAAAGTTCTGCACGATCCCGCTCCAGGAGTAGTAATACACGCCGTTTTCAACTTCCTTGCCTTCGCCGCCCCAAACCTTTGGCATCCCTTGCGGGTATTTGCGATTGAAGGCAGCCAACCCCGCGCTGGTCAACGATTCGAATGCCGCTTCAGCGTCAATCGGGTTTTCCGGGTGGCCACTGATCAGCGAAATGAAGGTGCCAACCGCGCCCAGCAGGGCCAGTACGAACGCTTCGGGCAACTCGCCGGGCGTCAGTGCCTTATGCAATTGGTCGGCAATCTCGGAGCCATGATTGGGGCAACTGACCGATGTGACCGATGCGACCTTTTCCGGGTGCAGCGCAGCTACGTAGCGTGCAGCCAGGGGGCCTTGGCTATGGCCGATCAGATTGACCTTGGCAGCGCCCGTTTCCAGCAAAATGCGGTTGACGTGCTCGAGCAGTTTTTCACCACGCTCCTCATTGCCGTTGACGGCTGGAATATTGACCGCAAACACTTGAGCGCCGGCGCGTTCCAGCGCTTCCTCAATTTCGAAAAAATAGGGGTAACCGGCGATTCTGTCGAAGCCGAAAAGGCCGTGGACCAACACAATGGGGTATTTGGTAGACGCATCCATGTCCATGTCCATGTTCATACCTGTCGATAGCGGATTTTGAAGGGGAACAGACCGCAGACTGGCCGATCTGTAGCGGCTAACCGTAGTTTACAAAGTGGAGGGGATCAAAGCGCTTCGAGCAGGATTCGGACGAACAGCCATGTCGGTATGGCGATGCCTTTGAAAAATCCAATTGACACCCAATCATATGATGATTAGCGTGGGCATCCATTGCGAACGGCTTTGTGTCGTTTATTTTTTATCACCGGTCGACGAGGTACCCATGTCCAGCAGTTTTCATGCGTCGACGGTCGACTGGCTGGGGTGCTGGATTGCTGCCGGCCAGGTCAAACCCGGCCAAACCATCAAGGTCGAGGCCGACCTGGGCGAGCAGCTCGGTGTCAGTCGTACGGTCATTCGCGAAGCCATCAAGACGTTGGTGGCCAAAGGCATGCTCGAAGTCGGGCCGAAGGTCGGCACACGCGTATTGCCGGTGCGGCGCTGGAATCTCTTCGATCCGCAAGTCGTCGGCTGGCTGTCACGCAGCGGCTTGCCGGAAAACTTCGTCGACGACTTGCTCGACCTGCGCCGCACCATCGAACCGATGGCGGTGCGCTGGGCCTGCGAGCGTGCCACCGTCGAGCAAGTCCAGGCGGTGCTTCAGGCGTATAACGCGCTGGAGCGGGCAGTGGACAGCGGCGTCGATTACAACCGCGCCGATCAGTTCTTCCACGAGTGCATTCTCGCCGCCAGCCACAATCAATTCATCGAACAAATGGTCCCGGCCCTCGGCGCGTTGCTGGCCGTGTCTTTCGAAGTGTCGGCCGCCGACCCGGACGAGCTGCGCCGAACCTTGCCAATCCACAAAGACATGGCCGACGCCATCGCCGCCCGGGATGCCGCGCGGGGAGTATGGGCCTGCATGACCCTGATCGATAACGCTGACCTGGCGATCAAACGCTTCTACCCCCAAGTCATGGCCGACAAGAAGGCTGGCTAACGATAAAGAACCCTTGTGGGAGCGGGCTTTGTGGCAAGGGGGCAAGCCCCCTCGCCACACAGGCTCGCACACATAAAACAAGAACAATGCAGGAGGTTTCATGACGTGGACTGCGGTTACCGGACACCGTGCGCAACTCGGCGAAGGCCCGTTCTGGGATGCTCCGACCCAGGCCCTGTATTGGGTGGATATCGCTGGCAAACAAGCGCTCAGGCTGATCGGTGCCAATGTGGACATCTGGCAGATGCCGGAACACGTGTCCGCATTCATCCCCTGCGAAAGCGGTGATGCCTTGGTGACATTGAGCAGTGGGGTTTATCGGCTGGATCTGGATTCTCCCGGCCTGGAACCCCGGCTGACCTTGTTTTGCGTCGCCGATCCACAACCCGGCAATCGCCCCAACGAAGCCCGCTGCGATGCTCAGGGCCGGCTCTGGCTGGGCACGATGCAAAACAACATCGGGGAGCAGGGCGAAGACTTACCCATCGTGCGCCGGTCCGGCGGCCTGTTTCGCATCGACCACGATGCTCGGGTCACGCCGCTGCTACGAGGACTAGGCATCCCCAACACGTTGCTGTGGAGCGACGACGGCACAACCCTGTATTTCGCCGACAGCCTCGACAGCACGCTTTACCGGCATTTCATCCACGCCGACGGCAACCTGGATACCGCCCATGTCTGGTTTGGTTCCCATGAACGTGGCGGTCCCGACGGCTCGGCGATGGATGCCGAGGGCTATATATGGAACGCTCGATGGGATGGCAGTTGTCTGCTCAGGTTGAACCCCGACGGTCATGTGGATCGCGTGATCGAACTGCCGGTCAGCCGTCCCACCAGTTGCGTGTTCGGTGGCGAAGACTTCAAAACCCTGTACATCACCAGCGCCGCAAGCCCGCTCAATCATCCGCTGGATGGCGCGCTGTTATCGATTCGAGTGGATGTACCCGGAAAAGCCTGTCAGCGATTTTCTGGATAAATCCCAGAATATGGGATGTAAAATTATATATTGAGATTATTTGGCGGTCGGGTTTATAGTCGGCCCCATCAGTTACACGCACTCACACTTAAAAAAACAAAACAGGTGAAGTGATGCAGCGATATTCCACCGCACTCCTTTCTGGAGTCAGTGCTTCAGGCCGCCTCGGCGCCCGGGCATTTTCGCGCCTGCCTGCCTGTTCCCAACAGCTTTTTGACCGGACATCGACAGATCTCCGGTTTTCGTCGTGCCTTCCAACAGGAGTGTTGATCCATGGCTGAACCTCTTTCCTTGCCACCGGTGCCCGAACCGCCCAAGGGCGAGCGGCTGAAAAACAAGGTGGTGCTGCTGACCGGTGCCGCTCAGGGCATCGGCGAAGCGATTGTCGCGACCTTCGCCTCTCAACAGGCCAAGCTGATCATCAGCGATATCCAGGGCGAAAAAGTCGAAAAAGTCGCGGCGCACTGGCGTGAACAAGGCGCGGATGTCGTGGCGATCAAGGCCGACGTGTCGCGCCAGCAAGACCTGCAGGCCATGGCCGGACTGGCCATTGAGCTTCACGGTCGAATCGACGTGTTGGTCAATTGCGCCGGGGTCAACGTGTTCCGCGACCCGCTGCAAATGACCGAAGAAGATTGGCGTCGCTGCTTCGCCATCGATCTGGACGGCGCCTGGTATGGCTGCAAAGCTGTGTTGCCGCAGATGATCGAGCAGGGCATCGGCAGCATCATCAACATCGCCTCCACCCATTCCACTCACATCATTCCCGGCTGCTTCCCGTACCCGGTGGCCAAGCATGGCTTGCTCGGGCTGACCCGCGCCTTGGGCATCGAATACGCACCCAAAGGCATTCGGGTCAACGCCATCGCGCCGGGCTATATCGAAACCCAGCTGAACGTCGATTACTGGAACGGTTTTGCCGACCCCCATGCCGAACGTCAACGGGCTTTTGACCTGCATCCACCGCGGCGCATCGGCCAGCCGATTGAAGTGGCGATGACCGCTGTGTTCCTGGCCAGCGATGAAGCGCCGTTCATTAACGCTTCATGCATCACCATCGATGGTGGGCGTTCGGTCATGTACCACGACTGAATGCTCAGGATTTCAAGCGCGAAACTACGTCTGAAATCCAATCATCATACGATATGACTATTGGTTGCGTGCTTCGACCGCTGTATTGGCTTTCAAATAACGCTCAAAAAAAATAACAAGGAGTCAGCTTATGAAACGTCGTCGTGGGATCCGTTCCCTGTGCTGTGCCGCTTTGGCGGTTACCGCGGTCAGCCTGAGCAGCACATTGCTGGCGGCCGATGAAGTGAAGATCGGTTTTCTGGTCAAACAAGCGGAAGAACCCTGGTTCCAGACCGAATGGGCTTTCGCCGAAAAGGCCGGTAAGGACAAGGGCTTCACCGTCATCAAGATCGCCGTGCCTGATGGCGAGAAAACCCTCTCGGCCATCGACAGTCTGGCGGCCAACGGCGCCAAGGGCTTCGTGATCTGCCCGCCGGACGTGTCCCTCGGCCCGGCAATCATGGCCAAGGCCAAGCTCAACGGTTTGAAAGTGATTGCCGTCGATGACCGTTTCGTCGATGCCGGCGGCAAGTTCATGGAAGACGTTCCGTACCTGGGCATGGCGGCTTTCGAAGTCGGCCAGAAGCAGGGCGCCGCCATGGCCGCTGAAGCGAAAAAACGCGGTTGGGACTGGAAAGACACTTACGCGGTAATCAACACCTACAACGAACTCGACACCGGCAAGAAGCGCACTGACGGCTCCGTCAAAGCACTGGAAGACGCCGGCATGCCCAAAGACCACATCCTCTTCTCCGCACTGAAAACCCTCGACGTACCGGGCAGCATGGACGCCACCAACTCGGCCTTGGTGAAGCTACCGGGCGCGGCGAAAAACCTGATCATCGGCGGCATGAACGACAACACCGTGCTGGGCGGCGTGCGCGCCACGGAGAGTGCCGGTTTTGCCGCGGCCAACGTGATCGGCATCGGCATCAACGGCACCGATGCCATCGGCGAACTGAAAAAACCCGACAGCGGCTTCTTCGGCTCAATGCTGCCGAGCCCGCACCTCGAGGGCTACAACACCGCGAGCATGATGTACGAGTGGGTCACCACCGGCAAAGAACCGCCCAAATACACCGCAATGGACGACGTCACGCTGATCACGCGCGACAACTTCAAGCAGGAACTGGAAAAAATCGGCCTGTGGAACTGAGGCGTGGTTGATTTCATCGGCGGCCCTGGCGACGGGGCTGCCTGACCGGTGTGATGAGGTGGTGTTATGCACGCGCACGTACAAACAAATGAACAAGGCACTGGCGGCAGCCTGCGCTTCAATGGAATCGGTAAAACCTTTCCCGGGGTCAAGGCGCTGGACGGCATCAGTTTCGTCGCCCATCCGGGGCAAGTTCACGCCTTGATGGGCGAGAACGGCGCCGGCAAATCCACGCTGCTGAAAATCCTTGGCGGTGCTTATACGCCGAGCAGCGGCGATCTGCGGATCGGCGAGCAAACGAGGGTCTTCAAGTCCACCGCCGACAGCATTGGCAGCGGGGTCGCGGTGATCCATCAGGAGCTGCACCTGGTGCCGGAAATGACCGTCGCCGAGAACCTGTTTCTCGGCCATTTGCCGGCGAGTTTCGGCCTGATCAATCGCGGCGCTTTGCGGCAACAGGCATTGGCCTGCCTCAAAGGCCTGGCCGATGAAATCGATCCGCAAGAGAAAGTGGGGCGCTTGTCGCTCGGTCAGCGGCAACTGGTGGAAATCGCCAAGGCGTTGTCCCGTGGCGCGCATGTGATTGCGTTCGACGAACCCACCAGCAGCCTGTCGGCACGGGAAATCGATCGCTTGATGGCGATCATCGGGCGCCTGCGCGACGAAGGCAAAGTAGTGCTTTACGTGTCCCATCGCATGGAAGAAGTATTCCGCATCTGCAACGCGGTGACGGTGTTCAAGGACGGTCGCTTCGTGCGCACTTTCGAGGACATGAGCGCGCTGACCCATGATCAGTTAGTGACGTGCATGGTCGGTCGCGACATTCAGGATATCTACGATTACCGCAGCCGTCCGCGTGGCGCGGTGGCACTCAAGGTCGACAAGTTACTGGGGCCGGGCTTGCGTGAACCGGTGAGTTTCGAGGTGCACAAGGGGGAGATTCTCGGGCTGTTCGGCCTGGTCGGGGCCGGGCGCACCGAGCTGTTCCGGATGCTCAGCGGGCTCACGCGCAACACCGCCGGGCGCCTGGAGTTGCGCGGTCGTGAACTGAAACTGCGTTCGCCGCGCGATGCCATCGCGGCGGGGATTCTGCTGTGCCCCGAGGACCGCAAGAAGGAGGGCATCCTGCCGCTGGCAAGCGTCGCCGAGAACATCAACATCAGCGCTCGCAGCGCCCATTCCACCTTCGGCTGCCTGTTGCGCGGCCTGTGGGAAAAGGACAATGCCGACCAGCAGATCAAGGCGCTGAAGGTGAAGACGCCCAGCGCGGCGCAGAAAATCATGTACCTGTCTGGCGGCAATCAGCAGAAGGCGATTCTCGGTCGCTGGCTGTCGATGCCGATGAAAGTCCTGCTGCTCGACGAGCCCACCCGGGGCATCGACATCGGGGCCAAAGCCGAGATCTACCAGATCATCCATAACCTGGCGGCCAGCGGCATCGCGGTGATTGTGGTGTCCAGCGACCTGATGGAAGTCATGGGCATTTCCGACCGCATCCTAGTGCTTTGCGAAGGCGCGATGCGCGGCGAACTGACCCGCGAACATGCCAATGAATCCAACCTGCTGCAACTGGCGCTGCCACGCCAACGCGCTGCCGACGTGGCGAACTGAGAGGTGACTATGACTATCCAAAACAACGCTTTGCCAACCCCGCGCAAACCGCTGGACCTGCGGCGCTTTCTCGATGACTGGGTGATGCTGCTGGCGGCCGTCGGGATCTTCGTGCTTTGCACCTTGCTGATCGACAACTTCCTGTCGCCGCTGAACATGCGCGGTCTGGGCCTGGCGATTTCCACGACCGGGATTGCCGCGTGCACCATGTTGTATTGCCTGGCGTCCGGGCATTTCGACTTGTCGGTGGGCTCGGTGATTGCCTGCGCCGGCGTGGTTGCGGCAGTGGTGATGCGCGACACCGACAGCGTGTTCCTCGGGGTCAGTGCAGCGCTGGTGATGGGGCTGATTGTCGGGCTGATCAACGGGATCGTGATCGCCAAGCTGCGGGTCAATGCGTTGATTACCACGCTGGCCACGATGCAGATCGTGCGTGGCCTGGCTTACATTTTTGCCAACGGCAAAGCGGTGGGCGTTTCCCAGGAACAGTTCTTCGTCTTCGGTAACGGTCAGTTGTTCGGTGTGCCGGTGCCGATTCTGATCACCATCGTCTGCTTTCTGTTTTTCGGCTGGTTGCTCAATTACACCACCTATGGGCGCAACACCATGGCCATCGGCGGCAATCAGGAAGCGGCGTTGTTGGCCGGGGTCAATGTCGATCGGACCAAGATTCTTATTTTCGCCGTACACGGTCTGATCGGTGCGTTGGCCGGGGTGATCCTGGCGTCGCGCATGACGTCCGGTCAGCCGATGATTGGCCAGGGTTTCGAGCTGACGGTGATTTCGGCCTGTGTGCTTGGCGGGGTGTCGCTGAGCGGCGGGATCGGGATGATTCGGCATGTGATTGCCGGGGTGCTGATTCTGGCAATCATCGAGAACGCGATGAACCTGAAGAATATCGATACGTTTTATCAGTACGTGATTCGCGGTTCGATTCTGTTGCTGGCGGTGGTGATTGACCGGTTGAAACAGCGCTGACGGACATTCCTTTACCGATCATTCCCACGCTCTGCGTGGGAACGATCATTTAAAAGATTCTTCACCCACTTTCACAAAATATTCCTTGCCCGTCCCAACCCGTTTCAGCTATGACGGTACACCCGAGGTGTACATGATTAGACCGCTACGAATTGACAAGAAACAACAGGTGGTCGACGAGCTCGTCCGGCGCATCGAAAACGGCCTCATGGAGGACGGCGTTCCATTGCCGGGCGAACATCAGTTGGCTCAAGAATTCAAGGTCAGCCGCGGCACGCTGCGTGAAGCCCTGGTCGAACTCAAGCGACGCCACGACATCGCTACGCAAGGCGCAGTGGGGTCCATCGTCACGTTCGATGGTGTGGTGCTCGATCAGCGCAACGGCTGGGCCCAAGCGCTGGCCGACAACGGGGCGCTGATCAATACCGAAGTGCTGCGACTGGAGGCGGTGACCCGATCGGACCTGCTACCCCGTTTCGGCACCGATCAGTTCATCACGCTCGACCGGCGACGGCGCGGCACCGATGGCACGCTGGTCTCCCTTGAGCGCTCATTGATGCCCGCCACCGGAGGCCTGGAAGGGCTGCCGCGAGTCGGTCTGATCGATGATTCCCTGACCATCACGTTGGCCGCCTACGGCTACATCGGTGACCACGGGGATCAGTGGATCGGCGCCGAACCCTTGAATGCCGAAGACGCCGAATTGCTTGGGCGCCCGGAGGGCACGGTGTTCCTCAAGGCCCTGCGTACCACCTACGACCGTCAGAACCGCTTCATGGAACAAGTCGAAAGCCTGCTCGATCCGGTGCGCTTTCGTCTGCACTTGCAAATTGGAACTTCAAAATGACCGCGCACGACCGTGCCCTCGGCGCATTCTATGGACTGGCCCTGGGCGATGCGTTGGGCATGCCGACCCAATCCCTGAGCCGCGCCGAGATCAAGGCGCGCTTCGGTGAGATTACCGATCTGCAAGACGCGGGCCCCGATCAACCGATTGCCGCCAACATGCCCAAAGGCTCGATCACTGACGATACCGAGCAGGCGATTCTGCTCGGCCAATTGTTGATCGCAGGCAAGGGCCGGATCGAACCGGCGGAGCTGGCCCAACGGCTGATCGAATGGGAAACCAGGATGCGGGCCAAGGGCTCGCAGGATTTGCTCGGCCCCTCGACCAAACACGCTATCGAGATGATCCTCGCCGGCTATTCGCTGGAAGAGGCAGGCCGCCACGGCACCACCAATGGTGCGGCCATGCGCATTGCGCCGGTGGGGATTGCGGCCGATATTGCCGATCCCGAGCGTTTCATCCGCGCTGTGGTGCAAGCCTGCCAGGTGACCCACAACACCTCGCTGGGAATAGCCAGTGCGGCGGCGGTGGCGGCTGTGGTTTCCGCAGGGATCAACGGCATGGACCTGAGCGAGGCATTGAACCTTGGCCAGCAGATCGCCCGGCAAGCCGAAAGCCACGGCCACTGGGTCGCTGGCGGACGTATCGCGGCGCGCATCGGTTGGGCGTGGAGCATCAGCGTCGACTGCGACAAGGCGTTGCTGGCAGATTTGCTGTACGAGGTGATCGGCACGTCGGTGGCCTCGCAGGAATCGGTGGTGGTGTCGTTTGCGCTGGCCCGGCAAGTGGCGATCGGGCAGATGACGGCCTTCGAGGCGGTGTGCATGGCGGCCGGTCTGGGCGGAGATACCGATACCATCGCGGCGATTCTCGGCGCCATGCTTGGGGCCTGCCTGGGGCTTGAAAGTTGGCCTGTGGCGATGATCGAGCAGGTTAAAGCAGTCAATGATTTGCAACTGGAGCCGTTGGTGCAGGGGCTTCTGGCCTTGCGTTGACTGTACTGACGTCATCGCGGGCAAGCCCGCTCCCACAGGTACGGCGTGCATCTCAAGGTTTGTACCATTCCTGTGGGAGCGGGCGTGCCCGCGATAGGCGCGCCGCATACTTGAATTTTTCACCCGCAATGGAGCGCACAGATATGGCAAGGACCGCCGGAAAGTCATGTCGACTTCCCAATTGCCCACAACCACAACAATGGCAACAGGAGCAGTTTTCATGAGTTCATCGAACACCGGACAAAGTGCCGGGCAATTGGAAACCCGTGGCATCGAGCCGGTGCCGGAAGGGGAGTGCAACGGTCATCCGCTGCAACTGTTCTGGGTCTGGTTTGCCGCCAACATTTCCATCCTCGGCTTACCGTTGGGCGCCACGCTGGTGGCCTTTCGTGGCCTGGCCATCTGGCAGGCGATCATCGTCGCCATCCTCGGTGCCGCCGGTTCGTTCGCGGTGGTCGGGATCATCTCCATTGCCGGGCGCCGTGGGCGCGCACCGAGCCTGACGCTGTCACGAGCCATCTTCGGGGTGCGCGGCAATATTGGCCCCACGCTGGTCTCGCTGATGTCGCGACTGGGTTGGGAAACCGTCAACACCACCACCGCCGCTTTCGTCTTGCTGTCGCTGTGCTCAATTGTGTTCGGCTCGCCGGTGGAAGCCAAAAGCTCGCCGCTGCTGACCTTGGTGTTTATCGCGATTTTTGTACTGCTGACGTTGTCGGTGTCCGGCCTCGGTCACGCCACGCTGCTGGTCATCCAGAGGTGGGCGACCTACGTGTTCGGTGGGTTGAACATCCTGGTCGGCGGTTTCCTTTGCGCGACCATCGATTGGAGCGCCGTATTCAACGCCACGCCAGCGCCCCTGAGCGCAATGATCATCGGCATTGGCACCATGGCCGCCGGCACCGGCATCGGTTGGGCCAACGCCGGTGCCGACATGTCGCGCTACCAGCACCGCAGTGTCAAAGCCGTGCGCCTGGTGGCGTCGGCGGCGTTCGGTGCGGGGATTCCGTTGGTACTGCTGATTACCCTCGGCGGTCTGCTATCGGTGGGCAATAATGATCTGGCCTCGGCCACTGACCCGATCGTGGCGATCCGCGACATGCTGCCGACCTGGATGGCCGTGCCGTACCTGATCACCGCATTCGGCGGGCTGCTGCTGTCGAATAACCTGTCCGTGTACTCCGCCGGCTTGACCACGCTGACCCTCGGCCTGAAGGTCAAGCGTGTGTATGCGGTGGTGCTCGATATCATTGCGATCTTCGCCGGTTCGATCTACTTCATGCTGATCGCCGAGAGCTTTTACGGCCCGTTCATCACCTTCATTTCCTTGCTGGCGGTGCCAATCACGGCGTGGGTCGGGATCTTTGTGATCGACCTGATTCACCGGCATTACTACAGCCCCAAAGACCTGCTGGACGTCAGCCCGAGCAGCGCCTACTGGTATCGCGGCGGCGTCGAGTGGCGCGCCTTCGGTGCATGGGCGCTGGCGATCGTGTCGGGCTTCAGTTTCACCACCATTGGCACCACTGAACAAGATATCTGGTTCCGGGGCTTTCTGTCCGACTCCTGGCTAGGCCACAACGGCCTGGGCTGGATCGTCACGTTGGTGATGGCCGGTGGCATTTACTGGGTACTCGGCGGTGCCAGGGACCGTCGCGCTGCGTTGATCGAGCCGGCTCATGCCTAAGCTCTTGCATACCGGCCAGGTCATGATCGACCTGGTCATGGCCGTGGATAAATTGCCTCAATCGGGTGGTGATGTGTTGGCGCAATCTGCCCGTTTCGAGACGGGTGGTGGCTTCAATGTGATGGCCGCCGCCCGGCGAAACGGCTTGTCGGTGGTCTACCTCGGAGGCCATGGCAAGGGCCGTTTCGGCGACATGGCCCGGGAGGCGATGATGGCTGAAGGCATTCGCATCGGCATCGATCAGAGCACCGAGCGCGACACCGGACTGTGTGTTGCGCTGACCGAAGCTTCGGCCGAGCGCACGTTTATTTCCTGCATCGGTGCCGAGGGCGAATTGACCGCCCAGGAGCTGGCGAGTGTGCCGGCCGAGGCGGGCGATTTTGTCTATGTCAGCGGCTATAGCCTGCTGCATGGCGGCAAGGCTCAGGCGCTGGTGAATTGGGTGCTGGATTTGCCTTATGGGATCAAGGTGGTGTTCGATCCGGGGCCGTTGGTGGAATCGCCAGACGCGCCGCTGATCAAGGCCTTGTTGCCGCGCATCGATCTGTGGACCAGTAACGGTGTCGAGGCACAGCGGTTTACCGGGACGACGGACATTGGCGAAGCATTGCATCGGTTGGCTGAGCATCTGCCCGCCGAGGTAATGACGGTGGTGCGCGATGGGCCGCAAGGGTGCTGGATCAGCCAGCATGGTGACCGTCAGCATGTACCGGGATTCAAGGTCACGGCCGTCGACAGCAACGGTGCGGGGGATGCCCATGCCGGGGTGTTGGTTGCGGGGTTGGCGCAAGGTTTGTCGGCGATAGACGCGGCGCGGCGGGCCAACGCGGCAGCTGCTTTGGCCGTCACTCGTTGGGGGCCAGCGACTTCGCCGGGGGCGGCTGAACTGGATGCATTCATTCGCGATACTTTCGGCGCCTGATCAGCCGCTATCGCGGGCAAGCCCGCTCCCACACTGGACCGTGAACGATCCCCTGTGGGCGCGGGCTTGCCCGCGATGAGGCCCTCGAATCCACCCTCAATCCTGACCTTTAGCCCGCCTTGCGCAACGCCTCGATCAACTCTTGCTTGCGCATGCTCGAGCGCCCCGGAATCTTCTTCGCCCGGGCTTCTTTCATCAGGCTGTCCACCGTTTGCGTATCGCGCGAAGCCTTGCTGCTGCGCGGTTTGCCTTCTCGGGTGGCCACCGCGCGTCGGGCTGACTCCTTGCGATCCGCAGACTTGGCGCTGGCCGGCTTCTTGCGCCCCGAGCCGCCGGCGCGTTCACCGCCGCCCGACTGCTTATTCACCGTGGCCCAGGCGCGAGCTTCGGCTTCATCTTTGGACACACCTTTTTGCTCGTAGCTTTCTTCGATATGTTCGGCCTTGCGTTTTTGCTCGGCGGTGTATTTGTCTTTGCTTCCACGAGGCATGGGATTTCTCCTGGTTGTCGGCGCTGGCAAAGCCTGCGAACTTTTGCTCTTCAAACATGCACAGGCGAAAGACGCGCCTGTTGCAGCGCCTATCGGTTAGACATCCAGCTTGCGCGCCGCTTCCACCCCTGCGGCGCTGAGTTTGATCGGCAAATTCAGCGAGTGCTCACCCGCTTCGTTGCGGGTCACATGACCGTGCTGAATCAAGCCGCGATCTTGCAGAGTGGCGAGGGCGCTGGCCACGGTTTTCTCCCCCCGGTAATTGTCCAGAACCTCCTTGCCCAAGCCACTTGGGTGGGCGTGTAGCAGGCGGGTCAGGACTTCTTTTTCCAGGTTTTCATCATCGTTCATGGTTACCTCTTCGTCAGGTTCGACAGGTACTGCACGTGGCTCGCATGGGCGAACTTATGGACGGGTGCCAAGGCCTTCGGAACCCGAGCCTCCGGTGGTGGTTTTCGAGCCGATGCCGGTTCCGGCGTTGTCGGGAGTCTGGGGGCCGGGTGTCTCCATCCCGCTCTGAGCGTCCGCGTCGTCGTGATAAATCCGTGGGTCTGTGTCCGTCGGAGAAGGAGAGCGGCCGCTGTCCATGCCATTGGTGGTCGCAGATTCAGAGCTTTGGAGTGGATCGTTCGGGTCGCCCCCGGAAGTGCTGGTCGCGGCGAATGCGACAGAGCAAAGCAGCGTGGTAAGAGCGAGGGCGGTCAGTCGGGACGTGGTCATGGTGTCGTCTCCGTTGATTAGAATCCTTACCCGATATTGGTCCTCGCTGACCTGGATTGGTGCCTGATGAACGACGAGCGGTGCCACCCGGACTTATTGATCGACGCCGATTTCTTCCTTGAACAGCTTCATGAAACCCTTCAGGCGTTGGTGGCGAATCTGTGCCAGACGTTGACCGGTAACCGTTTGGAAACCGTCCGCCAAATGCAGCAACTTGGTCTGGAAATGATCGAGGCAAAAGCGCTTGTCGTCATAGTCCCGTTCTTTTGCCTCCGGGTCCAAAGGGTCATACAACGCACTGCCCATGCGCCCGGCGGTGTAGAAGGTGCGGGCCACGCCGAGCATGCCAAGGGAGTCCAGGCGATCGGCGTCCTGGATGATTTTCGCTTCGAGGGTGATGGGCGCGATGTTGGCGCTGAAGCTGTGGGCTTCTATGGCGTGAACGACAGCCGTGATTTTTGCGTCAGGCCAGTTCAGGGCTGTCAGTACGGTCGAAGCTTTCTGCGCCGCCAGTCGTGATGCCTGTGAGCGCAGCGGCGAGTTCTTCTCCACCGCCACGCAATCGTGCAACAGCACAGCGGCCAGCAGCACCTCAAGATCACCGCCTTCTTCGGCATGAAGCGTGCGTACGTTGTGCCACACCCGCTGCAAGTGCGACAGATCATGGGCGCCATCCTCGCCAGGTTCCAGCGCGTGGGGCAGCAATTCATAAGCCAGAGTGTGCAGCGGTGCGAAAGCGGCAGTGGTCATAAAAGTCCTTTAGTGTGGGAACACTTTTGTGACTTGGGGCTTGCCCCAATCCCAGTAAGTTAAGCCGTAAATGCGATCCGTAGCAGCTGCCGAGCCTGCGAGGCTGCGTTCGACTGCGAAGCAGTCGTGAATCCGGCTGGCGCGGTTTGTCTGAAGCACCGCAATGCCTGGTTTTACGACTGCTTCGCAGCCGAACGCAGCCTCGCAGGCTCGGCAGCTGCTACATAGAGTATGTTGCGATTGTGATTTCTTAACGTATCGACAATAGCCCCAAAACCCCGCTCCACCATTTCAAATGTGACGAGCGCCGCGCGCGGACTTAGTATGGCGTTTTCAACTTTTGACAAGGTACGTCCATGACGATCGAAATCCGCCCGGCAACCCCCAGCGATGCTCCGCAAATCCTCGCGTTCATCACTGAACTGGCGGACTTCGAACGTGCCCGCCACGAAGTCATCGCCAGCGTCGCCGACATCGAGCGTAGCCTGTTCAGCGAAGGCGCCACCGCCCATGGCCTGATTTGCCTGCGCGATGGCCTGCCGATCGGCTTTGCAGTGTTCTTTTTCAGTTATTCCACCTGGTTGGGCAGCAACTGCCTGTACCTCGAAGACCTCTACATCACCCCCGAACAACGAGGCGGCGGCGCGGGTAAAACCTTGCTGCGCCACCTGGCAAAGATCGCCTGCGCCAATGACTGTGGCCGTTTCGAATGGAGCGTGCTGGACTGGAACAAACCGGCGATCGACTTCTACAAATCCCTCGGCGCACAGCCGCAAGAAGAGTGGGTGCGGTATCGGATGGATGGGGCGGTGTTAAGGGATTTTGCCGAGGGCAATTGATTCCCTGAAAGATCGCAGCCTTCGGCAGCTCACAGATTGTGTTCGACCGCGCTATTGCGTCGTACATCGATCTGTAGGAACTGCCGAAGGCTGCGATCTTTTTTTTGTGTTGTCTCAATATGTGGGATTGATATTTATATATTGAGATTTTCGTGCGTCCAGGTTTATAGTCCAGCTCACTCACTGCCAAAAACCAAAACAGGTGAAGCGATGCTGGCGCAATTGATCGCGCTCGATTGGGGGACAACCTCATTACGTGCTTACAAACTCGGCTTCGGTGGCCAGGTGCTGGAACAGCGTGCGCTGTCGTCCGGCATCATGCAGCTGCCCAAGACGCCGCGAACCATCGCCGGTCAGGCATGTGCCGACGGTTTTGAATTGGCCTTCGATGAAGCGTGCGGTGACTGGCTCGATGCGCAGCCCGATTTGCCGGTGATTGCTTGCGGCATGGTCGGCAGTGCTCAGGGCTGGCGTGAAGCGGCCTACTGCGACACGCCGGCGAACGTCGCCAATCTCGGAACTTCCCTACAAACCGTTCGCAGTCTTCGCGGTATCGAGGTGCACATCGTGCCGGGCGTGATTCAGCGTTCGCGCTTGCCGAACGTGATGCGCGGCGAGGAAACCCAGGTTCTCGGCGCGTTGCAGAATCTGCCGGGCGGGGCGGACAACGATCTGTTGATCGGCTTGCCGGGCAGCCATTCGAAATGGGTGGAAGTGGCCGACGGCTGCATCGTGCATTTCGATACGTTCATGACCGGCGAAATCTTCGCCGTTCTCAGCGAACACAGCATTCTGGGGCGCACTCAGCAGCGCGGCGCCTCTTTTGATGGCGAAGCATTTGATCGTGGCGTGCGGGTGGCCCTGTCGGCGGACGGCGAGATCGGGCCGCTGTCGACGTTGTTCAGTGCCCGCAGTCTGGGGCTGACCGGTGAACTGAGCGCCACGGCGCAACCGGACTACCTGTCGGGCTTGCTGATCGGTCATGAACTGGCGGCGCTGGCCAACGTTCAGCGGTGTCGGCGCAACAGCGTTCATCTGCCGTCGATCATCCTCATCGGTAACGCCCAACTCTGTGCCCGCTACAGCCGTGCGCTCGACGCCTGCGGTTTTGCCCGGGTGACCCTGGCCGAGCAGGCCACCGAACGCGGGTTGTGGCAGTTGGCGCTCGCCGCCGGACTGATCACCACGCCCCCATCCCGTTAAACCTGACTGGAGGTCTGACATGCTCAAGCAAGCACTGGCACAAAACGGACTGATCGCAATCCTGCGTGGCCTGCGCCCGCAGGAAGCGGCAGCCGTCGGCGAAGTCCTGTATTCGGCGGGATTTCGCGTCATCGAAGTGCCGCTTAACTCCCCCGAGCCGTACGAAAGTATCCGCATCCTGCGCAGTAGCTTGCCCGCCGATTGCCTGATCGGTGCGGGCACGGTGTTGACGCCGCAACAGGTCGAGCAAGTGAAAGCGGCGGGCGGCCAAGTGATCGTCATGCCTCACAGCGATGCCAAGGTGTTGCGCGCGGCGAAAGCGGCGGGGCTGTTCCTGTCACCGGGCGTGGCGACGCCAACCGAAGCCTTTGCTGCATTGGCCGAGGGCGCGGATGTGCTGAAGATGTTCCCGGCCGAACAGATGGGCCCCGCCGTTGTGAAAGCCTGGCTGGCGGTGTTGCCGGCAGGGACGGTGCTGGTGCCGGTGGGCGGGATTACGCCAGACAACATGCCGGTGTTTATCGAGGCCGGGGTCAAAGGTTTCGGCCTCGGTTCCGGGTTGTTCAAACCGGGCATGACACCTGAACAGGTCGCAGTGAACGCCAAGGCGTATGTCGCTGCCTGGAATGCATTGCAGTAAGACTTCTTGGCGCTGCGAGCGCTGCATCTAATAAGAGAGGCAATAGATGAAAATCACCAAACTCACTACCTTCATCGTTCCGCCGCGCTGGTGCTTCCTCAAGGTCGAAACCGACGAGGGCGTGACCGGTTGGGGTGAGCCCGTGGTCGAAGGCCGCGCGCACACGGTCGCTGCAGCGGTTGAGGAATTGTCCGACTACCTGATCGGCAAAGACCCACGCAACATCGAAGACATCTGGACCGTGCTTTACCGTGGCGGTTTTTACCGAGGCGGCGCGATCCACATGAGCGCTCTGGCCGGCATCGACCAGGCGTTGTGGGACATCAAGGGCAAGGCTCTGGGTGTGTCGGTCAGCGATCTGTTGGGTGGTCAGGTGCGGGACAAGATTCGCGTTTATTCGTGGATCGGTGGTGATCGCCCGGCGGACACCGCACGCGCTGCGAAAGAAGCGGTGAGCCGTGGTTTCACGGCGGTGAAAATGAACGGCACCGAAGAGCTGCAATTTCTCGATTCCTTCGACAAGGTCGACCTCGCGCTTGCCAACGTCGCCGCCGTCCGCGATGCGGTCGGCCCGAATGTCGGCATCGGCGTGGACTTCCATGGTCGGGTGCACAAGCCCATGGCCAAAGTGCTGATGAAGGAACTCGACCCGTACAAACTGATGTTCATCGAAGAGCCGGTACTCAGCGAAAACTACGAAGCGCTGAAAGAACTGGCACCGCTGACCAGTACACCGATTGCCCTCGGCGAGCGGTTGTTCTCGCGCTGGGATTTCAAGCGGGTGCTCAGCGAAGGCTACGTCGACATCATCCAGCCGGATGCTTCCCACGCTGGCGGCATCACCGAAACCCGCAAGATCGCCAACATGGCCGAAGCGTACGACGTGGCACTGGCGCTGCATTGCCCGTTGGGCCCGATTGCCCTGGCGGCATGCCTGCAACTGGACGCGGTTTGCTACAACGCGTTCATCCAGGAACAGAGCCTGGGCATCCATTACAACGAGAGCAATGACCTGCTCGATTATGTGAAAGATCCACGGGTATTCGATTACGACAAAGGCTTCGTGAAGATCCCTAACGGCCCGGGCCTGGGTATCGAGATCAACGAGCAATACGTGATCGAACGCGCCGCCGTCGGCCACCGCTGGCGCAACCCGATCTGGCGCCATGCCGATGGCAGCTTTGCCGAGTGGTGATTTGACACCGTCCTTGTAGGAGCGAGGCTTGCCCGCGAAGGCCACGCCTCGGTCTGCTTGATTCTCATCGGCGTTCCCACTGACGCCTTCGCGGGCAAGCCGCGCTCCTACAGATTTTGTTGCGTTTCGTCCATTGACCTCAATAAACATAAAAAGAGGCACCCCCCATGCAACCGCAAACCCTCACCGGGCAGGCGTCGTTGGTGACGCCGAGCCGCAAGCGTTTTTTCATCATGGTCCTGTTGTTCATCACGGTGGTGATCAACTATCTGGACCGCAGCAACCTGTCCATTGCCGCCCCGGCGCTGACCAGTGATCTGGGCATCGATCCGATCCATGTCGGGCTGATCTTTTCCGCGTTCGGCTGGACCTACGCCGCCATGCAGATCCCCGGCGGCTGGCTGGTGGACCGGGTGCCGCCGCGCATCCTGTATAGCGTCGCATTGCTGCTGTGGTCGATGGCCACGGTGATGCTTGGCTTCGCTGCCAGTTTCATCGCGCTGTTCGTGCTGCGCATGGCCGTCGGCGCGCTGGAAGCACCGGCGTACCCGATCAACAGCCGTGTGGTGACGACCTGGTTCCCCGAGCGTGAACGCGCCACCGCCATCGGTTTCTACACCTCAGGGCAGTTCGTCGGGCTGGCGTTCCTGACGCCGGTACTTGCATGGCTGCAACATCAATATGGCTGGCACATGGTGTTTATCAGCACCGGCGCGGTGGGCATCATTTGGGCGGTGATCTGGTACGCGGTGTATCGCGAGCCCCGGGATTTCAAGGGCGCCAATGACGCTGAGATCGAGCTGATTCGCGAGGGCGGCGGGCTGGTGGATATCCAGGCTGAAGCCGCGAAGGCCAAGGCGAAATTCAGCTGGATCGACCTCGGGATTGTCCTGAGCAAACGCAAGTTGTGGGGCATTTACCTCGGTCAGTTCTGCCTCAATTCGACGTTGTGGTTTTTTCTGACGTGGTTCCCGACCTACCTGGTGAAATATCGCGGCATGGACTTCATCAAGTCGGGCTTGCTGGCGTCGCTACCGTTTCTGGCGGCCTTCGTCGGCGTGCTGTGTTCGGGCTTTTTCTCGGACTTTTTGATCCGGCGCGGTTACACGGTGGGTTTCGCCCGCAAGTTGCCGATCATTGGTGGCTTGCTGATTTCCACCTCGATCATCGGCGCCAATTTCGTCGAATCGACGCCACTGGTGATTGCCTTCCTCGCGCTGGCCTTCTTCGGCAATGGCCTGGCCTCGATCACCTGGTCGCTGGTATCGACCCTGGCCCCGGCGCGTTTGCTTGGATTGACCGGTGGGGTGTTCAATTTCATCGGCAACCTGGCAGCGATTACCACGCCGATCGTCATCGGCTTCCTCGCTTCCGGCGATTCGTTTGCCCCGGCGATAACCTATATCTCGGTTCTGGCGTTGTTGGGGGCGCTTTCCTACGTGTTGCTGGTGGGCAAGGTCGAGCGTATCAAGTTGTAGTCGCGGCCTTGGGGCGACCATAATGCCGTCCGTTCACTCGCTCAACGGTAAAGGCTGGATATGCAGGAAGATGCCCCAAAAATCGCCAAGGACGCCGCGCCGACCGGCACCCAGACACTGCTTCGTGGCCTGGGTGTGGTTCAGGCCGTCGCCAGTGGCGCTCGCGATCTCAAGGAAATCGCCCGGCTGATCGGCACAACACGCAGCACCACTCATCGTCTGGCCAGTTGCCTGGTGGATGAGCGTTATTTGCGGGTGGTGCCGCAAGTCGGTTATCTGCTGGGGCCGAAACTGATCGAGCTGGGTTTCCAGGCACGTGAAGAGCTGCCGCTAGTCACACTGGCCGGGCCGTATCTGGATGAGTTATCGGCGCTGACCGGCGACACCATTCACCTGGCGATTCGTGAGGGCGATGAGGTGCTGTACCTGCACAAGAATCCGGGGCGCAACGGTCCGGAAATGCGTTCGCGGGTCGGTCATCGCATGCCATTGGCGCGTACCGGGATCGGTAAGGCGCTGATGCTCGATGACACCCAGGAAGAATGGCAACGGCTGTACGAAATCAGCTTGCCGGTGGGTGGGAAAAACCAGTTCTGGCCGCAGCACCCGGAGCAATCCTGGGAGCAGTTCCAGCAGCGCATGATCGAGTACGTGGCTGGCGGGTACGCCTTCGACCTGGAAGACAACGAACCGTCGATCCGCTGCGTGGCGGCACCGATTCGCGATGCCAGCAAGCGCATCGTCGCCGGTATCAGCATCGCCAGCACCGTGCCGTACATGCCACTGGAAAAAATGGCCGAGCTGATTCCCCTGATCAAAGGGGTCACAGCCCGGCTGTCGGCGGAGCTTGGCTTGAAGGTTTAAACCTTCAGCGTCGCCATGTCGATCACGAAGCGGTACTTCACGTCACCGGCAATCATGCGGGTGTAAGCCTCGTTGATCTGGCGGATGTCGAGCATTTCGATGTCGCAGGTAATGCCGTGTTCGGCGCAGAAATCCAGCACTTCCTGGGTTTCGGCGATGCCGCCGATCAGGGATCCGGCCAACACGCGACGACCCAATACCAGTTTGGCAGCGTGCACCGGTGGCTCGATCGGTTCAATCAAGCCCACCAGAATGTGTACGCCGTCGAAACGCAAGGTATCGAGGTAGGGATTGAGGTCGTGCTGCACCGGAATGGTGTCCAGCAGGAAGTCGAAATGTCCTGCGGCGGCTTTCATCTGCTCGGCATCGGTGGACACGATCACGTGGTCCGCGCCTTGACGACGACCTTCTTCAGCCTTGCTCGCCGAACGGGTGAATAACGTCACCTCAGCGCCCATCGCCTTGGCGAACTTGATGCCCATGTGGCCGAGGCCACCCATGCCGAGAATCCCGACCTTGTCACCGGCCTTGACGCCGTAGTGCTTGAGCGGCGAATAAGTGGTGATGCCGGCGCACAGAATGGGCGCGGCGCTGGCCGGGTCGAGTTTCTCCGGGATACGCACGACAAAGTGCTCGCTGACCACGATGCTGTCGGAGTAACCGCCCATGGTGTTGCTGCCATCGACCCGGTCCGGGGTGGCATACGTCATGGTCGGACCTTCCAGGCAGTATTGCTCCAGATCCGCCTGGCAGGCTTCGCAGTGACGGCATGAGTCGACCATGCAACCGACTCCGACCAGATCGCCGACTTTGTGTTGGGTAACGTTCGCACCGATGGCGGTGACTTTTCCGACGATCTCATGGCCGGGCATCAGCGGGTAAACAGCAATGCCCCACTCGTTGCGTGCCTGATGGATGTCGGAATGGCAGACACCGCAGTAGAGAATGTCGATCGCAACGTCGTCGGCCCGTGGGCTGCGGCGTTCGAATTTCATTGGGGCGAGGGGAGTGGTGGCTGACTGAGCGGCGTATCCGATGGCGGTGTACATGGTGAACCTCGCAAAAGCGGTGACAGGTGAGGCGAGCCATTCTGGGCGCCGCACGGGTGACCGGCCATGGCGATTCCTCCGGGTGTCATGCCTAATCCTCCGGCATGCATCGTTGATTGGTCGCATTGGCGTGCAGACCTGCGATGATGCTTTCATCCCTTTTTTGCGACTTTTTTCGCGACTTCTTTTGAAGAGCTCCCTCATGTTGTTGACCCGTCATCTCGATGCCAACGCCACGCTGGTTTCGCTGATCCAGCCGCTGACCCTTCGCGATGGTTTCGCGCCCACCGCATTGCCTGGGGTGCAGGTTTTGCGCGCCAATTGTGATGTCGCCCGCGGCCCGCAAATCTACGAGCCGAGCCTGGTCATCATCGCCCAAGGCAGCAAATTGGCGTATCTGGGCCCGCGTACGCTTGAATACGGTGCCGGGCATTACTTGATTCAGGCGTTGCCGGTGCCCTTCGAGTGCGAGACGTTTTCGGCGCCGGATGGCCCGATGCTGGGCGTTTCCATCGCCATCGACCGGGTAATGCTGGGTGAGTTGGTGCTGGCCATGGGGCTGTCGCCGGGGCGCACCGTTCCCGCGCAGACGCCCGAGTCCATGACTTCGGCAGTGCTCGACGATGCTATGCGCGGTTGTGTGGAGCGGTTGTTGCGCTGCCTGCACGATCCGCTGGAATGCCAGATCATGGGCCCGGCGCGCTTGCGTGAATTGTTGTTCGTGGCGTTGCGCGGGCCGCAAGCCGATGTGTTGCGGGCGCTGGTGGAACAACAGGGGCAGTTCGCCCGGATCGCGGCGTCCCTGAGTCATCTGCATGGGCATTACACCGAGCCGCTGAATGTCGAGACCCTGGCCAGTTGCGCGAACATGAGCGCGTCGACATTTCATGAGCATTTCAAGCGCTGCACGTTGTTGTCGCCGGTGCAATATTTGAAGCGTTTGCGCTTGCTCAGGGCCCAGCAGTTGTTGGTGGGCGAAGGCTTGGGTGTGGCTCAGGTGGCGCATCGGGTGGGGTATCAGAGCACGTCGCAGTTCAGCCGTGAGTACAAGCGCTACTTCGAACGTAATCCGGGGGATGAGCGCGTCGCTTGATACACCATGAATCCCTGTGGGAGCGGGCTTGCCCGCGATTACGGTGGGTCAGTCGACTTCAATGTTGAATGATAAATCCTCATCGCGGGCAAGCCCGCTCCCACAAGATTGCGGGCAACAAAAAGGCCCCCGTATCGGGAGCCTTGATGTTCAGCAATTGAACTTACATGTTCGGGTAAGTCGGGCCGCCAGCCCCTTCCGGCGCCACCCAGGTGATGTTCTGTGCAGGGTCCTTGATGTCGCAGGTCTTGCAGTGAACGCAGTTCTGGGCATTGATCTGGAAGCGCTTTTCGCCGTCTTCCTTGGTCACCACTTCGTACACGCCGGCCGGGCAGTAACGCTGGGCGGGCTCATCGTACATCGGCAGGTTTTTGGCGATCGGAATGCTTGGATCGGTCAGCTTCAAGTGGCAAGGCTGTTCTTCTTCATGGTTGGTACCCGAGATGAACACCGAGCTGAGTTTGTCGAAGCTGATCTTGCCGTCCGGTTTCGGGTAATCGATTTTCTTGCAGTCGGCCGCCAGTTTCAGGCAAGCGTAATCCGGCTTGGTGTCGTGCAAGGTCAACGGCAGTTTACCGCCGAAGATGTTCTGATCGAGCCAGTTGAAACCGCCGCCAACGATGGCGCCGAACTTGTGAATAGCCGGGCCGAAGTTGCGGCTGGCGAACAGTTCGTCGTAGAGCCAGCTCTTCTTGAAGGCGTCGACGTAAGGGGTCAGCTCTTGCGTGCCGTCCAGGTCAGCGAACAGCGCATCGGCCACGGCATCAGCGGCGAGCATGCCGGACTTCATTGCGGTGTGACTGCCTTTGATCTTGGCAAAGTTCAGGGTGCCAAGGTCGCAACCGATCAGTGCGCCGCCCTTGAAGACCATCTTCGGCAGCGAGTTCAAGCCGCCTTTGGAGATAGCGCGTGCGCCGTAGCTGATGCGCTTGCCACCTTCCAGGTATTGCTTGAGCACCGGGTGATGCTTGAGGCGCTGGAACTCATCGAACGGCGAAAGGAAGGTGTTGCTGTAGGAAAGATCGACGATCAGACCGACCACCACCTGGTTGTTTTCCAGGTGATAGAGGAACGAGCCTCCGGTGTTTTCGGTGCCCATGATGTCCAGCGGCCAACCGGCAGTGTGAACCACCAGGCCTGGCTGATGCTTGGCCGGGTCGATTTCCCAGATTTCTTTCAGGCCGATGCCGTAGTGCTGGGCGTCGGCTTCGCTGTCGAGGTTGAAGCGCTTGATCAGTTGCTTGCCGATGTGGCCGCGGCAACCTTCGGCGAACAGCGTGTACTTGGCACGCAGTTCCATGCCCGGGGTGTACAGGCCTTCTTTCGGATTGCCTTCGCGGTCAACGCCCAGATCACCGGTGATGATCCCGCGAACCACGCCGTTCTCGTCGAACAGGGCTTCCTGGGCAGCGAAGCCCGGGTAGATTTCCACGCCCAGGTTCTCGGCCTGCTGAGCCAGCCAGCGGCACAGATTGCCCAGGGAAATGATGTAGTTGCCTTCGTTGTGCATGGTCTTGGGCACAAAAAAGTCAGGAATCTTCTGCGCGCTGTCGGCGTTTTTCAGAACGAAGATGTCATCGCGTGTGACGGGCGTATTCAGCGGCGCGCCGAGTTCTTTCCAGTCCGGGAACAGTTCGTTCAGGGCGCGTGGTTCGAACACGGCACCGGACAGGATATGAGCACCGACTTCGGAGCCTTTTTCGACCACGCAGACGCTGATTTCCTTACCGGCTTCGGCGGCCTTCTGCTTCAAGCGGCAGGCGGCAGACAAGCCAGCGGGGCCGGCACCGACGATGACCACGTCGAATTCCATGTATTCGCGTTCCACAGGCTATCTCCTACTCAAGGCTCAACAGTTTTTTTTCTAATTGGAGGTTTGGCGTTGCATCCATTATTTCCTCCGGCAAGCCGGAAGGGACAATGGATGATCCACCTTTCTCTCTAGGTGGCGCATTATATCTACACCACTCCTAGCGTCCAATACAAACGTTTGTTTGAATTGGCTCAAAGCCAGATAAATCAAAGTCACCGCGGCTTATGAGTGGTCATTTTGCCGTATTGACCGGAATAGGCGTTCCGGTCAAGATACGGGCGGTTTTGCGCTCGCCGTAGGCTTACTGTTGGTTTCAAGAGCACCTCTAAAGACAGGGCGATGGCAGTACAAGGTGATGCGCCGCGCAGGTTTTTCGCGCAGTTTACACGCCACGATAATGAATGACTCGTCAGTCACCACTGACGAACGGTTATCCGCCTCGTGAGCAAGGTTCACCCTTTACACCTGCCAGCGTTTTTAGAGGTGCCCTTGCGCCGATGAGCATCAACCGCCAGGTTCGCCTAGGCGACTTTCTTTTCACCGGAGAGTAACGAGGAATCCATGAAGGTTCTTGTAGCTGTCAAACGCGTTGTGGATTACAACGTCAAGGTTCGTGTCAAGGCGGACAATTCCGGCGTCGACCTCGCCAACGTCAAGATGTCGATGAACCCGTTCTGCGAAATCGCAGTGGAAGAAGCCGTACGCCTGAAAGAGAAAGGCGTTGCGACTGAAATCGTCGTCGTCTCCATCGGCCCGTCCACCGCTCAGGAGCAACTGCGCACCGCGCTGGCTCTGGGTGCCGACCGCGCCATCCTCGTCGAATCCGCAGAAGATCTGACTTCCCTGGCCGTTGCCAAACTGTTGAAGGCCGTTGTCGACAAGGAACAGCCTCAGCTGGTGATCCTCGGCAAACAAGCCATCGACAGCGACAACAACCAGACTGGCCAGATGCTCGCGGCATTGAGCGGCTACGGTCAGGGTACCTTCGCCTCTAAAGTCGAAGTGTCCGGCGACAGCGTTGCCGTGACCCGCGAAATCGACGGCGGCGCGCAGACGGTTTCCCTGAAACTGCCGGCCATCGTCACCACCGACCTGCGTTTGAACGAGCCGCGCTACGCGTCTCTGCCAAACATCATGAAAGCCAAGAAGAAGCCTCTCGAAGTGCTGACTCCGGACGCTTTGGGCGTTTCCACCGCCTCCACCAACAAGACCCTGAAAGTCGAAGCGCCGGCTGCACGCAGCGCGGGTATCAAGGTCAAGTCGGTGGCTGAACTGGTTGAAAAACTCAAGAACGAAGCGAAGGTAATCTAAATGACTATCTTGGTTATTGCTGAACACGACAACAAAGTGCTGGCCCCGGCCACGCTGAACACTGTGGCTGCTGCCGCCAAGATCGGTGGTGATATCCACGTTCTGGTTGCAGGTCAGGGCGCTGGTCCCGTAGCTGAAGCCGCTGCAAAAATTGCTGGCGTATCCAAAGTGCTGACAGCCGACAACGCTGCCTACGCTCATCAACTGCCGGAAAACGTTGCTCCGCTGGTAGCCGAGTTGGGCAAGGGCTACAGCCACATCCTGGCTGCTGCGACTTCCAACGGCAAAAACATCCTGCCACGCGTTGCCGCGCAGCTGGACGTTGACCAGATCTCCGAGATCATCTCGGTCGAAAGCGCTGACACCTTCAAGCGTCCGATCTACGCCGGTAACGCCATTGCTACCGTTCAATCGAACGCGGCGGTCAAAGTGATCACCGTGCGTGCCACCGGTTTCGATCCGGTTGCCGCTGAAGGTGGTTCGGCGGCTGTTGAGGCCGTTGCGGCTGCTCACGACGCTGGCACTTCGAGCTTCGTTGGCGAAGAACTGGCCAAGTCCGATCGTCCGGAACTGACCGCTGCCAAGATCGTCGTTTCCGGCGGTCGCGGCATGCAGAACGGCGACAACTTCAAGCACCTGTACGCCTTGGCCGACAAGCTGGGCGCTGCCGTCGGCGCTTCCCGCGCAGCGGTCGACGCAGGTTTCGTACCCAACGACATGCAGGTCGGTCAGACCGGCAAGATCGTTGCGCCACAGCTGTACATCGCCGTCGGTATCTCCGGCGCGATCCAGCACCTGGCCGGCATGAAAGACTCCAAAGTGATCGTGGCGATCAACAAGGACGAAGAAGCGCCGATCTTCCAGGTGGCCGATTACGGCCTGGTGGCGGATTTGTTCGAAGCCATCCCCGAGCTCGAGAAGCTGGTCTAATCCGGCGGCTTGACTTATAAAGAGCCCGACCTTTTGGTCGGGCTTTTTTTTTGTTTTTTGAGGGGTGTTTCGCCATGGATTTACGCCACGTGTGTGGCTGGTCACTGCTGCTGGGCCTGACGCTGTTGCCGGGGCTGTCCATAGCTGCGGGCAAATGCGAGCGCCTGGTAGTGACCGGCAGCCCGGACGCGCCGCCGTACCTGTGGCAAGACCCGCAAAACCCCAGGCATCTGATGGGCGCCAGCGCTGATCTGTTGCAGCACGTGGCGGGGGAGTTGGGCATCAAGGTCGAGCTGCTTTACGCAGGTAAACGCTCCCAGGCCCTGGAGGAAGTGCGCAGCGGACGAATGGACATGCTGGCCGATGCGCCGTTGTTGGTCAGTGAGCTGGAAAATCTGGATTACGTCCATCCACCGCTGTTGGAGAACGATTACCTGGTCTGGACTCGCAACGATTCGTTACTGGTCTACAACGAAGCCCAGGACCTTCGCGGTCATTCTGGCGCGTTGTCGGAAAAGGCTCGTATAACCCCCGCATTCGGTATTTTTGCCGAACAGCAATTGACCCTGTTGCGTACGCCCAATCTGACCCAGGCCTTTCAGAAATTGCTGTTGAACGAGGTGGAATTTGTTCTCGCCGGCCGCTATTCGGGCATGGCCATGGTGCAAACGCTGGGGATGGCCAATGACTTGATGGCCCACCCAGTCCCCATCGATAAACCGGGCCTGTATCTTGCGGTTTCCCATAACTCTGCCTGCAACGATCCTTGGTTGCGCGGACAGCTGGCCAAAAAGATGACAGAATTGCCCGCGTCCGGACTGACAGAAGCTGCGCTGCTGCGCAATATCGAGCGTTGGAAGGCACAGCGCTCACAACCGCAGCCACAACCTGTCAGTACCCCAAAACAGTAGGGATTCTTAGTGAGTATTCGACCTCTTTTCGCTGCCCTGGCCGTTCTGGCTCTGGCGGGTTGTGCAGCCGATCCGGCGCCGAATGAACAAATACGCTTGACCGAGCAAGCCCTTGAACAAGCGAAGGCCGTGGGTGCTACCGCCGACGAAGTGCCGGAGCTGAAACTGGCTGAAGACAAGTTCAAGCGGGCCAAGGGCAACATGGCCGACCAGTCCTTCAAGCATGCGCGCATGCGGGCCGAGCAGGCCGAGCTGGACGCGCGTCTGGCCGAAGCCCGGGTTCTGACCCTCAAGAGTGAGGAGCAGTTGAACGTGCTCAATACCCGCATCACTCGTTTGCGCAAGCAACTGGGAGATGCCCAATGAGCCTGAAAACCAAAGCACTCGGCGGCTTGATTCTGGCCGGTTGTGCAAGCCTTTATGGCTGCGCCGGTCAACACAGCGAAGCCGCAATCCAGCAGGCGGGCACTGACTTTCAGAAGGTCAAGGAAGACTCCAATGTGCTGCGCATTGCGCCCAAGGACGTGATCCGCGCCGGCGAGTCGCTGGCCCGGGCCGATCGTCTGTCCAGCTACTGGGGCAGCGGTTCGGACGTTGTGCATTACGCCTACCTGAGCCGGCGCTACAGCGAAATCGCCCGGGAACACACCAATCAAGTGCTCAACGAGGAACGCGCGGCGAAGCTCGAACTCGAGCGTCAGCGCCTGCAATTGGCCCTGCGTGAGTCCAAGTTGCTCAGCGTGCAGCAACAGGGCAAGTGGCTCGAAGAGCAGATCGTGGCGTTGGCCACTACCCAAACCGACCGGGGTCTGGTGATGACCTTGGGCGATGTGCTGTTCGATACCGGTGAAGCAGAGCTGAAAAGCTCGGCAAACCGTGTGGTGCTGAAGATCGTCCAGTTTTTGCAGCTCAACCCCAAGCGAGTGGTGCGGATCGAGGGCTATACCGACAGCACTGGCGGTAAACAGGAAAACCTCAAGCTGTCCCGCGACCGTGCGCAATCGGTGGCGGATGTGTTGATGGACCTGGGTATCGACGACAAACGTATCAAGGTCGAAGGCTACGGCGATGAATACCCGGTAGATGCAAACGCCTCAGAGCGTGGTCGTGCGCAGAACCGTCGGGTAGAAATTGTGTTCTCCGACGAAAAAGGCCAGCTCGGCGCCGCCCGCTAAAGGGCTGCGTTACTGGAAAGCCCGGCCTGTCAGCAGCGCCGGGTTTTTTTGTGCCTGCCGAATCCTTAACGCCTGCCAAAAAACAGTACAGTTTTTGCTGACAATGCACTGTACGGTCGACTATTGTGATAACTGTCCCAGTACACTTCCAAACTGTTCCGGTATTGTTTCACACAAGAATAAAATGCCCGTGAAATCGAGTGCTGCGTCATGACCAATCTCTTGCTTTACCAACGTATTGCTCAGCAGCTGGCCGAAGACATCCGCCGCGGTGTTTACCAGCCAGGGGAGCGCGTGCCTTCGGTGCGCAAGATGAGCTCGCAGCTCAACGTCAGCCATGCAACGGTGTTGCAGGCCTATGCCAACCTTGAAGATCAGGGGCTGATCCGAGCCCGGCCGCAATCCGGTTACTACGTGCACCAGACGCCGGCGCTCACGGCGCCAACCCCGGATATCGCCCGGGTCGAACGACCAGGCCTTGTCACCCGCAGCAGCATTATTCAGCAAGTCCTGGTCGAATCGCGCCGCGAAGGCGTCTTCCCGTTGGGCGCCGCGGTACCGAGCGTTGACTATCTGCCAGTGCGGGCGCTGCATCAGCAACTGGCCAAAGTCACCCGTTTCCATAGTCCGCGGGCGTTCAGCTACATGTTCAGCCCCGGTTTCGAGCCCTTGCGTCGGCAAGTGGCGATCCGCATGCGCGACGCCGGCGTGGTGGTCGACCCGTCGGAAGTGGTGATCACCCACGGCTGCGTCGATGCGCTGCAAATGTCCTTGCGCGTGTTGACCCGACCGGGTGACCTGATCGCCGCCGAGTCGCCAACCTATTACGGTTTGCTGCAACTGGCCGACCTGCTAGGGCTCAAAGTCATCGAAATTCCCAGCGATCCAGCCACCGGCATGAGTCTTGAAGCCCTGCAACTGGCGGCCAACCAGTGGTCGATCAAGGCGCTGGTGCTGACCACGCGCCTGAGCAATCCCCTGGGCGGCACCATGCCCGAAGAGCGGCAGAAACAATTGCTGCGCCTGGCCTCGGATTTCGATATCCAGGTCGTCGAAGACGACATTTACGGCGAACTGATGTTCGAGCAGGGGCGCACCAAATCGCTCAAGGCCTACGACCGGCTGGATCGGGTGATCTATTGCTCCAGCTTCTCCAAAACCCTCTCGCCCGGTGTGCGCATCGGCTGGATGATAGCCGGCAAGTACCAGCAGGAAATCCAGCGTTTGCAGACTTTCAGCACCCATTCGGCCTGCAGCGTCACGCAAATGGGTATCGCGGCCTATCTGGAAAACGGTGGCTACGACCGGCATTTGCGTTACATCCGTCAGGAGTACCGCAAGAACCTCAGCGCTTTTCAATTGGCGGTGCAGCAGTACTTCCCGGAAGGTACGCAGATGACCCGGCCCACCGGCGGCTTCATTCTGTGGGTCAGCCTGCCGGGGCGGGTGAATACGCAAGAACTGCATGTGCGGGCGTTGCAGCAGGGCATCAGCATTGCGCCGGGGCTGATTTTCAGTAATACCGAGCAGTTCAATCACTGCATTCGCCTGAATTGTGGCATCCCCTGGAACCGCGAGGCCGAGCGTGCATTGATGACGCTGGGGTTGCTGGCGACGCAACTTTGTCAGGAGACGGCAAGCGGTTTTTGACCGGTCGGGCAGTGGTGAACGGCCCGCTTGTCTTGTCGTCTCCAACAGGCGAGCATACAGACTTCTGCCGTTCACGCCGTTGGGTCCATGAAGCCGATTTTTCCTGCCATCTGGTTGTTGATCTGCCTGCTAATGACCTGTCACCCGGAAGGCGTCATGGCGGCTTCCGTTCAGGAAAAACCCACAGCCAGTACCCCTGCGAAAAAAGCGGCACCGGTCAAAAAAGCCGCACCGGTCAAAAAAGCTGCGCCGGCCAAAAAGAAGGCAGCAGCGGTAAAGAAGCGTTCCCCCATTGCCGCCAAGTCGAAACCGGCCAGTGAGGTCGTGAAAACCAGGCTCCCTTCGGCAGATCTCGACTTGAGCCTGCCCAAGGACATGGTCGAAGAACTGAAACCGGTCGGCACGGTCACCTTGCCCCCACGCGATACGCTGTTGCCACAAATGTTTGGCGACAAGAGCAGCCCGTTCCAGCTCAACGGTCGCCTGCTCAGCAACGAAATGCAGCTGCAACTGCGCAATGAAGAGCGGCGGGAAGTTGAAGGCGCGGCGCTGGAATTCGAGTTCAAGCAGTAATTTCCTCCCCATCGTGACCCGTGGACCAGACGCTTTGTCGGAGACTGGTCGGTCACCTTCGTTTGAATGAAAAAACCCGGGCTCAGGTAATTTTAAACAGCCGTTTTAGCCGTTACTCTGTGCCACGTCCCTTTACCCGTCGCGAGGAGCTTGTCGTCATGAGATGCCGTGAAGGCTGTGGCGCCTGTTGCATTGCCCCTTCCATCAGTTCGCCGATCCCCGGCATGCCCAATGGCAAAGCCGCCGGAGAACGTTGCGTCCAGCTGTCTGCCGATAACCTGTGCAGCATTTTCGGCAAGCCGGAGCGTCCTGCGGTGTGTTCGGCATTTGAAGCCGATGTCGAAGTCTGCGGAAGCAGCAGCGACGAAGCGATCAAGTTGCTGGGCTGGTGGGAGCAAATGACGGCCGCGTGATGTGTTAGACGAATGGAACTTCAACAATAAGGAAAAGACTATGGGTTCGCTGCATCGTATGGCTGTGCTGTGTGGTTTGACGGTTCTACTGGCCTCCACGGCCCAGGCCGAAGAATGGAAAACCGCCAAGGAAGAACAGGGCATCAAGGTATCGTTGAGTGAAGTGGCCGGTTCCCAATACAAGGCATACCGTGGCGTGACCGTCATGAAGACCACCATGGCCAAACTGCGTGCATTGCAGGAAGACGTGCCGGGTGCCTGTGCATGGATTCACGAGTGCAAGACTCAGAAGTTGCTTAAACATGAAGGTAACCAGAGCTGGACCTACACCCAGTTCAATACCCCTTGGCCGGTCACCCCTCGCGACTCCGTGTTGCATATCACCACCGTTGAAGGCGCCGATGGCAGTCTGACCCGTGAGCTGGAAGGGCAGCCCCAGTACTTTGCGCAAGAAAAAGGTTTTGTTCGGGTCGCTCAGGTCAAAGGGTTGTGGAAGCTCGTGCCTAAAGGCGATCAAGTCGAAGTGACTTATCAGGCCCATACCGAACCCGGTGGCAGCGTGCCGTCGTGGTTGGCCAACAAGTTTGTGGTCGACGCGCCGTTCAATACCCTCAAAGCCCTGAAAGAACGCGCCGAGAAGTAACTGCGTACTCTTTTCATAGGGACTGGCGGGGGCTTTATTTTGTTTCTGGATATGCGTTGAACGAAATTTTCACAAAGCCTCCAAGACAATTCGCCCGCGGCCAACCCGTAAGCCTGCGCAACTTTACGCCACGCCTCTTGTCCCACAACGCTGCAAGCGACACTCGGGGGCCGTGGGCCAGTAATCCATGGTAATCCGCGGTTGATCGTGCAACATTTGCGCACCGCGCAAGCCCCGGGGCCGAAGGTGGCCAACAGAGGGCAAGACAGCGGGTGCCGGTCAGTTAAACGCAATCCCAGTTAACCGACCAGCCTCAGGCAAGGCGCCGCTGTATTTTTTGAAACTTCAACTTCCAATGGGTCCTGAAACGACATGGCAAACCCGGACGCCCTGAGTCAGCAGCGAGCTTCTAGTCGCCTGCTGCAACCGACCGTCAAATCGCATCTGGCCTACACGCTAATGTGTGCGGTGATCATGATGGTCATGTTGAGCCTGCTGCGCGTGGCGCTGCTGGTCTACAACAGCTCGATGATCCTCGATACACCGGCTTCGACCTTTCTGGAAGCGTTCGCCAACGGCCTGCGTTTCGACTTGCGTCTGGTGGTTTACCTCAGCATTCCGCTGCTGCTGGCATTGTTCAGCGCCAGGGCGATGGCCGCCCGCGGGTTTTTCCGGCTGTGGCTGACCGTTGTCTCAAGCATCGCGCTGTTCCTCGGCCTGATGGAGATGGACTTTTACCGCGAGTTCCACCAGCGCCTCAACGGTCTGGTCTTCCAGTACGTGAAGGAAGACCCGAAAACCGTGATGAGCATGCTCTGGTACGGTTTTCCGGTGGTTCGCTACCTGCTGGCGTGGGGCGTGGGCACCTTGATTCTGACGCTTGCGTTCAAGGGCGCCGACCGTGCCACGCGTCCTCGCGGGCCGTTCAGCGGTGGCAGCATCAGTACGCGACAGGTTGCTCCGTGGTATACGCGTGGCGCGGTGTTCCTGGTCTGCCTGCTGATTTGCGTGGTCGCTGCGCGTGGCACCCTGCGTCAAGGGCCGCCAATGCGTTGGGGTGACGTTTACACCACCGATTCGAACTTCGCCAATCAGTTGGGCCTCAATGGCACGCTGTCGTTGATTGCAGCGGCCAAAAGCCGGCTGTCCGAACATCGCGACAATGTCTGGAAGGCCACATTGCCACAGCCTCAGGCCCAGCAGACTGTGCGCGATTTGTTGTTGACCCCAAGTGACAAGCTGATCGATACCGAGACCGCCGCGGTGCGTCGCAATTTCAGCCCCGACACCAACAAGACACTGCCGATCAAGAACGTCGTGGTGATCCTGATGGAAAGCTTCGCCGGTCACTCGGTGGGCGCCCTGGGTCGTCCGGGTGACATCACGCCGTACTTCGACAAACTGTCGAAAGAAGGCCTGTTGTTCGATCGTTTCTTCTCCAACGGCACCCATACCCACCAGGGCATGTTCGCCACCATGGCCTGCTTCCCGAACTTGCCGGGTTTCGAATACCTGATGCAGACACCCGAAGGCAGTCACAAACTGTCCGGCCTGCCGCAATTGCTCAGCGCCCGGGACTACGATGATGTGTACGTCTACAACGGCGACTTCGCCTGGGACAACCAGTCGGGCTTCTTCAGCAACCAGGGCATGACCACCTTCATCGGGCGTAATGACTTCGTCAACCCGGTGTTTTCCGATGCAACCTGGGGCGTGTCCGACCAGGACATGTTCAACCGTGGCCTGGAAGAGTTGAAGGCCCGTGATGGCAAGGACAAGAAACCGTTCTATGCCTTGCTGCAAACGCTGTCCAACCACACGCCGTACGCTTTGCCGACGCCATTGCCGGTGAAGCCTGTGACCGATCGCGGCAGCCTCAACGACCACTTGACCGCCATGCGCTACTCCGACTGGGCGTTGGGTCAATTCTTCGAACAGGCCCGCAAAGAGCCGTATTTCAAGGAAACCCTGTTTGTAGTGGTCGGCGACCACGGTTTTGGCAACGAACAGCAGATCACTGAAATGGACTTGGGTCGCTTCAACGTTCCAATGTTGCTGATCGGACCGGGCGTCCAGGAAAAATTCGGCCAGGTCGACCACACCGTCGGCACCCAGATCGACATCGTGCCGACCATCATGGGCCGTATTGGTGGAGAGGTGGCTCATCAATGCTGGGGTCGAGACTTGTTGAACCTGCCGGAAGACGACAAGGGTTTTGGCGTGATCAAGCCGTCGGGCAGCGATCAGACGGTTGCATTGCTCACCGGGGATCGTGTGCTGGTATTGCCCAAGGAAATGCCGCCGAAGTTGTATCAATATGAACTGGGCGCCAATCCCAAAGGTGAAGTGATCCCGGCATCGGCTGACGAAGCGGCGCTCAAGCAAAAGCTCGAGTCGTTCATCCAGACGGCTACCAAAAGCCTGATTGATAACACCGCCGGTGTCGTTGACGGCAAGCCGGATTAAGTTTCGGTGCAATAAAAAAGAGGCCCTTCGCAGGGCCTCTTTTTTTTGCCGGCAAAACCTTTATATCTTGCCAAGCAGCAGCAGGATCAATAGCACCACCAACACCACGCCGATGATACCGGACGGGCCGTAACCCCAACTTCTGGAGTATGGGAAGACCGGCAGACCACCTAACAGCAACAGGATAAGAATAATGATAAGAATTGTGCCCATGTCTATTTCCTTGTTGGTTGTGGATTTGACCTGGCGTTTGAGCCATCAGCAGGACTTGTATTAATCCTAGCTGCTTACAAAATCCGACTCATGGATATGAAGAAAAATTCCAGGTTTTTTTAATGTATTTGGCAAGTACGTTTATTTCTTTTATTGCGTCTCAAAGTTGAAACAACCGGACCGCGCCGTGGTTCATCGCTGGCCATTCAGCAATCTGATGGAGCGTGGGTCGCGCATTATCCTTCGCTACACTCGGTGCATCTTCCCCGGAACAACAAGGCTGTTTGCTATGCAAAATCGCATGATGATCACTGGCGCGGGCTCAGGCCTGGGTCGCGAAATCGCGCTGCGCTGGGCGCGTGAAGGCTGGCAGCTGGCCTTGTCGGATGTCAGTGAACCCGGCCTGCAAGAAACCCTGAAGCGGGTTCGCGAAGCCGGCGGTGATGGTTTCATTCAGCGTTGTGATGTGCGCGACTACAGCCAACTGACGGCATTCGCCCAAGCCTGTGAAGAGAAGTTCGGCGGCATCGATGTCATCGTTAACAACGCCGGCGTAGCCTCTGGCGGTTTCTTCAGTGAATTGTCGCTGGAAGACTGGGACTGGCAGATCGCAATCAACCTGATGGGTGTGGTCAAGGGTTGCAAGGCCTTCCTGCCACTGCTGGAGAAGAGCAAAGGCAAGATCATCAACATCGCCTCGATGGCCGCACTGATGCAAGGCCCGGCCATGAGCAACTACAACGTGGCCAAGGCGGGTGTGGTGGCGTTGTCCGAAAGTCTGTTGATCGAACTGGCCCATGAGCAAGTCAGCGTGCATGTGGTCTGCCCGTCATTCTTCCAGACCAACTTGCTGGACTCTTTTCGCGGCCCGACTCCAGCCATGAAAGCCCAGGTCGGCAAGTTGCTGGAAAGCTCGCCGATCACCGCTGCCGATATTGCCGATTACATCTATCAGCAAGTCGCCGTCGGCCAATTCCTGATTCTGCCTCACGAGCAGGGCCGCATGGCCTGGGCGATCAAACAGAAAGATCCGCAATTGCTCTACAACGAAATGACCGTCATGGCTGACAAAATGCGCGCCAAGGCCAAACAATCCGCAGGCTGAACTTGCCCGTGCGCAAGACCGTCGTTAGGGTGGCCGCAACCGGTCATCCTCACGAGACATTTGCATGCTCAATTACCTGTGGTTTTTCCTCGCCGCGCTGTTCGAAATCGCCGGCTGCTTCGCCTTCTGGATGTGGTTGCGCCAGGGTAAAAGCGCTTTATGGATCGTCCCGGCGCTGGTCAGCCTGATCCTGTTCGCGGTGCTGCTGACCCGGGTCGAAGCAAGCTACGCCGGCCGCGCCTACGCCGCCTACGGTGGCATCTACATCATTGCGTCAATCGGTTGGCTGGCGGTGGTCGAGCGGATTCGTCCGCTGGGCTCGGACTGGATTGGCATGGCGTTGTGTGTGATGGGGGCGGGCGTCATTCTGTTTGGCCCGCGCTTTTCCGCTTCCTGAAGAATCAGCCCTTCATTCAACCAGTTGTCAGACACGTCCGTCAGGGCAAAGCCTTTTGGGTTGTAGGGCAAGACTGTTTTGCTGCCGTTGCATTGAAGACCCGCTGTGCGCCGGGCATCTTCAAGGGCCGGTAACCCTGAAGGATGAAGGCCATGCTTGTACTGAGTCGCGTTGTGGGCGAGTTGATTTCCATTGGTGACAACATTTCCGTGCGGGTTCTCGCCGTCAACGGAAGCAGCGTGCGCTTCGGTGTCGAAGCGCCGCAGGAGGTCAACGTACATCGCGCCGAAGTCTATGAGCGCATCCAGATCAAACAGGCCAAAGCCAAAGCCCGTTAAAGGTCTCAGTCGAACAGATGCTTGGGCACGTCGTGCTTGAGCATCAATTGGCATTGTTCGCTTTCCGGATCGAAGACGATCAACGCCTGGCCCTTGGTCAATGCCTGACGAACGCGCAGCACGCGGGTTTCCAGCGGTGTGTCATCGCCGTTGTCCGTGCCGTCGCGGGTCACGAAATCCTCGATCAGGCGGGTCAGCGTGTCGACTTCAAGTTGGTCGTGGGGAATCAGCATAAGGCACCTCGGCTAAACAATGGCGCGATGCTACGGCGAATGGGCGATTGCGGCTAGCCTGGGTCTCACGTGGCGCCTGATCTACCGCCTTCGCGGGCAAGCCTCGCTCCTACATCTATGGTTACCCCCTTTTCTGCAATACTGTTTTTGATGCGTGTTTGGCTTGCTTTCATCTATCCGGCG
>NZ_JACHYG010000008.1:0-260932 GCF_014192635.1 Pseudomonas sp. Tn43
CATCACCGCTCTTTCAACTCCTTCTGGCTTCGATGAACTGAAGCGTAACCGCTGCCGAAAACCGCGTAACTCATTGTTTACCAAGGAGTTTTCCGCTTCGACTGCGCCGGAAGTGGGGCGAATTATAGGCCTTCAAAATCTGCCGTCAACCCTTGATTAAGCTTTTCTTGCAGAAGGAGGCTTTTTAGCTGTTAAACGCGGAATTCGACGGATTACAGGCGGCAATCTCAGCACCAACAACAAAGCACCTATAGAAGCATAGATCGCCCATTCCTTCAGATCGGCACGAACGATCCATAACATATGCAGCAGGCCGAGCCCGAGAACCACATAAACCAACCGATGCAGTTTTTTCCAGCGAGCGCCCAAGCGCCGCTGGCTGTAGCGATTGGAGGTTATTGCCAATGCCAGCAAACAGAGAAACCCCAGGACTCCGACAATAATGTAGGGACGCTTGCGCAACTCGATGCCCAACTGCGACCAATCAAAGCCGAGGATGAACGCGGTGTAACCGCTCAAATGCAGGACAACATAAGCGAAGCACCACAAACCCAACTGCCGCCGAACCGCTATCCATCCCGACCAACCGGTGAGCTTCTGCAATGGCGTCATGCTCAATGTAATAAGCAGCAGCACAAGCGTCCCCTGCCCCAATCGATCAACCAGTACTTTGCCGGGATCCGGCCCCAGCACATCCGCCCAGGCCTGATACAACCAAAGCAGCGGCCAAATCGCGGCAGCGATGAAGACACCAATACGCCAGTACAAATATCGCATCAGTAATGCTTCCGCAGATCGAGCCCTGTATAGAGGGAAGCAACTTCATCCGAGTAGCCGTTGAACATTTGCGTGTCCCGCACATTGGGCTTGAACAGACCGCTCGGCAAACGCCTTTCCCGCGCCTGGGTCCAGCGCGGGTGATCGACCGTCGGGTTCACGTTCGCATAAAAACCGTACTCGTCGGAGGCGATACTCTGCCAAGTGGTTTTCGGCTGCTCGCTGACCAAGCTGATTCGCACGATGGATTTGATGCTCTTGAAACCATACTTCCAAGGCACTACCAGACGCAGCGGCGCACCGTTCTGATTCGGCAGCTCACGCCCATACATGCCCACAGCAAGAATCGCCAACGGATTCATCGCCTCATCCAGACGCAATCCTTCTACATAAGGCCAGTCGATCAGGGCAAAACCGGAACGCTGCCCGGGCATACTCTTGGGATCCTGCAGCGTTTCGAAGCGAATGAACCTGGCTTTGGAGGTCGGCTCGACTTCCTTGAGCAAAGCCGAAACAGGAAAACCGATCCATGGAATGACCATCGACCAGGCTTCCACACAGCGAAGACGATAGATGCGCTCTTCCAGTTGATAGGGCTTCATGAAGTCTTCCAGCGCATACCGCCCCGGCTTCCCCACTTCTCCGTCCACCACCACGCTCCAGGGTTCGGTTTTCAGTGCCCCGGCGTTGGCCGCGGGATCACCTTTATCGGTACCGAACTCATAGAAGTTGTTGTAGTGGGTCGCGTCCTTGAAAGGCGTAATTGCCTCATCCTTGACGTTGACTGCTCCCCATTTGGTAGAAGGGAGCTTTTCGGCAAACCAGGCCGGCGCCTTGCCAGGCTCGACGTCGCCATAACGCGCAACATCACCAGCACTTGCCCAACGCGGCAGGCTGCTCACCGCCAAACCGGCGACGGCAGCACCCAATACACTGCGACGAGAAAGATAGAGGGATTCAGGCGTGACGTCCGACTCATGACAGTCAGACGCTTTAGGGACTTTGATCAGCATGGCAACTCCGCAGCTTTGGAGGACAGATGCACCATAGACTGCGGAGTATGAGGGAAATTACATCACTCGGCTTTTTTGTGCCGACGAAGGCGCAGCAGGTACTGAATCGGCCCGGAAGCCGCATAGGCAAGGAACACCAGCAGCAGGATACGCGGCGGATCACTGAACACAACGGCGAATACCAATACCACCGCCAGGATCGCGACAAAGGGAACCCGCCCTTTCAAGTCCAGCTCCTTGAAGCTGTTGTACTTGATGTTACTGACCATCAGCATGCCAGCGGCGGCAACCATCAGGGCAACCAGGAATGACATCTTGGAACCCTGAATGCCGTAGTCGCTGAAGGCCCAGACAATGCCCGCGACCACACCCGCGGCGGCGGGGCTGGCCAAGCCGATGAAGTAACGTTTGTCTGCGGTGCCGACTTGAGTGTTGAAACGCGCCAGACGTAACGCCGCCCCCGCTACATAGATGAAGGCAACCATCCAGCCGACCTTGCCCATGTCACCCAGCGCCCAGCCGAACGCCAGCAATGCCGGGGCCACACCAAAGGCAACCATGTCCGACAGCGAGTCGTACTCGGCACCGAAAGCGCTTTGGGTATTGGTCATACGGGCAACGCGACCGTCGAGGCCGTCGAGCACCATGGCGACGAAAATCGCGATCGCGGCAAATGCAAAATATTTACTCGCGCCGATCGCATCGCCAGCACTCAAGGCACTCTGGGCGCTCATCGAGTTAATGATGGAATAGAACCCGGCGAAGAGGTTCGCAGTGGTGAACAGATTCGGCAGCAGATAGATACCACGATGCCGGACTTTACGACCTTCAGCGTCATGCCCTTCTTCGATGTGCTCATCGACGGGCAGAAGGCTTTCGGCGTCAGAAGCCTGCTTTGGCTCTTCGGGACGTTCGCTCATGGACATTACCTTGCAACGGGGTGGAAAGTTTCGACAGGTGCCTGGGACGACGGTTCGGCCACAAACAATGCAGCTTTATACCAGAACCGGCGGATCCAAACGAAAAAACGCGGCCTAGGCCGCGTTTTCCGTACAAGCTCGCGACTTAGTTCTTGGCTTTGTCGACGATCTTGTTGGCACCGATCCACGGCATCATGGAGCGCAGTTGCTCACCGATGATCTCGATACCGTGAGCGGCGTTGTTACGACGCTTGGCGGTCATCGAAGGATAGCCGGTGGCGCCTTCGCTGATGAACATCTTGGCGTATTCGCCGTCCTGAATACGTTTCAGAGCGTTGCGCATCGCCTGACGGGATTCGGCGTTGATCACTTCCGGACCGGTCACGTACTCGCCGTACTCAGCGTTGTTGGAGATCGAGTAGTTCATGTTGGCGATACCGCCTTCGTACATGAGGTCAACGATCAGCTTCAGTTCGTGCAGGCATTCGAAGTAGGCCATTTCCGGCGCATAGCCAGCTTCAACCAGGGTTTCGAAACCGGCTTTCACCAGCTCAACGGTACCGCCGCACAGAACGGCTTGTTCGCCGAACAGGTCGGTTTCGGTCTCGTCCTTGAAGGTGGTTTCGATGATGCCGGTACGACCGCCACCAACGCCAGCAGCGTAGGACAGTGCAACGTTTTTGGCGTTGCCCGAAGCATCCTGGTAGATAGCGATCAGGTCAGGGATACCGCCGCCTTTGACGAACTCGGAACGCACGGTGTGGCCCGGAGCTTTCGGCGCGATCATGATCACGTCGAGGTCAGCACGTGGCACAACCTGGTTGTAGTGAATCGCGAAGCCGTGGGAGAAGGCCAGGGTGGCGCCTTTCTTGATGTTCGGCTCGACTTCGTTCTTGTACAGGGCAGACTGGAACTCGTCCGGGGTCAGGATCATGACCAGGTCGGCAGCCGCTACGGCGGAAGCAACGTCAGTCACTTTCAGGCCGTGAGCTTCGGCTTTGGCAACAGTAGCCGAACCTTTACGCAGACCGACAGTAACGTCAACGCCGGAGTCTTTCAGGTTGCACGCTTGAGCGTGACCCTGGGAACCGTAACCGATGATGGCAACTTTCTTGCCCTGGATGATCGACAGGTCGCAGTCTTTATCGTAGAAAACTTTCATGAATTTCCCCTTTATATCTGGCCCTTCAGGCCATTCGCTAATTTGGTTTAGATGCTAAGTACTTTGTCGCCGCGGGCAATCCCGGTGACGCCACTGCGTACGGTTTCCAGAATCGAGGCAGTCCCGATCGATTGAATGAAACTGTCGAGCTTGTCGCTGGTACCGGTCAATTGAACGGTATACACGCTAGCGCTGACATCAACGATCTGCCCGCGATAAATATCGGTGGTGCGCTTGATCTCGGCGCGCTGGGCGCCGGTGGCCTTGACCTTGACCAGCATCAGTTCACGCTCGATGTGAGCACTCTCCGACAGGTCGACCAGTTTTACCACTTCGATCAGCTTGTTCAGGTTCTTGGTGATCTGCTCGATGACTTCATCATGGCCGACAGTGGTCAGCGTCAGACGCGACAGGGTCGGGTCTTCGGTTGGTGCCACGGTCAGGCTTTCGATGTTGTAGTTGCGCTGCGAGAACAGGCCGACTACACGAGACAAAGCGCCGGGTTCGTTTTCCAGAAGCAAGGAAATAATGTGCCGCATGATTAAGTACGCTCCGTCTTGCTCAGCCACATATCGCGCATGGAGCCGTCTTTGATCTGCATCGGGTAGACGTGCTCGCTGGTGTCGACCGAAATGTCGATTACCACCAGGCGATCTTTCATGGCGAACGCCTCTTCCATCTTCGACTTCAAATCTTTCGATTCCGTGATGCGCACGCCAACGTGGCCATAAGCCTCGGCCAGCTTGACGAAGTCAGGCAACGATTCCATGTAGGAATGCGAGTGACGGCTGCCATAACTCATGTCCTGCCACTGGCGGACCATACCCAGCACACCGTTATTCAGAATGACGATCTTCACCGGCAAACCGTATTGCAGGCAGGTCGACAGTTCCTGAATGTTCATCTGGATGCTGCCCTCGCCCGTAACGCAGGCGACGTCGTCATCCGGGAAGCTCAACTTGATGCCCATGGCCGCCGGCAAACCGAAGCCCATGGTGCCCAGGCCACCGGAGTTGATCCAGCGGTTTGGCTTGTTGAACGTGTAGTACTGCGCGGCGAACATCTGGTGCTGACCCACGTCGGAGGTCACAAAGGCGTCGCCCTTGGTCACTTCGCACAGGGTTTCGATCACGGTCTGCGGCTTGATCATGCTGCCGTCGCCCTTGTCGTAAGGGAACAGGCCGCGATCGCCGCGCCACTCATCGACTTGCTTCCACCAGCTGGCGACGGACTCCTTGTTCGGGGTCTCGCCGATTTCCTTGAGGATCGCGACCATTTCGGTCAGGACACTTTCGACCGGACCGACAATAGGCACGTCTGCCTTGATGGTCTTGGAGATCGAAGCCGGGTCGATGTCGATGTGAATGATCTTGGCATTCGGACAGAACTTGGCCGGACCGTTGATCACGCGATCATCGAAACGCGCGCCGACTGCAAGGATCACATCGGCATGGTGCATCGCCAGGTTGGCGGTGTAGCTGCCGTGCATACCGAGCATGCCAATGAACTGACGGTCGGTGCCAGGGTAGGCACCCAGGCCCATCAGGGTATTGGTCACTGGCAGGTTGAGCATTTTGGCCAGCTCGGTCAGCGGCGCGGAGCCACCACCAAGAATCACGCCGCCACCTGAATAAAGCACAGGACGCTTGGCCGCCAGGAGCATTTCGGCTGCCTTGCGGATTTGCCCGGAGTGACCGCGAACGGCCGGGCTGTAGGAACGCAGCTTGGCTTTTTTCGGGAAAATGTATTCGAACTTCTCGGCCGGGTTGGTCATGTCTTTCGGGACATCGACAACGACCGGACCAGGACGACCGGATTGCGCCAGATAGAACGCTTTCTTCATGACTTCCGGGATTTCCGAGGCATGCTTGATCATGAAGCTGTGCTTCACGATTGGCCGGGAGATACCGATCATGTCGGTTTCCTGGAATGCATCGGTACCTACCATGGTGCTAGGCACCTGGCCGGAAATGATCACCATCGGAATGGAGTCCATGTAGGCCGTGGCAATACCGGTGATGGCGTTGGTTGCGCCCGGGCCGGAGGTTACCAGCACCACACCGGCTTTACCGGTGGCGCGGGCATAGCCGTCAGCCATATGGGTCGCAGCCTGCTCGTGGCGAACCAGGATGTGGGTCACTTCCGGTTCTTTGAACAGGGCATCATAGACATGAAGAAGAGCACCACCCGGGTACCCGTAGATATATTTGACGCCTTCGTCACGCAAAAAGCGGACGAGCATCTCACCGCCAGATAAAAGCTCCACGTTGTTCACCTCTAAAACGCCAGAATACCGCCCACATACAAGAGGACGGGTCTTAATAGGTTTACTTCTCGGCAGAGCATGAGCGACGGTGGTCGCCGACTACGTCAGCACTGACTGAGCAAGTATTGGGATCGTCCCAAGTGTTGCGGGCCTTTCCCACCCAGCGCGAGGTAACGCGTTGCGGGTGTAACAGGTCGGCGCGGATGTGCGCCTCATGATCTACCGAGTGGGTCTGCTTCTGGCAGTCCCTCTACAGCGGACTTTGGATTCTTCTGTTTCGCCCATCGCAAGTCAAGCCGTCAATGTGCTTTATTCGAACTAAGCACATGAGAACGCAAGAAAAAACCTTTAAACCGCAACTGTGTTAGCTTCGATTGCGCACTTATGACAAGGAAATGGCATGCGAACGTTCTTCCTCACCGCCGGCCTGCTGATCAGCCTGAGCCCTCTGTGCATGGCGGGTCAGATCTATAAATGGGTCGATGCCCAGGGCGTCACCCATTTCGATGGGCAACCGCCCCCAGGCCAGGAGCCCACCCTCGTCGTGACGCCCGCCCCGCCCATCGGCAAACCGAGTACGCCAACGCGCAGCGATGTCATAGGCGATCAACGGGCTATCGACAACAAAGTGAAAAAGCAGGTTACCGAGCAGCAAGCCCAGTTAAAAGTGTTCTGCGAGCAGGCTCGAACCAACCTGGCTCAACTGCAGAATAATCCGCGACTACGGGAGGATGTCGAAGGTGAGATGCGCCGCCTGACCGACCAACAACGTCAGGAACGCATCACCGAAGCACAGAAACAGATCGCAAAAAACTGCATGTAGGACCCTGCAACGGATTGGAGTTAGCGAGAGGTGGTGATCAACAGGTCGAACTCTTTGAGCAAGATCTGAAGCTGCCGATCCTTACCCTGGACGTTGCGGGCGGCGAAGACCATATCGGCCATTTCCTGAATCCCCGACGCGTTGGGTAATGGCAGGTCTTGTTCCAGGATCGACTTCATTCTTGGCAGGAAGATCCATTGCAGCCATTGCTCGAAATCCAGCGTATCCACCGAGAACGGTTCGACGCTGGATAGCGCCTCAGCGGATGGCGAAACTTCGTCCCACCAGCCCTGAACGCGCAGTTCGCGCTCGATCAACAGCAACTGTGTGGCAATCTTCGGGAAGCGTGCATCCATCACAGCGAGACCTTGGCCTTCTGACGCGCCAACGCTGCGCCGGCGGAGTCACCCTGTTTCTCACGCGCCTGGGCGATCAATTCCCACAAGCTGGCCTGAAGAGCCGGACGACCATTGGCGAACGTCAAACCACGGCGAGCGAATTGTTCGGCCTGAGCCGCATCGCCTTGAGCCATACGTACCTGAGCCAGACGATAAAGCACTTGCGGCTCACGCGGTGCGACACGCTGGGCCCGCTCGAGGCTGGAAGACGCGCCATTAAGGTCGCCACTGGCCTGTTGCTGCTGGGCAGTGGTCAACAACGCCAGGACCGGACCGTCCAGTTGCTCATCGGCGGACAGGCCGCCGGAGCTTGCGGAAGGAATCCCGCTCGGCGTCGACGGCATGCTGTAGCTGCCCTGGTTGATCGGTGCCGACTGGACCGGCGAGGTATCAATCGGCCCCGGAGTGATCGGGCCCGGGGTAATAGGCGAAGTGCTGATCGGGGCCGAGGAAACCGCGCCACCACCTGGCACCATCACGACGACGCCAGTGTCACCTTGCGGGATTGCCTGAGTCTGGGCTTGTGCAGGACGTTTTACCGTCGACTGCCGGAAACCGCCATTCGCCGAAATCCGTTCGCTGTTGGAGACGGCAGTGCCGGAATCCACAACCGGAATCGAGCCGCGCTGTACAGTAGAGCAACCGCTGAGCAAAGCCACGGCAGTTACCGCCGGAATCAACCACTTGTTCACTTGAAACCCTCTTTGCTTAATTCATCCAGCCCTTGACCCAATCCATCACCGATTCAGCGGGGTTTTCACCACCGCAAGCGGGACCCGGGGACGGTTCGCTGCCGCGAATATACGGCATCTGCACTGCGCCTGGGCAGCTGCCTTCAGAACCTTGCCCAGTGCGCGAATCGACCCAGGCCTGAACAATGTTATCTGGCTGCGGCATATCCAGCGGCAGCGGATCGGCTTTGCGCATGAAACTGGTCCAGACCTGCAACGCACCGGTGGCGCCGGTGAACGGCGTCTTGCCGTTATCATCGCGCCCCAGCCAGACCACCGCCAACAGATCCTGACTGAAACCGGCGAACCAGCTGTCCCGCGAATCGTTACTGGTACCGGTCTTGCCGGCCAGCGTCAGGGTTTTCGGCAACACGTTATATACCGAGCTACCGGTGCCTTCACGCATGACCCGTTGCATGGCGCTCTGAACCAGGTAAATGGACGCCGGATCGAACTGCTGCTGAATCTGGAACGGATAACGCTTGAGGGGCTCGCCCTCGGCGGTCAACACGCTGCGAATTCCGCGCATTGGCGTATTGAACCCACCGTTGGCCAGTGTCTGGTACATGGTCGCCACTTCGATCGGGGTCAAGCCACCAGCGCCCAGCAGCATTGACGGGAACGCGGGAAACTCGCGACTCACCCCCAGACGCGCCAGGGTCTTCAAGACATTCGGTACGCCCACTGCCAAGCCCAGACGCGCGGTCGACAGGTTGTAGGAATGCGCCAGCCCTTGATAAAGGAACACCGTACCGTGGGAACGGCGATCATAGTTCTGTGGTTTCCAGACCTGACCGTCCGCGCCTTTGACCGAGAAGGATTCGTCCGACAGCCAACTGGTCAGCGTGTACTGGCTCGGCTTCTCGAGGGCTGTCAGATAAACCGCCGGCTTGATCAACGAGCCGATCGGTCGTACGGCGTCCAGCGCCCGGTTGAAACCGGCGAAACCTGCCTGACGGCTGCCGATCATGGCCTGGACTTCTCCGGTTTCCGGATTGGTCACGACCATGGCCGCCTCAACCTCATCGGACCCTTTGCGCCCAGCCAGACGCTTGAACGTGTCATTGACCGAAGCTTCGGCTTTCATCTGCAGGATCGGGTCGAAACTGGTGAAAATCCGCAACCCTTCTTCGGTCAAGTCTTCGTCGCGGTAATCTTCGCGCAACTGACGTTTAACCAGGTCCAGAAAGCCCGGGAACGAGCTGTCGGCCAACTTGCCGCGCGTGGTCACACCCAGTGGCATTTTCTTCGCCGCCTCAACCTGTGCGGCGGTGGCAACACCTTGTTCCCCCAGAACATCGAGCACCAGGTTGCGACGCTCCAGCGCCCGCTCAGGGTTGCGACGCGGGTTGTAATAGGACGGCCCCTTGACCATGCCCACCAACAAAGCGACTTGATGCAGCTTCAGCTCGGACAATGGCTGCCCGAAGAAGAACTGGCTGGCCAGACCGAAACCGTGCACCGCGCGCTGACCATCCTGGCCCACGAACACTTCATTAAGGTAAGCCTCAAGAATTTCGCGCTTGTCGTAATGCAGCTCAAGCAACATCGCCATCATGGCTTCGGTGAGCTTACGGGTCAGGCTGCGTTCGCTGGTGAGGTAGAAATTCTTGACCAACTGTTGCGTCAGCGTACTGCCGCCCTGGGTCATTTTGCCGCCCGAGGTGTTGACGTAGACGGCTCGGACAATCGACTTCGGCGACACGCCCCAGTGACTGTAGAAATCCCGGTCTTCCACGGCAATCAGTGTTTCGAGCAGATACGGCGGAACCTGATCGATCTTGATCAGGATGCGGTCTTCAAGGTTTTTCGGATAAATCCCGCCAATCAGCAGGGGCTCCAGTCGCACCACAGAAAGCTTCGAACCGTTGGTCGCCGAAAGCTCGGCCACGTAATCGCCGGAGAAGCGTACGCGCACAGGCTGAGCCGTTTCCATGCCTTCATAGAACTGGAAGCCTCGGGTGTTCAAGTCGATGGTATTGCCATTGACCGCCGCCGCGCCGGGGCCGTTGCTGATGGCTTCGCGTCGGTAGCCCAAGGCATCGAGCTCGGTGAGGAAGTCTTCCTTGCTCAGCTTTTGGCCAGTGAACAGTTCAAGCGGGCGCGCGTACACCTTGGCCGGGATGGTCCAGCGTTTGCCGGAGAACTTCTCCTGGACGACAGCGTCGAGATAAACCGCGAACCCGGCAAGCACCACGAGGCCTACCAGGCTGAGTTTAAGGGCCCAGCCCAGCCAGGGACGCATGCCCTTGGAAGGTGGTTTTTTTGGGGTGCGGGGGGATCGAGTACGAGTCATGGCGGCGGATTATACGCACTTTATTCGTCCTCGACAGACGCCTGCTGAGGTTTGCGTCGGGCAGACTTGCGGCCATAATGGCGGCCTTGAATTTTTCCCAGACTCTGAAGGATCGCCTGTGAGCCAGTCCCTGATCGCTGCCCTGCAAAACCCGGCCCTCTACCCGCATCCCGTAGAAGGGTTTCAGGTCATCGAAACCCATATTTCGTGGGTGCTGCTCACCGGCCCCTACGCTTATAAAGTGAAGAAGCCAGTGAATTTCGGCTTCCTCGACTTCACCAGCCTCCAGGCTCGCGAGCATTTCTGTGCTGAAGAGCTGCGCCTGAACCAGCGTCTGACCCATGATTTGTATCTGGAAGTGTTGCCGATCACTGGCAGCGCCGAAGCCCCCCAACTGGGCGGCGAAGGTCCGGTCGTCGATTACGCCCTGAAAATGCGCCAGTTCCCACAAAGCCAATTGCTCAGCACCTTGCAAGCCAACGGCGAATTGACCACCACGCACATCGACGAGATGGCGGCGCAGATCGCTCAGTTCCATCTCAGCGCACCGAAAGTACCTGCCGAACATGAAGCCGGCACGCCAGACAGTGTCATGGCGCCGGTACGGCAGAACTTCGAACAGATCCGTCCGTTCCTCAGCGACAAGGCCGATCTGCTGCAACTCGAGGCGCTGCAAGCCTGGGCCGAAAGCAGCTTCGAGCGCCTCAAGCCGCTGTTCGCCCAGCGCAAGGCCGATGGTTTCATTCGTGAATGCCACGGTGACATTCATTTGGGCAACGCCACCGTGATCGACGGCAAGGTCGTGATCTTCGACTGCATCGAATTCAACGAACCGTTCCGCTTCACCGACGTTTACGCCGACACCGGTTTCCTGGCCATGGACCTGGAAGATCGCGGCCTGAAAAGCCTGGCACGCCGTTTCATCAGCCAATACCTGGAGTTGACTGGCGACTATCAGGGCCTGGAGCTGCTGAACTTCTATAAAGCCTACCGCGCACTGGTTCGCGCCAAGGTCAGCCTGTTCAGCATGCCGGCCGAAGCCGATCCGGTGCAGCGCGCCACCACGCTGCGTCAGTACCGCAACTACGCCAACCTGGCGGAAAGCTACAGCACCATTCCTTCGCGCTTTCTGGCGATTACCCACGGCGTTTCCGCTGTCGGTAAAAGCCACGTGGCCATGCGCCTGGTGGAAGCGCTGGGCGCCATTCGCCTGCGTTCCGATGTCGAGCGCAAGCGTATGTTCGGCGAGCAAGCCGTACCGAACGACCTGCAGGCCGGCATTTATAGTGCCGACGCCAGCGCCGCCACTTACAGCCGCCTGCATGAAATCGCCGGGGTAATTTTACATGCCGGTTTCCCGGTGGTGGTCGATGCCACCTACCTCAAGCGTGACCAACGCGACGGTGCGGCAAAAATCGCCGAAGCCACGGGGGCGCCATTCCTGATTCTCGACTGTGACGCACCGCAAGCGGTGATCGAGAGCTGGCTGAAGCAACGTCAGGCAGACAATAACGATCCCTCCGATGCCAACCTGGCCGTTATCGCCGCCCAGCAAGCCAGCCGCGAGGCCCTGACGCCAGCAGAAATCCTGTGCAGCAAACGCGTCCAGACCAATGAAAGTGGCACGCTCGATACCGTCGTTGCGCAGATTCGTCAGCGCCTTCCAGGCCTGTAAGAAACTAATTCAACCGTGAAGCCCTCACCGGCTTCACGGCTGTCAAATAGTGGCACTATACTGGCGTCATAAAACCATCAGGTGATGCGACATGAGCCAGCCGAAACTTCTCGACACCCCGCTTTATGCCTTGCTGCACAAAGACGACATCACAGGCTTTAACAACGAACGGCCCTCGGGCGGACCTATCGACATGGTCGGTGGCGACTTCCGTGGTCTCGATCTGCGTGAACTGAACGCCGACGGCATCGATTTCAGCGATGCCTATTTCCGTTCCGCCGACTTGCGCGGCATCGATTTTCGCAACGCTTCCCTTGAAGGGGCGAGCCTGGCCCACGCGCAGATCTCCGGCGCCTACTTTCCGCCGGAGTTGAGTGCCGATGAGATTCTGATGTCGATGAATTTCGGTACGCGCCTGCGTTATCGCACTCGCTAAAAGCGACGCCCTGACAAGTCCGGCGCCCCTGCCTTGCGTTGGACTTGTATTTTTTTACCCCCCGAAATTCACGTCTTTCCGAGCGCACTCGCAGCCTTTACCCGCCACTTCCAGAGCCCGCGTCTTAGAAGCATTTGCGCCGAAACCGACCAAACAATCACGCTTTTCCTACTGATGGCTACACTGCTGAGAGGCTCGCCCACGCACCGTTCGGCTGTCGCAAGGAGGCTTGATGAATGATGAACTGCAACACCTGAAAAATCTTGGCAAGACGTCGGCGCAATGGCTGCATGCCGTGGGCATCCACAGTGCATCGGACTTGCGTCGGCTGGGAGCTGTAGATGCTTATCGAGCCGTGCGCACGCGCGGTTTTCGGGCTTCCAAGGTGTTGTTGTATGCGATCGAAGGCGCACTGATGGATGTTCACTGGAACGACATTCCCGCCGAACGCAAGGAAGCTTTGAACAAACAGCTGGACGCCATTTCGTCACGCCACAAGATTTGAATGGATCATTACGTTTGCACGCAGCCTGAAAACCAATGATTGCAAGCCTTTCACCCAAGGGAACGGGTGAGGTCAAAGAAAACCAAAAATCAGCGATTGACATGGTAATGAGAATCGCTATGATTACCACAACTGGTCGCGAGACTGGTCGATATTCTGAAAAGCCCTTGGTTCGGACTCTCAGATTATCTCCTCATCAGGCTAATCACGGTTATTTGACCCGGCTCTTGCCGGGTCTTTTTTTGCCTGTGGAAAACTCGCCGGTTTACTGCCCTGCCTGCTTGCCAAACTGTTTGCGCATTTGCGCGCAGTAATCCTGAGGTGGCATGGCAGGCGTATACCAGACGTAATCGGCCATGGCCGGCGTGACCTCGGCGCCCTGCTCCGCCAGCATCAACACCATCGGCGCTTCAGGCTCACCCAAATCCTGCACATGGATTGGCACCCCGACATCCTTACGCGCGTGATAGGCGCCGGCCAATAGCAATGCAGGCGCTGGTGCAACCAGTAGTCGCCCGGCCATCCGCCGGTCACGTTGCTGCTGGACCGCCAGCATCGCGGGCATTTGCGATGCTGGCAGCAGGCCGCAATGGGAATCGTTGATCTGTGCCAGCAACTTATCCTTGACCATCGGCGCGTTGGAAAACGAACCACTCAATACCGGGGGTTTGGCATAGACATTACGGACTTCAAGCGTATCCAGATTGGCCGCCAGCAACGGATACGGTTGAGTCAGGGCAAAGCCGACGATCGGCCCATAGAGATTCCAGTCCCACCCCGGTTGCCAGGCCAGCGCATTGGGCAAGTCAGCGGGTAGCGGTGAAGAATGCTTGATGTGATCGACGCGCCCTTGTTGATCCGGCGTGAGCATTTCCAGCAGCAAACTGCCTTGCGGTCGCTGCTCACTCAGCGTCTGTAACAACCACAGTTGCACTTGATGGTGATCACGATTGTCATGCTGCTCGCCGACAATCAACCGCGAAGGCTTGGCTAACCGTGCAAGCAGCTCATGCGCCGTCAGGCTTTTACCGCTGCGCAACTCCAGGATTTCGCCGCTGACGGGTGGCGGCGGCACCGGCCCATGTTGGCAGGCACTCAATATCAGCACAGCCAGAATCACCATCACACGCATGTTCTCACCTCAATGAAATGTTCAGCGGGCGATGATCAGCGGATGCCCACGCTCCGGGTGCGGTTGTACCAGTACTTCCAGCCCGAACACGGCCTTGAGCGGCTCTGGGCGCAGCACCTGCTCCGGCGTATCCAGCGCCACGGGGCGCCCACCCTCGAGCAACAACAGACGATCACAATAACGTGCCGCCAGATTCAGATCATGCAGGATCACCAGCACCGCGGCGCCACGGTCGGCGAATTCGCGTACCGCTTGCAGAGTAGTGTGTTGATGCAACGGGTCGAGCATCGATGTCGGTTCATCGAGCAACAACGTTTGCCCCGCCTCCCCCGGCCAGAGCTGCGCCAGGACGCGTGCCAGGTGCACCCGCTGACGCTCACCGCCAGACAGCGCCAGATAACTGCGTCCACTCAGGTGCCGCGCATCGGCCGCGTGCAGCGCGGCGGCGACAATTTCGTCATCCCGCAGCCGGCCGCTTTGATAAGGCAGGCGCCCCATGCCGACCACTTCTTCGACGCGAAAGGCAAAGTCCAGGGTCGACACTTGCGGCAACACCGCCAAACGCCGGGCTCGCTGCGCCCCGGTCCAATGACTCAGTTCGCGTTCATCGAGCCAGACACTGCCGTGGTCCGCCTGCAATTCACCGCACAGGGCGCCGAGCAACGTGCTTTTGCCGGCACCGTTGGGCCCGAGCACGCCGAGGACTGTGCCCGGTTTGAGTTCAAGGGTGATGCCCGTAAGGACAATCTTTCGACCGCGCCGGATTTGCAGATTTTGCGTGCGCAACATCAGGCACGCCCTCTGAGCAGTAAATACAGAAAGAACGGAGCCCCTATGAGGGCCGTGACAATCCCGATCGGCAACTCGGCCGGCGCCAGGGCCAGCCGCGCCACGAGATCTGCGAACAACAATAAACTGCCCCCCGCCAATAGAGACGCCGGCAACAGCACCCGATGATCAGGGCCAGCCAGCAGTCGCACCAGATGCGGTACCACCAGACCGACGAAGCCGATCATCCCCGCTGCCGCGACCGCCGCACCGACGCCCAGTGCCGTGCAGAACACCAGTTCACGCTTAAGCCTTTCGACATCAATACCCAAGTGACCGGCCTCTGACTCCCCCAGTAACAATGCATTCAAGGCCTTGGCCCGTCGCGGCAGCCACAGCGCCACACCGATGCTCACCAGCAGCAATGGCCAAAGTCGTGAATAACTGGCGCCGTTAAGGCTGCCCAGGTTCCAGAACGTCAACGTGCGCAGGGTCGCGTCATCCGCCAGGTAGGTGAACAACCCGACCGCCGAACCGGCCAGTGCAGTCAATGCAATACCGGCCAGCAGCATGGTGGCGACGTTGGTCTGGCCATTGCGCCGCCCCAGTCGATAGACCAGCGCCGTTACACCCAGCCCACCGAGAAACGCGCACACCGATAACAGGTAAGGCCCGAAGGATTCAGGCAGACCGCCGAACACCGAGCCGCTGACAATCGCGATGGCTGCCCCCAAAGCCGCGCCGCTGGAGACACCCACCAATCCCGGATCGGCCAGAGGGTTACGAAACAGGCCCTGCATTGCCACCCCAGACAACGCCAAAACGCCGCCCACCGCCAGGCCCAGCAAGGTTCGTGGCAAGCGAATCTGTCCTAGGATCAGCTCGGCCTGCTCCAACCCGTCGGGCGCGATGGGTAAACCCAGCAGCCGCAACGCCGCGCATAACGTGTCGGATAACGGCAAACTCACCGGCCCCAACGCCAGCGACAACCAGATCGCCAGCAAACACAGCAGGCTCAGGCCAATGAACAACGCGCGAGGTTTAACCAGAAGGGTCATTGGCCGGTCGTACTCAGACGCATAAACAGCTTCCTTGAAAGTTTTGCCGGGCATCGAGAGAACAGGCCAAGTATCCTCGGCATCCGGCAATCGCCCTGTGGGTGAGCGGCCATTTGATAGTTGCTTGCATTTGAACGTCAAGTTCGGACCTCTCCGGTCACGAGCGGCGAGACTTGAGGATAGACATGAAGTTTCTTTGCGCTGGCGCCGAATTGGCTGATGCCAGCAGTCGCGGTTTCGACGTCGACGGTCAGAAACTCCTGGCCGTGCGCCGGGGCGGCCGGGTGTATGTGTATGAAAATCGCTGCCCGCACCGGGGCGTCGAACTGGAATGGAAGCCCGACCAGTTTCTCGACCCCAGCAACAGCCTGATCCAGTGCGCCACCCATGGCGCGCTGTTTCTGATCGAAGACGGCGAATGCGTTGCTGGCCCGTGCGCCGGGCAATCCCTGACCACCGTCCCCTGCCTCGAAGACGCGCAAGGGATCTGGCTAACCGTTTAACAGCACCTCCAGGCGCCGATCGACCACCATCTCTTCGTGGGTCAAGTGCACGCCATAGGCCAGCACTTCAACCCCACACGCCACCGCTTCGCGTAACGCCGCCGCGTAGGCCGAATCGATTTCTTCAGCAGGACGTACGGAGTCGATGCCGGTCAGGTTCACGCAATACAGCTGCACCGCACGAATTCCGTCCCGGGCCAAATGCGCCAGCTCGCGCAAATGCTTGGCCCCGCGCTGGGTCACGGCATCGGGAAATGCCGCCACCAACGAGCCATCGAAGCCCAGGGTGACACTTTTGACCTCTACATAGGCGGGCCCGCTCGGGTAATCGAGACAGAAATCGATGCGGCTGCTTTCCTGACCGTAGGCCACTTCGCGCTTCAGTTCGGTAAAGCCGTTCAGTTCGGTGATGACATTGGCCCGCAACGCCTCCTCGATCAAACCGTTGGCGCGCCCGGTGTTTACGCAAAACAATCGCCCTTGTGGGGTTTCTCCGACTTCCCAGGTGCCGGGCAATTTACGTTTGGGATCGTTGGAACGGCTGAACCAGACCTGCCCGCCTTCGACCTGGCAATTAAGCATAGAACCGGTGTTTGGACAGTGAATGGTCAGCAACTCGCCGCCAACGGTTTCGATATCAGCGAGAAAACGCTTGTAACGACGAATCAAGCGACCTTCTTCGAGAGGAGGATGAAATCGCATCAGCCTTGCCAACTGCGCAAGCCGCGAGCGATCCGTTCGACTGCTTCCTGCAGGCGTGGAAGGCTTTGGGTATAGGCAAACCGCACATGATGCCCCGCCTGATAACGCCCGAAATCCAGGCCCGGCGTGATCGCTACGTGCTCGGTTTCGAGGAAATGCCGGCAGAACGCGAAGGCATCGCCGCCGAATTTGCTGATATCGGCGTACAAATAGAATGCGCCTTCCGGCTCTACGGCGATACCGAAACCCAATTCACGCAGGGCGGGCAGCAGGAAATCACGGCGTCGGCCGAACTCGGCGCGGCGCTCCTCGAAAATCTGGATAGTGGCCGGTTCGAAGCAAGCCAATGCAGCGTGCTGGGCCATGCTCGGGGCACTGATGTAGAGGTTTTGGGCGAGTTTCTCCAGCTCTCCGACCGCCGCTTCCGGCGCAACCAGCCAACCGAGACGCCAGCCGGTCATGCCGAAATACTTGGAAAAACTATTAAGGACGAAGGCGCTGTCATCGACTTCCAGCACGCTGGCCGCCTCCGTGCCGTAAGTCAGGCCATGGTAAATCTCGTCGACCACCAAATGGCCGTGGCGGGCCTTGATCGCTGCAGAGAGCCCGGCCAACTCGTTGCGGGTCAGGATGGTCCCGGTCGGGTTGGCCGGCGATGCCACCAAGGCGCCGACACTGTCGTGATCCCAGTGACGCGCGATCAGGTCCGGAGTCAGTTGATAACGCACGTCTGGGCCGACCGGCACCAGTTGCGCCGCGCCCTCCACCAATCGCAGGAAATGCCGGTTGCACGGGTAGCCCGGGTCTGCCAGCAGCCAGTGCTTGCCCGGGTCCACCAGCAAGGCGCTGGCCAACAGCAACGCGCCTGAACCGCCGGGCGTGATGAGAATTCGTTGCGGATCGATGTTCAGCCCGTAGCGTTGCTGATAAAAGCCCGAAAGGGCTTCACGCAGCTCGGGAATGCCGCGTGCGGCGGTATAACGGGTTTTCCCCGCCGCCAGCGCGGCCTGGCCAGCCTGGATGATCGGCTCGGCGGTAGTGAAGTCCGGCTCGCCGATTTCCAGGTGAATCACGTCGTGGCCGGCTGCTTGCAACTCGTTGGCCCGTGCCAGCAGGGCCATGACGTGAAACGGTTCGATAGCGCGACTGCGCGCACTGTAGGACAGAGCCATTAGCCTTCCTTACAACGGGAAAAGAATCGATTCTACCCAAGCCCGGGAACGAGCGAGAACCTAAAGCGGTCAGAGCCCATATAACGTGGGTCTCAAACGATTCAAGCGTATGCTCCAGGTTTGACTAAAATCAATAATTGATCAGGTCTCCAGAGCCACCAGGCAAGGCTTTGCAATATTTTGCAAGCGCCACGGGCTACGGGCTCGACATCCGGGAGTAGCGCGGTCCGATTTGATCTGGTAAGTTCGCCCGCTTGCAGCCGCAGGGCCGGCAGGTGTCGGTGATGGAGCAATCCTGCGCAATGGATTACAAGAGTAGAGGCGGTCCATTTCATGCCCACCCAAGCAAAGCAACAGCAAAACCAGTCGATCAGCGGCTTCGAACCCTACAAAGAAGTGAAGGGCGAAGAGTATATGGGCAAGCCCATGCGCGCTCACTTCACCAAGATCCTGAACAAGTGGAAACAGGACTTGATGCAGGAAGTCGACCGTACTGTTGATCACATGAAAGACGAAGCGGCCAACTTCCCTGACCCGGCAGATCGTGCCAGCCAGGAAGAGGAATTCAGCCTCGAATTGCGCGCCCGCGATCGCGAGCGCAAGTTGATCAAGAAAATCGACAAAACCCTGCAATTGATCGAAGACGAAGAATACGGTTGGTGCGAATCCTGTGGCGTCGAAATCGGCGTCAAGCGACTGGAAGCCCGCCCTACCGCCGACATGTGCGTTGATTGCAAGACCCTGGCGGAAATCAAGGAAAAACAAGTCGGCAAGTAATCCTGGCCACTTGAACGAAGAACGGAGCGTGCGAACGCTCCGTTTTTTGTTTCTGACATTTGCTGATTTGTTGCGTCTTGAAATTGCCTTCGCGAGCAAGCTTCGCTCCTACAAAGGCAGCGCAATTTCCTGTAGGAGCTGAGCTTGCTCGCGAAGGCGGCTTCAAGCCATGCTCAAAACGATTAAACAGCCTGACATCGCCCTTATGACCGCCATCGCCTCCCCTGCCTACATCGGCCGCTTCGCCCCCACCCCCAGCGGGCATTTGCATTTCGGTTCGCTGGTCGCAGCACTGGCCTCCTACCTTGATGCCCGTTCGGTCGGCGGCCGCTGGTTGGTGCGCATGGAAGATCTCGATCCGCCCCGCGAAGAACCCGGCGCTCAAGCGGCGATTCTCAAGGCGCTGGAAAGCTACGGGTTCGAGTGGGATGGCGACATGGTCCGACAGAGTGACCGGCACGCGGCCTATGACGAAGTCATCAATCGCCTGTTCAATCAGGGCCTGGCCTACGCCTGTACCTGTTCACGCAAGCAATTGGAACCGTATCACGGCATCTATCCCGGATTCTGCCGCAACGCGGGGCACGGCACCGAAAACGCCGCGATCCGCCTGCGCGTGCCGGAACTGGAATACCACTTCATCGACCGGGTGCAGGGCGAGTTCCGTCAACATCTGGGGCGGGAGGTGGGTGATTTCGTGATCCGCCGCCGCGATGGGCTTTACGCCTATCAATTGGCAGTGGTGCTGGACGACGCCAGGCAAGGCATCACCGATATCGTGCGCGGCGCCGATCTGCTGGATTCCACGCCGCGCCAACTCTATCTGCAAGAACTGCTGGGCCTGCCGCAACCGCGCTACCTGCACATCCCGCTGATTACCCAGCCTGACGGCCACAAACTCGGCAAATCCTATCGATCGCCGCCGCTGACCGAAGATCAGGCCACGCCACTGTTGCTGCGCGCATTGCGCGCGCTGGGGCACAAGCCTGCGACCGAACTGAATGACGCCACGCCACGGCAAGTGCTGAACTGGGGAATTGCCCACTGGGATGCAGCGCTGATCCCGCGCACACTGACGTTGCCCGAAGCGCAATTGCAGTGATGCCGCTTGCAGTGGCGCGCCCATCCGTTACCATCGCCGCACGTTTTCGGGCACGCGCATAAAAAAGAGAGGCCGGGATGTACATCTATCGCTTGGTCCTGCTCCTGGTAGTGGGGATTTATCTGTTCTCCCCGGCCATCATGGATTGGTGGATCGACGCCACGGGCGCCTGGTATCGCCCTTATTTGCTCTGGCTGATTCTGATTGTCGTGACCTTCATCCTGCAGAGCCAAAAAGATGCTGATGAGCTTTAGCCTGACCCAGATGATCCTGATCAGCGCCGCGTACCTGGCGGTGCTGTTCGGCGTGGCCTGGATCAGCGAACGGGGCATGATCCCCCGGGCGATCATTCGCCACCCGCTGACGTACACCCTGTCGCTGGGCGTCTACGCCAGTGCCTGGGCGTTTTACGGCACGGTGGGCCTGGCTTATCAGTACGGCTATGGCTTTCTGTCCAGCTACCTCGGGGTTTCCGGGGCCTTCCTGCTGGCGCCGGTGCTTTTGTACCCGATCCTGAAAATCACCCGCACTTATCAGCTCTCATCCCTGGCTGACTTGTTTGCGTTTCGTTTCCGCAGCACCTGGGCCGGTGCACTGACCACAATTTTCATGCTGATCGGCGTGCTGCCGTTGCTGGCGTTGCAGATTCAGGCAGTGGCCGACTCCATCAGCATCCTCACCCGCGAGCCGGTGCAGCATCGCGTGGCCTTGAGCTTCTGCGCACTGATTACACTGTTCACGATTTTCTTCGGCTCACGCCACATCGCTACCCGCGAGAAACATGAAGGCCTGGTGTTCGCGATTGCCTTCGAGTCGGTGATCAAGCTGATTGCGCTTGGCGGCGTCGGTCTGTATGCGCTGTATGGCGTGTTCGACGGCCCGCAACAGCTGGAACTGTGGCTGCTGCAAAACCAGACCGCCCTCGCCGCCCTGCACACACCATTGCAGGAAGGCCCATGGCGCACGCTGCTGCTGGTGTTCTTCGCCTCGGCGATCGTGATGCCGCACATGTATCACATGACCTTTACCGAAAACCTCAACCCACGCTCGCTGGTCAGTGCGAGTTGGGGTCTGCCGCTGTTTCTGCTGTTGATGAGCCTCGCGGTGCCGCTGATCCTCTGGGCCGGGCTGAAACTGGGCGCCACGACCAATCCGGAATATTTCACCCTGGGCATTGGCATCGCCGCCAACAGCAAAGCTCTGGCGCTGTTGGCGTATGTCGGCGGATTGTCGGCGGCCAGCGGCCTGATCATCGTCACTACGTTGGCGTTGTCCGGGATGGCGCTGAACCATCTGGTGCTGCCGCTCTATCAGCCGCCCGCCGAGGGCAATATCTACCGTTGGCTGAAATGGACCCGCCGGGCGCTGATCGTCGCCATCATCATGGCCGGTTACGGTTTTTACCTGATGCTGGGCGCCGAGCAGGACCTGGCCAACCTCGGCATCGTCGCTTTCGTTGCCACGTTGCAGTTCCTGCCGGGCGTGTTGTCGGTGCTGTACTGGCCGACCGCCAACCGTCGCGGCTTCATCGCCGGCCTGCTGGCGGGCATTCTGGTGTGGCTGGTCACCATGCTGCTGCCGCTGGTCGGCAATCTGCAGGGCTTCTACATTCCACTGCTGAACATGATCTACGTACTGGACGACACCAGCTGGCACATGGCAGCAATTGCCTCGCTGGCCGCCAACGTGCTGATGTTCACCCTGATTTCGTTGTTCACCAACGCCAGCCCCGAAGAGGCCAGCGCCGCCGAAGCCTGCGCCGTGGATAACGTTCGCCGCCCGCAACGCCGCGAACTGCATGCCGCCTCGCCTCAGGAATTTGCCACGCAGCTTGCAAAACCATTGGGCGCCAAGGCTGCGCAGAAAGAAGTCGAACAGGCGCTGCGTGATCTCTATCTACCGTTCGACGAACGCCGGCCATACGCCTTGCGCCGTCTGCGGGACCGTATCGAAGCCAACCTTTCCGGCCTGATGGGACCGAGCGTGGCGCAGGATATGGTCGAAACCTTCCTGCCCTACAAGGCTGGCGGCGAAAACTACGTCACTGAAGACATCCACTTCATCGAAAGCCGCCTCGAGGACTACCACTCGCGCCTCACCGGTCTTGCCGCCGAACTCGATGCCTTGCGCCGCTACCACCGCCAGACCTTGCAGGAATTGCCGATGGGCGTCTGCTCGCTGGCCAAGGATCAGGAAATCCTCATGTGGAACAAAGCCATGGAGGAACTGACCGGGATTGCCGCGCAGCGTGTGGTCGGTTCGCGCTTGAGCACCATTGCCGATCCTTGGAAAGAGCTGCTGCAAGGTTTCATCAACCTGCCGGACGAGCATTTGCATAAACAGCACTTGGCCCTCGACGGTCAGACGCGCTGGCTGAACCTGCACAAAGCGGCGATTGATGAGCCGCTGGCGCCGGGTAACAGCGGCCTGGTGCTGCTGGTAGAAGACTTGACCGAAACCCAGATGCTCGAAGACAAACTGGTGCACTCCGAGCGCCTGGCCAGCATCGGTCGACTGGCGGCCGGCGTGGCCCATGAAATCGGCAACCCGATCACCGGCATTGCCTGTCTTGCGCAGAATTTGCGTGAAGAACGCGAGGACGACACCGAACTCACGGAAATCAGCGGGCAGATCCTCGAGCAGACCAAACGCGTGTCCCGCATTGTTCAGTCGCTGATGAGCTTCGCCCACGCCGGCAGTTACCAGCACAGTGACGAGCCCGTCTGTCTGGCGGAAGTGGCCCAGGATGCCATCGGCCTGCTGGCCTTGAACCGGCGCAATTTCGAAGTACAGTTCTACAACCTGTGCGACCCCGACCACTGGGTAGAAGGTGACCCGCAGCGGCTTGCCCAGGTATTGATCAATCTGCTCTCAAACGCCCGCGACGCCTCGCCTCCGGGCAGCGCAGTGCGCGTTAAAAGCGAAGCCGGCGAACACACGGTCGATCTGATCGTCGAAGACGAAGGCAGTGGTATCCCCTCGAACATCATGGACCGACTATTCGAACCTTTCTTCACCACCAAGGACCCTGGCGAAGGCACCGGTCTGGGCCTTGCACTGGTCTATTCCATCGTTGAAGAGCATTATGGACAAATCACCATCGACAGCCCGGCTGATGTTCAAAGCCAACGCGGCACCCGTATCCGGGTAACTTTGCCGCGTCATGTCGAAGCGACGTCCGCTGTGAACTGAGACCGTCGAGAGTATCGAATCAATGCCGCACATTTTGATCGTCGAAGACGAAACAATTATCCGCTCCGCCTTGCGCCGTCTGCTGGAACGTAACCAGTACCAGGTCAGCGAAGCCGGATCCGTGCAGGAAGCACAAGAGCGTTTCAGCATCCCCACGTTTGACTTGATCGTCAGCGACCTGCGTCTGCCGGGCGCACCCGGTACCGAGTTGATCAAACTTGGCCAAGGCACCCCGGTGCTGATCATGACCAGTTACGCCAGCCTGCGTTCGGCCGTCGATTCCATGAAAATGGGCGCGGTGGATTACATCGCCAAGCCTTTCGATCACGACGAAATGCTCCAGGCGGTCGCGCGAATCCTGCGAGACCGGCAATCGGCGCAACAAGCCAGCGGTGAACCGGTCGTCGGCAAAACGAGCAATGGCGCCGCAAAAAACGGTGTCGACAACAGCAACGGCGAAATCGGCATTATCGGCTCGTGTCCGCCGATGCAGGACCTGTACAGCAAGATCCGCAAAGTCGCGCCAACCGATTCCAATGTCCTGATCCAGGGCGAATCCGGTACCGGTAAAGAACTGGTAGCACGTGCCCTGCACAACCTGTCCAAACGTGCCAAGGCGCCGATGATTTCGGTGAACTGCGCGGCCATTCCGGAAAGCCTGATCGAGTCCGAACTGTTCGGCCACGAAAAAGGCGCGTTTACCGGCGCCAGTGCCGGGCGTGCCGGGTTGGTGGAAGCAGCGGACGGCGGCACCTTGTTCCTCGATGAAATCGGCGAATTGCCGCTGGAAGCCCAGGCACGTCTGCTGCGCGTGTTGCAGGAAGGGGAAATCCGCCGGGTCGGTTCGGTGCAGTCGCAGAAGGTCGACGTACGCCTGATTGCTGCGACACACCGGGACCTCAAGAGCCTGGCGAAGATTGGCCAGTTCCGTGAAGACCTGTATTACCGCCTTCACGTAATCGCCCTGAAACTGCCGGCCTTGCGTGAGCGCGGCGCGGACGTCAATGAAATCGCCACTGCATTCCTCGCGCGACAGAGCGCTCGGATTGGCCGTACCGATTTGAGATTTGCTGCTGATGCCGAACAGGCCATTCGACATTACTCATGGCCGGGCAATGTTCGTGAGCTGGAAAACGCGGTCGAACGTGCAGTGATTCTGTGCGAAAGCCCGGAGATTTCCGCAGAGCTGTTGGGCATCGATATCGAATTGAGCGATCTGGAAGACGATGATTTCATCGGTCTGGCGCCCCAGCAGGGCAATGGCGCCGGTAACACCAGCCATGAACCGACTGAAGATTTGTCCCTGGAAGACTACTTCCAGCATTTCGTCCTCGAGCATCAGGACCACATGACCGAAACCGAACTGGCCCGCAAACTCGGGGTCAGTCGCAAATGCCTGTGGGAACGCCGTCAGCGCCTGGGCATTCCGCGGCGCAAGACCGGCGTGGCCAGCGAGAGCTGAACCGCACCTGTCGCATGTGCGGGTAACACATGACATTGTGAAAAAACTGTTACCTCAGCTTTTTCACGTAACAGAAGCCGGGGCTTACGGTAACGAAGCCCCGGCTTTTTTTGGCCCCCAATCATCTCATCAGCCCGCCTAACCCCTTGTTTTACTGGGTTTCACAAAAGTTGGCACGCACCCTGCTATATGTTCAGTACAAGAACAATAACAAGCAATGAACAAGACAATAAAAATAAGACGTATCGACTCACGCACAATAAAAACAAGACGGCGAGAGGCGTAGCTAACTGATTCTTTTGGAGAGGCGTTGCATTTGGGGCTTGCCCCACGACCAGGCCGAGAACAATAAAAACTGTCCCGAGACAGTGCCTGAACTGGTTGGATCGAACGATCACAGCAACACAGCGACCAAAGCAATCCGTTTGCTCTTGGCTCCCGATTGGGAGGGTCATGAAGGAAAACTTCATGGCGAGGGCGCTCAACAAAAACAAGAAGCCCGAAACCAATAATAAAAATAGAGCATGCAACTACTTCTTGGGGAGCTTCGGCTCCCCTTGTGGTTTCTGCGATTTGAAAAACCTCCCCTCCTGTAGCTTGCGGCTTGCGACTTGCAGCTCAAATCTGCTGTGTCCTACACCATCCCCTGACTAAATGCTAGAATCCCCGCCCATCATGCGGTCATTCTTCGTTATGGCCGAACATTCCTTCAAACAGTGCATCCCATGCTGAAGAAGTTGTTCCAGTCATTCCGTTCTCCCAAGCGTCACACGCAACACATTCGCAGTACGCCTGAAGTGCTCAACAGCGGCCAACATTCGTTGCAAAAGGCACAATTCAGCCGTTACGCGGTGAATATCGTCGAACGCCTGCAGAACGCCGGTTACCAGGCTTACCTGGTCGGCGGCTGTGTGCGTGACATGCTGCTCGGCATCACGCCGAAAGATTTCGACGTCGCCACCAGCGCCACGCCTGAACAGGTACGCGCTGAATTCCGCAACGCGCGGATCATCGGTCGGCGTTTCAAACTGGTGCATATCCACTTTGGCCGCGAAATCATTGAAGTCGCGACCTTTCGCGCCAATCACCCGCAAAACGACGAAGACGAAGACAGCAACCAATCGTCTCGCAATGAAAGCGGGCGCATTTTGCGCGACAACGTCTACGGCACCCTGGAAGAAGACGCGCAACGCCGCGACTTCACCATCAACGCCTTATATTACGATCCAGTCAGCGAGCGCATTCTCGATTACGCCAACGGCGTACACGACATCCGCAATCACCTGATCCGCCTGATCGGCGATCCGAAGCAACGTTACCAGGAAGACCCGGTGCGGATGCTGCGGGCCGTGCGGTTCGCCGCCAAGCTTAATTTCGGCATCGAAAAACACAGCGCCACGCCCATTCGCGAACTGGCGCCGTTGTTGCGTGAAATCCCCTCGGCTCGTCTGTTCGAAGAAGTGCTCAAGCTGTTCCTGTCCGGCTATGCCGCGGACACCTTCGAAATGCTGGTCGACCTGCAGCTGTTCGATCCGCTGTTCCCGGCGAGTGCGGCGGCGTTGGAATACAGCCCGACCTACACCCACACGCTGATCAGTGAAGCGCTGATCAACACAGACCTGCGAATCAAACAGAACAAACCGGTCACCCCGGCGTTCCTGTTTGCCGCCCTGCTCTGGCCTGCCCTGCCGGCCCGTGTGTTGCGTCTGCAGGAACGCGGCATGCCGCCGATTCCGGCGATGCAGGAAGCCGCTCACGAATTGATCGCCGAGCAGTGCCAGCGCATCGCCATTCCGAAACGCTTCACTATGCCGATCCGCGAGATCTGGGACATGCAGGAGCGCTTGCCACGGCGCAGCGGCAAACGCGCCGATCTGTTACTGGACAATCCGCGGTTCCGTGCCGGTTACGACTTCCTGCTGCTGCGTGAAAGCGCCGGTGAGCAGACCGATGGCCTGGGCGAATGGTGGACCGACTATCAGGATGCCAATGACAGCGAACGCCGGGACATGATCCGCGACTTGAGTGGCAAGGAAGACGGTACCGGCGCTCCCCGCAAACGTCGCCGCAGCGGCGGTGCCAAGCGCAAGCGCGCTGCCGGCGCACCGAGCGTTACAGGCGAATAAGCCATGGAACGCGTCTATATCGGCATGGGCAGCAATCTGGCTGATCCCGCCGAACAGTTGCGTAGCGCTGTCGAAGCGCTTGCGCGATTGCCGCAAACCGAACTGGTCGGGGTTTCCGGGTTTTATCAAAGCGACTCGCTGCTGCCCGGCCAACCGCGCTATACCAACGCCGTCGCCGCGCTCGACAGCCGCCTCACGCCGCTCGACCTGCTTGATGCGCTGCAAGCCATCGAGAACGACCAGGGCCGCGAGCGCCTTGAACGCTGGGGGCCACGCACGCTGGACCTGGACATCGTGCTGTTCGGCGATCGCCTGATCGACGAACCTCGCCTGAAAATCCCCCACTATCATCTGCAGGAACGAGCCTTTGTGCTCTATCCGCTGGCCGAGCTGGCACCGGCTGATCTGCGCCTGGCCGATGGCCGTAGCCTCGCAGCATTACTCGCCGACTGTCCGTTCGTCGGGTTGGAACGCCTCTCTCAAAATTGACAAAAACCTTGTGGGAGCGGGCTTGCCCGCGATAGCGACTTTACATTCAACATCAATGTTGACTGACAGTCCGCCATCGCGGGCAAGCCCGCTCCCACAATGGTTTCTGTCGTATCAAAGATGTGCAGCAGCAAAAATCTGCTGAATCGCATCAGTTACGCCGGTAACACCCCATGCGTAACAATGCGGTAACACACGCAATTGACTTCCCGGGTTCTCCTCACGACTATAGGCGTCCCGCTGCCGCCAACGCGGCGCCAAAGGGCGCAATCCAGGCCTTACAAGCACCACGAAAGAAGGTGCGCCTGTATAAATGACGAATCACGCGCGTTACTCGCAGTAGTTTCCATAGCGCCTGTAATGAGGATTTTTTCATGCCAGCCATCACCCTGACCACGCTCCAGAGCCTCAAGCAGAAAGGTGAAAAGATCACCATGCTGACCTGCTATGACGCGACCTTCGCCCATGCCTGTAATGAGGCCGGGGTTGAAGTGCTGCTGGTGGGCGACTCCCTCGGCATGGTTTTGCAGGGTCACGACAGTACCCTGCCGGTGACCACTGCCGAAATGGCCTACCACGTGGCAGCCGTCAAACGTGGCAACACCGATGCCTTGATCCTCGCTGATCTGCCGTTCATGGCCTACGCCACTATCGAACAAACCATGACCAACAGCGCCCTGTTGATGCAGGCCGGTGCGCATATGGTCAAGGTTGAAGGCGCATTGTGGCTCGCGGATTCGATCCGTCTGCTGGCCGAACGTGGCATCCCGGTGTGTGCGCACATGGGGCTGACGCCGCAATCGGTCAACATTCTCGGCGGCTATAAAGTCCAGGGCCGCAACGAAAATCAGGCGCGGCAGATGCGTGCCGACGCGATTTCCCTGGAACAGGCTGGCGCGGCCATGCTGCTGCTCGAATGTGTGCCCAGCGAACTGGCCGAAGAAATTTCCCAGGCGGTGAAGATCCCGGTAATCGGTATCGGCGCCGGCAGTGGCACCGACGGCCAGGTGCTGGTCTTGCACGACATGCTGGGCTTGTCCATTACCGGCCGCGTGCCGAAATTCGTGAAGAATTTCATGACCGGCCAAACCAGCGTCCAGGCAGCCTTGAGCGCCTACGTCACTGAAGTCAAAGCGGCGACTTTCCCTGGCATCGAACACGGATTCTCTGCATGAACACCGTAAAAACCGTACGTGAACTGCGGGCCGCCGTGGCCCGCGCCCGTAGTGAAGGCAAACGTATCGGCTTTGTGCCGACCATGGGCAACCTGCACAGCGGGCATATCGCGCTGATTACCAAAGCCACCCAGCGGGTGGATTTCGTGGTCGCAAGCATTTTCGTCAACCCGCTGCAGTTCGGCGCCGGTGAAGACCTCGACAAATACCCGCGAACCCTGGCCGCCGATCAGGAGAAACTGCTTCAGGCCGGTTGCCATTTGCTGTTCGCACCCACCGTCGAAGAAATATACCCCGATGGCATGGCCGGCCAGACCCGCGTCAGCGTCCCACAACTGTCCGAGGGCCTGTGCGGCGCCAGCCGTCCGGGGCATTTCGAAGGCGTGGCGACCGTCGTCAGCAAGCTGTTCAATATGGTCCAGCCGGACCTGGCGATCTTCGGCCAGAAAGACTTCCAGCAACTGGCGGTGATTCGCGCCCTGGTGCATGACTTGAACATGCCGATCCAGATTATCGGCGAGCCTACCGTCCGGGCCGCCGACGGTCTGGCGCTGTCGTCGCGCAATGGTTTCCTCAGCGAAGAACAGCGGGCCATCGCGCCGGTGGTCTATCGCACCCTGACCCATATTGCCGATGCAATCAAACAGGGCGAGCGCGATTACCCGACACTGATCAACGAGCAGATCAAGCAGCTCGAAGCCGCCGGTCTGCGAGTGGACTATCTGGAAATTCGCCATGCGCTGACCTTGCGACCGGCGACGGCGCAAGATCGGGACCTGGTGATTCTGGTGGCAGCGTTCCTGGGCACGACGCGGTTGATCGACAACCTGCATCTGAACCTCGACGCCCTCCTCTAGACACCGCAAAAAATGTGGGGCAGGCCTGTGGCGAGGGGGCTTGCCCCCGTTGGGCAGCGAAGCAGCCCCAAAATCTCTGTTGTACCCACGACCTTGTGAGTGCCATGCACTCACGGGGGCAAGCCCCCTCGCCACAGGCCCGCTCCCACATGGGTCCTGGGTCAATTTCCACATCGTATTGCCGCCCTTCATGCCTTCGGGCAAACTGCCCGCCGTTCGATTCCGACCTGGGGAAACACTCATGCACGCCATCATGCTCAAGGCCAAGCTGCATCGCGCCGAAGTTACCCACGCTGTACTCGATTACGAAGGCTCTTGCGCCATCGACGGTGAATGGCTGGACCTGTCCGGCATCCGTGAGTACGAACAGATCCAGATCTATAACATCGACAACGGCGAACGCTTCACCACTTATGCGATTCGTGGCGAAGAAGGTTCGCGCATGATTTCGGTCAACGGAGCCGCGGCGCACAAGGCCAAGGTCGGCGACCGCGTGATCATCTGCGCTTACGCCCATTACAGCGAAGCCGAGCTGCTCAACTTCAAGCCGCGCATGCTCTACATGGCGCCGGGTAACGAGTTGAGCCACACCAGTAATGCCATTCCGGTTCAGGTCGCCTGATCGAACCGTTCCTCTGTCTGTCTTCCGTTTGTCGGACCGCTCCCTGTTTAAATGTTAAAAAAGTACCGGGAGCAGGTCAGACAAAGTCAAGACAGATTGTGGCGCGAGGTTTACTGTGTTCGCCCTGCGCCATGAAATCGTGTCGACGCAGTTGACCGGACGCCCGCCCACGGCGCTCCGGTATTTATCGTGTTCAAAAGGCCGTTCAAGTAAAAAGGAAAACCGCAGCGATGGCGTATTACCGCACCCCTCACGACGTTACCGCTCTGCCCGCCTGGCAAGCGCTGAATGACCACCGCCAAGCCATGCAGGATTTCAGCATGCGCGAAGCCTTTAATGCCGATCCGCAGCGTTTTACTCAATTCACCCTCAGCAGCTGCGGCCTGTTTCTCGACTACTCGAAAAACCTGATCAACGCCGAGACCCGCAACCTGCTGGTGGGCCTGGCCAACGAAGTCGATCTGCAGGGCGCGATCAAAGCGCTGTTCGCAGGCGAGATCGTCAACGCTTCCGAAGGACGTCCAGCCCTGCACACCGCACTGCGCCGCCCGGTGGGCGACAAGCTGTCGGTCAACGGCGTCAACGTGATGCCCGACGTGCATAAAGTGCTGAACCAGATCACCGACCTCGTGGGCCGCATCCACGATGGTTTGTGGCGCGGTTACACCGAGAAGCCGATCACCGACGTGGTCAACATCGGCATCGGTGGCTCGTTCCTTGGCCCTGAACTGGTGTCCGAAGCGCTGTTGTCCTACGCCCAGAAAGGCGTGCGCTGCCATTACCTGGCGAACATCGACGGCAGTGAATTCCACGAACTGACCATGAAGCTGCGCGCCGAGACCACGCTGTTCATCGTCTCGTCGAAATCCTTCAATACCCTCGAAACCCTGAAAAACGCCCAGGCAGCACGCGCCTGGTATCTGGCTCAGGGCGGTTCGGAAGCCGAGCTGTATCGTCACTTCATCGCCGTTTCCAGCAACAACGCAGCGGCGGTAGCGTTTGGTATTCGCGAAGAAAACATCTTCCCGATGTGGGATTGGGTTGGCGGGCGTTACTCGCTGTGGTCGGCTATCGGTTTGCCGATCGCATTGGCCATCGGCATGTCGAATTTCAAGGAACTGCTGTCCGGTGCCTACACCATGGACCAGCACTTCCAGAGCGCGCCATTCGAACAGAACATGCCGGTACTGCTGGCGTTGCTCGGCGTCTGGTACGGCAACTTCTGGGGCGCGCAAAGCCACGCGATCCTGCCGTACGACCACTACCTGCGCAACATCACCAAACACTTGCAACAGCTGGACATGGAATCCAACGGCAAGAGCGTACGCCAGGACGGCACGCCAGTGTCCACCGATACCGGCCCGGTGATCTGGGGCGGCGTCGGCTGCAACGGCCAGCACGCTTATCACCAGTTGCTGCACCAAGGCACCCAACTGATTCCGGCCGACTTTATCGTGCCGATCGTCAGCTTCAACCCGGTGTCCGACCACCACCAGTGGCTGTACGCCAACTGCCTGTCGCAAAGCCAGGCACTGATGCTCGGCAAGACCCGCGCCGAGGCTGAAGCCGAGTTGCGTGACAAGGGCATGAGCGAAGATGAAGTGCAGAAACTGGCCGCGCACAAGGTGATCCCGGGCAACCGTCCGAGCAACACCCTGGTGGTCGAACGCATCAGCCCGCGTCGCCTTGGCGCACTGGTGGCGCTGTACGAACACAAAGTCTTCGTGCAAAGCGTGGTCTGGGGCATCAACGCCTTCGACCAATGGGGCGTGGAACTGGGCAAGGAACTGGGCAAAGGCGTCTACAACCGCCTGGTCGGCAGCGAAGAAACCCCGGCCGACGATGCTTCCACCCAAGGCTTGATCAACTACTTCCGCGGTCGTCACCGCGGGTGATTTGACGCCACACGACTACCCCTGTGGGAGCGAGCCTGCTCGCGATTTCGGTCTGACATTCAACATCAACATTGAATGTCATGTCCCATCGCGAGCAGGCTCGCTCCCACATTGGTTTATGGCGATCACAAATTTTACGGCCGGCACCTTCCACACCGATCGGCATCTGACTTGAACCCTTCCCCCACTCGGCGCATCTTTATTCTTGTCGCAACAAGAATAAGGAACCGTCATGTTCGATATCAGCACGTTTCCCCAAGCCGATGCCGTCCGCCGGGCTGCACAGTTAAGTCAAGACGACTACCATCGCCTGTACCGCCAATCCATCGAGCATCCCAGCACCTTCTGGGCCGAACAGGCCACACGCTTTCTCGACTGGAGCGCGCCGTGGCAAACCGTCCAGCGTTATGACCTGAAAACCGGTGAGGCAAGCTGGTTCGCTGGCGCAAGGTTAAACGTCAGTTACAACTGCATCGATCGTCACCTGGAAAAACGCGGCGATCAAATCGCGATCATCTGGGAAGGCGATGACCCCGCCGAATCCGCCCAGATCACCTACAAAAGACTCCATCACAACGTCTGTCGACTGGCCAACGTGCTCAAAAGCCGTGGCGTGAAGAAAGGCGACCGCGTGTGCATCTACATGCCGATGATTCCCGAAGCTGCCTACGCCATGCTCGCCTGTGCGCGGATCGGCGCGATTCATTCGGTGGTGTTCGGCGGCTTCTCCCCGGATTCGTTGCGTGACCGGATTCTCGACGCCGATTGCCGCACCGTGATCACGGCTGACGAAGGCGTACGCGGTAGCAAATTTGTGCCGCTTAAACAGAATGTCGACACGGCGCTGCAAAGCTGCCCCGACGTGAACACCGTGATCGTGGTCGAGCGCACCCAAGGCCAGGTCAACTGGGTCGATGATCGAGATATCTGGTATCACCAGGCGGTGCGCGATGTTGGCGACGACTGCCCGCCAGAGCCGATGGACGCCGAAGACCCGCTGTTTATCCTCTACACCTCTGGCAGCACCGGCAAACCCAAAGGCGTGCTGCACACCACCGGCGGCTATTTGCTGCAAGCCGCCATGACCTTCAAGTACGTGTTCGACTATCGCGACGGTGAGGTTTTCTGGTGCACCGCCGATGTCGGCTGGGTCACCGGCCATAGCTACATCGTCTACGGGCCGCTGGCCAACGGAGCGACCACGCTGATTTTCGAAGGCGTACCGAGCTACCCCAGCACTTCACGCTTTTGGCAGGTGATCGATAAACACCACGTGAATATCTTCTACACCGCTCCAACCGCGTTGCGCGCATTGATGCGTGAAGGCCCCGAACCGTTGAAGGAAACGTCCCGCGAGAGCCTGCGATTGCTCGGCACCGTCGGTGAACCGATCAATCCGGAAGCCTGGGAGTGGTATTTCAACACGGTCGGCGAGCAGCGCTGCCCGATTGTCGATACCTGGTGGCAAACCGAAACCGGCGGCATCATGCTCAGCCCGCTGGTCAGCACCCAACGGGTCAAACCCGGTTGCGCCATGCAACCGATGTTCGGTGTACAACCGGTATTGCTCGATGAACACGGCAAGGAAATCAAAGGCGCCGGCAGCGGCATACTGGCCATTAAATCCAGCTGGCCGGCGCAGATCCGCAGCGTCTACGGCGACCCGAAACGGATGATCGAAACCTACTTCAAGCCCTACCCCGGCTATTACTTCACCGGCGATGGCGCCCGCCGCGACGAGGACGGCGACTACTGGATCACCGGCCGCATCGACGACGTGATCAACGTCTCCGGACACCGCATCGGCACGGCCGAAGTGGAAAGCGCGCTGGTGCTGCACGACAGCATCGCCGAGGCCGCCGTGGTCGGTTATCCCCACGACGTCAAAGGCCAAGGCATCTATGCCTTTGTCACGCCCATGAATGGCACCGAACCCAACGACGAACTGAAGAAACAGTTGCTGGCGCATGTCAGCAAGGAAATCGGCAACTTCGCCAAACCGGACTTGATCCAGTGGGCTCCGGCACTGCCCAAAACCCGTTCGGGAAAGATCATGCGACGAATTCTGCGCAAGATCGCCTGCAACGAACTGGACAGCCTGGGCGACACCTCGACCCTCGCCGACCCGAGCGTGGTGCAAGGGCTGATCGATCAACGGCTGAACCAATGAACCTGTCCCTGTAGGAGCGAGGCTTGCCCGCGAAAGCGGTGTGTCAGGCGACATTAATGTTGACTGTGCCGCCGTCTTCGCGGGCAAGCCTCGCTCCTACAGTTACAGTTACAGGTACAGTTACAGGGACAGGTACAGGTACAGGTTCTTCATCGTCCAAGCTGTTAAACTTCCGCGCCCCCAATTTCCTCCTGCAAGGCGCTCAGCATGTCTTCCTTGAATCAGGCGCTGCGCGCCGCCCTCGATCATCGTCAGGACCTGCTTGCCGAGTTGCATCAGCAAGGCACCGATTGCTATCGCCTGTTCCACGGCAGCCAGGAAGGCGCCGGCGGCCTGACCATCGACCGCTACGGTCCGCAATTATTAGTACAGAGTTTTCACCAGACGCTGGAGCGTGACGCCCTGCTGCAACTGCACGAAACCGTCAATCAACAGCTGGGTTTCGACACGCTGCTGGTCTACAACGACCGTTCCCGTGGCAACTCGCGCATCGACCGCGAAGACCCCATCTACCGCGCCGACGAAGCGGCCCTGCAAGATCTGGTCGGCCACGAATGGGGCCTGAACTACCGGGTTCGCGGGCGCCACGCCGGCCAAGACCCGTTGCTGTTTCTCGACCTGCGCAATGCTCGCGGCTGGGTCAAGGCGCACAGCCAAAACAAAAGTGTGCTGAACCTGTTTGCCTACACCTGTGGCGTCGGCCTCAGCGCCGCGGCGGGTGGTGCGAGCGAAGTGTGTAACCTGGACTTTGCCGAAGGCAATCTGGCGGTCGGTCGTGAGAACGGCTTGCTTAACCCGCAATTGCCGACAATGGAGTTCATTCAGTCCGATTACTTTCCAGCCATTCGCCAATTGGCCGGTCTGCCGATCAGCCAGCGCCGCGGGCAGAAACTGCCGGGTTATCAACGCCTGGAGCCGCGTCAGTACGATCTGGTATTGCTCGATCCACCGGCCTGGGCCAAGAGTGCTTTCGGTACGGTCGACCTGTTGCGTGATTATCAAAGCCTGCTCAAACCGGCGCTGCTGACCACCGCCAAGGATGGGGTGCTGATCTGCTGCAACAACCTGGCGAAGGTCAGCATGGACGATTGGCGCGAACAGGTTCTGCGCTGCGCCGAGAAGGCCGGGCGCCCGGTGCGGGAGTGGAGCGTGCTGACGCCAGGCAGCGATTTCCCGTCGAAGGATCAACAGCCGCCATTGAAAACCCTGATTCTGCAGCTCTGAAAATCCGCGCCGATAATCAGATAAATCCTATAAAGCGTGGTTGCTTCGGAACCGCAAACGCATGCCATACTCCAAGGCACTCCGATTCCGACAGATGAAGCCGCACATGCCCAAAGGATTGATTCGCGCTATCGGCGCCTTGTTGACTGCCCTGGCTCTTTACAGCCTGCTGGGGTTTCTGATTTTGCCGGGCATCGCGTTGCGAATCGCCAACCAGCAATTGGCCAACTACGCCACGACACCGGCGACGATTCAGCGGATCGAACTCAACCCGTTCAGCCTTGAAGTCACCCTTTGGGGCCTGGTCATTGGCGAGCCGGGCAAGGAGCAAATAGGCTTCGAACGGCTCTACGCCAACCTGCAGATCGACAGCCTCTGGACCAAAGCGCTGCATCTGTCCGATATCGAACTGGATAAACCCAAGACCGAAATCCTCTTCGACAAGGACGGCAAACTCAACCTGCTCGGTCTGTTCAAAATCCCCGCCAGCGAACCGACCCCGGCCGATCCGGACGCCCAACCATTCCCGCTGCGCGTGGAGCGGATCAAACTGGCCGGCGGCTCCTTGCATTTCGAGGATGCACGGCCCAGCGAACCCATCGAGTTCCTCTACGACAAACTCGATTTCGAATTGAAAAACCTCAGCACCCTGCCCGAAGACAGCGCCGACATGACATTGGTCGCCGTCGGCCCGGCAGGTGGACAGATCGACTGGACCGGTAATTTCAGCCTGATCCCGATCGCCTCCGAAGGTAAGCTGAAAATCACTGACGGGAAGATGAAATCCTTCTGGCCCTATGTGCGTGATGCCGTGCCACTCGCACTTGAAGAGGGCGTCGTCAGCCTCAGCACCGATTACAAACTCAACCTTGCCAAAGAAACCGAACTGCTGCTGAGCAACGTTGCCGTCAGTGTCGCGCCTTTCTCCATCAAGACCCCGGACGGTCGACCACTGGCCAAGCTCGAGCGGCTGGACATCAGTGAAACCACTGTGGACCTGGCCAAACAGCAAGTAGTGGTCGGCAAGATTCGCAGCAAAAAACTGGAAACCTGGGCCGCCCTCGAAGCCGACGGGCAACTCGACTGGCAAAAGCTGTTCGCCAGCCAGCCGTCCAAAGCGGCAGCCAAGGCCAATGCCGAACCGAGCAGCGCTCCAGCGGCTGCCGATTCACCGAAACCTGAACCGACCGCGCCGGGCAAACCTTGGCAGGTGCTGCTCAAAGACGTGCAGCTACGTGACTACCAGGTGCATCTGGCCGACCGCAAGGCACAACCGGCGGTAGCCCTGGAGCTGGGGCCGCTGAACCTGGACCTGCAAAATTTCGACAGCCTCAACGGTTCTCCTTTCAACCTCAAGCTCGACACCGGCGTGGGCAAGCAAGGCAAGATCAGCGCAGATGGCATGGTCAATCTGGCCCCGATCAGCGCCAAACTGAACGTGCAGACCAAAGACATCGACCTGCGTGTCGCCCAGTCCTACATCAACCCGTTCATTCGTCTTGAACTGCGCAGCGGCATGCTGGGCAGTGATCTGGCGGTCGATCTGAAAAGCACCGAACCGCTGGCCTTCAACATCACAGGCAAAGCCCAGGTCGATCAGCTGCATACCCTCGACACCCTGAAAACCCGCGACTTCCTCAAGTGGCAACAGTTGGTGCTCGAAGGCCTGAACTATCAGCATGGCGACAGCCTGTCGATCGACAAGGTCAGCCTGTTCCAGCCCTATGCGCGCTTCATGATCAACGATGATCGCACCACCAACGTTGATGATCTGCTGATCCCGCAACCCGCCGATACCGCCCCCCCGGCAACCTCGGCCAAACCGGCAGCCGGAAAAGAAAAACCGCTGGGCATCCACATTGGCGGCGTTGCCATCAATGACGGTTCGGCAAACTTCGCCGACTTCAGCCTGACCCCGAACTTCGCCACCGCCGTTCAACAGCTCAACGGGAAGATCGGCACCATCGACAGCCGTCAGGCCAAACCGGCCAGCGTCGACATCGAAGGCAAGGTCGACCGCTATGCACCGGTGACCATCAAGGGTTCGGTCAACCCGTTCGACCCGATGGCCAGCCTGGACATCGCCACCAGTTTCAAACGGGTGGAACTGACCACGCTGACGCCCTACTCCGGCAAGTTCGCCGGTTACCGTATCCGCAAGGGCCGGCTCAACCTCGACCTGCATTACAAGATCACCAATGGCCAGCTCCTGGCCGAAAACAAAGTGGTGGTCGAGCAGCTGCAACTGGGTGAAAAGGTCGACAGCCCGGACGCCGTTAGCCTGCCACTGAAACTGGCGATTGCCTTGCTCAAGGATGTCGACGGCAAGATCTCCATCGAACTGCCGGTGAGCGGCGACCTGAACAACCCACAGTTCAGTGTCATGCCTATCGTCTGGCAGACCCTGCGCAACCTGATCGTGAAAGCCGCCGCAGCGCCGTTCAAAATGATTGGCGGCCTGGTCAGCGGCGGTGGCTCGGAAGATTTGGGCAGCGTGGCATTCGCACCGGGTTCGAGTGACCTGAGCAAAGACGCCGAAGCCGCGCTGGTCAAACTGTCCCAAGCACTCAAGGAACGTCCGGCCCTGCGCCTGGAAATCGAAGGCACCGCCGCCAAGAGCAGCGATGGCCCGCTGATTGCCGAGCAACGCCTGGAGCGGGAATACCAGTACAACTACTACAAAATGCTCCAGCGCCGCGGTGACAAAGTACCGGCCCAGGCCTCGTTGCTGGACGTACCGGACAACGAGAAAGGCCCGCTGCTGGAAGGGATTTACCGCACGCGCCTCAAGACCCAGCCGCCAGCCGAATGGAAGGATCTGGGCAAGGAAGAACGTAGCAACAAAATGCGTGAAAACGTGATCGCGTTCTGGAGTTCCAGCGAGGTGCTATTGCGTCAACTGGGGCAAGAACGGGCCAGCAGCATCAAGGATTATCTGGTGGAAAAGGGTCAGTTGGCCGATGACCGTGTGTACTTCATCGACGCCAGCCTTGGCGAGGCACAGAGCGATGGCCGGGTTATCACGTCCATGCATCTGGATGCCGAATGATGAGCGCGCGCTGGCTTCTGAGCCTGGCCTTGGCGCTGGCTGCCGGCCAGGCAGTGGCGGCTGACACCTTGCGCTGCGGTAGCCAATTGATCAGCGTCGGAGACAGGACCAGCGAGGTGCTGCAAAAATGCGGAGAGCCCATTGCCCGCGACTTGCTGGGCTACAAGCGCAGCGCCAATCGGCGGGAAGAGTTTCAGGTCGAGGAATGGACCTACGGGCCCAATAGCGGGATGTACCAGTACCTGCGCTTTGAAGGCAACCGGTTGGTTCGAATCACCAGCAAGCGTGGGAATTAAACAATCGAGCTTGCCCCACTTCCCTAATGTAGGAGCCAGGCTTGCCGGCGAACCAGCCACCTCGGTCCATCAGGGATACCGCGTAATCGTTCTTCGCGGGCAAGCCTCGCTCCTACAAGTGATGCGTTGCTGCAAATAGGACAGGTCCCGACACGAATGCCGGGGCCTGTAATGGCCACATCCTTGTGGCCTTGCGCATGAACCGTCAAGTGGCGGCAGACGTATGACTCGGCCCGTCCACCGCACCTTCTCCCGGTCCAGGCGAGAAGCCTTGCCTTACTCGGATTTCAGGCCATCAGCGGAAACCGCTTTGACACCTTTGATTTTCTTGGCAATAGCCACGGCGGTTGTTTTCTGAGCATCAGTCAGAACAGTCATGGAAGACAGGGAAACAACGCCTTTGTTAGTTTCGACCTTGATGTCAGTGCCAGGAATGCCTTTTTCGGTCAGCAGATCGGCTTTGACTTTGGTCGTGATCCAGGTATCGGAAACATCCTCTTTCGCTTCAGTGACTTCACCGGCGGCCAGCATCAAGGGTGCCTGAGTCGCTTGGGTGGTCTGTGCAAATGCGGCGTTGGCCATGGTCAGGGTCAACGCGGTAGCAGTAGCGGCAGCGATAGCGAACTTCTTCATACAAGTAACTCCTGTATTTCTGGAAAGTCTGCTGCGTGTCTTGTCAGCAGGGTTACTGGAGAGAGTGCGAACGCTGTGCCAACTGTTCAATAAAAAATAAATGCTTATAAATCAATTAGTTAGTAACAACGGTAATTTTCGGAATCATGCAAATTGCATGACTGCGAAATTATCTACATGCAACATGCGGGTTTTAACGCAGGCTTAAGGCCATGAATTGTTGGGGGTTTCTCGATTATCTGAATCGCCCCAAAAACAGCGAACAAAAAAATGCCCCGCGTTGTTAAACGCGAGGCATTGACAAGATGAATGGATCAGCTGGCGGGAGTGGGAGGGCAACCTTTAGGAGCATATTCTGCATCGACTGTTGTGGCGCACGTCCAGCCACCGGCAAGTGTGCGTGAAAGCGTGACAGTTTTGCCGAGCACCGGCCCCGGTGCGTTGAGAATCGTGCAGCCAATAGTGCCCGCACCGGAAGAGGCGGTACCCGTTGCCGAAATCGTGCAATTACCCGTGGCGCTCGCCGCGCCGATCCCGGCGGGGGTGGCAATATCGGTGCCTTGATTGATGATGTCTTCAAAAGGCACCTTCAGTGCCGAGATTTCTGCAACCGCAGCGGTGACCTTCGCCCGCGCCTGGTACTTCGAATACTGCGGCAACGCAAACGTCGCCAGAATCCCGATGATCGCCACCACGATCAACAGTTCGATCAGGGTAAAACCATTTTGATTTTTCATAGACAGGCTCCATGCATGAGTCGGAATCTCATGATCTGAACAAGGTACAGCACAGGTCATGCCAAGCCGCGCGTGGCCCTGCCTGCTGGGCGAAAGATTGCGGTAAAGACCTTTCCTGGTCCACGGATCCGCACTATCTGACACTTTTTGTCACCACCCCCCAGCTGGTTTGGCTCCATTGCTTGACTAGGCTATAAGTCATTCACTGTCTGCGTCCGGAACCCCAATGAATGACATCGCCCTTAGCGGTCTGGCCAAGCAATTGGTATTGGCCGAGCTGATCACTGACCAAAGTGCGCAACAGGCGTATCAGCAAGCCCAACGCAATCGAATTTCGCTGGTCAGTTATCTGGTGCAAAACAAACTGCTGAAAAGCTGGCAGGTCGCCGAGGTGGCCTCCGAGCATTTCGGCATGGCCCTGCTGGACCTCAACTGCCTGGACAAGGACACCCAACCCCGAGGCCTGGTCAGTGAGAAGCTGATCCGTCAGCACCATGCCCTGCCCCTCTGGCGGCGTGGTAACAAGCTGTTCGTGGGAATCTCCGACCCGAGCAATCACCAGGCCATCAACGACATTCAGTTCAGCACCGGGCTGAGCACCGAAGCCATCCTGGTGGAAGAAGACAAGCTCAGCGACGCCATCGAAAAATTCTTCGACAACCACTCCACCGGCTTGGAAGACATGGCCGATGTCGACCTCGACGGGCTGGACATCGAATCGGTCGATGAGCAGAAACAAGACGTCCTTGTGGGGCAAGACGCCGATGACGCGCCGGTGGTGCGCTTCGTTCACAAGATGCTGCTCGACGCGATCAAGAGCGGTTCTTCCGATTTGCATTTCGAACCCTATGAAAAAATCTACCGCGTGCGGATGCGCACCGACGGCATGCTGCGGGAGGTCGCCAGGCCGCCGACACAACTGGCCAACCGCATTGCTTCGCGGTTGAAGGTCATGGCCAGTCTCGACATCTCCGAGCGGCGCAAACCCCAGGACGGGCGAATCAAGATGCGCCTGTCCAAAAGCAAGTCCATCGACTTTCGGGTCAACACCCTGCCGACCCTGTGGGGCGAGAAGGTAGTGATCCGGATCCTCGACCCGTCCAGTGCCCAAATGGGCATCGATGCCCTCGGTTACGAACCCGACCAGAAAGACCTGTATATCGCCGCGCTCAAGCAGCCACAGGGAATGATTCTGGTGACCGGCCCCACCGGCTCGGGCAAGACCGTATCGCTGTATACCGGGCTGAACATCCTCAACACCGTCGACATCAATATTTCCACTGCCGAAGACCCGGTTGAAATCAACATCGAAGGCATCAACCAGGTCAACGTCAATCCCAGACAAGGACTGGATTTCGCCCAGGCGCTGCGCTCGTTTCTGCGTCAGGACCCGGACGTGATCATGGTCGGTGAAATCCGTGATCTCGAAACCGCCGAAATCGCCATCAAGGCTGCCCAGACCGGGCACATGGTGCTTTCGACCCTGCACACCAACAGCGCCGCGCAAACCCTGACCCGCTTGCACAACATGGGGATTCAGGGGTTCAACATCGCGACGTCGGTCAGCCTGATCATCGCCCAGCGGCTGGCGCGCAAACTGTGCAGTCATTGCAAAAAGCCCATCGAGATTCCCCGTGAGGCATTGCTCAAGGAAGGCTTTCCCGAGGAACGCATCGGCTCGTTCACGATCTATGAACCGGTCGGTTGCGATCAGTGCAACAACGGCTACAAAGGGCGAGTAGGGATTTATGAAGTGGTAAAGAACACCCCTGACCTGCAACGGCTGATCATGGCCGAAGGCAATTCACTGGAAATCGACACCCAGATGCGTAAGGACGGATTCAACGACCTGCGTACTTCGGGCCTGCTCAAGGCCATGCAAGGCATCACCAGCCTTGAAGAAATCAACCGGGTCACGAAGGACTGAACATGGCGGTCAAAGCAGCGAAAATCAGCGTATATGCCTGGGAAGGCACCGACAAAAAAGGCGCAAGAATGACCGGCGAATTGACCGGCCAGAATCCCGCGCTGATCAAGGCTCAGTTACGCAAGCAAGGGATCAACCCGGGCAAGGTGCGGAAAAAAACCGCGTCCATTTTCAACGCCGGCAAACGCATCAAGGCTCTGGACATTGCCCTGTTTACCCGGCAGATGGCGACCATGATGAAAGCCGGCGTACCGTTGCTGCAATCGTTCGACATTATCAGCGAAGGCTTCGATAACCCGAACATGCGCAAGCTGGTGGACGAGGTGAAACAGGAAGTCGCGGCCGGCAACAGCTTCGCCGCGGCCCTGCGCAAAAAGCCCCAGTACTTCGATGAACTGTATTGCAACCTGGTGGATGCCGGCGAACAGGCCGGCGCTCTGGATACCCTGCTGGAACGGGTTGCGACCTACAAGGAAAAGAGCGAAAGCCTCAAGGCCAAGATCAAGAAAGCCATGACCTATCCGCTGGCGGTGGTGTTCGTCGCGATCATTGTGACCGGGATTCTGCTGGTCAAGGTTGTGCCGCAGTTCGAGTCGGTGTTCTCGGGGTTTGGCGCCGAACTGCCAGCGTTCACCGTGATGGTCATCGGCTTGTCGGAGTTCCTGCAGGCCTGGTGGTGGATGGTGCTGGGTATGTTGGGTGCGCTGATTTTCGGCATCCGCCATGCTTTCAAAAAGTCCCCGGGCTTTCGGGACCGAATGGACACCTGGCTGCTGAAACTGCCGTTGGTTGGCGCGCTCATGTACAAGTCCGCCGTGGCCCGTTACGCCCGCACCTTGTCGACGACGTTCGCCGCCGGCGTGCCACTGGTCGAGGCTCTGGATTCAGTGGCGGGCGCAACCGGCAACATTGTGTTCAAGCGAGCGGTGTTACGCATCCGACAGGACGTTTCAACCGGCATGCAGCTGAATTTTGCCATGCGCACCTCCGGCATCTTTCCGACCATGGCGATCCAGATGACGGCCATCGGCGAAGAGTCTGGCGCACTGGACGACATGCTCGACAAGGTCGCAAGCTTCTACGAGGACGAGGTGGATAACATGGTCGATAACCTGACCAGCCTGATGGAGCCTTTCATCATGGTGGTGCTGGGGGTTATCGTCGGCGGCCTGGTGGTTGCGATGTACCTGCCCATTTTCCAACTCGGCTCAGCGATCTGATATGTCCTTGAACGAATTTCTGAGTCTCGACCCGCTGGCTTTCACGATCACCGCATCGGTGATCGGTTTGCTGGTCGGCAGTTTCCTCAACGTGGTGGTCTGGCGCCTGCCGAAAATGCTTGAGCGTGAATGGCGCTTGCAGGCCCATGACGTCCTGGACTTGCCCCCCGAAGCCCCTGCCCCGACTTATAACCTGATACTGCCTCATTCCGAATGCCCCGACTGTGGCCATCGGATTCGAGCGTGGGAAAACATTCCGCTACTCAGCTATCTGTTTTTACGCGGGCGATGCTCGAACTGCGCCACGCCGATCAGCAAACGTTACCCGCTCACCGAACTGGCCTGCGGCGTGCTGTCGGCGTTCGTCGCCTGGCATTTCGGTTTCGGCTGGCAGGCCTGCATGGTGCTGATCCTGAGCTGGGGCCTGTTGGCGATGAGCCTGATCGACGCCGAGCATCAGCTGTTGCCGGACGTGCTGGTGCTGCCGTTGATATGGCTGGGGCTGATCGTCAATAGTTTCGGGCTCTTCGTTTCACTGCATGACGCGTTTTGGGGCGCGGTGGCCGGCTACATGGCGCTGTGGACGGTGTTCTGGCTGTTCAAGCTGATCACCGGCAAGGATGGCATCGGCTACGGTGACTTCAAGCTGTTGGCGATGCTTGGGGCCTGGGGCGGCTGGCAGATCCTGCCGCTGACCATCCTGCTGTCATCGCTGCTGGGCGCCATCATCGGGGTGGTTGTGCTGCGCCTGCGAGACGCGAAAACCTCGACGCCGCTGCCCTTTGGCCCCTATCTGGCCATTGCCGGCTGGATTGCCTTGCTCTGGGGTGGTCAAATAACCGGCTTCTATTGGCAGTTCATCGGTTTGAAATGAATACCCCTGTGAAAAAACCCTGGATTCTCGGCCTGACCGGCGGTATAGGCAGCGGCAAAAGCGCCGCCGCCCAGCACTTCATCGATCTGGGCGTGCACGTGGTGGACGCCGATCATGCGGCTCGCTGGGTGGTGGAGCCGGGGCGCCCGGCACTGGCGAAGATCGCCGAGCACTTTGGCCCCGGCGTGCTGCAAGCCGACGGCCAACTGGATCGCGCCGCGCTGCGCAAGCTGATCTTCGAAGTGCCAGAGGAACGCCGCTGGCTCGAAGCGCTGTTGCATCCGCTGATCGCCGAAGAAATCACTCAGCATCTGGCCAAGGCACAATCGCCTTACGCGATTCTGGTTTCGCCACTGCTGATCGAGTCCGGGCAGTACGCCATGACCCAACGGGTTTTGGTAATCGATGCTCCGGAACAGTTACAAATCGAACGCACCCTGCAGCGTGACCAGACCAGCGAACAGCAGGTCCAGGCGATCCTCAAGGCCCAGGCCAGCCGACAGGACCGCGTGAGCCATGCCGACGATGTGGTGGTCAACGACCGCGACCTCGCCTGGCTGCACAGCGAGGTCGAACGCCTGCATCATTTTTACCTTACTTTGCCTGGAGGCCAGTCATGAGCCAAATCCCGACCGTCGATTGCCCAACCTGTGGCGCCCCTGTCGAATGGAGCCCGGAAAACAAGTTCCGGCCATTCTGTTCAGACCGTTGCAAACTGATCGACCTGGGCGCCTGGGCGTCAGAAGAACACAAGATCCCGGTGAGCCCGGATGCCGAAGACGAAATGTTCAGCGAAGACTTCGCCCCGCGCCACTGATCCCGCCCCTCAGGGCCGCATAAAGCCATAGTCCTGGCCCTCGTCGAGGTTCTCGGCGAGAAACCGCAACTCATCGGCCAGGTCTTCTGGATTGCGTACCGCCTTGCTCTGCTGCACCACCGCACTGAGCAAGGCGCGCAGGCTCAATCCTGGATCGAAGCCCACCTCTTGCGCCACATCCAGACTCTGACGCAACTCCTGCCGGGCCCACTCATACACACTCATGCCATTGCTCCTGAAGGTTTTCCAGAGCATGGATTCGGCAATGTTTTTTGGATTTGATGTGGATCAAGATTTGGGATCGTCGTCTTTCCAGGGGGCCGAAAGGTAGCGTGTGCGATTGAACGTCTCCAGCCACTCAGGGCAGAACACTACCAATGCGCTGACCACCATGCCGTTGATAAAGGCTTCCGGGAAAATCAGCAGCCACAGGTAGCCGACAAAATCTGCCAGCCAATACGGCATGGCGAAACGTTCGTCGTACCACAGCAGCGTGAGCGCCAGCGTCAGGCACAACAGGGCCGACAATGCAGCGGCAAAAAAACCCGAACAGAAGATGTACACAAACGGATTACGCGGCTGCGCGCGCTCGACCAGGATGGCGCAGCATTCGGTAATCAGCACCGGCAGCAGAATCAGCAGCGCGCCGTTGACCCCCATGGCCACCATGTCCTGCCGCCCGAGCAACACCAATCCTGTTTGCGCGACCAATCCACCGACAATCGCCAACGGCCAATCGAGCAATAACGTCACGGCCGTCATGCCGATGAAGTGATAGGACACTCCGGTATCGAAATCCCGTCGCACCAGCCAGAGCATGAACAGCGCGAACACCGTGCCGAACAACAGGTGCTGACGGCGACTATCGCTGAACAGTTCGACCCATGGCACTCGACACGCAGCCCAGATCACCACCGGCACGTAAATCAGCCAGCCGACTGTGAGACTTTGCTGTGACAGCAGTTCGGCGCCGATCATGGGCGTGCCTTCCTGGGCGGCGAGGTCCGCATAAGCGCAAGACTGTGCAGCAACACTGTTCTATATTTCACGCGTCTCTCCCATCGTGATAGCTCTCAGTCTATACCGGCGTTCTGACTGGCCGTGTCGCGCGTTTACCCCGGCGAGTAGAGACCTCGAAGGATCAAAAACATTACGCAAACTTTACGAGACAAAACCACAAGCCAGTCGATACTGCGCGGCGCTAACAAGACAGGCGTTATCTATGTCCATTGCGGTTTTGCGGTTTATCGGTTTCATCCTGGGTATTTTTCTGATCACGCTCGCGGTGAGCATGGCGATACCGCTGCTCACGCTGGTGATCTATGAACGCAACGATGAGATGTCAGCCTTTCTATGGTCAATCCTGATCACGGTGGTGTCCGGGCTGCTGCTGATTAACAAGGGACGTCCCGAAAACGCTCAGTTGCGTCCCCGCGATATGTACATGCTGACGACCGCCAGTTGGGTGGTTGTCTGCATGTTTGCCGCATTGCCCATGGTTTTTATCCAGCACATCAGTTACACCGACGCGTTTTTTGAAACGATGTCCGGCATCACCACCACCGGATCGACCATTCTGACTGGCCTGGACACCGCCTCCCCCGGGTTGCTGATCTGGCGTTCAATGCTGCATTGGCTGGGCGGGATCGGCTTCATCGGCATGGCCGTGGCCATCCTGCCGCTATTACGGGTCGGGGGGATGCGGCTGTTTCAGACCGAATCATCCGACTGGTCGGAGAAGGTCACACCGCGCTCCCATGTCGCCGCCAAGTATATTCTTGGGCTGTATGTGGGGCTGACCGCGATTTCCACGTTGGCGCTGTGGTTAACCGGAATGACGCCGTTCGAAGCCATCAACCATGCAATGGCGTTGATTTCCACGGGAGGATTTTCCACCTCCGATGCGTCTCTGGCGCACTGGACGCAACCGGCCATTCATTGGGTGTCGGTGGTTATCATGATTCTGGGCAGCCTGCCCTTTACGCTGTATGTGAGCCTGTTGCGCGGGAATAAACAGGCCTTGTTCAACGATCATCAGGTACGCGGCTTCATTGGCTTCTTGCTCATTACCTGGCTGCTGTTCGGCACCTGGTTGTACGTGCACAGCGAGTACGGCTGGTGGGAAGCGTTCCGGATCGTGGCGGTCAACGTGACGTCGGTGGTCACGACGACCGGCGTGGCGCTAGGGGATTACACCTTATGGGGCAGCTTCTCCGTGTTGCTGTTTTTTTATCTGACCTTTGTCGGCGGCTGCTCCGGCTCCACTGCCGGCGGCCTTAAAATCTTTCGTTTTCAAGTGGCTGGCGCCTTGCTCATGGGCAGCCTGAAACAATTGATTCATCCTCGCGCCGTCATCCAGAAGAAATACAACAATCGCCCCATCGATGAAGACATCGCCCGCTCACTCCTGACGTTTTCATTCTTTTTCACCATCACCATCGCAGTGATCGCCATGGGCCTGGCGCTCATCGGCCTGGACTGGACCACTGCATTGAGTGGCGCCGCCACCGCCGTTTGCAATGTGGGGCCAGGCCTTGGTTCGATCATTGGCCCGGCAGGTAACTTCTCGACACTGCCCGATTCGGCCAAATGGCTGCTAACCATCGGCATGCTGCTGGGAAGACTGGAGATCCTCACCGTTCTGGTGCTGTTCATCCCGGTTTTCTGGAAATACTAGCGAGGGTTCTCAATGCGTTTCCCCGCCGCGCCGCAAACCCATTGAGAACGTATCCTGCCCCAACGACCAATGGTGATTTATTGCCTAGACTCCTCTTGTCCACCGTGCAAATGCGTTTCAGACATGAACGGCACGAGAACTAAAACAAGAGGAACATCTAATGCTCAAATCATTGTGGAGCGCGGTCGCCTGCACACTCGCGCTGGGCGCGTCGAGCCTGACGCTGGCGGCTGATCCCGTCGTTATCAAGTTTTCTCACGTGGTTGCCGAACAAACGCCTAAAGGCCAAGGCGCCCTGCTGTTCAAGAAACTCGTCGAAGAACGTCTGCCCGGCAAGGTCAAGGTAGAGGTTTATCCAAACTCTTCGCTGTTTGGTGATGGCAAGGAAATGGAGGCACTGTTGTCGGGCGATGTGCAGATGATTGCGCCGTCGCTGGCCAAATTCGAGCAATACACACCCAAGCTGCAATTGTTCGATCTGCCCTTTCTGTTCAATGACATCTCCGCAGTCGACCGCTTCCAGCAAAGCCCTGACGGCCAAGGGCTTCTCAAGTCCATGGAAAGCAAGAACATCACCGGTCTGGCCTATTGGCATAACGGCATGAAGCAGTTGTCGGCCAACAAGGCGTTGCGTGAACCGGGCGATGCCCGCGGTTTGAAATTTCGCGTGCAGGCTTCGGCGGTGCTCGAGGAGCAATTCAAGGCAGTACGCGCCAACCCTCGCAAGATGAGCTTCGCCGAGGTGTATCAGGGCCTGCAGACCGGCGTCGTCAATGGCGCGGAAAACCCTTACTCGAATATCTACAGCCAGAAAATGCACGAAGTGCAGAAGTTCATCACTGAATCCGACCATGGCTTGCTCGATTACATGTTGATCACCAACACCCGGTTCTGGACTGGCCTGCCGCCGGATATAAAAACCGAGCTGGAAAAGGTCATCGTCGAGGTCACCACTCAGGTGAACAAAGACGCGGAGAAACTGAACCAGGATGCCAAACAGAGCATCATCAACGCCAAAACCACTGAAATCATCACCCTGACCCCGGAACAACGTGGCAAGTGGCGCGAAGCAATGAAACCGGTCTGGAAAAAGTTTGAAGGCGATATCGGTGCCGACCTGATCAAGGCCGCCGAAGCCGCCAACCAGGCTCAGTAATCTGCCGGCGGGCGCCGCCCAAAAGGGCGGCCCCTGTTTCATCGTCATCACTCGATCGGGAGATGCCACTCATGAATGCCTTACGGCGAATCTGGGATCACTTCGAAGAAGGTTTTATCGTCTTCCTGCTGGCGGCAATGACGCTGGTCACGTTCGTCTACGTCATCCTTAACAACCTCTATAGCGTTTTCTACAGCCTCGCCGAGCAGTGGCAGAGCGCCAGCGAACCCTTATTCGCGATTGGCGACAGCGTCATGGGGATGGCCCAGGCCATGACCTGGAGCATATCGCTGACCAAGGCCTTGTTTGCCTGGCTGATCTTTTTTGGCTTGTCCTATGGCGTGCGCACCGCGGGGCATATCGGTGTCGATGCCTTGGTGAAACTGGCCAGCAAACCGGTTCAGCGAATCATTGGCATCATTGCCTGCCTCTGCAGTCTGGCTTATGCGGGCCTGCTCAGCGTCGCCAGTTTCGAATGGATTCAAACCTTGTTCATCGCCGACATCGGTGCCGAGGACCTCGGTCATTACGGCATCATGCAATGGCACATCGGGCTGATTGTGCCCGTGGGTTTTGCCTTGGTATTCATCCGCTTTGCCGAGATCCTGGTGCGCATTGTGCAAAACCGTCAAACGGGCCTGGGCCTGGCGGACGAGGCTGCGGAGGTGATGAAACTGACCGAGCATGAGGATGACAAGAAATGACTATTCTTTTCCTCTTCGCTGCTCTGTTCGCACTGATGTTTATCGGTGTACCCATCGCCATTTCCCTGGGCCTGGCCGGTTCGCTGACGATCATTTTTTTCAGCCCTGACTCCGTGCGCTCATTGGCCATCAAGCTGTTCGAGACCTCCGAGCACTACACATTGCTGGCCATTCCGTTCTTTTTGCTGGCCGGCGCCTTCATGACCACGGGCGGGGTGGCGCGGCGCTTGATCGATTTTGCCAACGCGTGCGTTGGGCATATTCGCGGCGGTCTGGCCATCGCGGCCGTACTGGCGTGCATGCTGTTCGCCGCGTTGTCCGGCTCAAGCCCCGCAACAGTCGCCGCCGTAGGTTCCATTGCCATTGCGGGGATGGTCCGCTCCGGTTATCCACAGGCGTTCGGTGCCGGGATTGTGTGCAACGCCGGCACCCTGGGGATTCTTATTCCTCCGTCTATTGTGATGGTGGTGTATGCCGCGGCGACGGAAACTTCGGTCGGCAAGCTGTTCATGGCCGGCGTGGTGCCCGGCCTGCTGCTGGGTACAGCGCTGATGGTGGCCATCTACGTCGTCGCCGTGAGGAAGAACTTGCCCGCCATGCCACGGGCGACTGTTCGTGAATGGTTGAGTGCAGCACGCAAGGCCATTTGGGGCCTGCTGCTGATGTTCATCATCCTGGGCGGCATCTACAGCGGAATGTTCACCCCGACCGAGGCGGCGGCCGTGGCAGCGGTCTATGCGGCGTTCATTGCGCTATTCGTCTACAAGGACATGTCGTTTCGCGAGATACCAAAGGTACTGCTCGAATCCGCCAAGCTGAGCATCATGCTGATGTTCATCATCGCCAACGCCATGCTCTTCGCCCACGTACTGACCACCGAGCAATTACCTCAACAAATCACCGCCTGGGTCATCGGCGCGGGTCTGACACCGGTGACATTCCTGCTCGTGGTGAACATCGTGTTGTTAATAGCTGGCGCCTTCATGGAGCCCTCGGCAATCATCCTGATCCTGGCGCCGATCATGTTTCCGATTGCCATGAAGTTGGGAATCGACCCGATTCACTTGGGGATCATCATGGTGGTGAACCTGGAGATCGGTCTGATTACGCCGCCCGTGGGTCTGAACCTGTTTGTCACATCGGCGGTGACCGGCATGTCACTGACCGCCACCATCCGTGCAGCGATGCCTTGGCTGATCATCCTGCTGCTGTTCCTGATATTGATTACTTATGTTCCGTGGATTTCTCTGGTTCTGCCGAACTCGCTCGGGATGATGTAAAGGAGTGAGCAGGCCCAAACATTGCGCTGAAAGTCTTGGCCGGGAGGACGGCATGCTCCATGGAGCATATCGATCATCCGGGCCAGACCCAGCACGTAGAGTACGAAGCCATGGGTAACTGCGCCCAGACTCATAACAGCTTCCACGTGTAGCTGAGGATCAGGCGGTTTTCGTCGATATCACTGCGGTAATTGGAACGCGCCATCACATTGCGCACGCGGATCCCGAGGCCTTTGAGACTGCCGCTCTGCAGCACATAACCGATGTCCAGATCACGTTCGCGGTCCTTGCCTTCAAAGCCCTTGCCGGTGTCGACGTTATGGCCGGTGATGTAACGCACGGTGCTGGTCAGGCCGGGCACGCCGAGGGCAGCGAAGTCATAGTCGTAACGCGCCTGCCAGGAGCGCTCATCGGTGTAGGCGAACTCGTAGGTCGGCACCTCGTTGCCCAGTGGTGAGATGTTGGCAAACACCCGCGGGAAGGCGCTGTCGCCGAACATACCTTGATAGCCGACATAAAACGTGTGGCCGCCGCGCTTGGCCGACAGCAATGAGAAGAACGCCTGGTTGTCGATATTGCCCAGTAATTTTTTGCCGTCTTCGCGCGAATCGTAGTAGCCAAGGTTGGCACCCAAGGTCCAATCGCCCATCGGCTGGCTGTGTTTGAGACCGAGAAAGCGCTGTTGGTAGATGTCTTCCAGTTGCCCGAACCAGGCGCTGACCGAGCTGCGTTTGTCATTGAAGGCGTAATCGGCGCCAGCAAAGTTGAAACCATCACCGCTGACCTGACGCTGGGGAACATGACCGAGCATGGCTTGCATCTTTTCATCGCCGGCCTCGTTGCGCAGGCTGGTCGAGTTCAAGTGGCCGCCTTGCAAGGTCAGGCCATCGATTTCATTGGAGCTGATGCTTGCGCCCTGATAACTGGGCGGCAGCAAGCGGATATCGCTGAAGGCCAGCACCGGCACGTTGGGTTGCAACTCCCCCACTTTCAGCTCGGTCCTGGAGTAGCGCATCTTCAGCGCGCCTTCCAGACGGCTGTACTCATTCGCCGCGCGCCCTTCATCGCGCACCGGCAGCAAACCGGTGTTGACCCGGTCCGGGCTGCTGTCGAGCTTGAGGCCGAGCAGGCCGATGACATCCACACCAAAACCGACCGGGCCTTGGGTATAACCGGATTTGACGTTAAGGATGAAGCCCTGCGCCCACTCTTCAGCCTTCGATTGCTGGTTGGCCCCGACGATGTCGGAAAAGTCTCGGCTGAAGTAGTAATTGCGTGCTTGCAAGGTGGCGGTGGTGTCTTCGATGAAGCCACTCTCGGCCGCCATCGCACCAGCGGAGAAACTCGAGACGACCGCCATGGACAACACTGAACCGGTTGCTGGAAGAATCTGTTTCATCACTGTTCTCTTATTGTTATTGATCGACAGGTTGAAGTGACCTGAGGCGTCGGGCACTCAACAGCCCGTGTGCGACGACGCCGAAAATCAGCCTCCAAAAAAACGGCGGACACACCCGACAGCGACATGCCTGAAGCGGTGGTGTGGCATGCCACCGTGCCGCCCGCCGCCTGGTTCAAGCGCTGGTGGGCGTCAACGTCCGGGCAGCAGCGCTACGCTGACTGCTGATGGCAAACACGGTCATGGCGAGGGCCGCCACCGCACCCGGCAAGGCAAACGCCATGAAATTCAGTTGCAGCGGCAGGTTGACCCCCAGCAAGGCACCGCCCAGCAGCGGGCCGACAATCGCGCCGTTGCGGCCGATGCCTGAAGCCCAGCCCAGGCCGGTGGAGCGAATGGTCATGGAATAAAATTGCGCGGCGCAGGCGTACAGCAGAATTTGCGAGCCAATGGTGGTGGCGCCGGCCAGGGCGATCAGCAGGTACAGCACCGGCATCGGACTGTTGAAGCCCAGCAAGGTGATCGATACCGCAGCCACAACGAAAAACACCGCCAGCACACGCGGCAGATTGAGCTTGTCGCCCAGCACACCGCCGCCAACCGCGCCAAAAATGGCCCCGAAGTTAAGCACCAGCAGGAACGACAGACTCGAGCCCAGGCTGTAACCGGCGTTGGCCATCAGTTTCGGCAGCCAGGAACTCAAGGCGTAGACCATCAGCAAGCAACAGAAAAATGCCAGCCACAGCATCAGCGTGCGCAGCGCGCGGCCCTCACGGAACAGTTGCAACACCGGGGTCCCGACGCCCTTCACTTCGCTCATGTGCAACTGATCGCTGGCGAGTGCAACGTAAGCCGGGTCAACCCGTTGCAGAACGTTGCGCGCCTCTTCATTGCGCCCCTGACGCAGCATGAAACCCACCGACTCGGGCAGGAAGTACATGATCAACGGCAATAACAGCAACGGCAGCACCGCCACGTAAAACACTGACTGCCAGCCGAAGCTGGGGATCAGCACGATGCCGAGCCCCGCCGAGAGCATGCCGCCCACCGAATAGCCGCTGAACATGATTGCCACCAGCGTGCTGCGGATTTTCTTCGGCGCGTACTCGTTCATCAGCGCCACGACGTTGGGCATCACTCCGCCAATACCCAGGCCGGCAATGAACCGGCACAGACCAAACTCGGTGGGGTTACGGGCAAATCCATTGAGCACGGTAAAACCGCTTAAGAGCATCACGCACAGGGTGATGGCTTTCTTGCGGCCAATCTTGTCCGACAGCGGGCCGAAAAACAGCGCGCCGAACATCATCCCGAACAGCGCGTAACTTCCCAATGCCCCGGCTTGCAGAGGACTGAGCCCCCACTCTTTCATCAGCATCGGCAACACCACGCCGTAGATCACCAGATCGTATCCGTCGAAGATGATGATCAGGGCGCACCAGAACAGCACCATCCAGTGAAAGCGGTTGAATCGAGCGTTGTCGATCAGCTCATGTACGTCGATCTTGCGCATGGCATCTATCTCTTGTTGTTGTTTTTTTAAGAGTCGGTAACGCGGCTAACGTCCGTACAGCCGAGGGTAGAGACGCCGGGCACGGGGCAATAGCCGCTTTGCGCAGATCGCTATCCGTTTTGTGCAAGGCCCTGAATCGAGTGTGGGCTGAGGCGTGCCGTGGGCATGCCACCCGGCCGCGGAGGCGGGTTATACGCGTGTCCAACCTGATCGAAGCAGGCGTGTTCCAGGAACCTGCGGCAACCCTGTAGAGGGTTGAATCATCGACTAGACTCACGCGATTAGTGATGAAGTTGAACGTCAAGAGCAGCAGGCCGTCCACGACGGACGCCAGGTTTGCTTGAAGCAATGCGCGATCCGCACACTGATCGTGCATCGCAAATCTATCGGTAATCCGAAACTGGCATAGGTGAGGATTTGGTTATGGCAAAACAAAAAAAGAAAACCCCTGCTAAACGTAACTCTGCTGCCCCCTCGAAACTGACGAACAAAGAGTATCTTGAGCAGCTACGCCAGCTGCATGTCGAAATGGTCAAGTTGCAGGAATGGGTGAAGCATAAGGGCATCAAGGTTTGTGTCGTGTTCGAGGGGCGCGACGGTGCCGGCAAAGGGGGGACGATCAAGGCGCTCACCGAGAGGGTAAGCCCGCGTGTCTTTCGGGTGGTGGCGCTACCGGCCCCGACCGATCGCGAGAAGAGCCAGATGTACATTCAACGCTACCTGGCCCACATGCCAGCGGCCGGCGAAGTGGTGATTTTCGATCGCAGTTGGTACAACCGCGCCGGGGTCGAGCGTGTGATGGGATTTTGTACCGATGAACAGGTGACCCGTTTCCTGGCCCTGGCCCCGTTGATGGAACGCATGATGGTCGACTCGGGGGTCATGCTGTTCAAATATTGGCTGGAAGTCAGCGAAGAGGAGCAGACCCGCCGGCTCGAAGCGCGGATCAAGGATGGCCGCAAAATCTGGAAACTGACGCCAATGGATCTCAAGTCATACAGCCGCTGGTATGACTACTCCCGCGCGCGGGACGACATGTTCAAGGCGACCGACACCGAACATGCTCCATGGCTTGTGGCCAACTCGAATGACAAGAAACGGGCCCGCCTCAATATCATCTCTGATCTGCTCAGCCGTATTCCGTACAAGGATGTACCGCGCGAGAAGGTGATTTTGCCCAAGCGGCAGAAATCAGGCAGCTATCGCGAACCGAATTATCCATTGCGGCGCGTTCCGGAAAAATTCTGACCGGCACGTTCAAGCGAATCTGCGCTGTACACCAAAGGGCCACATCCTATGAGCCATTCGGATGCTTTGCCTCCCGTCCCGGAACCGGGCCGCATTGCCCATCGCAATAGCGGCGACACCGGTTGGAGTCGCTGGCTGCCCGGACTGCGCACGCTACGCGAATACAAAATAACCTGGTTGCGGCACGACTTCGTGGCCGGACTGGTGCTGACCACGATGCTGGTGCCTGTCGGCATCGCCTACGCGGTGGCATCGGGCGTACCCGGCATTTATGGCCTTTACGCGACCATCGTTCCGCTGCTCGCTTATGCGCTGTTCGGACCCAGCCGGATTCTGGTGCTGGGGCCGGATTCCTCGCTGGCTGCCGTCATTCTCGCCGTCGTCCTGCCACTGTCCGGCGGTGATCCGCATCGTGCCATCGCCCTTGCGAGCATGATGGCGATCGTATCGGGGGTGGTGTGCATCCTGGCCGGCATAGCGCGCTTGGGCTTTGTCACGGAGCTTCTTTCCAAACCGATCCGCTATGGGTACATGAACGGGATCGCGCTCACGGTATTGATCAGCCAACTGCCCAAGTTATTCGGTTTTTCGATTGAGTCCGACGGCCCCCTGAGAAACCTGTGGGCGATCATTACCGCGGTCATGGAGGGAAAATCCAACTGGACCGCCTTCATGGTCGGCGCAGGCACCTTGGCCGTGATTCTGCTGCTCAAGGGCAACAAACGCGTGCCGGGCATTCTGATCGCCGTGGCAGGGGCGACCGTCGCCGTGGGTGTGCTGGACCTTGCAGCGCGTGCGGGAGTGTCAGTTCTTGGCTCTCTTCCGCAAGGCTTGCCTGCGTTCGCCATCCCCTGGATCACCAGGGACGACATCGTTCCCGTCCTCATCGGTGGTTGCGCCGTTGCCTTGGTTTCGTTTGCCGATACCAGCGTGCTCTCACGTGTCTATGCGGCGCGGACCCGCACCTATGTCGACCCGAACCAGGAAATGGTGGGCCTCGGCGTCGCCAACCTGGCCGCCGGATTTTTTCAGGGTTTTGCGATCAGTAGCAGTTCGTCACGTACGCCCGTGGCCGAGGCCGCAGGCGCCAAAACCCAGTTGACCGGAGTCATCGGCGCGCTTGCGGTTGCCTTATTGCTGATGGTGGCACCGGACCTCCTGGAGGATTTACCCACCAGCGCCCTGGCTGCGGTGGTGATCGCATCCGCCATCGGCCTGATCGAGGTCACCGACTTGCGACGCATTTATCGAATCCAGCGTTGGGAGTTCTGGCTGTCGATCGTCTGCACCGTCGGCGTGGCCGTGCTGGGCGCGATCGAGGGAATCGGCCTGGCCATCGTAATTGCCGTCATCGAATTCCTGTGGGATGGCTGGCGTCCTTACTCTGCCGTCCTGGGGCGCGCGGATGGCGTGAAGGGTTATCACGACATCAAGCGCTATCCCGACGCGCGCCTTGTACCCGGCCTGGTCCTGTTTCGCTGGGATGCGCCGTTGTTTTTCGCCAATGCCGAGTTGTTCCATGACCGAGTGCTGGACGCCGTGGCTGCATCGCCTACGCCAGTGTGCTGGCTGGTGGTTGCGGCGGAACCCGTCACCAGCGTGGACGTGACCTCCGCCGACATGTTGGCGGAACTGGACGAAACGTTACATGCGGCGGGTATCAAGTTGTGCGTGGCCGAAATGAAAGACCCGGTCAAAGACAAGCTGAAGCGATTCGGGCTTTTTGCGCGGCTGGGTGAAACAGCGTTCTTTCCAACAATAGGCTCAGCGGTCGACAGCTATCTCGCCATGCATCCGGTGGACTGGATGGGTCGGGAGAACAAGGGACGCTGAGCGACATGTTCAGTCTCTACAGGAGGTCATTCATGGTTCCCATACCCACGCTCGAAAAGGTTTTTTCCCGAGACCTGCTCGATGTACTGATTCGTGCCGGAGTGATTGCCGTTCTGGTGATGTTCTGCTTTCAGATATTTAGCCCGTTCCTCGATCTGATGCTGTGGTCGGTGATCCTGGCAATCACCCTCTATCCCCTGCAAGTCAGGTTCAAAAGCAAGCTGGGGAATAAAGACGGGGCCACCGCGACGCTGATCGTATTGATCGTCATCAGTATTCTTATGGTGCCTATTTATTTGTTGGGCGCCTCGATTGCGGATTCCGTGGAAAAGGTCATGACCATGGTCAAGACCGACAGTTTCCATATTCCGCCCCCCTCCGATGCGATAGCCAGCTGGCCATTGGTGGGCGAACCTCTTTATAACGTGTGGGCGCAAGCCGCCACTGACCTGCCCGATCTGGCACACAAGTTCATGCCGCAGATCAAAGGTGTCAGCCTTTCCCTGCTGAGCAAGCTTGCGGGTGTCGGCATGGGGCTCCTTTTATTCATCGTCGCCCTGATTATTGCCGGTATTTTTTTAGCGTATGGAGAAAGCGGCCATCGTAGCGCGGTGCAAATCGTTACGCGTTTCAGCGGTCCAATCAACGGGCCGAAAATCGCCGATCTGTGCACCGCCACCATCCGGGCAGTGGCATTGGGGGTGGTCGGCATCGCTTTCATCCAGATGCTGTTGGTGGGTATCGGTTTTGTATTCATGGGCGTCCCCGGCGCCGGCCTTCTCGCCTTGGCGGTGCTGCTGCTTGGCATCATGCAATTACCGGCAAGCCTGATTACCCTGCCGGTCATCGTCTTTGTTTTCATGAGCGAAGGTGCGAGTACGGCGACCATTGTGTTTGCCATTTATGTCTTCATCGCAGGATTGGTCGATAACGTCCTCAAACCGCTGCTGTTGGGGCGAGGTGTCGATGTGCCGATGCCCGTGGTGCTGATCGGCGCCTTGGGCGGCATGGTCACGGGCGGTATCCTTGGCCTGTTTATCGGCCCTGTAATACTCGCGGTCGGCTATCAGCTGTTCTGGGAATGGGTGGATCAAGCGCAAGAGCCCGGGCCAGATAATCAGGTACCTGATACGGCGGCAGAAAATATTCGCTGATGAACACCCATAGGCATGCCAGCAAAACGGCTGAAGAAATCCCGACAGACTTTTCTGTTTTGCAACAGACGTGTTATTCAGATCACATTTGAACGCTAAGCTTGGGCCTATGGATGATTCAGATTATTTACGCCTGCTGACCATTGCGGCCGAGCAAGCCAACACGTTCCTCTCCAATGCCCGCAAATGGGAGCGTGAGCGTTGGGTTTGCCAGCGCCTGCTGCAAGGCCTGAACATTCCCTATCGCGCCGACGAATTTGCCCCCGCCGGAGAGCCACCGGACGTGTTGTTCCGCGACGCGAACTTCGAAGTGTTCTTTGTGCTCGACGAGGGTCGACGCCTCAACGACGAATGGCGCGACGAGCTGCAACGCCGACGCAGCGCGTTTTCCCTGAGCCAATTGGTGCGCCGCGAGGCCAAGCCCCGGCGCATCCCGGCCAATGAGTTTCTGCTAAGACTGGCGCCGACCTTGCGCAAAAAAGCCCACAACTACCAAGAACGCGGCATGGACCTGGGGGAGCTGGACATTATTGCGTTCGCCAGCCTCAAGCGCGAAGTGCTGGACCTCAACAGTCACTTTCCACCGCCCACCGAATACCTGCGTCAGGGTTGGCGCTCGTTGTCGCTGGTCGGCCCGACTTTCGCCCGAGTGTTGTTCGCCCATCCGGAAGCCCCGGACTTCCTGCGCGGCAACCTGGGACGCAGCATTGTTTTCGACGTCGGGATCAGCCTGTGAGCCCCTTGCAGGCACTGATCGGCGAAGTACCGCAACAAGGCCGTGTCCGCTGGATCGGGGTGCGGCCGCAATCCCGCTCGCCAATGATCGAACTCGAGGCCGTGGAAGCGCGGCTCGAGGCCGGGTTGACCGGTGATCATGCCCGTCCCGGTGTGCGCAATGCGCGGCAGGTGACCTTGATTCAGTGGGAGCACCTGGCTGTCATCCATTCGCTGATGGGCCGCCCGGACGATCAACCCGTACGACCTCAAGATCTGCGACGCAATATCGTTGTCAGCGGTATCAACCTGTTCAGCCTCAAGGGCCGGCGTTTCAGGATTGGCCAGGCGATTTTCGAAACCACGGGCTGGTGCCAGCCCTGCGCACGCCTGGAAAACAACCTCGGCCCCGGGACTTTTCAGGCCGTGCGCGGACATGGTGGAATCACTGCCCGAGTGTTACAAAGTGGCATCATTCGCCTGGACGACAGGGTGAACGTCGAGCCGATTCCGGACAGCGGCTATGCTCCGTTCAATCCAGGATAAAAGCCCTGTAGCTTCTCCACATTCAGCAACGTCTACCTGACGAGGCCAATATGACCAGCCGCCTGAACCCCGACGACCAAAAGCATGTCGAAGAGTACCTGCGCCTGTCCCAGCACCAAGTCGAGCGCCGGCCTTTCCGGCCGTGGATGCTCCTGGTGCTGGTGTTGGCAGTGACCATTGGTTTAGGCCTGTTGAGCCGACTTATCAGTTACCTGACGCTATGAGCAGCCGAGGGTCTGTTGACGTTTGATGACGAACCGCGTCGTCAAACATCAACAGCCCCTCATGCTCGCTCGGTTGACTGCACCGATTTCTTTTAGCCTTGCGAGATATCCCCATGACTCATCGTATTGTCATCGTTGGCGGCGGCGCCGGCGGTCTGGAGTTGGCTACCCGTCTGGGTAAGACTCTGGGCAAGCGCGGCACGGCCAGTGTAATGCTGGTCGACGCGAACCTGACCCACATCTGGAAACCGCTGTTGCACGAAGTGGCGGCAGGTTCCCTGAACTCTTCCGAAGACGAACTCAACTATGTTGCCCAGGCAAAATGGAACCACTTCGAGTTCCAGCTAGGGCGCATGAGCGGGCTCGATCGGGCACAGAAGAAAATCCAGCTGGCCGCCACCTACGACGAGGCTGGCCTGGAACTGGTGCCGGCGCGCGAAGTGCCTTATGACTCACTGGTGATTGCCGTCGGCAGTACCACCAACGACTTCGGCACACAGGGCGCGGAGCAGCATTGCCTGTTCCTCGACACCCGCAAACAGGCCGAGCGCTTCCATCAACAACTGCTCAATCATTACCTGCGCGCCCACGCCGGGCAGACCGACAAGGTCGAACAGATTAGCGTAGCGATCGTCGGCGCCGGCGCCACCGGGGTCGAACTGGCAGCGGAACTGCACAACGCAGCCCATGAACTCGCGGCTTACGGCCTGGATCGAATCAAGCCGGAAAACATGCACATCACCCTGATCGAAGCCGGGCCACGGGTGTTGCCGGCCCTGCCGGAACGAATCGGCGGGCCTGTGCATAAAACCCTGGAGAAACTCGGGGTCAATGTGATGACCAACGCCGCTGTCAGCGAAGTGACGACAGACAGCCTGATTACCGCCGATGGCAAAGTGATCAACGCCAGCCTCAAAGTCTGGGCCGCCGGGATTCGTGCGCCGGGCTTCCTCAAGGACATCGATGGCCTGGAAACCAACCGCATCAACCAGCTGCAGGTATTGCCGACTCTGCAGACCACGCGTGACGAAGATATCTTCGCTTTCGGTGATTGCGCGGCGTGCCCACAACCGGGCAGCGACCGCAACGTGCCACCGCGTGCCCAGGCCGCGCACCAGCAAGCTTCGTTGCTGGCCAAATCGCTGAAACTGCGGATCGAAGGCAAAGCCCTGCCGGAATACAAGTACACCGATTACGGCTCGCTGATTTCACTGTCGCGTTTTTCGGCTGTGGGTAACTTGATGGGCAACCTGACCGGCAGCGTCATGCTCGAGGGCTGGCTGGCGCGAATGTTTTACGTGTCGCTGTATCGCATGCACCAGATGGCGCTATATGGCGCGTTCCGCACGGCGATGTTGATGCTGGGCAGCAGGATTGGTCGCGGGACTGAACCGCGATTGAAGCTGCATTAAGATTTTCGGCGTTACTTAGGGCCTCTTCGCGGGCAAGCCTCGCTCCTACAGTGGATCTGTGTCGTACACAAAATGTGCAACCAATAACGATCTTGTAGGAGCGAGGCTTGCCCGCGAAGCAGGCGCCTCGGTCCAACTTCCAGGCTCCTGTGTTTCTCACTGTATCTCCCCCACTGATTCCATCCCTTCGCTTACAAAGCCCCCCTTGCGCGACACAGTAGCGATACACCACACCCGCTAAATGGCCACACCCGAGCAAGGCACTGCCTGCTCCGGTCATTGCCGCATTCACGTGGCGTCCTTTATCGAGCGGTTGTGTTGTGCAACCCAGGAGATTTGTAATGTCCCGTACCACTACTCTCAGCAAAAACACCGTTGGCCTGCTCGGCGCTGTCCTGGCCGGCGGCATGATGATGTCCGGCTCCGTATTCGCTTCGCAGCCATTGACTCAAGGCTACTTGCTGGCCTCGGCGGAACAGGCCGTGAAGACGCCGGAAGGCAAATGTGGAGAAGGTAAATGCGGCGAAGGCAAATGCGGCGACGCCTCCATGGCCCGGACCGATACCGATGATGATGGCCAGGTATCGCGCGCGGAATTTTTGAAGGTGGCGCCCAAGGCTGACTTCGACAAGATCGACACCAACCACGATGGTCAAATCTCGGAACAAGAGGCTTTTGATAACGTGAAAGCCAACTACGAAGCCAATGGCAAAAAAATGCCGAAGGGCTTGTTTGAACACCTTAAAGACAACAGCTAAGCCTCTGAAACCCAAGCCCTGCCTCTGAGTCGAGAAGCAGGGCTTTTTTTGCATTTACAGCAGGCAAAAAAAATCCCCGTATCTTTCGATACGAGGATTTTTAATATGGTCGGGGTAAGGGGATTCGAACTCCTGACATCCTGCTCCCAAAGCAGGCGCGCTACCGGACTGCGCTATACCCCGGTAAAAAAAAGGCACCTTTGAAAGGCGCCTTCTGCGAACAGAGCTTTTGGCGTCTGATCTTAAGATTTGATTCCAGCGTTAACTGGTTTCAAAAATGGTGGGTCGTGTGGGATTCGAACCTACGACCAATTGGTTAAAAGCCAACTGCTCTACCAACTGAGCTAACGACCCAAAAATGGTCGGGGTAAGGGGATTCGAACTCCTGACATCCTGCTCCCAAAGCAGGCGCGCTACCGGACTGCGCTATACCCCGGTTTGAAATTGGCTCCGTGACCAGGACTCGAACCTGGGACCCAATGATTAACAGTCATTTGCTCTACCGACTGAGCTATCACGGAACTACATATTTCAATTTACAACTGGTATTTCAATTTACAACTGTGAAGCTTGCTTCACCTCTTCGACCCGTTCGCATCGCTGCGTTCGTGTGTCTGAGGCGCGCTATTCTACAATCTTAAGCACCTCTGTCAACCCCCTAAATTGCTTTCAAGTTAATGATTTGCAACTTATTTCAGATTCCTGCTTGGGGAGCAGAAACCCTTCAGGGCGACTTACTGCGGGGCGCACTTTACAAGCCTTTTCCTTTGAGTTCAACAGCCTGGCGAAAAAAAGGCCTCACAACGCGAGGCCTCTTTCAATTTGCTGCCAGCGGGAATCAGACGAAAACGATTTCGTCGTTTTCCACCGTGCCCTTGGCCGTCTCGCCTGGCATGTATCGACCGGACAGAATCAGCTGGGCCAACGGGTTCTCGATCCAGCGCTGGATCGCCCGTTTCAGCGGCCGTGCGCCATACACTGGGTCGTAACCGACGGCAATCAGCTTGTCCATCGCTTCCGGGCTCAGCTCAAGCTTCAGCTCGCGCTCAGTCAGGCGGCTACGCAGGCGACCCAACTGGATCTCGGTAATGCCGGCGATCTGATCACGAGCCAGCGGCTCGAAAATCACCACTTCGTCGACCCGGTTGATGAACTCCGGCCGGAAGTGCGTGGAAATCGCATCCATCACCGCGGCGCGTTGCGCTTCGCGATCCCCGATCAGTTCCTGGATCTGCACCGAGCCGAGGTTGGAGGTCATGACGATCACGGTATTCTTGAAATCCACCGTGCGGCCATGGCTGTCGGTCAAACGGCCATCCTCGAGCACTTGCAGCAAAATGTTGAACACATCCGGATGGGCCTTCTCGACCTCGTCCAGGAGGATCACCGAATAAGGCTTGCGACGCACGGCCTCGGTCAGGTAACCGCCCTCTTCATAGCCGACGTAGCCCGGTGGTGCACCGATCAGTCGAGCCACGGAATGTTTCTCCATGAACTCGGACATGTCGATCCGCACCATCGCTTCTTCGGTATCGAACAGGAACTCGGCCAGCGCCTTGCACAGCTCGGTTTTACCGACACCGGTCGGGCCGAGAAACATGAACGAGCCGCTCGGGCGATTCGGGTCGGACAACCCGGCGCGGGAACGTCGCACCGCGTTGGAGACAGCGATCACCGCCTCGTCCTGACCAATCACACGCTGATGCAGCAGACTTTCCATCTTCATCAGTTTTTCGCGCTCGCCCTCGAGCATTTTCGCCACGGGGATGCCGGTCCACTTCGACACGACTTCAGCGATCTCTTCTTCAGTCACCTTGCTGCGCAACAACTGGTTTTCGCTTTTGCCGTGCTGGTCGACCATTTGCAGGCTGCGCTCCAGGTCCGGGATCACGCCGTATTGCAGCTCGGCCATGCGGTTCAGGTCGCCTTTACGGCGTGCGGCTTCCAGCTCCTGTCGGGATTGCTCGATTTTCTGCTGGATCTGCGCCGAACCATGGACTTCGGCTTTTTCCGAGTTCCAGATTTCTTCGAGGTCCGAATACTCACGCTCGTGACGGGCGATTTCTTCCTGCAGTTTTTCCAGACGTTTCTTCGCCGCGTCGTCGCTTTCTTTCTTCAGCGCCTGGGATTCCACCTTCAGCTGAATCAAACGACGCTCCAGACGGTCCAGCACTTCGGGCTTGGAGTCGATCTCCATGCGGATGCGGCTGGCGGCTTCGTCGATCAGGTCGATGGCCTTGTCCGGCAGCTGGCGGTCAGTGATGTAGCGATGACTGAGCTTGGCCGCGGCGATAATCGCGCCGTCGGTGATCGCCACCTTGTGGTGAACCTCGTAACGCTCTTTCAGGCCACGCAGAATGGCGATGGTGTCTTCTTCGCTCGGCTCATCCACCAGGACTTTCTGGAAGCGCCGTTCGAGGGCCGCGTCCTTCTCTATATATTGGCGGTATTCGTTGAGCGTGGTCGCGCCGACGCAATGCAGCTCACCACGGGCCAACGCAGGCTTGAGCATGTTGCCCGCATCCATCGAACCTTCGCCCTTGCCGGCGCCGACCATGGTGTGCAGTTCGTCGATGAACAGAATGATCTGCCCTTCCTGCTTCGACAGTTCGTTGAGCAGGGACTTGAGGCGTTCTTCAAACTCGCCGCGGTATTTGGCACCAGCAATCAAAGCCCCCATGTCCAGGGACAACAGACGCTTGCCTCTCAGGCCATCCGGGACTTCGCCATTGATGATGCGCTGGGCCAGGCCTTCGGCGATGGCGGTTTTACCCACACCAGGCTCACCGATCAGGACCGGGTTGTTCTTGGTGCGGCGTTGCAGAACCTGAATCGTGCGACGAATTTCGTCGTCACGGCCGATCACTGGATCGAGCTTGCCTTCTTCGGCGCGCTTGGTCAGGTCAATGGTGTATTTGTCGAGCGCCTGGCGTGACTCTTCGTGGTTGGCGTCATTGACGGCCTCACCGCCGCGCAGGTTGTTGATCGCATTTTCCAGGGCTTTTTTACTTACGCCTTGGCTCAGCAACAATTTGCCGAGTTTGCTGTTCTCGTCCATCGCGGCGAGCAGCACCAGTTCGCTGGAGATGAATTGGTCACCCTTCTGCTGGGCCAGGCGGTCAGCCTGGTTGAGCAGGCGCGCCAGATCCTGGGACATGTTCACGTCGCCGGTCGGGTTCTGGATTTTTGGTAGCTGATCGAGAGCTTTGGTCAGCTCCTTGCGCAAGCTGTTGACGTCGAAACCCACTTGCATCAGCAGGGGTTTGATCGAACCGCCTTGCTGCTCAAGCATGGCCTGCATCAAATGCGCCGGCTCAATGGCCGGATGGTCGAGGCCGACGGCCAGGGATTGGGCGTCGGACAAGGCTAACTGCAACTTGCTGGTTAAACGGTCTATACGCATGGGTCACCTTCCTTTTGAGCAGGCCGGACCTATAAACATCCTGAATGAAGAAACCTGCCAGATACCGCTATAGATGCGGTCGATTCTGGAAGATTCAAGCGTCGAGATATTGATGCAGATCAGAGAAGCTTAGCGTTCGAGCCAGACCAGAGAGGCAAACCGACCGGTGCGTGGACTGCGGCGGTAAGAAAAGAAACGAGGATCGGTCACGGTGCAAAAACCGCCACCATAAACAGCAGTAACACCGCGAGCGGCCAGGCGCAAACGCGCCAGCTCATAAATGTCGGCCATGAACTTGCCGGCGTTGTGGCTTGGTACAAAGGCTTTGGCGGTTTCGGGCAATTGCTCGACGAAGGTTTCGCGCACTTCCGGGCCGACCTCAAAGGCTTGTGGGCCAATGGCCGGGCCAAGCCAGACCAGCACGTCTTGAGGCGGCACGGCCAGACTGTCGAGCGTCGCCTCCAGTACACCCGCCGCCAACCCGCGCCAACCGGCGTGGGCCGCTGCTACGCGAGTGCCGGCACGGTCGCAGAACAGCGCTGGCAGGCAATCAGCGGTCATCGCGGTGCAGGCGATACCGGGTGTTGACGTCCAGCTCGCATCGGCAGTGGCTACCAGGCCTGGGTCAGCCTGGACCACGACAATGCCGTGAACCTGCTTTAACCAGGCCGGTTGAATAGAGAAGTGATCGGTGAGGCGACGGCGGTTCTCGGCGACGGCTTCAGGGCTGTCGTCAACGTGATCGCCCAGGTTGAGGCTGTCGAACGGCGCCAGGCTGACGCCGCCCGCACGGGTGGTAACGCAGGCTTTTACCCCGGCAGGCGCAGGCCAGTCGGGAATCAGCCAGTCACTCATCCGATGAACGCCTCACGGTCTTGCTTGAGCAGCGACAGCAACCAGACGAAGTCATCCGGCAATGGCGATTCCCAGCTCATGCGTTTACCGGTGGTCGGATGATCCAGCTCCAGGAACCGCGCGTGCAGCGCCTGACGCGGGAAATTCTTCAGGGATTCGACCATGGTCACACTGGCAGCCGGTGGAATTCGGAAACGACCGCCGTAGGCAGGATCCCCGACCAACGGGTAGTTGATGTGCGCCATGTGCACGCGAATCTGGTGCGTACGACCGGTTTCCAGCTTGACCCGCACGTGGGTGTGGGAACGGAAACGCTCGAGCACGCGGTAGTGGCTGACGGCTTGCTTGCCACCTTCCATTACGGCCATGCGCTGGCGTTGCTGGCCATGACGACCGATCGGCGCGTTGATCTTGCCGCCGGCGGTCACCACACCGATCACGATGCATTCATAGATCCGGCTTACGCTGCGGCTCTGCAATTGCGTGACAAGTTGTGTTTGTGCCTGAATGGTCTTGGCCACCACCATCAGCCCGGTGGTGTCCTTGTCCAGGCGATGCACGATACCGGCGCGGGGCACATTGATAATGTCCGGCACGTGGTGCAGCAAGGCGTTGAGCAAGGTGCCATCGGCGTGACCGGCGGCAGGATGCACCACCAGGCCTGCAGGCTTGTTGATCACCAGGATGTCGTCGTCTTCATAGACGATGTCCAGCTCGATGTCTTGAGCGATCCATTCGCCTTGAGCTTCCTGCTCGGCAGTGAGTTCAAGGATGGCGCCACCGTGAACGATGTCTCGCGGGCGGATTACCGCCCCATCCACAGTCAGGCGGCCGTCTTTGATCCAGGCGGAAAGGCGCGAGCGCGAGTGCTCAGCGAATAGTTGTGCGGCGACTTGATCGAGGCGTTGGCCGCCCAATTCGGACGGCACCTCTGCGCGAAGTTCAATTTTATCGGACATGCTCAGACTAGGCGTCGGCACAGCCTTTGGTTTCGGCTGCGCGCTTGTGGTTAAATACGGCGTCTTTTGCCCCGAGGCTTTTCAACGGGGCACTCATCATAACAGGACGGCCCCGCCCAAGACAGCGGCCGTCATAGGGACGCAAGCCGCCATGCAAGTGAAACACCTGCTGCTGATCGCCATCCTCGCATTGACCGCTGCTTGCTCATCGAAGGAAGTCGTAGACGAAAACCTGAGCGAAGTCGAGCTGTACCAGCAGGCTCAGCACGATCTGGACAACAATAGCTACACCGCCGCCACAGCCAAGCTGAAGGCCCTGGAGTCGCGTTATCCGTTCGGTCGCTACGCCGATCAGGCTCAACTCGAGCTCATCTACGCCAACTACAAGAATACCGAGCCTGAGGCTGCAAAATCCGCCGCCGAGCGTTTCATTCGCCTGCACCCGCAGCACCCGAACGTCGATTACGCCTACTACCTCAAAGGTCTGACTTCTTTCGACCAGGACGTCGGCCTGCTGGCGCGCTTCCTGCCGCTGGACATGACCAAGCGTGACCCGGGCGCCGCTCGCGACTCCTACAACGAGTTTGCCCAGCTGACCAGCCGCTTCCCGAACAGCCGCTACTCGCCAGATGCCAAGCAGCGCATGATCTACCTGCGCAATTTGCTGGCCTCCTACGAGATTCACGTTGCCGACTATTACCTGACCCGTCAGGCCTATGTCGCCGCCGCGAACCGTGGTCGTTACGTGGTGGAAAACTTCCAGGAAACCCCTTCGGTCGGTGACGGCCTGGCAGTGATGACTGAAGCCTACCAGCGTCTGCACCTGGACGAACTGGCCGCGACCACCCTCGAAACCCTGAAGCTCAACTACCCGAACCACCCAAGCCTGGTGGACGGTCAGTTCGTGCCTTCGAAGGACGAAGCCGACAACCGTTCATGGCTGAGCAAGGCCACGCTGGGCCTGATCGAATCCCGCCCACCGCTGCCGCCAGGTGAAACCCGCGCCAACCAGGACGTGCAGCGACAGTTCCAGGACGCCAAGGACGCGATTCCGAACGAGCTCAAGCCTAAAGATGAAGACGGCGAGGTGATCGAAGAAGAGCAGCACGAGTCCGAAGCCAACAACACCGACCGCTCGTGGTTCAGCTACATGACTTTCGGCGTGTTCGACTGACATACCAGGTTGTGCATAAAAGGGAGACTTTCGGGTCTCCCTTTTTTATTTCCGCTCTTCAATTGCACTGTGCGCCTGCCATGTCCTTGGCTAAACTGCCAATTCACTCGTCAAAAAGCAGCTCACCATGCTTCGTTTATTATTCTGGATCGCCCTGATTGCCGCTGCGGTATGGCTCTGGCGCAAATTCAAGGCGCCGGTTTCGGGCGCCAACACGCCGCGAGAGCAAGACGCGCCACCCATGGTCCGCTGCGCTCATTGCGGCGTACATCTTCCCCGCGACCGCGCGCTGAGCCTTCAACAACAGTGGTATTGCAGCCAGGCTCACCTTGAGCAAGGCCCGGGCTCCAGTGATCGCTGAGACGCCCAGTCCAGGCAACAAACAGGCCCAGCGACTGCTGCGCCTCTATCACCTCTACCGATTAAGCATCGGTATCACTTTGGTGCTGTTGATCTCCAGCAACATGGACAACCAGTTGCTGACGTTTGCCAATGACGACTTGCTGCGCAACGGCAGTTGGTTGTATCTGGTGCTGAATATCCTGCTGGTGGTCTTTCTGGAGAACACCCGGCGCCCGGCGCAGTTGTTCGGTCTGGCGCTGGTCGATGTCCTGCTGCTATGCGGTCTGTTTTATGCCGCTGGCGGCATGCCCAGCGCCATTGGCAACCTGTTGATCGTGTCGGTGGTCATCAGCAATACCCTGCTGCGCGGGCGCATCGGCCTGCTGATTGCGGCTGTTGGCGCCCTCGGCATCGTGGGTTTGAGCTTCCTTCTGAGCTTCAGCCACCCCACCAGCCCCAACGACTACCTGCAAATCGGCACGCTCGGTGCCCTGTGTTTTATCGCGGCCTTGCTGGTGCAAGGCTTGATCCGAAGAATTGAAGTCAGCGAAACCCTGGCCGAGCAGCGAGCCAGTGAAGTGCTCGGCCTTGAAGCCCTCAACGCGTTGATTTTGCAACGTATGCGCACGGGCATTCTGGTGCTCGACGAGCAACGGCGTGTGCAATTGGCCAATCACAGCGCCTTGACCTTGCTGGGTCGGGAAAAACTCGATGGACAACTGATCGACGACCATTCGATGCCGTTGGTCGAACGACTCCAACTGTGGTTCAACAATCCGACTTTGCGCCCGCAAAGCCTGAAAATCGCCAGCAACGGCCTGGAGCTGCAACCGAGCTTCATTGCCCTGGACCAAAGCCCACACCACCAGACGCTGGTTTTTCTCGAAGACATTGCCCAAATCGCCCAGCAGGCCCAACAACTTAAACTCGTCGCCCTCGGCCGCCTGACTGCCGGTATTGCCCATGAGATCCGCAATCCACTAGGCGCCATTAGTCATGCCGCGCAGTTACTGCAGGAATCCGAGGAACTGAACAGCACGGATCGGCGTCTGACGCAGATTATTCAAGACCACTCTCAGCGAATGAATCGGGTAATCGAAAACGTCCTGCAGCTGTCCCGTCGCCAGCGAACCGTGGCGCAACGGCTGAATTTGCGACCATGGCTGGAGCACTTCGTGGCCGAAGTCCGCGAGGGGGCAACCGAGCGTCAGCACATTCACCTGCGAATCGGTGGCGGAGACTTCAGAACCTTGATGGATCCGAATCAGCTGACACAGATTCTCGACAATCTGTTGCGCAACGCCTGGCACCATAGTGCCCTGCACCATTATCAGGCGCAGGTCTGGCTCGAGTTGTTTATTGACTCGGACAGCCAGTTGCCGATCCTTGAAGTCCTGGACGATGGCCCCGGCGTGGCGCCGGACCAGCGTTCGCATCTGTTCGAACCGTTCTTCACCACCAGCAGCCAGGGTACTGGCCTGGGGCTTTATCTGTCCCGTGAGCTGTGCGAAAGCAATCAAGCCCGCCTAGACTTCAACCCACGCCAAGGCGGCGGCTGCTTTCGCATCACCTTTGCTCACGGACGGAAACAAAGTAGAACATGAGCCCACGGCAAAAAATCCTGATCGTCGACGATGAGCCGGATATCCGCGAACTCCTGGAAATAACCCTGGGACGGATGAAACTTGACACCTTTAGTGCGCGCAACCTCGCAGAAGCACAAGCACTGCTGGCGCGGGAGGCGTTCGATCTGTGCCTGACCGACATGCGCCTGCCCGATGGCACCGGTCTGGCGCTGGTACAGCACATCCAGCAGCGCTACGCGCAAGTGCCAGTGGCGATGATTACCGCCTATGGCAGCCTGGAAACGGCAATCAACGCCCTCAAGGCTGGCGCCTTCGACTTTCTGACCAAACCCGTTGACCTCACCCGCCTGCGCGAACTGGTCACCAGCGCTTTGAGTTTGCCGGCACCCAGCGGTGCCAGCAGCGCCATTGACCGGCGGCTGCTGGGTGACTCACTGCCGATGCGCAGCCTGCGTAAACAAATCGACAAACTCGCCCGCAGCCAGGCTCCGGTGTACATCAGCGGCGAATCCGGTAGCGGCAAGGAACTGGTTGCCCGACTGATCCACGACCAAGGCCCGCGCGCCAGCCGACCGTTCGTGCCAGTGAACTGCGGGGCGATCCCGTCAGAATTGATGGAAAGCGAATTTTTCGGCCATCGAAAAGGCAGTTTCAGCGGCGCTATCGAAGACAAACCCGGGTTATTTCAGGCCGCCCATGGCGGTACTTTGTTTCTCGATGAGGTGGCAGACCTGCCATTGGCAATGCAAGTCAAACTTTTGCGCGCCATTCAAGAGAAAGCCGTGCGCAGCATCGGTGGACAGCAGGAAACCGTGGTGGATGTACGCATTCTTTGCGCCACCCACAAAGACCTCGATACAGAAGTCGCCGCCGAACGCTTTCGCCAAGACTTGTACTATCGCCTTAATGTGATCGAATTGCGGGTGCCGCCCTTGCGCGAACGCCGCGACGACATTGAGCTTCTGGCCAACAATATGCTCAAGCGGTTGGTAACTGGCACTGGCCAACCCGCGACAAAACTCCACCCGCAAGCCCTCGAAGCACTGAAAAACTATCGTTTCCCAGGAAACGTGCGGGAATTGGAGAACATGCTTGAGCGGGCGCACACCTTATGCGAGAACAAACAAATTGATGCCAGCGACTTGCGGCTGGCCGAGGGCAACTGCAACCCGGACGGCGAGGTGCCAGACCTGACGCAGATCGACAACCTGGAAGCTTATCTGGAAAACGTCGAACGCAAACTCATCCTCCAGGCTTTGGAAGAAACCCGCTGGAACCGCACAGCGGCGGCTCAGCGGTTGAATCTGTCGTTTCGGTCGATGCGTTACAGGCTCAAGAAATTGGGGCTGGATTGAGGGCCTCTTCGCGGGCAAGCCTCGCTCCTACAGGTTGATGTCGTTCACAAACTTATTGATCGACTCAAACCTGTAGGAGCGAGGCTTGCCCGCGAAGGCGTTCTGCCCGACAACAAAAAATCATGCGGTCAAATACGCCCAGCCGGTGCATACGGCGCAGGATCGATAATCGGTGCCCGCCCCAGCATCACATCGGCAAACAACTGACACGACGCCGGCGCCAGCACCAAGCCGTTTCGGTAGTGCCCGCAGTTGAGCCAAAGCCCCTCAAACCCCGGCACTCGACCGATATAGGGAATCCCCTCCGGCGACCCCGGCCGTAGCCCGGCCCAATGCCCCACCACCTCGGCATCCGCCAGCGCCGGAATCAATTCCACCGCTGACGCCTTCAGGCTTTGAAGCGCTGTGTCAGTCGGCGTTTTATCGAAGCCTTCATGCTCCAGCGTACTGCCGATCAGGATGTGCCCGTCACGCCGAGGAATGGCATAACGCCCCTTGGCCAGGACCATGCTCGGAAGGAAGTCGGCCGCGCACTTGTAGAGAATCATCTGGCCTTTGACCGGCTCGACCGGCAATTCCAGGCCCAGTTTTTTCAGCAAGTCACCGCTCCAGGCCCCAGCCGTCAGGACCACCTGATCCCCCGTAATGGCGCCCATCGAGGTCTGTACCCCGACCACCGTAGCACCTTCACGGATAAATCCGCTGACCTCGCACTGCTCATGAATCGTCACGTTCGGCAGCGCCAGCAACGCTGCCTTGAGGGACTTCACCAGCCGTGGATTACGCACATTGGCCACATCGGCCATGTAGATCGCCCGGGAAAAACCGGCGCCCAATACCGGCACCGCATCGTGTGCCGCGGAGATATCCACAGCCCGCAACGGGCGGTTTTCCCGTTTGGCCCAGGCAAGCGCTTCGGCTTCGTCATCCAGGTCCAGCCAGTACAATCCGGTGGTATGCACTTCAGGATCGACACCCGTGGCGGTGAACAGGCGTTCCGCCAGCTGTGGATAAAAATCCTGGGACCAATGAGCCAGTGCAGTGACTGCCGGGCTGTAGCGCCACGGATAGAGTGGCGAAACAATCCCGCCCCCGGCCCAGGACGACTCCTGACCGACATTCGAGCGGTCCAGCAGCACGACGCTCTGTACTTCGGACGCGAGATTGAACGCCGTCAGCAGGCCAATCACCCCGCCGCCGACAATCACCACTTGCTGTTGCCTGCTCATGTTCTGATCCAACCGTTCAATAGACAGAGGGCGTAAAGGGCGCCCGGAAAGATAACCTCAACGACCCCAGCAATCCTTGGTGGTCAGACCGGACGTGGCATTGACCATGCTTCTGACGCCGGTATTGGTGAGAGTGAAATCACCGCACTTGTCACTCGCCATGGTCGAACCGGCCTTGCGTGTTGCCGTCAGCAGGAAGGTCTGATCGGTCAGGGTCGGAGTGATGGTGTAGAAATCATTGCCGGCGCTCAGACCGGTGGCATTGGTGTAGACATTATTCTTCGAATAAAAGCGCTCAAGGATGTGTGCCTGCTCGGAAAGCAGCCCGGCCACTTCCGCTCGGCGCCCCTTTTTCACGTACTCGGTGAGACTTGGATAGCCAATGGTGATGACGATCCCGATGATCGCAATCACGATCATGATTTCGATCAGGGTAAAGCCTCGGTTGGATCTGCGCATGCCTCAACTCTCGCTTACTGTATTTGTCGCCACATGATGCGACGGCCGCTGCCGCCACCGGATTTTTCCACCAGTGTGGTCACGCCACCACTGGAGTCGTTTACAACCTTGCGGGTTGCGTCGTTGACGACCGCGTTCAGGGTCGGGATACCACCGGTGAAAATCACCCCGCTGGAAATCGTGTCGGCGCTGTCGACCACCCCGTCGGCATTGGTATCGAGCACAGCGTAATTGAGCATTTTACCGCTGAACGCATCGAGTTCGACCAGTTTGCCAGAGCCGAAGCTGGCGCAAGGGTCAACGGTATCCATACTGGCCGTGGTAAATACGATTCGCCCCGACACCAGGCTGGCCTGATTGATCACTCGCTCCCCGGTCAGTACGTTGTTGTAGACCAGCGGCAAGTACCAGCCTTTTTTTGCCGGGTAGATCACTTCGTTCTGGCTGGTGGTGATGAATTGCCCGCTGCTGCCAGAGAACACGCCGGTCACCGCCTGCGCCTGCAGGCTGGAAGTAGTGAATTGCCCCGCGCCTCCTTCGGCATCCCATACTGCATAAAACGCCTGTAGATCCTTGCTGGTCTTGTCGGCGGCTTCATTGAGTTTGCCGGTGCCGAAAAACACTTGCTTGCCGCCCAATGCGTGATCGGCGAGCAGCGGTTGTACGGTGATCGGCTGGGTTGCGCCGCCCGCCGTGGTGAACAACGGCTTGCCGGAAAACGCCACCCCCCAGGTTTCGGTGGTGGTGCCACTCAAATCGAACTTCCACAACCGCCCTTTCAGGTCGCCACCATAGGCAGCCTGCACCACATTCTGCGAATTGACCCTGAGCTTCACCGACGATAGACCGTTAGTGGTTTCTGTGCTGTCGACCACGATTTTCCTGATCAGCGAGCCATCGCGGATATCCACTACATACAGTGCAGCCACCCCGGAGTTGCTGCCATAACCATTGGAGATAAACGCGGCCCAGCGACCATCGGCCAAGCGTGCCACTTCTGGGCGCGCATAGGCATAACCCAGATCATTGAAAACGTTTGCCGTACTGGGCGTGGCCGGCGCGCTGATTTCCCACAACGCCTTAGTCGCATTACCGGCCGAGGCGTCGAACAATTGCAACGCATAGAAGGTTTTTCCGCCCGCCCCTGTTCCACCCATCGCCAGGGTTTTCCAGGTGCTGTCGAGTTGGGCATCGAACACGCCGACCTGACCGTCGACCAGATATTTGTGGCTCACACCGTTGATATAAGTGGGATCAGCGATGTAGCGCAATGACGGCAGCACGCTGGAGGGCATATAGCCGTAACGCCTTGCACCATTGGTGGAGTTGATGACGTTTACAAAGCCATCGTTGGCGTTCACCACCAGGCTGGCGTTCATATTGGCGGCTTTGGTGGCGAGGTAAGCGCTGTAGGTGGTGTCGCCCACCAGATCGGACGCGGTCTGGTCCGTGGGTGCAGCCAGTACGAGAGGCGAATTGATGATATCGCCAAGCAATACACTGCGCGCTCTCAACCCGCTTTTGTGGATACCCTTGCTCCACTCCACCAGATCGCTGCCGGTAATACCGACGGGCAGGCTCTGGCTTAGAGAAGCTTGCTGCGCCGGGGAGAAATTGCTGTAGGCCAAGCTAACAACGGAGTTGGTCAGGGTATTCCAGGACTGGTAAGTCGGGGCGGTAGCACCGGGCACGATGGTGGTATCGGTCGTCCACAGCACCGCGGCTGTGTTCACCGCACCCGCCGAGGTGAAGCCAAAAGATTTCACGGTGCCGCGCCAGTCCTTGGGGTCGTAGCTGGTCTGGAAGTAGTTCGAATTGCTGGTCAGGGTCGTGCCATTGGTCACACCGCTGCCGCCAGAGCCCGCTCTGGAGGTGATATCGCTCAAGGCTGAAGACAATGCGCTGTTGAGCTCGGCGCCGTCGATCGCCTGGTAATACTTGCCCTGCCCATAGGTCGCGGCGTCCGCCAGCATCTGGTTTGCCGCAGTGAAACCCAGGGTATAGGTATTCATGTTTTGTTTTGAAAAATCCGGGGCATTCCAGCTCTTGCCCGTGGCATCGGTTCCAGTGGAGCGCATGTCGATGTCGAAGGCGAACTTGGCGATGTCATCCAGGAACAGGGTATCGCCCTCCTTGTCGCCGAAACGATCGGCCCCGTCATTACTGCTGATACCATCCCAGTTCGGTAACTGGTTGCCACCCAGCGGATCGTCAGTCGGAAAGGTATGGTCGAAGGTTGGCAAACCACCTGTGATTACCACGCCGTAATTTCTCTGGCAGCGATACTGAATCGGGCTGGTGTAGGTGGTGGGCGTCGCGTTGTTGTACGGCGTCATGCCACGAAAATAACGGGTGATCTCGTAATAGGCTTCAGCCAGGGGTGTATTGGCCTGGGCGCTCAGTTCATCGATTCCGGCAATCAATTCATTGTAGTTGGCATCGGCCTCAGCCTGGGTCACGGTGCCGCTGGCGGCCGACAAATCACTGATCGAACGGACGATGTAACCGCCGTCATTCTTATGGTTGCCGACCGCCAGGTTGAACGTTGCCAGACCGATGCGTAGCGAGCGGTTGCTGGCCACCAACGTCTTGGAAACGTTGCGCGCCACGTTCATCCGGTAATCATTGGGAATCGAACCATCGGTGAAATCCCGGTCGGCGTTGTTGGCCAGGCTGATCAGGTACGACAAGTATTTAGCCGAATAGAGCGTGTCTTCGCGCCCCACCGGATCGGGAAGCTTCAGGCAAAGTGATTCCAGACCGAGAAGGCTGTTTTTATAAAACCCGTACCATCCATCCTTCGTACATGTCCCATGAGTCAAACTCGACAGGGCAATATTGTTATCGGTCATGTCGAGTTCGCGACCTTTCAAGCACGAACCATTCGAAAGGCAAATAGCCACCGGGGGGCGTGAGAGGCTCGGATCGAAACCTGCCGCCCAGATAATGCTGTTCATGCTCGCCGAATCATCAAGTAACAGCATTACATTGGGTGCTACGGCGGCGGCGTTCAACAGCGGCGAATCCGAGGGCGTGAAGGCGTAAGCCGGCGCTGCCAGATAAAGGCTCGATGCCGCGCCGCAAAAAAGCTGCAATAACCAGCGGCGCCAGCCTGGGCGGGTCTCAGTACTTCGCATAGATACTCTCCACCACACTGCGCGAATTGCCCGCGATGCCCACGGCGGTCACCCGGTACAGCGTTGCCGACGTGTTGCTCGGTACGTTCACGGCCGTCAGGGTCGTCCCAATGTTCTGCACCCCGTAAAAGCCGTTGCCGGCGGCGATCCAGGTCACTCCCGAGGTGGAGTTGAAGCCGGCGGCGGTAATAATCGACGCCTCGGCCGGCGGCGCGCATTGGCTGGTACCGCTGCAAACCGGTAATGAATAGGTGTTCAGTTGCACCGCGCTTTCGCCGATACGCAATGCCGCTTCCGCGCCCTGGAACGACTGGTTGCGCAGGATCACGCTGCCGGCCATTTTTTCCTGCAACGTAGCGCTCTGCATCGATGAAAGACCGATCAAGGTCAGCACCAGAAGAAACACCAGGCTGACCAACAGCGCCATGCCGCGCTGGGCGTGAGGGGGCGTGGGAGAAATATTCATCGGCCCTCCCCTCATGGCAACCGGTTGCGCAAGGCGGCAACCACGTTGAAGGTTTGATCGCTGACCCGGTGGTTCGGGTCGCTCAGTGTCAGGGTCAGTCGCACACTTCGGATCCGTGCCGGATCGGACGGGTTGCTGCTGTAGCTGGAAGCGGCCGTATCTGTGGCGGAGCTGGCAAGGCCGAAGCTCACCTTGAACTCGCGGACATTGTTCACCAGCACCTGCTGCGTCGGCGTGCCGGCACCAGAGCCCATCAGCAGTTGGTTGTTGCTGAAGCTGTAGACCAACCGCCGGATCGGAAACGCCAACTGCCCGGATGTGGTCGTTCGTGGACCGGAGTAGGCCGTTGCAGTGTTACGACAGTCCGAAATGACCGTCCAGGTCGGCGTTCCGCCACTGCCGCCGACATCGGCGGTGACAAGCGTTAATTTGAGGTTGGCATTGTCCCAACTGATCGGCGTGATCTGACTGGCATTGAAGCTCCCTGCCGAGCTGGCATCGATAATCGTGCCCAGGCAACCGAACATGCCGACCATGCGGATTTCCTGAATCATCTTGCTCAGGACGAACCGTGCATCTTCCTGCATGCCGGCGGCAGTGCTCTGGCTGACGTAGGTATTTTTAGCTGCGATGAAGATCTGCGCCACGCCAAGAACCACGACCAGACTCAACGCCAGGGCGATCAGTAACTCGATCAGGCCGAAGCCTTTGCTGGCCTTGATCATGGTGTCGTCGCCGGATCGACGGTGGCGCGACTGGTGAGGACGAAGCTGCGGCGCGAGTCGGCGCTATTGGCGGCCCGTGAGTCGTCCCAGGTAATGGTGATGGTGTATACCCGCTGGTTGCGGGTAATGCTGCCGGTCGCCGTGGCGCCGCCGAAATTGACGATGTTGGAGGTGAAGTCGTAAAGGTCCTGATCCCGGGCCACGCTCAGGTTGCCGGAGGTCGGTGGCGTGATGGTGTAATCGGCGCCGGAGTTGGCACGAATGCGGTCCATCATGTCGTAAGCGATAAAACTCGCCTGGCTGGTCATCCGCGAGCTGTCGGTGTACTTCAGCGCATTGAGCTGAATCGCCGCCGTACCCAATAACCCCACCGCCAGAACCAACAACGCGACCAGCACCTCGATCAGCGTCATGCCCTCCTGTGCGCGCTTGCTCCAACCCCTCATCCGCAGCTTCCACCCAATAGAATTCGTCCGTTCAAACACACATTCAGCGTCCTGCTCTGTGCCCCCAGTACATAACTGATCACGACGGCCGTGGACGGTGCCGACAAACCGCCCAGATTGTTGAAATCAATAGCGGTCACTCCTGAGGTTAGCGTCAGAGTTGCACCACTGCTCATCGCTGGAACAACCCGCAATACATTAGCCGGATTGCCTGTACCGTCATAAACGGCCAGCTCGCCGGTCCAGACGCTGCCGCCGGCTGTCGGGCGAACCCGGGTGGTCAGACCCCGGTCAATCGCCTCAAGCCGGGCAAAATTGAGCGCGCGTTGCAGGTCGCCGATTTCGGTATCGGCCTTGGTGTTTTGCACCGAGCGGTTAAAAGCCGGAACGGCCAGGGTAATCAGAATCAGAAACACGGCGAGCGTGATCAGCAGCTCGATCAGCGTGAAACCTTTTGTACGATGATCCATCGGTGCCCTCCGTTGCCGTCGGCTATACCTGCTTCTACACGCTAGAACATTCGACCGGCAGATGTACGGTTGTTTTGCCATTACCGCGCGCGGATCGCGCGGGCCGCAGTACTCCAGGGAGGGAGATAACATGCATCAGCAAGGTTTCAGCCTGATCGAACTGCTCATGGGACTGACAATTGTCGGGATTGTTCTGCTGTTGGTCAGCCCGGCATTCGCTGCACTGACAGAATCAAACCATCGAGAGCAGGCCGCGCAGTCGATTGTCAGCGGTATGCGTACTGCCAGAACCGCGGCTATCACCCGCAATCAGAGCGTGGTGATACACGGCATCAACGGCGACTGGGGCCAGGGTTGGCGGATCATTCTGGATGTCAGCGGTAAAGGCCCGGAGGACAGCAGCAATCCGCTACTGATAGAGCACGCGAGTAGCACCCGGTTGCCGATTGTCGGCAATTGGGGGGTCAGACGTTTCGTGCGCTTCAGCAGTCTGGGCGAACCGTTGATGCCCGGACGGGCCTTTCAAGCGGGGACATTGCACTTATGCGCACGCCACGAACCGGTGAGTCAGCTCCAGGTGGTACTGGCCCGGACCGGTCGCGTCAGCCTGCGCAGCGATAAAACTGAACAGGCGCTGTGCGCTAAGCAAAAAAGCGTTAAGGCAAAGAGCGCACGCGCAACTCTTTAGGCATGGAGAACGTGATGTTCTCCTCGCGACCGGCCAGCTCGTCAGCCCCGGTGGCCCCCCAAGCCTGCAACTGTCGGATCACGCCACGCACCAGAACTTCCGGCGCGGAGGCACCAGCGGTGATGCCAATACGCTCGACACCATCGAACCAGCTCTTTTGCAGGTCTTCGGCGCCATCGATCAGATAGGCCGGAGTGGCCATGCGCTCCGCCAGTTCACGCAGGCGATTGGAGTTGGAACTGTTCGGGCTGCCGACCACCAGCACCACGTCGCATTCGTCCGCCAGTTGCTTCACGGCGTCCTGGCGGTTTTGCGTGGCGTAGCAGATGTCGTCCTTGCGCGGACCGCCGATCGCCGGGAAACGTGTACGCAGGGCGTCGATCACGCGACTGGTATCGTCCATGGACAGGGTGGTCTGGGTAACGAAGGCCAGTTTCTCAGGGTTGTTCACCTGCAACGCGGCGACGTCTTTCTCGTCCTCGACCAGATAGATCGCACCACCATTGCTGCCATCGTACTGGCCCATGGTGCCTTCGACTTCCGGGTGACCGGCATGGCCGATAAGGATGCATTCACGGCCGTCGCGGCTGTAACGCGCGACTTCGATGTGCACCTTGGTCACTAGCGGGCAGGTCGCATCGAATACCTTCAGACCACGGCCAGCGGCTTCGGTACGCACGGCTTGGGAAACGCCATGGGCGCTGAAGATCACGATTACGTCATCCGGTACCTGATCCAGTTCTTCGACGAAGATCGCCCCACGGGCGCGCAAGTCTTCGACGACGAATTTGTTGTGGACCACTTCGTGGCGCACGTAAATCGGCGGCCCGAAGACTTCCAGGGCGCGGTTGACGATTTCGATCGCCCGGTCCACACCGGCGCAGAAGCCACGGGGATTGGCGAGTTTGATTTGCATGCTGTGCCTCGTGTCTTGCGCGCGAAAAATTGGATCATTGCAATCCCTGTGGAAGCGGGCTTGCCCGCGATGAGGGCCTGATCGCCAACTCGGATGTCGGCTGATGTACCGCTATCGCGGGCAAACCCGCTCCCACAGGTCTGCTTTGTTTCTTACAGTGCTTTGACGGAAATGATTTCCACGTCAAAGGTCAGCGTCTTGCCAGCCAGCGGGTGATTGAAGTCGACGGTCACCTGGGCGTTACAGAATTCTTTCACCACACCGGGCAGCTCAGTATTGGCCGCATCGTTGAAGATCACCAGCAAGCCAGACGACAGTTTCATATCCTTGAACTGCGAGCGCGGGATGCTCTGTACGTTTTGCGGGTTCGGCTGACCAAAGGCGTTTTCCGGCGCAATGGTCAAGGTACGTTTGTCGCCGGCCTTGAAGCCGAACAGCGCCGCTTCGAAACCTGGCAACAGGCTGCCGTCGCCAACTTTGAAGGTCGCCGGGGCTTTGTCGAAGGTACTGTCGACGGTGTCGCCGTTCTCCAGGCGCAATGCAAAGTGCAAGGTGACTTCCGTGTTCTGGCCGATGCGTTGCTCAGCCAATAACTGTTCAGTCATGAACGGCTTCTCCGGTCTTTTTACTTTTGAACATATCCAGTGCAAGCATTACGGCACCGACAGTGATTGCACTGTCGGCAAAGTTGAACGCCGGGAAATACCAGCGGTTCTGCCAATGCACCAGAATGAAATCGATCACATGGCCCAGGGCAATGCGGTCGTACAGGTTGCCCAGCGCGCCACCCAGCACCAGCGCCAAGGCGACCGCCAGCCAAGTTTCGTTACGTCCCAGGCGCTTGAGCCAGACCACCAGCACGGCACTGACCACCACCGCGATCAGGGCGAACAGCCAGCGCTGCCAGCCCGAGCTGTCCGCCAGGAAACTGAACGCCGCGCCGGTATTGTAGGCCAGGGTCCAGCTGAAGTAATCGGGGATCACCACGATTTGCTGGTACATGCTCAGCGAGCCTTCGAAGTAGAACTTGCTGGCCTGGTCGATGACCAGGACCAGCAAACTCAACCAGAGCCAGCTCAGCCGTCCGAAACGGCCAACGGCGTTAGGCATAGTGACGGACCTCGCCAGCACCGCTGATGTTGTCGACGCAACGACCGCAGATTTCCGGATGTTCCGGGTTTACCCCAACGTCTTCACGGCAATGCCAGCAACGGGCGCACTTGGCATGGCTCGATTTGACCACTTTAAGCTTCAGGCCGCCAACTTCGGTGACCACTGCGTCGGCCGGAGCCTGCACGAACGGTGCAACGGCGGCCGTCGAGGTGATCAGCACAAAGCGCAACTCGTTGCTCAGCTTGGCCAGGTCGGCGCTCAGGGACTCTTCGGCGAACAGCGTCACTTCGGCTTGCAGATTGCCACCGACGGCCTTGGCCGCGCGCTGGATTTCCATTTCCTTGTTGACCGCCACCTTCACGTCCATGATGCGATCCCAGTAGGCGCGCCCCAGTTCGAAGCCTTCCGGCAGTTCGGTCAGGCCTTCGTACCAGGTGTTGAGCATGACGGATTCATTACGCTCGCCCGGCAGGTACTGCCACAGCTCGTCGGCGGTGAACGCCAGGATCGGCGCGATCCAGCGCACCAGCGCTTCGCTGATGTGATACAGCGCAGTTTGCGCCGAACGACGGGCTTTGCTGTTGGCGCCAGTGGTGTACTGACGGTCCTTGATGATGTCGAGGTAGAAACCACCCAGCTCCTGCACGCAGAAGTTGTGAATCTTGGAGTAAACATTCCAGAAGCGGTATTCGCCGTAGTGCTCTTGCAACTCGCGTTGCAGCAGCAGGGTGCGATCCACGGCCCAACGGTCCAGCGCCAGCATTTCTTCGGCCGGCAGGATGTCGGTAGCCGGGTTGAAACCGGTCAGGTTGGAAAGCAGGAAACGCGCGGTGTTACGGATGCGCCGGTAGGCATCCGCGCTGCGTTGCAGGATCTGCTCGGAAACCGCCATTTCACCCGAGTAGTCAGTGGAAGCGACCCACAGACGCATGATATCGGCGCCCAGGGTGTCGTTGACCTTCTGCGGCGCGATCACGTTGCCCAAGGATTTGGACATTTTGCGGCCGGATTCGTCGACGGTGAAACCGTGGGTCAGCAGCTCGCGGTACGGCGCGTGGTCATCGATGGCACAACCGGTCAGCAACGAGGAGTGGAACCAGCCACGGTGCTGGTCCGAACCTTCCAGGTACAGGTCGGCACGCGGACCGGTCTCGTGGCCGATCGAGTGCGAACCGCGCAGGACGTGCCAGTGCGTGGTGCCCGAGTCGAACCAGACGTCCAGGGTGTCGCTGATCTTGTCGTACAGCGGCGCTTCTTCCCCAAGCAACTCGGCGGCGTCCATCTTGAACCAGGCTTCGATGCCTTCGACTTCGACCCGTTGGGCGACAAGTTCCATCAATTCGACCGTGCGTGGATGCAGCTCGCCGCTTTCCTTGTTCAGGAAGAACGGGATCGGTACGCCCCAGTTGCGCTGACGGGAGATGCACCAGTCCGGACGGTTGGCGATCATCGAGTGCAGACGCGCCTGGCCCCAGGCCGGAACGAATTTGGTCTCTTCGATGGCCTTGATTGCCCGCTTGCGCAGGGTTTCGCCGGTTGCAGGCGCTTTGTCCATGCCGATGAACCACTGCGCGGTGGCGCGGTAGATCAGCGGGGTCTTGTGACGCCAGCAGTGCATGTAGCTGTGTTCGATGGTGGTGGTATGCAGCAACGCGCCGACTTCGGTCAGTTTGTCGACGATGGCCGGGTTGGCCTTCCAGATGAACTGGCCGCCGAAGAACTCCAGCGACGTCGCGTACACGCCGTTACTTTGCACGGGATTGAGGATGTCATCGTTGACCATGCCATAAGCTTTGCAGGTCACGAAGTCGTCGACGCCGTAGGCTGGCGCGGAGTGAACCACGCCAGTGCCTGCGCCCAGTTCAACGTAATCAGCCAGGTAAACCGGCGACAGACGATCGTAGAACGGGTGGCGGAAATTGATCAGCTCCAGTGCCTTACCGGTGGTGGTCGCAATGACCGAGCCTTCCAGGCTGTAGCGGGCCAGGCACGATTCGACCAGCTCTTCAGCCAGTACCAGCAGTTTGTCGCCCACGTCGACCAGGGCATAGTTGAACTCTGGGTGAACGTTCAGCGCCTGGTTGGCCGGAATAGTCCACGGGGTGGTGGTCCAGATCACGATCGAGGCGGGTTTGCCCAACGATGGCAGACCAAACGCGGCAGCCAGTTTGGCTTCATCAGCGATCGGGAAGGCCACGTCGATGGTCGCGGATTTTTTGTTCTCGTACTCGACTTCCGCTTCAGCCAGGGCCGAACCGCAGTCAAAGCACCAGTTCACAGGCTTCAGGCCCTTGAACACGAAGCCACCCTTGACGATTTCCGCCAGGGCGCGGATTTCACCGGCTTCGTTTTTGAAGTCCATGGTCTTGTACGGGTTGGCGAAGTCCCCCAACACGCCCAGACGAATGAATTCGGACTTCTGGCCTTCGATCTGCTCGGTGGCGTAGGCACGGCACAGTTCGCGAGTCTTGTCCGCGCCCAGGTTCTTGCCGTGGGTCACTTCGACTTTGTGCTCGATCGGCAGACCGTGGCAATCCCAGCCCGGCACATAAGGCGCGTCGAAACCCGACAGGGTTTTCGAGCGGATGATCATGTCCTTGAGAATCTTGTTCAGCGCATGACCGATGTGAATCGTGCCGTTGGCGTACGGAGGACCGTCGTGAAGTACGAACTTCGGACGATCCTTGCCAATTTCGCGCAACTTACCGTACAGGCCAATGCTGTCCCAGCGCTGCAGAATCTGCGGTTCGCGCTGAGGCAGGCCGGCCTTCATTGGGAAGGCGGTGTCCGGAAGGTTTAGCGTGGCTTTATAGTCGGTCATTTAAGGCTCTTCATTAGCGATTGGCGCTAGGTGCGACAGGGCACGGGCGGCGGCGATATCCGCATTGATCGCCGTCTTAAGCGCCTCCAGAGAGGCGAAACGCTGCTCTTCACGCAGCTTGTGGTGGAAAACCACCGTCAAACGCCGGTCGTACAGATCGCCGGCAAAATCTAAAAGGTGTACTTCGAGGTGGGCTTTGCCATCCCCTTCGACCGTTGGCCGCACGCCAATATTGGCAACGCCCGGCCAGGTCTTGCCGTCGATGTCGACGCTGACCAGGTAAACCCCGCTCAGCGGCACACGACGACGCTTGAGCTGCACGTTGGCTGTGGGCGTACCCAATTGGCGCGCCAGCTTCTGGCCATGCAGCACCCGCCCGGCAATCCGGTACGGACGACCGAGCAGCCGCTCGGCCAAGGCAAAATCGGCAGCGGCCAGGGCGTTACGCACCTGAGTGCTGCTGACACGTATGCCGTCCAGCACAACGGTCTGCGCCGCTTCGACGGTAAACCCCTGAAGGACGCCGGCCTGTTGCAGGAAATCGAAATCCCCTAGCCGGTCGCAGCCGAAACGGAAATCGTCGCCGACCTCCAGATGCTGCACGCCGAGGCCGTCCACCAGAATAGTATCGACGAATTCGCGGGCGCTGAGTTTGCTCAGGCGCTGATTGAACGCCAGGCACAGCACCCGGTCGACGCCCTCTTCGGCCAGCAGCTGCAGTTTGTCTCGCAAGCGGGCCAGACGCGCCGGAGCGGTGTCCGGGGCGAAGAACTCTCGCGGCTGCGGCTCAAAAATCACTACGCAGCTGGGCACGCCCAACTCGAGCGCACGCTCACGCAGCCGTGCCAGGATAGCCTGGTGACCACGGTGAACACCGTCAAAGTTGCCAATAGTGGCGACACAGCCCCGATGCTGGGGGCGCAGGTTGTGGAGGCCTCGAACCAGCTGCATAACGCGCTTCTTGCTCATAAAGTGGCCGATTATAACCACACCCGGCGGCCGACGACAGGCAACACCGTAACCCAAAATGATCGAGCCGACAAAACCATCGGCCCGCCCGTGTTTTATCGAGGCAAAAGCTTCAGTTCAAAGCCTTGCGATTGAAGTCGCGCAAACGGAAGCCCATCAACAGCAACATGCCGAAATAGACCACCACGCCGGCGATCACCAATGCGCCCAGTCGCAGTAATCGCTCGGGCATATGCCCTTGCGCCCAAGCCGGCATAAAGTGCATTGCGCCCAGCAATACCGCGGACATCACCGCCACCGCCACCAGCAGTTTGAGACCGAACTTCGCCCAGCCCGGTTGCGGCTGATACATCTGCTGCTTGCGCAGTTGATAAAACAACAGCCCGGCGTTGATGCATGCGCCCGCGCTGATGGCCAGGGCCAGACCGGCATGAGCCAGGGGACCGATCAACAACAGGTTGAACAGCTGAGTGACGATCAAGGTGAAAATCGCGATTTTTACCGGGGTGCGGATGTTTTGTTGCGCATAAAAGCCCGGCGCCAGCACTTTGATCAGGATAATCCCCAGCAAGCCGACAGAATAGGCAATCAACGCGCGCTGGGTCATGGCCGCATCCAATGCGCTGAATTGGCCGTACTGGAACAACGAAACCGTCAGCGGCTCAGCCAGAATCCCCAGCGCCAGGGCGCACGGCAATACCAGCATGAAGCACAAGCGCAACCCCCAATCGAGGATCCGCGAATATTCATGGCGGTCCTGACTGGCATAGGTCCTGGCCAGCGTTGGCAGCAGAATCGTGCCCAGCGCCACACCCAGCACACCGGATGGCAATTCCATCAGGCGATCGGCGTAATACATCCAGGACACGGAACCGGCCACCAGAAACGAAGCAAATATGGTGTTGATGATCAGCGAAATCTGGCTCACCGAAACGCCGATAATTGCTGGCAGCATCTGCTTCATGACCCGCCAGACACCGCTATCGCGCAGGCTCAGGCGCGGCAGCACCAACATGCCGATTTTTTTCAGGTGCGGCAGTTGAAACAGCAATTGCGCCAGGCCGCCCACCAGAACGGCCCAGCCCAGCGCCATGACTGGCGGATCGAAATACGGCGTCAGGAACACCGCAAAGATGATCATGCTGACATTGAGCAGGGTCGGCACGAAGGCCGGGACGGAAAAGCGGTTCCAGGTATTGAGAATCGCGCCTGCCAATGAAGACAGGGAAATCAGCAATATATAAGGGAAGGTGACCCGCAGCAGATCAGTGGTCAGCTCGAATTTTTCCGGGGTTGTGACGAAACCCGGTGCCGTGGCCCAGATGACCCAGGGCGCGGCGAGTATGCCCAGCGCGGTGACCAACGCCAATACCAGCGTCAGCAGGCCCGAGACGTAGGCAATGAAGGTACGTGTCGCCTCCTCGCCCTTCTGGCTTTTATATTCGGCCAGAATCGGCACGAAGGCCTGGGAAAATGCTCCCTCGGCGAAAATCCGCCGCAGCAGATTGGGCAGTTTGAAGGCGATAAAGAAGGCATCGGTCGCCATTCCGGCACCAAATGCACGAGCGATAAGGGTGTCGCGAACAAACCCCAATACCCGGGAAAGCATCGTGATAGAGCTGACAGCGGCTAACGATTTGAGCAGATTCATTGAAAGAGTTTTTGCCTGTCGATAAACAGCAGGCGAACAACGCGCCCACTTATGCGATACTCCGCGCCGCAACAGCACAGAGCCAAAGCTCGCGAGTTTACAGGTCGCACGCCGGAAAGAAATATCCAGCGCACCGCCCACTTGAAAACGTAGCGAGTGAAGGCAAGACAAGGCGAAAGCAAGCGAGAAAGCGAGTTGACTTCAGTCAATGAGCATTTCGAGCGTGCTTTCAACGCTGTATTGCCGAGCGCAGTAGTTTTCATGGGGTCGGAACCGGCCACTTAGCGGAACGTCTCTCCCGCCCTTGACAAGCCATCAACTCATCGGCATGATTCGCGGCCTATTTTGTTTGCTATTTCCTAAAAAGTCTTTCGAGGAGCTCGACGGTGGCCAACTCACCTTCCGCCAAAAAACGTGCAAAACAGGCTGAGAAGCGTCGCAGCCACAACGCCAGCCTGCGTTCCATGGTTCGTACCTACATCAAGAATGTAGTTAAGGCCATCGACGCAAAAGACGCTGCCAAAGCTCAAGCTGCTTATGTTCTGGCTGTGCCAGTTATCGACCGTATGGCCGATAAAGGCATCATCCACAAGAACAAAGCTGCTCGCCATAAGAGCCGCCTGAATGGCCACGTAAAGGCCCTGAACGTTGCCGCTGCTGCCTAAGCGACACGCTCATTAAAAAACCGACCTCAGGGTCGGTTTTTTATTGCCTGCGATTTCATTTATTCAGAGAGATTTGCTGCGCCCAATCTGGCGTCTTCGCGGGCAAGCCTCGCTCCTACAGGCTCGGATTGATCGCTTATTGTGCGAAAGACTCTATTCCGCAGGAGCGAGGCTTGCCCGCGAAAGCGATTCTCAGATCACTGATGAGCCCACGGCAAAATCGGAATCGCCGTCACCGCATTCTGCGGACTGCCCTCGATCAAACGATCGCTATAAACCAGATACACCAGCGTATTGCGCTTCTCATCCAGGAACCGCACCACCTGCATGGTCTTGAACACCAGAGACGTGCGCTCCTTGAACACTTCCTCGCCGTCCTTGAGCTCCCCCTTGAAGTTGATCGGCCCGACCTGACGGCACGCAATGGATGCTTCTGCGCGATCCTCAGCCAGACCCAGGCCACCCTTTACGCCACCAGTCTTGGCGCGGGACAGGTAGCAGGTCACGCCCTCCACTTTCGGATCATCGAATGCCTCGACAACGATACGGTCGTTCGGGCCAACAAATTTGAACACCGTCGACACTTGGCCAATTTCATCGGCCGAGGCCAGCAGCGGCATCGCCAATAACAAGCCCAACAATCCTTTTGCCACACGCATTCAGGTATTCCTTCAGACCAGAATCAGGTTATCGCGATGAACCAGCTCGGGCTCCGCCATGTAACCCAACAAACCGACAATCGCCTCAGACGACTGACCGATGATTTTTTGTGCCTCCAGAGCACTGTAGTTAGCCAGGCCACGGGCGATTTCACGACCGTCCGGCGCCACACAGACCACCATTTCGCCACGACGGAAACTGCCCTGGACCAGTTTGACGCCCACCGGCAGCAAACTTTTGTTGCCTTGGGACAACGCCGTCACCGCACCCGCATCCAGCACCAGCGTGCCGCGGGTTTGCAGATGCCCGGCCAGCCATTGCTTGCGCGCCGCCAGCATGCCGCGCTCTGGCGACAGCAAGGTGCCGATGCGCTCACCTGCTTTGAGACGATCCAGCACGCGATCAATGCGCCCGCCGACGATGATGGTGTGCGCACCGGAACGCGCCGCCAGACGCGCAGCACGCAACTTGGTCTGCATACCGCCACGGCCCAGCGCACCGCCCGTGCTGCCAGCCACCGCATCCAGCGCCGGATCATCGGCACGCGCCTCGTAAATCAGCTTGGCATCGGGATTGTTGCGCGGATCGGCATCGAACATGCCGTCGCGATCGGTGAGGATCACCAGCAAATCGGCTTCGACCAGGTTCGCCACCAGCGCCGCGAGAGTATCGTTGTCGCCGAAACGGATTTCGTCCGTGACCACGGTATCGTTCTCGTTGATCACCGGGATCACCTTGAGCTCGACCAGCGCGCGCAACGTACTGCGAGCATTCAGGTAGCGTTTGCGATCAGACAAATCGTCGTGCGTCAGGAGAATCTGCGCGGTATGCCGGCCATGCTCGGCGAAGCTGGACTCCCAAGCCTGCACCAACCCCATCTGACCGATGGCGGCAGCAGCCTGCAACTCATGCATTGCACTGGGTCGCACCGTCCAGCCCAGACGGCTCATACCCGCCGCTACCGCCCCGGAGGACACCAGCACCAGCTCGACACCCGCCTCATGCAGGGCAACCATCTGTTCGACCCAGACACTCATTGCCGCGCGATCCAGGCCTTTGCCGTCCGCCGTCAGCAAAGCGCTGCCGATCTTCACGACCCAACGCTGCGCACCTGTCACCTTGCTCCGCATCATCTTCAACCTTAGCTTGAGGACAGCACGACCCAGCGCTGCCCATGACGTTATTCGTGACTACTGATTTCCAGATACTAAAACGCCGCTCCAGTGAGCGGCGTTCAAGTTTATCGCAACGGATCAGTCACGCACGTAAATGATTTCCGGACCGTCTTCGTCTTCCACATCTTCTTCGTCCCAATTGTCGTCACCGATGTCATGGACCGACTTCACACCACTGCGACGCAGGGCACGCTGATCGTCCAACGCCTGCAACTGGGCGCGCGCCTCGTCTTCGATGCGCTGATCGAGCTCGGCCAGCTCTTCCTTGTAGGCCGGGTCGTTAGCCAGGCGATCGGCACGATCTTCCAGGTAACGCATGATGTCATGGCAAAGACGCTCGGTGCCTTGCTTGGCAATTGCGGAGATCACGTAGACCGGACCGGTCCACTCCAGGCGATCAACGATTTCCTTGACGCGAGCGTCGTGCTCTTCTTCAAGGATCTGGTCGCACTTGTTCAGCACCAGCCAGCGATCACGCTCAGCCAGGGACGGACTGAACTTGGTCAGCTCGCTGACGATCACTTCAGCAGCATCCGCAGCACTGGTGTCATCCAGCGGCGCCATGTCGACGAGGTGCAGCAGCAGACGGGTACGGGACAAGTGCTTGAGGAAACGAATCCCCAGGCCCGCGCCCTCGGAAGCACCTTCGATCAGACCAGGAATGTCCGCCACCACAAAGCTCTTCCAGCGATCGACGCTGACCACACCCAGGTTCGGCACCAACGTGGTGAACGGGTAGTCGGCGACTTTCGGCTTGGCGGCCGATACCGAGCGAATAAAGGTACTTTTGCCCGCATTCGGCAAACCGAGCAGACCGACGTCCGCCAACACCTTCATTTCCAGCTTCAGGTCGCGCTGCTCACCCGGCTTGCCCGGCGTGGTCTGGCGCGGCGCCCGATTGGTACTGGATTTGAAACGCGTGTTACCCAGACCGTGCCAGCCACCATGAGCCACCAGCAGACGCTGGCCGGCCTTGGTCAGGTCGCCAATGACTTCCTGAGTCGCGGAATCGATGACCGTAGTGCCGACCGGAACGCGCAGCACCAGGTCTTCACCTTTCTTGCCGGTGCAGTCAGTGCTGCCGCCGTTGGAACCGCGCTCGGCGTCGAAGTGTCGGGTGTAACGGTAATCCACCAGGGTGTTGAGGTTTTCGTCGGCAACCATGTAGACCGAGCCACCATCACCACCGTCACCACCGTTCGGGCCGCCGTTTTCAATGAATTTTTCGCGACGGAAACTCATGCAACCGTTGCCGCCGTCCCCGGCCTTTACTCGAATCGATACTTCATCAACAAACTTCATAACAAAACGCCTCTCGCCATACGGACGAGCCGAAAAAAACCAGACATAAGACTCTTGCAAAAATGAGCGCAGCGACCTCAACAACGACCGCAAATCCAGCGCTGGAGCCCATCACAAACAGCTTTGCAAGAGACTCACCCCACAAACGAAAAAGCCCCGTCGCAAGACAGGGCTTTTCCAGCAACTACGTAATTATGCCGCGACGACGTCAGTCTTCGGAACAATGCTTACGTAACGACGACCGAAGGCGCCCTTTACTTCGAACTTGATCACGCCGTCGATTTTAGCGAACAGAGTGTGATCCTTGCCCATGCCAACGCCGTAGCCAGCGTGGAATTGGGTGCCGCGCTGACGCACGATGATGTTGCCCGGAATGATAACCTGGCCGCCATACATCTTCACGCCAAGGCGTTTGGCTTCTGAGTCGCGACCGTTACGGGTACTACCACCAGCTTTTTTGTGTGCCATGAGTTCAATTCTCCTAGTGAGGAATTAGGCTGAAATTAAGCCTGAATACCGGTGATTTTGATCTCGGTGTACCACTGGCGGTGGCCCATACGCTTCATGTGGTGCTTACGACGACGGAACTTGATGATGCGGACTTTATCGTGACGACCTTGGGAGATCACTTCAGCCACAACGGTAGCGCCAGGAACAACTGGAGCGCCGATATTCACGTCGTCGCCATTGGCAACCAACAGAACGCGATCAAAAGTAACGGATTCGCCGGTAGCGATTTCCAGTTTTTCGATCTTCAGGTATTCACCTGGAGCAACTTTGTACTGCTTGCCACCAGTAACGATTACTGCATAAGACATGGTATTTCTCCGATAATCCTGCTCACCCAGCTCTTTATAAGAAGAGGTATTGGCTGGCATGGCTGCATAAGGCTGGAAGGCCTGTTTGCAATTGCGTAAGGCAGGTGCTGCCCAGGAAGTTCAGGGTGCGCGATTGTACGCAAGCTGCTTGAGCGTTGCAAGTGGCTGTCTATCGTGCCTTGACACCCGCCGACGTGGGTCCTAGCATGCCGCGCAACCCTTCTGGAGCAACTGTCGCTGATGCAACCCCAAGCTTTTTACCGCGCGGTGGCGGACGATTTTAGCGCCGTCGACGGCATCATCAAGAAACAGCTGACTTCCCGAGTGCCGCTGGTATCGAAAATCGGCGATTACATCACCTCGGCTGGCGGGAAACGCCTGCGCCCGTTGCTGGTACTGCTGTGTGGCAAGGCACTGGGCCGCGAAGGTGATGACCTGCGCCTGTTGGCCGCGACCATCGAGTTCCTGCATACCGCCACCCTGCTGCATGACGACGTTGTCGATATGTCCGGGATGCGCCGTGGCCGCTCGACCGCCAACGCCATGTGGGGCAATGCGCCAAGCGTGCTGGTGGGCGACTTCCTGTATTCGCGCTCTTTCGAAATGATGGTCGAACTGGGCTCCATGCCGGTCATGAAGATCCTTTCCCAAGCCACGCGAATTATCGCCGAGGGCGAAGTGCTGCAGCTGTCGAAGGTCCGCGACGCCAGCACTACCGAAGAAACCTACATGGAAGTCATTCGCGGCAAAACCGCGATGCTCTTCGAAGCCTCGACCCACAGCGCCGCCGCCCTGGCCGGCGCCACGCCGGAACAGAGCGAAGCATTGCGCACCTTTGGCGATCACCTTGGGGTGGCGTTCCAATTGGTCGACGACCTGCTGGATTACCGCGGCGATGCCGAAACCCTGGGCAAGAACGTCGGTGACGATCTGGCCGAAGGGAAACCGACGCTGCCGCTGATCTACACCATGCGCGAAGGCACTGCGGAGCAGGCTGCACTGGTTCGCCAGGCGATTCAGAAAGGTGGTATCGAAGATCTGGAACGCATTCGTGAAGCTGTTGAAGCGTCCGGCTCGCTGGAATACACCGCTCAACTGGCCCGCGATTACGTGGCCCGGGCGATCAAATGCCTGGACGCCCTGCCCGCCAGCGAATACCGCGATGCGCTGGTCGAGCTCAGTGAGTTTGCGGTCGCCCGAACGCATTAATCTGCGCCCTGTAGGAGCGAGGCTTGCCCGCGAAGAGGCCGTGTCAGTCGACATAAGTGTTGTCTGTTACGCCGCCTTCGCGGGCAAGCCTCGCTCCTACAAATCATGTGTCGCCCCCTCCCCGTATAAACCCTATATAATGTGCGCTTTTTAGCCATCCTGAACCCAAGGAGCTTTAGTGAGCACTTTGCCACCCTGCCCGAAATGCAATTCCGAATACACCTATGAAGACGGCGCACTGCTGATCTGCCCGGAGTGCGCCCACGAGTGGTCCGCCAGCGGCGAAGCTGAAGTGGCTTCCGATGACACTGTAAAAAAGGATTCGGTCGGCAATGTGCTGCAGGACGGCGATACCATCACCGTGATCAAGGATCTCAAGGTCAAAGGCACGTCGTTGGTGGTCAAGGTCGGCACCAAGGTCAAGAACATCCGTCTTTGCGATGGCGACCACGACATCGACTGCAAGATCGATGGCATCGGTCCGATGAAACTCAAATCCGAGTTTGTCAGAAAAGTCTGAATCTGCCGTATTCCATCCCGCGCTTAGCGTGGGATGGTGCTTTCCCCTCCCCCATCACCAAGCATTTCCCGCGCGGGTCACCAAAGGCCAGTCGCTTTGACAGCCCAGCCATTTCCCCGCAGAAAAAAACACAAACCGCCAATAGGCCCTTGCTATTTGACGAATAAGAATTATTCTCATTGAACCCTGTCAATGGAGATAAGACTCATGACTTATTTGATCGATGCCTGGCTGGACCGCCCACATCCCTATCTCAGAATCCTGCATCGGGAAACCGGGGAAGTCTGTGCGGTGCTTGAAGAAGAAGCGTTGAACGAGCTGCAGGATCAGGGGGATCTGGACGTCAACGGCCTGAGTTCCAGCGAGCCGGTGGTGCTCAAGGAACTGGTGCGTAACCTGTTTCTGTTCTGCTATGCCCGGGCGTTGCGCCCGACCAGCGATCTGAACCATAAGATCGAACTATGAGACAACGCAAAAAACTGTGGGAGCGAGCCTGCTCGCGATGGCATCACCTCGGTTTCACAGAAAAACCGAGTTGACTGCATCGCGAGCAGGCTCGCTCCCACATTAGCCCGTCATAACGACAGGCCGGGCGTTACAGAACGTCGAGCAGTTCGACGTCGAATACCAATACGCTATGCGGCGGAATGCTGCCAACGCCTTGAGCGCCGTAAGCCAGTTCGCTCGGCACGTACAGGCGCCATTTGCTGCCGGCGTTCATCAGTTGCAGGGCTTCGGTCCAGCCAGCGATGACGCCGCCCACCGGGAATTCTGCAGGCTGGCCACGATCGTAAGAGCTGTCGAACACGGTGCCGTCGATCAGCGTGCCATGGTAATGAGTGCGCACTTGATCTTCACGGGTTGGCTTGGCGCCTTCACCTTGGGTCAGCACTTCGAATTGCAGGCCGGAAGCCAGCGTGGTGATGCCTTCGCGCTTGGCGTTTTCTGCCAGGAAAGCCAGGCCTTCGCCAGCAGCGGCTTCAGCCTTGGCTGCAGCTTCGGCTTGCATGATTTCGCGGATCACCTTGAAGCTGGCGGACATTTCTTCCTGACCCACACGGCTTGGCTTGCCGCCGAACGCGTCGGTCAGGCCAGCCAGGATCGCGTCCAGGCTGACGCCCGGCGGCGGATTGTCACGCAGCTGGTCGCCCAACTGACGGCCGATGCCGTAGCTGACGCGGGTTTCGTCGGTGGACAGATTTACTTCGGACATGACACTGCTCCGCTGTGGGGCACGCCTGAAAGGTAAATATTCTTACAGCACTTTCAGAAGAGCCCTTCATAAAAAAGGGCGAGCAGACTAGCACAGATGCCGTCACATTGATGAACGGCATCAGCGCTGTCACACGGAACGGAAGGTGATCGGTACTTTCAGGCTTTCCTCGGTGCTGGCACCGCACATTTCGTCATGGACCGAGGTATGCACAACGTTGAACGACAACTTGGGAAAGGCGTGAAGTACATCACGTGCATGCTCGACCGAGCGCAGCTGCAATGTTTGCCCGTGGGCATCGAGCAATCGATGCGACGCGCCATGCACCCGGGCCTCCAGCACGTAGAACACGCCTTCCATCGAGATCAGGTTCAGCTCATCAACCTTTCCGGCGACGGCATATGCATTCAATTCTTGCAAAGTCATAAGCGCACCTCACGCAGTGACGAGCCAGTATTTCTACATGGATATGCCTCGACGCGCCAAAGCACAAGCTACAAACAACACCGCCCGTCTGTTTCCCCCCCCTTTGCAGGAGCGAGGTTTGCCCGCGTAGGCGGCGTAACAGGCAACACTTCTGTCGACTGACACGGCCTCTTCGCGGGCAAGCCTCGCTCCTGCAAAGGATGTGCAGATCAGTGCTTGGTCAGCTTGTCCAGATAGCCCATGGCGAACGCCGACACCACGAACGTCATGTGAATGACCACGTACCACTTCAAATGCTCGGGATCGACGTTCTTGGCGTCCATGAAGATCCGTAGCAGGTGAATCGACGAAATCGCCACGATGGACGCCGCAACCTTCATCTTTAACGAGGACGAATCCATGGTGCCTAGCCAGTTGAGCTTTTCCTTGCTGTCGTCGATATCCAGCTGAGACACGAAATTCTCGTAACCGGAAATCATCACCATCACCAGCAAGCCGCCCACCAGCGCCATGTCGATCAGCGACAGCAGTACCAGAATCAGATCCGATTCGGCCATCGAGAATACGTTAGGGATGACGTGGAAGACTTCCTGGAAGAATTTCAGTGCCAATGCCAGCAAGCCCAGGGACAAACCGAAATAGATCGGCGCCAGTAACCAGCGGGAGGCGTACATTGCATTTTCGATAAAGCGTTCCATTGAATCTCACACAAGCGGCTGGAAATGGCGGCGAGTATAACAGCCACCTGTTACACCCAGAAACCGCCGAAAAATCCGTAACCTGCGTGTGTGTGACAAATTTTTTCTGCTAGTGTCCAGATGATTGACAGGTCAGCGACATCGGACAGGAAGACTGGAAATGGATGGGCGATTGCCGTTAACGAGTGCCGGACTTTGCTTCGCATTGTTGCTCGGCGGCTGCTCTCCCAGCGATGAGAAACGCCAGGTCAGCCTCGAAGAAAAGATCGTACAGTTCGAACAATCCCTGGAGATGATCGAGGACCCCAAACTCAAGAATGCCGTGGCCGAGTTAGGCGGCTCCCTATTGTTACTCGAGCGCGCGCAACTCAAGCTCGATACCAAACCAGCGCTCACCGAATACGGCGAAGACGCCCTCGCCGTGCTCAAGCACTATCCCGTGCCCCAGGCGCTGGTCGACACCTACATCAACGGCCTGTTCGTGCTGCACAAGGAGACCAGCTCGGATTACCTGATCGACTTGCAACCGGTATTCCCCTTCAACTTCAACATTCCGGGCATGTTCTTTTTTCCTCACGGCCTGGAATGGCAATCGGTAACCCTGAGCAACAAGCGCGTTATCCCGTTCCAGCCGGAATGGTCGGAAACCGATCCCGGCATTCAGCTGAGCCCGTCGAGCTCCAATCTGAACCAGCCCGATGATTTGACGGTGACCTACCCCTTCATTGAAGACCTGGCGGCGGACAAGAAGAGCCAGCCACAACCGGTGAGCCTGCAAGGCAAGGTGGAAGTCATCGCCCCGCGCCGGCTCTACAGCTTCTACCTGACGAAGAAGGACATTGGCCAGTCTCGCACTCACGACAATCTGAGTGTCACCCTGCTGAAACTGACCCAGAACTACGCTGAGATCGAATTCAGCAACAGCGCGCCGTTGGCTCCCGAGTTACGCGACATCTCACTCAACCCACTGATCGTTCAGGCCAGGGATGTCACCGGGCAATACCTCTCTCGCTCAGGTGCGATCAACGAAACCGCCGCGCAAATTGCGTTTTATCAACAACAACTGGCGCAGATGCAACAGCAGAAGGCCTGGAGCGAAGCGTTCGAAAAACAGCTCGATGACGAGCAGCGTGCGTTTGAACAACAACAAACCCGGCATTACACCAAGGTCTACTTCAACGGCCCGATCGACACCGTCGAAGCCACCTTGCTGGACTTCTCGGCGGTCGCGGTAACCCGCAAGGAACTGGACCTGCCAATACGCCGCTTCGACCCGCACACCACGAAAAAAACCATTCAGCCGCTGACTTTGCCGGTGGTGGTGTATGACGACCAGGCTGCGACGTGGCTCAAGGGCGCAATGTTGAGCGAGGAGCAACTGAAAAAAAGCATCAGTATCAGTCAGTCGGTCGATGACCCAAGTGCCGCGCGCATCGAATTCAATCACCCCAGAAGCTTCAATGACGAACTGCTCGGCACCTCTTTCAATCCCGGCGAAAGCCCGGTGACGTTCTTTACCCAAGACCGCAATGGCCAGCGCGATGGGCCGATCGAGCTGCCGCCGCAGGCGTATCAGGTCGATCCGATACGCGGCGTCATCACCTATGATCTGACCCTTTTTGCACAAACACCGGCCTATGCCGTGGGTTCCATGCCGCACTTTCTGGCGACCATCGACCCGCAAACATACGACGCCCGCCGGTTACCCAAAGGCCTGGTGCTCAACGGAAATGCGTTGGTGGTGGATTTGAAACTGTTTCCCGCTCAGGACTGGCGTTTTTTTGCCAAAGACGACAGCGGCAATTATCTGAAAGAAATTCTGTCAGTCAGCCACGACGCGAGCGCGCAAGGCCCGGCGTTATTTTCAGTGCATTACTTCTATGGCCAGCCCACACGTCTGGAAACTTATCAGCGAACCAACCTCACCACCGTGCAATATGGGTTTGAGGTCAAACTCGACAAGGCTGAGCCAGGCAACCCTGGGCAATAGCCTGTTCAGTGATCAGGCCGAAACTCGGGTCCGCTAAGGTTGCGGTAACGGCCTCCATTGATCTCTCGCAACTGGGCTTGCAAATGCAGGCACCAGATTTGCGGATCATCGGCGAGCTCGTAACCATGCAGAGTCAGGCTTTCAACGATGGTGTCGAGGATCGATTCCGCCACGACCGGCCCACGAAACGGGCCTTGGGCCTTGATGGCAGAAGGCTGCTCGCCGGCCATGCCGGCGGCGAAGAGCAAGGTCCACATCCCCGTATCTCCCGCCAGCGGGCGGATAGCGCATTCGATACGGGTCACAAGGCCCAGGCATTGACGGGTGAGACAGAGGTTGCGCGACATGGCGGCGACCCTCGGTAGATCCGGTATTCAGCCTCCACGGGAAGGCTGTCTCGATCCAGTGATTACTGTCGATATCCTTGAGCAGATAATAGAAGAAAAGTCTGGCTCGCACGCGAACCGGCATCAGAAGGTGCCGAGTGGTCACTGCGCGAATATTGACGCCAGAATTGTGGCGAGGGGGCTTGCCCCCGTTGGGCCGGCAAGCGGCCCGGAAAGCGTGAAGCGGTTTATCAGAAAGACCGTATCAATCGATTTTACGACTGCTTCGCAGCCGAACGGGGGCAAGCCCCCTCGCCACAGGGAGCTTGCCACTTTTGGCGGACAACTCAGGCCGGTTTGATTTCCAGCATCGCTTCCTGCGCCAATTCCTTTTCGGCTTCCTTGAGGTCTTCCTCACTGATCATTTCCGCAATCACCCGCAAGCGCTCCACTACCCGCGCGTTGATGCTGCCTTCAGGGAATGCGCCATTCTCATCCGGCGCGCCGGCTGGCTCGCCGACCAACAGGCTCAGCGCCTCGTCGGCCTGGCGCACCGCATAGACATGGAACTGCCCAGCGCGCACCGCCGCCAGCACCTTCTCGTCGAGCATCAGCGTAGCGACGTTGGCCTGAGGAATGATCGCCCCTTGCTCACCGGTCAAACCACGGGCTTCGCAGAGTCGGAAGAAACCTTCGATTTTCTCGTTGACCCCACCCACCGCCTGCACTTCACCGAACTGATTGATCGAACCGGTAATTGCGAAACACTGCTTGAGCGGGGTTTTCGACAAGGCCGAGATCAGCGTGCACGCTTCGCCAAGAGACGCGCTATCACCGTCGACGTAACCGTAAGATTGCTCCAGGGCGATGCTCGCGGAAATCGCCAGCGGGAATTCCTGGGCATAACGGCTGCCCAGATACCCGGTCAGGATCATCACGCCTTTGGAGTGGATCGGCTGGCCAAGGTTGACCTCGCGCTCGATGTCGACGATGCCGCTGCCTCCTGGATAAACCGTGGCGGAAATCCGCGCCGGTATCCCGAAAGCCGAATCGCCGACTTCCAGTACCGTCAGCCCGTTGCACTTGCCGACAGCCGCGCCGTCAGTGTCGATCAGGATGATCCCGGCCAGCATGTCATCGAGAATCCGAGCTGAAACGCGCCCGGTGCGAGTGGCCTTGGCCTTGAGCGCACGCTCGATGTGCCCGGCGTCGGTCATGTTGTCACCCGCCAGGTCGCGGATGAAATCCGCTTCGCTGACCAGTTGGAACAAATCGCCGATCCGCGCCGACAATCGCCCCTGGTGTTCGGCCAGACGCGCGCTGTAAGTCGCCAGTCGCGCCACCGCATCGGCGGTCAGCGGCGCCATGCCTTCCTCGGATGTACGGGTTTTGAGCAACTGGGCGAACTGCTCCAGGCTCTCGTCGACCATCGGGATGTCTTCGTCGAAATCCACCAGGACACGGAACATCTCCTGGAAGTCCGGATCGAGGTCTTGCAACGTGTAATACAACTGCCGGGCGCCGATGATCACGACTTTGACCTGCAACGGAATGTGTTGTGGTGTCAGCGTCACAGTGGCCAGCCGGCCCAATTCACCCAGCGGCGATTCCATTTTCAGCTTGCGCGATTGCAGGGCACGCTTGAGCGCATCCCAGACGAACGGCTCACTGAGCATTTTTTCCGCTTCGAGGATCAGGAAACCGCCGTTGGCCCGGTGCAGCGCACCCGGTCGCAGCTGCCGATAGGTGGTGTAGAGCGCGCCCTGATCGGTGCTGTATTCGATGCGGCCAAACAGGTTGTCATAGGTCGGGTGCGGTTCGAACACCACCGGCGCGCCGCCGCTGAACGGATGACCGACCACCAGGCTTGGGGCGTATTGCTCTTCGAGCAATTTGCGAGCGATGGCGTCGGTCTTGCTGTCGTCGACCAGTTGCTCGACTACCGTCTTGAGCAGGTACACCTGCATCGCTTGCAGGTAACCGCAAACGCCTGCGTTTTCCGCATACTTTTCCGACAGTGGCGCCAGCAATGGCTGCAAGGCCAGGGTGATGGTTTCTTCGTTGAGCTGACGCAGTTGATTGCTCGACTCGCGCTTCCATTGCGGCAAGCTGGCGAGTTCTTCGTTCAACCGCTCTTCCAGCCCGGCAATGTCATCATGGAAACGTTCGCGCTCGGCTTCCGGCAACTGGGCGAATTCCGCCTCATCCAGTGCCTTGCCTTCGCTCATCGGGGTGAAGGCGATGTTGCTGCTGTCGCGGTAGAGCGCGACCTCTTTCTCCAGCGCCAGACGCTCGATCACATCCAGGGCACGGTCATAACGCTGATTGAAAGCGCGGTCGATGGCGCTTTTCTTCTGCTGATAGGACGGGTGTTCGAATACAGCCGGAAAGGTCGCCAACAGGTTGTCGATCAAACCGTTGATGTCGCCGATGAAGGCACCGGCGGTGCCAGACGGCAATTCCAATGCACGCGGCTCGCGCGGTTCATCGAAATTATTGACGTAAACCCAATCCGCCGGGGTCTGCAGGCGTTTGCCTTCAGCCTTGAGGTAGCGTTTGACGAACGAAAACCGGCCAGTGCCGGGCTCGCCCATGACGAATACGTTGTAACCGGGGCGTGGCATGGCCACACCGAACTGCAAGGCTTCGACCGCACGTTCCTGGCCAAGCACACCGCGGAAGGGCTCCAGATCATTGGTGGTAGAGAAGCTGAACTGTTCAGCGGAAAACGGACGGGTCAGCGCTTCAGGCGCTAAACGCAAGCTGGCAGCAACAGGATCAGGCATCGGGCTTCCTTACATCAGGCGGGGCAGATAGCGGCATTCTGGCGCTGCCCGCACCTCACTGGCAAGGCGCGCCTCGAGCCAAAGCTCTGACAATCCCTGCGCCTTCGCCCTGGAGGCTCAAAATCGGTGTTTTCAACTAATGTTTCGCAAAAAGTAACGGAACCCGCCGAACCTGCCTAAACTCCAAACTGCGCGGCTGGATGATAACCGGCCCACTGGCACCATTAGGGGGCCAGCACCTTGTCCATTGGTATGCACACAAAGAGAACATAGCTATGAAACGGATTCTTCTCGGTACTCTCTTCACCGCTGTATCCATCAACGCCATGGCTCAGGCGCCAGGCGGTCCGGACTGTGGTTGGGGCAACATGCTGTTCGAAGGTCAGCGTGGCACCCCGGCACACTTCCTGGCATCCACCACCAACGGCACTTCCGGTAACGCAACCTTCGGCATGACCTCCGGCACCAATGGTTGCTCGACCAATTCGGCGCTGACCTATGGCGGCAAATCCTGGATTGCCATGAATGGCATGATGAACGAGCTGTCCGAAGACATGGCTAAAGGTCAGGGCGAAGCGCTGACCACTTACGCCGTGGTACTGGGCGTGGCGCCGGAAGATCGTGCGCACTTCGCCGCCGTGACTCATCAGCACTTCCAGCAGATCTTCAGCAATGCTGACGTGACCGCTGATGATGTGCATACCAACACCTTGGCCGTGCTGAAAAGCGACCCACGTCTGGCCAAGTACGCCACTCAAGCTTAAGCTCGACCGGCCCGCTCTCGTTGGGGAGCGGGTTTTATTTTTTGAACCTGGCCCTTTTGGCCTGCCCCTCCGGGTCTTTGTTTCTTTCGGCTTAAGTTGCCCACTATGCTCAAACGCCTTGCCTGGCTGGCGCTCTGTGTCTGCGCCCCGCTGTCCGCCGCGCCACTTATCGACAATCAACGTTTGCAGCAACTGGCCAATGACCCCTTCTGGATTTCCCTGGGTCATTACGAAACCGCCAAGCTCGGTGCTGGCTGGCGCAGCTATATCAGCGACAAGAAGTTCTTTCTCGCCCCCGATGGCAACGAACACCCCGACCATGAACTGACGGCGACCGTGCAGGCACTGTATGCCCCGGCCAGCGCCGGTGAGCAGCATGCCCAATGCGTTTACCCGGCCCGCACCCGCTGGCTCAAGGCGCAACTTGAGCTGGTGGATCTGCCATCGCCGGACTGCGCCGAGTTCAAGCAATGGTTCAAGGATGTTGCGCCCCACAGCGCGGTGATGATTTTCCCGGCCGCCTACCTGAACAGTCCATCGTCGATGTTTGGCCACACCTTGCTGCGCATCGATCAGGCCAATGTGCAGAGCGACAAGACCTCGCTACTCAGTTATGCGATCAACTTCGGCGCCTACATCGAAGGTTCGGACAACAGCATTCTGTATGCCTGGAAAGGCCTGATGGGCGGTTATCCCGGGCTGTTTGCGCTGGTGCCATACCAGGAAAAGCTTTCGGAATACCGTAGCCTCGAGAACCGCGACCTGTGGGAATACCGCCTGAACCTGACGCAGCAGGAAACCGAGCGCATGGTCGAACACGTCTGGGAACTCAAGCAGATCCAGTTCGACTACTTTTTCTTCGACGAAAACTGCTCTTACCGCCTGCTTGAGCTGCTGCAAGTGGCACGACCGAACCTGAATCTGACCGAGCAATTCCCGTTGACCGCTATCCCCACCGACACGGTCAAAGCGGTGAAAGAAGCCGGACTGGTGGAATCGATCGAGTATCGCCCGTCCCGTGAGCGCGAACTGCTAAGCCGTGCCGAGCCATTAACCTTTGAAGAACAGGAATGGGTGCTGAACGTCAGCGCCGATCAGACGCAATTGCAGACTCCGGCGTTCAAGGCCCTACCTCGCGACCGTCAGGCGTTGATCATCGATGCGGCTTATCGTCTGGAGCGTTATCGCGCCAACGGTCAGGAGCGTGACCCGCAACGGGCTCAACGCAGTTTCGAATTGCTGCGCGCAATCAATCGAAACCCGCCTCCGGAACTGCAAATCCCGCAACCCGGCTTGCCCGAGGACGGTCACCAATCCCGCACCTGGCAGGCCGGCATCGGCACTCGAGGCGACAAGGCCTTCGGCGAATATGGCCTGCGCATGGCCTATCACGACCTCAATGACAACATGGAAAGCTTCCCCCATGGTGCGCAGATCGAAATTCTGCAGATGAAGCTGCGTCAATACGAAGGCAATAACTGGCAGTTGCAGCAACTGGACCTGGCGACCATCCGCTCGCTGACGCCGCGCAATGAGTTGTTGCAGCCGCTGTCGTGGCAAGTCACCGGCGGCCTGGAGCGCGTACCGGGCAAGCATGATGACGAAACCCTGGTCAGCCATGTCAACGGCGGTGGCGGCGGAACCTGGCAACTGGATGACGACATGCTCGGTTTCGCCTTGGGCACGGTGCGTGTGGAGCATAACAACGACTTCGCGGGTTTCATCGCTCCGGCGGCGGGTTTCAACAGCGGCCTGCTGTGGAAAAACCCGCTGGGCAATTTCAGCCTGGAAGCCAAGGGTGATTACTTCACCAATGGCGAAGTGCGCCGCAGCATGAGCCTGAATCAGCAATGGGAACTGTCGCGCAATCTGGGCGTGCGCCTGAGCGCCCAACGCGAATTCAGCCACATCGCCTCACCCGAAAACGAAGTGATGCTTGAAGTGAAGTGGTATCACTATTGATCTTTTGACCTCTTTCACTCCCAGCCGACAAATCCGCTTCTAGACTTTCCTTATAGGCCGTTGAACGGTCGAGCGCGAAACGGGCCGGGCAACAAGAGAAAAACCGGGACGCCGCGCAAGCCTATCGCTCGCCATAAGTCGTTTACAGACATTCGTTGAAACTTAAAGCCTGCGACCATGGCCCAAACCCTATTAATGGGAGAAAAGCATGAGTCGCGCCTTCGTCAATGAAGATAACGCCGCCGCGCAAGCCGACCTGCCAGTTGAACGGCAGGTCAGTGCGCAGCCCAATTACGTCACGCCAGCGGGCCTGGCCCAGCTTCAGGCAAAAGTGGCCGAGCTGCAAAAGCTGCTGGATCAGGAAAGCGCCAAAGGTGACCTGGCCGACAAGCAGCGCCAGGCCGACCTCGATCGCGACTGGCGCTATTTCAAGCATCGCCTGCAAAGTGCGCAGCTGGTCACCCAGGCCTCCTCGACCGACAAAGTGCAGATCGGCAACTGGGTGACCTTTGCCGACGAACACGATCATCAGCAACGCGTGCAACTGGTTGGCGAAGATCAGGCCAATGCCGCCAAAGGCCTGATCAACTGGAGCTCACCACTGGGGCGGGCGCTGCTCGGCGCACAGCTGAACGACGAAGTGCTCTGGCAGCGACCGGCCGGTGATCAGTTGATCAAAATCATCCGCATCGAACCGGCTTAAACCACGCCTTGGGCGAGCATGGCGTCGGCGACTTTGACGAAGCCGGCGATGTTCGCGCCTTTGACATAGTGGATCCGGCCGTTCTCTTCACCGTAATGCACGCAAGCATGGTGAATCGACTGCATGATCGCGTGGAGCTTGTTGTCAACTTCACCACCGGTCCACAGCAGGCGCATGGCATTCTGCGACATCTCCAGCCCGCTCACCGCCACACCACCCGCGTTGGAAGCCTTGCCCGGCGCGAACAAAATCCCCGCTTCGATAAACAGGTCCACGGCCTCCAGGGTGGTCGGCATGTTTGCCCCTTCCGCCACACAGATACAGCCGTTGCGTAGCAACGTACGCGCCGCCTCGGCGTCCAGTTCGTTTTGTGTCGCGCATGGCAGCGCGATATCGCAGCTCAGCGCCCACGGGTGATGGCCCGGCAGGAACTCCAGACCAAAACGGCCAGCCAGTCCACTGATGCGTCCGCGCTGGACATTTTTCAGCTCCAGACTGCCAGCCATTGCTCTTCGGTCAAACCGCTTTCGCGGTAGAGCGTGCCTTCGGAGTCGGACAGCGAAACCACTACGCCCCCCAAATCCATGACCTTGCGCGCCGCATATTGCGCGACGTTACCGGAGCCCGAGATCGCCACGCGCTTGCCTTCGACGGTGTCACCGCTGCGCTTGAGCATTTCCTCGGCGAAGTACACACAGCCAAAACCAGTGGCTTCTGGACGAATCAGGCTGCCGCCATAGCTGGGGCCCTTGCCGGTCAGCACGCTGGTGAACTGGTTGCTCAGGCGCTTGTATTGCCCGAACAGGAAACCGATTTCGCGGGCACCGACGCCGATATCACCGGCTGGCACGTCAACGTCCGCGCCGATGTGACGGTACAACTCGCTCATGAAGGCCTGGCAGAAGCGCATGATTCAGCGTCGCTCTTGCCCTTGGGATCGAAGTCCGAACCACCCTTGCCTCCGCCCATGGGCAGCGACGTTAGCGAGTTTTTGAACGTCTGTTCGGAGGCGAGGAACTTCAACACCCCGAGGTTCACCGAAGGATGGAAACGCAGCCCGCCCTTGTAGGGACCGATCGCGCTGTTCATCTGGATACGGAAACCGCGATTGACCTGCACTTTGCCTTGATCATCCACCCACGACACCCGGAAGGTAATCGCGCGTTCCGGCTCGCAGATCCGCTCCAGAATGCCCGAGGTCAAGTAGTGGGGGTTGGCTTCAAGAAACGGCCACAGGCTGCGTAGGACTTCTTCTACGGTTTGGTGGAATTCCGGCTGGTCGGGGTCGCGTTTTCTGAGGCAGGCGAGGAAAGATTCAACGGATTCGATCCTGAAAAAGTCTCGGCAAATTGATTGTTTTTAAAGGAAATTGAGCCGGACCTTAGCAATTCATGTCACACCGCGACAGGGCAAAATGTCGCCTTTTTTGTATTTAAATGGCGCGCTAGATATAAAAAAGCAGACAAAAGGAGATTTTCTGCTCCTAAAAGGAGCATATCGATCAAAAGCATTCACCCTACCAAGCCTGGCGAGACCAACCAGTACGCGCCCACCGACGCAACACAGGCACTCGTTGCTAAAAGCACATTTAATATAGCTAACGAGTATAGCGAACTGTTAAATCTACCAGTTTCTAAAGCAAACAATGAAAGCTAATTTCTAAATGCACCAACCTGAAAACGACACTCTTAAAAAACACCGAAATATTATAATTTTCAATAAGGATGACTCATCATGGCCTCAACATTTGGAAACCAAGTAGATAGCGGATTTAATATCTCAGGCAGCGCCCCCGAACAATACATCATGTTGGTGTACACAATGAGATGTGGCCCATTCAACTTTCCTGCTACTGCCCCAGATGGCGCAACCGTCAGAATTGTCACGCAACACGCTGAAAGTGGGTCCTTTGTGGATAAAAATATTAACATTTCACCTCAGGCCAAGCTCGGGGGCGTACCTGGGGGCGAAAGATGGCTTTCTGACCACCACGTTTATTCATTTATTTTTAACGCAGCCACTTCCAAATGGGATCTTTCAGACCGGGACTTGAGGTCGGGCCCAGACTATGGTCCCGTCATTATATAATGGACTTTGCAACGCTGAACGCAACAACTACCCCATCATCGAGCATTGCAATGCGCGATGAAAACATTAAAAAGTATGGTCGTGGTTGGGAGGGTAATTAGCCGTCGTTCCCCGCTTCCACTGATTGAGTTGAATCGTCCTGCGTCAGCGCCGTATCCATCGCCTCCTATCCACACGCCCTCGTGCAGTGGTGCTTCATTTCGTTAGCGGTGGTCAGCTGACGACTGGACTTTTACCCGCAAGATTGAGCCCATATTAGGCGCACAAAAAAACGGAGCCCGAAGGCTCCGTTTTTCATATAACCGGCCTATCACAGACTGTGTGGAAACCTAGCAATCTGCGTAGTGCTCCGTATCGAAAGATACGGAGCATTTTTCGTTATGGCCTACATCCAGGGACAGTCCCGCAGCCTGACCAGTCTGTTTCCGGTCTCGCTGGAAGAGTTGATTCGCGTTATCGACCTTTACGTTGCCAAGCTGGATCTGGCCCGACTGGGCTTTGATAAAGCACTTCCCAAAAGCACCGGCCGTCCCTCTTACGATCCAGCGGATCAGCTCAAACTCTACCTCTACGGCTATTTCCAGCGGATTCGCTCATCACGTCGGCTCGAAGCCGAGTGCCAGCGCAACGTCGAAGTGATATGGCTGATCAATCGACTCAAGCCTGATTTCAAGACCATCGCTGATTTCCGTAAAGACAACAAAGCCGCTTTCATCGCGACGTGCCGGGCCTTCGTGCAGTTTTGCCGCACAGCGGGGCTGATAACCGGCGAGTTGGTGGCCATTGATGGCAGCAAATTTCAGGAGGTCGCCTCTTCACGGCGTCATATGAATTTGAAGCGGCTCCAACATCAAGAAAAGAAGCTGGAGAAGCGCATCGCCCACTATTTGGCCGAGCTGGACGAGGCAGATAAAACCGAAGCCGGCGAGAAGATTGACCGCAGTGCGATCAAGACGACTTTGGCGCAACTTGAGGTCAGGCATTCCAATAACCTGACGTGCCAGGCGCTGATGGAATCCATGGAGCTTGAGCAATTCAATACCCACGAAAGCGATGCGCGAATGTTGCGAACGCACAAAGGACCTCGGGTCGGGTACAACGTGCAGACAGCGTGGACGCTGAGAACTGCATGATCGTGCATCATGAAGTGACTCAGGACAGCGATGATCCCAAGCAACTTGAACCGATGGCCAAAGCCGCCAAGGAACAACTTTCGCAGGATGAACTAACGGTCACCGCGGATGCGGGCTACTCCAATGGCAAGCAGTTCCAGGCATGTGAGGATGAGAACATCACGGCTTATGTACCTGTGGCGCGATCACTCAACTCCTGCGGTAAGGAACAGGCATTTTTCGATCGAACAGCATTTGCCTACGATACGTCGCAAGATCGATATAAATGCCCTGCCGGAAAATGGCTGATCTTTAAACAGATCAGCAAGAAAGGCCGGATCTACCAAGCGGCGGTCAGCGACTGCTCAAGCTGCCCGTTAAAAGCGCAATGCACCGACGCCCAACGCCGATATATCTCACGCCACCTGCACGAAAAGGCATTTGAGCGAATGGAACAGCGAATGCAGGCGCATCCCGAAATGATGGTCAGCCGAAGATCCATCGTCGAGCATCCCTTCGGCAATCTTAAACAGTGGTTATTTGGTAACGCTCGCTTCTTGCTGCGACAGCTTGAGGGCACGAGGGCTGAAATGGCCCTGGCGGTGAACGCCTATAACCTGAAAAGAGCGATTAACGTGCTTGTCGCACGTCAGTTGATGGCGTTGATGGGCTGAAAAGCCTTTTTTCGTCTGCTGTGAGCACAAAAGCAAACGCCCCGGACAAGTCGGGGCGTTTGCTGGAACCACCATCAGTGCGTTTTCACACAGTCTGTATCAGGCCAGTTTCTTGTGCCGTACACGGTGCGGCTGGGAAGCCGCTTCGCCGAGGCGCTTCTTGCGATCGGCTTCGTACTCGGTGTAGTTGCCTTCGAAGAACACCGCTTGCGAGTCGTCTTCGTACGCCAGGATGTGAGTCGCGACGCGGTCAAGGAACCACCGATCGTGAGAGATCACAATGGCGGCGCCCGGGAAGTCGAGCAAGGCTTCTTCCAGGGAACGCAGGGTTTCAACGTCGAGGTCGTTGGACGGTTCGTCGAGCAGCAGGACGTTGCCGCCCTCTTTCAGGGTCAGGGCCAGGTGCAAACGACCACGCTCACCACCGGACAGGTCTTTGACGAACTTCTGCTGATCGCCACCCTTGAAGTTGAAGCGACCGACGTAGGTGCGCGACGGGATCTCGTAGTTGCCGATGCGAATCTGATCGGAACCGTCGGAGATCTGCTGGAACACAGTCTTGCTGCCATCCAGGTCTTCACGGCTCTGGTCAACACACGCCAGTTGCACGGTTTCGCCGACTTCGATACTGCCCGAATCCGGCGTTTCCTTGCCCATCAGCATACGGAACAGGGTCGATTTACCGGCCCCGTTACCGCCGATCACGCCAACGATGGCGCCTTTAGGCATGGAGAACGACAGGTTGTCGATCAACACGCGATCGCCGTAACCCTTGGAAACGTTCTTGAACTCGATGACCTTGTCGCCCAAGCGCGGACCGGCCGGGATGTAGATCTCGTTGGTTTCGCTGCGCTTCTGGAATTCCTGCGATTGCATTTCTTCGAAGCGTTGCAGACGCGCCTTGGATTTGGACTGACGGGCCTTGGCGCCTTTGCGCACCCACTCCAGCTCTTCCTTCATGGCCTTTTCGTGAGCCGATTGCTGCTTGGATTCGGCCGCCAGACGATCGGATTTGGCTTCGAGCCAGCCTGAATAGTTGCCCTCGTACGGGATACCGGCGCCACGGTCGAGCTCGAGGATCCAGCCGGCGACGTTGTCCAGGAAGTAACGGTCGTGCGTGATCGCAACCACGGTACCCGGGAAATCGTGCAGGAAGTGCTCCAGCCAGGCGACGGAATCGGCGTCCAGGTGGTTGGTCGGTTCGTCGAGCAGCAGCATGTCAGGCGCAGACAGCAGCAAACGGCACAGGGCCACGCGACGTTTTTCACCACCGGACAGGAATTCGACCTTGGCATCCCATGCAGGCAGGCGCAGCGCATCGGCGGCGACTTCCAGTTGGCGATCCAGGTTGTGACCGTCGCTGGCTTGCAGGATGGCTTCAAGCTTGGCCTGCTCTGCCGCCAGTTTGTCGAAGTCTGCATCCGGTTCAGCGTAAGCCGCGTAAACCTCGTCCAGGCGCGCCTGAGCGTCCTTGATCACGCTGACCGCTTCCTCGACCACTTCACGCACGGTCTTGGTCGGATCCAGGATCGGTTCTTGCGGCAGGTAGCCAATGTTCAGGTCCGGCATCGGACGGGCTTCACCGTCGAACTCTTTATCGACGCCCGCCATGATTTTCAGGAGCGTGGATTTACCCGAACCGTTGAGGCCGAGTACGCCGATCTTGGCGCCAGGAAAGAACGACAGCGAAATGTTTTTCAGGATTTCCCGCTTCGGCGGAACAACTTTGCCCAGCCGATGCATGGTGAAGACGTATTGAGCCATGGAGAACCTTGGGTCAGTGACTGATGAATGATTGGAGCGCAGGCAATGCCCGGCCAGGCCATGCGCGTCGTTCGTTTGATGGTATCAAGGCGTGCGCGCTGTCTGGGAGCTGGAACGCTCCCGCGTAACCGGCAAAGCTACCTTATTGATAGAAAGCAGTCCAGCCGAGCGGGGACTGGCACTTCGCCACAACTCAAGGCATGCTAGCCGCCCTTCGGGCGTCCGGCTTATAGTGCACGTCGCGTCAGTCCAGCCAAACCGCAGGATTACAGTTTGTCTAATGTCTCTCCGCCATCGTCCGTGAGCGCGCTCAATCCTGCGACCGGCTCGCCCCTGCGCGGAACCTTGAAAGGCGCGCTGGCAACCCTCGTGCTGTTGCTGCTCGCACTGCTGTTCTGGCAGCTTCTGGATCAGTTTCGCGAAACCCAGAAAAACCAGCGCCAGTACACCATCGACTACTCCGCCGACCTGGCTGCGCAAGTCAGCCTTAACATGGCGCTCAATGCGCAGATCGCCCTTAATCTGCTACCGATCATCGAACAACCGCAAAGCGCCGACGAACAACAGGCGTTATTGCGCAAACTGCAACAATCGCTGCCCGATCTGCGCAGCCTGGCGTTGCTCAGTCCCTCCGGAAAAATCCTCAGCGACAGCGCTGCCGACAGCCAGGACGCCAGTTACCTTGGCGAACTGGTTCAGCGTAGCCGCGCCCAGGCCCATTATTTCAGCAATGCCGATGACGGCTCGGTGGTGCACCTGCTCCTGCATCAGGCCAGCGGCAGCAGTCGCGGTTATTGGGCCCTGCGCCTGACACCGACGTTTTTCTCCTCACTGACCAAACAGGGCGATGCCGGCATCCGCCCCCTGTGGCTGGTGGAAAACCGTATCAATCATCAGATCATCAGCCGCGATGACACCCAGCCCTCGGCCAAGCCGGCCAGGCTGACAGCCGACGAGCTGGCCAACAGTGTGCTGACCGTTCCGCTGAGCAGTAGCGATTGGCAATTGCGTGGGCTGTTCGACCGGCAACGGGTGATCGAACAACTGCTGCCGGCGTTCATCGGCAAATGCCTGCTGGGCCTGGCCTTTTCGTTGTTGCCGTTCATCGCCCTGCTGAACATTCGTCGCCGTCAACGCCAGTTGCATGAGGGCCGCCGACGTTATCAGGACATTTTCGAAGGCACCGGCGTTGCCCTGTGCGTGCTGGACCTCTCCGGGCTCAACAGTATCTTCGACAAGGCTCAGCTCAACAGCAGTGAACAGTTGCAGAGTTGGCTCCAGACACCGGAACAACGTCAGCAACTGCTGCAGGAATTACGCATTACCGAGGTCAACCAGGTTGCCCTGCAATTGCTCAACGTCAATTCCTGCGACCAGGCCTGGAAACTGCTGATCGACGGCTGCCCATCGGACTGTACGGCCATCGGCAATCAAGTACTTGAAACAGTGCTGCACCAGCAAAAACAGCTTGAACTGGAAATCAAACTCCAGGACGCCAATGGCCGCGACCAGCATTTGTGGCTGGTGCTGCGCTTGCCGGAAGATCAGGCCGACTATAAAGCGGTGATCCTGAGCATCAGCGACATCACCAGTCGCAAGCTCATCGAATTGTCGCTGCTGGAGCGTGAAGGGTTCTGGTCCGATGTGGTGCGCACCGTGCCGGATCATCTGTATGTGCAGGATGTAATCAGCCAGCGGATGATCTTCAGCAACCATCACCTGGGGCAAACGCTGGGTTACAACCGCACAGAACTGCACCAGATGGGCGAATACTTCTGGGAAATCCTCCTGCACCCCGAAGATGCCGATTACTACCACCGATCACGCCAGTCCCAACGGCACGCGGGTTACACCCAACTGATGCAATGCCAGCTGCGCTTCCGCCATCGCGATGGCAAATGGCGGCGTTTCGACATTCGCGAACAGGCCCTGGCGCGGGACAAACACAATCAGGTCACGCGCATCATCGGCGTGGCCAAAGACATCACCGACCAGATTGAAGCCAGCGAGTCCCTGCGCGACAGCGAGCAGCGTTACCGGATGCTCGCCGAAAGCATCAGCGATGTGATTTTCTCCACCGACAGCAAAATGTCGCTCAACTACGTCAGCCCCTCGGTGCAAGCCGTGCTGGGTTTCGACGCCGACTGGATATTCCAGAACGGCTGGCAAACGACCATCGCCAATCCGCAACAACTGACCGGCATCTACAGCCTGATGGACCGGGTCAGCAAAGCGCTGAATAAACCCGAACAACTGGCGCTGCTGCGCAGTCAGGTGCAGACCCAGCTGTTTCTGTTCGACTGCCTGCGGGCCGACGGGCGCAAGATTCCCATCGAGTTGCGTCTGGTGCTGGTCTGGGACGAACACGGCGCCTTTGAAGGTGTGCTGGGGGTCGGCCGCGACATCAGCCAGCAACGCCGGGCCGAAAAAGACCTACGGATGGCGGCCACGGTATTCGAGCACTCAACCTCGGCGATTCTGATCACTGACCCGGCGGGCTACATCGTCCAGGCCAACGAAGCGTTCAGTCGCGTCAGCGGCTATGCGGTGGCCCAGGTCCTCGACCAGTTGCCGAACATGCTCACCGTCGATGAGCAGCAGGAAGCCCATCTGCGCTATGTGCTCAAGCAATTGCATCAGCACAGCACCTGGGAAGGCGAAGTCTGGCTCAAGCGGCGCAACGGCGAGCATTACCCGGCCTGGGTCGGGATTACCGCGGTGCTCGACGATGAAGGCGATCTGGCCAGCTACGTGTGTTTCTTCAGTGACATCAGCGAGCGCAAGGCCAGTGAGCAACGGATTCATCGCCTGGCCTATTACGACGCCTTGACCCACCTGCCCAACCGCACACTGTTCCAGGATCGCCTGCACACCGCGCTGCAATCGGCTGAACGGCAGAAGGCCTGGGTGGTGCTGATGTTCCTCGACCTTGACCGGTTCAAGCCGATCAATGACTCCCTGGGCCATGCCGCCGGTGATCGCATGCTCAAGGAAATGGCCACGCGCCTGCTCGGTTGTGTCGATGATGACGACACCGTGGCGCGCATGGGTGGCGATGAGTTCACATTGCTGCTGCAGCCCCGGGTCAACCGGGAGATCGCACTAAACCGGGCGATTCATGTGGCCGAACAGATCCTCGCCAGCCTGGTGAAACCGTTCGTGCTGGAAGGCCGCGAGTTCTTTGTCACCGCCAGCATCGGCATCGCGCTGAGCCCTCAAGACGGCAGCGAACTCAGTCAGTTGATGAAAAACGCCGACACCGCGATGTACCACGCCAAGGAGCGTGGCAAAAACAACTTCCAGTTCTATCAGGCCGACATGAACGCCAGTGCCCTGGAGCGCCTGGAACTGGAAAGCGACTTGCGCCATGCCCTGGAGCAAAATGAATTCGTCCTGTACTACCAGCCGCAATTCAGCGGCGATGGCAAACGCCTGACCGGTGCCGAAGCCCTGCTGCGCTGGCGTCACCCACGCCGCGGTCTGGTGCCGCCGGGGGATTTCATTCCGGTGCTCGAAGAGCTCGGGCTGGTGGTGGACGTCGGCGACTGGGTGATCAGCGAGGCCTGCCGTCAGCTCAAGACCTGGCATCAAACCAAAGTGCGGGTGCCGAAGGTTTCGGTGAACATTTCGGCCCGGCAGTTCTCCGACGGTCAGCTCGGCACGCGGATCGCCACCATCCTCAAGGAAACCGGCCTGCCGCCGGCGTGCCTGGAGCTGGAGTTGACTGAAAGTATTCTGATGCGCGAAGTCAGCGAGGCGATGCAGATCCTCGCCGGGTTGAAAAACCTCGGCCTGAGCATTGCGGTCGACGACTTCGGCACCGGTTATTCATCGCTCAACTACCTCAAGCAATTCCCGATCGACGTGCTGAAAATCGACCGTACCTTCGTCGATGGCCTGCCCTCGGGTGAACAGGACGCGCAAATTGCCCGGGCGATCATCGCCATGGCCCACAGCCTCAATCTGGCGGTGATCGCCGAGGGCGTGGAAACCCATGAGCAACTCGACTTCCTGCGTGAGCATGGTTGCGATGAGGTTCAGGGGTATCTGTTTGGGCGGCCGATGCCGGCGAACCGGTTTGAGGCGCAGTTCAGCAATGATGCGCTGTTCATGTTTGATTGAAGAGGAACTTCTGTGGCGAGGGGGCTTGCCCCCGTTGGGTCGCGAAGCGGCCCCAAAACCTGCGATGACATTTCTTCAGACAAACCGCATACGCGCAAATTACGGCTGCTTCGCAGCCGAACGGGGGCAAGCCCCCTCGCCACAAACACCGAAAATCCTGCGCCATGAACACCACTTGTCTGCGACATGATGTCCTTTCATATGCCATCTAAAAGCGGTTGGGTTAGAATGCCCCCCTTTTCTGCCCCGATCCTTGAGGACCGCCATGTTCAGCCGTGATTTGACTATTGCCAAGTACGACGCCGACCTTTTTGCCGCCATGGAGCAAGAAGCTCAGCGCCAGGAAGAACACATCGAGCTGATCGCTTCGGAAAACTACACCAGCCCAGCGGTGATGGAAGCTCAAGGCTCGGTACTGACCAACAAATACGCCGAAGGCTACCCGGGCAAGCGCTACTACGGTGGTTGCGAGTTCGTCGACGTGGTTGAGCAACTGGCCATCGACCGCGCCAAAGAACTGTTCGGCGCCGATTACGCCAACGTTCAGCCACACGCCGGCTCCCAAGCCAACAGCGCCGTTTACCTGGCCCTGCTGCAAGCGGGCGACACCATCCTGGGCATGAGCCTGGCCCATGGCGGTCACCTGACCCACGGTGCCAGCGTTTCGTCCTCCGGCAAGCTGTACAACGCTGTTCAATACGGCATCGACGCCAACGGCCTGATCGACTACGACGAAGTCGAGCGTCTGGCGCTTGAGCACAAGCCGAAAATGATCGTGGCCGGTTTCTCTGCCTACTCGCAGATTCTGGATTTCCCGCGTTTCCGCGAAATCGCTGACAAAGTCGGTGCCTACCTGTTCGTCGACATGGCTCACGTGGCCGGTCTGGTCGCCGCTGGCGTCTACCCGAACCCGGTTCCATTCGCTGACGTCGTGACCACCACCACCCACAAGACCCTGCGCGGTCCACGTGGCGGCCTGATCCTGGCTCGCGCCAACGCCGACATCGAGAAGAAACTGAACTCCGCGGTATTCCCGGGCGCCCAGGGTGGCCCGCTGGAACACGTGATCGCTGCCAAGGCGATCTGCTTCAAGGAAGCGCTGCAGCCTGAGTTCAAGGCCTACCAGCAACAAGTGGTGAAAAACGCCCAGGCCATGGCCGGCGTGTTCATCGAGCGCGGTTTCGACGTGGTGTCGGGCGGTACTCAGAACCACCTGTTCCTGCTGTCGCTGATCAAGCAGGAAATCTCCGGTAAAGACGCCGACGCCGCTCTGGGCAAAGCGTTCATCACCGTGAACAAGAACTCGGTACCGAACGATCCACGCTCCCCGTTCGTCACCTCCGGTCTGCGTTTCGGTACCCCGGCTGTCACCACTCGCGGTTTCAAGGAAACAGAGTGCAAAGAGCTGGCCGGCTGGATCTGCGACATCCTGGCAGATCTTTCCAACGAAGCGGTGATCGACGCCGTTCGTGAGAAGGTCAAGGCCATCTGCAAGAAGCTGCCGGTGTACGGCGCTTAATTGCACCGTTAAACCGCAGTTAAAAGAAACCGGCACTTGTGCCGGTTTTTTTTCGCCTGCGTCCGGAGACACCAATAACAATACCCTTGTATAACAGCATCACCAACTACTTTAATAATCCCACCAACTATTTACGCCTATTTTCTCAACTAAAGCACTCAACACAAACCACATCAAAAAATCTATTATTTTGCAACACATCGAAAACTACCCAACTGAAAACTTCATGTTAATCTCCCTCCAACTTACAAAACAACGAATAACCTGATTCACTCAGCCACCATTAATAACGGTTATTCGCACACCGCACGAGGGATATTAAATATGCAAGATATAGATAAAACACAATCATTCACCGCTCAACTTTTTGTCGATAACAAGCCTGTGGCACTAGCCGGCAAGGTCATTCAAAAACTGCTGGAAGACCCTGATATCACAGAAGAACTGAAGCGTGTCCTTGAGAAAAAGCTCGAACACTCCGGAAACCTTCTTCTCAGTTATGGAGAGGACGTAACACCTGAAACGTTCCTCTTCGCTTATCACGACGATGTCTACACCATTAAGATTGAAGGCAGCGACGGAGTCTTCAAACATACCGCAAGTATGGAAGGTGAGCTTCGCAACTTATCAGTCTTCGAAGGTGATGACCCTACTTATTTCCATATCATAAACCGTTCGGGTGAAAGTTCTAAGCTGGATGACCTGCCAGACGAACTCAATAAAATTCGTCTGCACACAGGACCACAACGCCGAGAGGTTCATACCTATGCCGGGCCGCCATACTTCCCGGTTCTGACCGATTACCCAAATCGCGGCGGAAAACTTGTGTTCTTCGAACTAAAAATCATCAAGCGTAATGTCTCTATGTAAATCAATCGCTTGAGTACCTTCGAGAGCAGGGCTCTGAAAACCGGCCATGATGGCCGGTTTTTTTCGCCCACAAAAAAATTTCAAACGGCGAAAAGGCTCAAGGTCGGGGCCTTCCGCCCAACTGGTAAGACCGGTCATGCCAATCTGGCAATTTCCGCTTGCGATCACCCAAAAACAGCGCCTAGACTGCGCCTGCACTGGACATACCGGTAAGACCACAATAATTAAGTCCTGAATCTGATGCGCCCCGCGCACGGTAGCCAGGACACCGACCAGGATTCCTCCCATGCTCAGATGGTGCTCGCGCTCAATCTTCCTTCAAGTGGTTCTCGGACTGGTGCTCGGCATCATCTGCGGGCTGGCCCTTCCTGAATACTCCGCCCAACTCAAACCCCTCGGCGACGGTTTCATCAAACTGATCAAGATGCTCATTGGCTTGATCGTGTTCTGCGTAGTGGTCAGCGGCATCAGCGGTGCCGGCGACTTGAAGAAGGTCGGACGCATTGGCCTGAAATCGGTGATCTACTTCGAAATACTGACCACCATCGCCTTGGTGATCGGCCTGGTGTTCGCCTTCACGACCGGCATCGGCAGCGGCGCGAACATTCATCTGGACCAGCTCGCCGCCGCCGACATCGGCGACATCGGCGACATCGCCCAGCGCGGCCAGCACATGCACACCACCACCCAGTTCCTGATGAACCTGATCCCGACTTCGGTGATCGGCGCCTTCGCGGAAAACAACATTCTGCAAGTCCTGCTGTTTTCGGTGCTGTTCGGCAGTGCGCTGAACCTGGTGGGCGAAGCGGCGTCGGGTATTTCCCGGCTGATCAATGAGCTGAGCCACGTGATCTTCCGCATCATGGGCATGATCGTGCGCCTGGCGCCGATCGGCGTATTCGGCGCCATCGCCTTCACCACCAGCAAATATGGCCTGGATTCGTTGCAACACTTGGGCAGTTTGGTCGGCCTGTTTTATCTGACCTGTGTGGCGTTTGTGACTTTGATTCTCGGCCTGGTGATGCGCCTTTCGGGCCTGAAGATGTGGCCGTTGCTCAAGTACCTGCGCGAAGAACTGATGATCGTCATGGGCACCGCTTCTTCCGACGCCGTGCTGCCACAAATCATGCGCAAGCTTGAGCATCTGGGCATCGGCAGCTCCACGGTCGGGCTAGTGATTCCGACCGGGTACTCGTTCAACCTTGATGGTTTTTCGATCTATCTGACCCTGGCGATTGTGTTCATCGCCAATGCCACCGGCACGCCGCTGGCCATGACTGACCTGCTGACGATTCTGCTGGTGTCGCTGATCACCTCCAAAGGTGCCCACGGGATTCCCGGCTCGGCGCTGGTGATTCTCGCGGCGACACTGACGGCGATCCCGGCGATTCCGGTGGTCGGCCTGGTGCTTGTATTGGCGGTGGACTGGTTCATGGGCATCGGCCGGGCGTTGACCAACCTGATCGGCAACTGCGTCGCCACCGTAGCCATCGCCCGCTGGGAAAAAGATATCGATATCCAACGGGCAAACAAGGTGCTGTCCGGTCAGCAGGGTTATACCTTCCAGCCGAGAAAACCGGTTGCCCCGGCGCATCAGCAGGAATTTTGAATAATCGCCGTGCCTGCCCGAGGGCAGGCACGGTCATCAATCGTTATGGATGCTCATGGAGCGAACCGTGATTACCTCGTCAACCGTTGTAAATTCAGTCGTAGAAAAACTTCGGGCCGCACTGGCCCGCGGTCAGTGGCGTTCCGGCGAAATGCTGCCGGGCCAGCGTGAACTGGCCGAACAACTGGGCATCAGCCGCCCGAGCCTGCGCGAAGCGGTCATCGTGCTGGAAACCCTCGGGCTGGTGCGTTCCATGCCGGGCAAAGGCGTGGTGGTGCTGGAGGCCAGTGTCAGCGACAGCCAAAGCCACGACAGCGCGGTAGCCGGAGCCAGCCTGGAAGACGTGCTGCAACTGCGCTACACACTCGAACCGTTCATCGTCGGCCTGGTGGCGCAGTCCATCAGCAGCAAGGAAGTCGGGCAACTGCGGCTGACCCTGATGGACATGCGCGAAGCCCTTGAGGCCAACGACAGCGAGGCTGGCGTGAACGCCTACATCGCGTTCCACGAGGAGCTGTTCGCCCTGACCTCGAACCCGATTTTCCAGAGCGTGGTGCAGCAGACCAGCAACGCCCTGAAGCAAAGCGCCGACGTGCTGCGCAATTCGCCGGAGCATCTGGCTGAACGCCTGGAAGAAAACGAAGCCGTGGTGCGAGCGATCCGCAGCAAAAACAGCGCCCAGGCCAGCGCCGAGATGCGCCGGCACATCCTTCGCGAAGGCCAGCGAATGGGCATCGAATTGAACATCCCGGACGACCACCTCGGCAGTTGACCCCCCTCTTCGAACTGGAGACAGGCCATGAACAGCTTCGCCTCACCACAGATATTCACTGCCCTGCCCTTCTCCCGAACCGACACCGGGAAACCGCCAGCGGATGATCTCTATACACGGATCTTCGATGCCATTCTCGAACAGCGCATCCACGCAGCCAGTCGTTTTACTGAAGACAGCCTGGCGCAGATGTTCAGCGCTCGACGCAGTGACATTCGTAGCGTGCTGACACAGCTGTCCCATCAGCAGATCATTGTCCTTCGAACCAATCATCGTCCCCGAGTCGCCGCGCCCGATGCCGAGCAGACCCGGCAGACGCTGTATGCCCGACGACTGACCGAAATTACGCTGGTTCGACTGGCCTGCCAGCAACCTCGCCCACAGGACCTGAAACGCCTGCGCGCCTTGATCGACAGCGAACGCCAATGCACGGCGCGTGGTCCGGCCATTCGATTGTCAGGGGAATTTCATCTGCAACTGGCCGAAATGGCGGGGAACGCACCGTTGGCGTATTTTCTTGGCAGTCTGGTGCCGCTGACCTCATTGGCCATTGCGCGGTATGACGCGCTGGCGGGTGATTATTGCGGATGGCGGAAGCACGCGGATATTGTCGATGCAGTGGAGCGTGAGGATGCTACGGCGGCCGCGAGGTTGATGACCCGGCATCTGGATCGCCTTGAGGAGGCGTTGCTGCACTCTGGATCGGTAGTCAGCCAGAATCGTGTTGCCGGTTAGATCGCATTCGCGAGCAGGCTCGCTCCCACATTTGAAATGCATCCCCCTGTGGGAGCGAGCCTGCTCGCGATGGCGGCATCAGGCTCGCTGAAAATATCGGGGTTTACTCCGCAGCCACCCGCGCAAATCCCTCACGAATTTTCTCTTCCGGCAAATCATCGGCAATGAACACGATCACGCTTTCGCGTGGTTCATCATCGGCCCATTCCGTATCCCAGTCGAAACCATACAACTTCAACACGCCTTGAAACACCATGCGCCGCGGCTCGCCAAGGATGTTCAAAACACCTTTGTAGCGCAGCAGTTGCTTGCCATGCTCTTCCAGCAGTTCGTTCATGAACTCACTGAGTTTGTCGATATCCAGCGGCTTGTCGGTGCGCAACACCAGGCTGGAAATGCGATCGATGGAGGGCGCCTTGCTCACCGGGCGCAAACCACGCCACCACCGAGGTCGGCATTGAGGTTGAAACCGCGCACGTCGAGCAGTTCAGCCAGATCAATTTTGCCGTGGTCGACCACACGGATTGGTGCGCGACGGTTGATGCGGGTCAGACGCTCGCTGAGGGCAGTGAAGGTCGGTTCGTCCACCAGATCCCGTTTGCTTACCAGCAAGCTGTCGACAAAGCCGATCTGTGCCTGGGCGATGGTCTGGGTCAGATGATGTTCGGCATGCTTGGCGTCGACCAAGGTGATGATGCCGTCGAGGATATAACGCTCACGCAGTTCTTCGTCGATGAAAAAGGTTTGCGCCACCGGCGCCGGGTCGGCCAGGCCGGTGCATTCGATCACCAGGCGGTCGAAGGTGATTTCGCCGCTGTCCAGGCGTTCCAGCAGCAGGTACAGCGCTTTGGTCAAATCGGTGTGGATGGTGCAGCAGACGCAGCCGTTGGACAGCGTCATCACTTGCACCGGCTCGTCACCCAACAGCTGGGTGTCGATGCCGGCGTCACTGAATTCATTTTCGATCACGGCGATTTTCAGGCCGTGCTCGGCTTTGAGCAGGTGGCGCAGCAAGGTGGTTTTACCAGCGCCGAGGAAGCCGCTGAGGATTGTTACTGGAATGGGAGAGGACAAACGGGTTCTCCTGTTTCACAAAGTTAAGAAACCGCCGCAGGCGTCTACCCGAACCCGGTTCCATTCGCTGACGTCGTGACCACCACCACCCACAAGACCCTGCGCGGTCCACGTGGCGGCCTGATCCTGGCTCGCGCCAACGCCGACATCGAGAAGAAACTGAACTCCGCGGTATTCCCGGGCGCCCAGGGTGGCCCGCTGGAACACGTGATCGCTGCCAAGGCGATCTGCTTCAAGGAAGCGCTGCAGCCTGAGTTCAAGGCCTACCAGCAACAAGTGGTGAAAAATGCCCAGGCCATGGCCGGTGTGTTCATCGAGCGCGGTTTCGACGTGGTGTCGGGCGGTACTCAGAACCACCTGTTCCTGCTGTCGCTGATTAAGCAGGAAATCTCCGGTAAAGACGCCGACGCCGCTCTGGGCAAAGCGTTCATCACCGTGAACAAGAACTCGGTACCGAACGATCCACGCTCCCCGTTCGTCACCTCCGGTCTGCGTTTCGGTACCCCGGCTGTGACCACTCGCGGCTTCAAGGAAGCAGAGTGCAAAGAGCTGGCCGGCTGGATCTGCGACATCCTGGCAGATCTTTCCAACGAAGCGGTGATCGACGCCGTTCGTGAGAAGGTCAAGGCTATCTGCAAAAAGCTCCCGGTGTACGGCGCTTAATTGCACCGTTAAACCGCAGCAATAAAAAAACCGGCCAATAATGGCCGGTTTTTTTTCGCCCGCTATAAACACCAGCGCCGCTGTTCAGATGGAACCTGACCCGCAAGCGAGTGCCTTTCCACCGTTAATAAAGTTGGAAAACTTCCGCAACCAATAACATTGCACTCAAGCAACTTCTACAACTACTACCTGCACCAACATACCGAAACACATCACTTTTTCACCCACCTCAAATATCTGATAAATATCTTTCCCGCACGACAAACAAACTTTTCAACTCACGGACGAGATGATGAACAGCAATCGACAGAAATCCTTTATCGCCAGCCTTGAATTACATGACGAACATCTGGAGTTCCTGGGCAATCTCTATGAAGAGCCGATCACCAGGCTCTACACCCTGTTCTCTGGTGGTTTCTATACTGGGGCTTCTTCGAAGATCGACGACTCCCATCTACTGGGAATAAAGCCACGCGATCCATCCTTGAAGCTCGCCCCGCTTAATATCTATTTCCGCTGCGCGGAAGACTATTACACCCTCCAGATCCTGTCGCCGGGAACGTATACCAACAAATATATAAGCAAGGATAACTCCGGAGTACTGGGAGCCTTTCCACCTGCCGGCAGCGATACAACATCGTTCAATCTGCTGAATCTGCAAGATCGCATTGTCACCCTGGATGACCTGAGTGCAGACACTCACCAGATCCGGCTCAAGGCCCGCAACGCCGGGCAGATCAGCAGCATCCGCCGGCAAGGGGCGCCGTACGTGTATCTGGCGGACATAAAGCGTCGCGGCCTGATCTTCAACCTGCGCATTACCGAACGAAACGTGCCATACGCAAACGACCCAGACGATATCTGACATTCGCCGCCACTGGCTTGCTTAATCTCGCGAGCAATATCGCAATTAAACATACAAGGTATATACAATGAGCACCGATCAAGAAAAATCTTTTATCGCCACCTGTAGCACACCCTTTGGCTATCCGCACTTTCCTGCACTTACCTATGGAAGAAAATACACAACCTTGAAACTTGACTACGAGCTATTAAGCTTTAACTCGCACATGGATGTTTCAAACTATCTTTTTCTCAAACCCGACTTGCCCGCCGACTCCCTGACCTTTTACTTCAGGTGTCAAGACGACTATTACACGATCTACATATTCACCAAAGGCATCTACTACTACATGACCCTCAGCAATGAAGAAGATGACTTCCTCAATGCCTACGCCACCCAGGATGGTGACCAGACCACTTTCAATTTGCTGAATAAAAATGGCGAGATTGTCACCCTTGACGATTTTGCAAATGACTCCCCGACCATCAGAATACAAACACGCGGCGGCAAGCTTTTGCGCCAGGGCTATTCGCGTGCCAAATACAATCCCAAGATCGGAACACCTGTTCGGCTGCAAACACCGAAAAGCCAAACGGTTCTGGATTTCAAACTGAATATTTTGCAGCGCAACGCCCCTTACTGAGGGCTGTCGGTTATCAGACGCGAGCCTTCCGGATAACGGTTGATTGCCCTGAACACCTGCGCCCTCTCTCCACTTTTCCGGAGTGGGGGCGCTCTGTTGTCAATGGGCTGCGAGGCGGGCGAATCCCTGGCGTATCTTCTCTTCCGGCAGATCATCGGCAATGAATACAATCACACTTTCCCTCCCCTCCCCTTCGGCCCATTCGGTGTCCCAGTCAAAACCATACAGTTTCAACACGCCCTGAAACACCAGCCGCCGATCTTCACCCGCAATGTTCAGCACCCCTTTGTAGCGCAGCAATTGCTTGCCGTGTTCCTCGAGCAGCTCGTTCATGAACTCACTGAGTTTGTCGATATCCAGCGGCTGGTCGGTTCGCAACACCAGGCTGGAGATACGGTCGATGGAGGGCGCTTTGCTCACCGGGCGCAAACTGACACCACCGCCAAGGTCGGCATTGAGGTTGAAGCCGCGTACGTCGAGCAGTTCGGCCAGATCAATCCTGCCATGGTCGACCACACGAATCGGTGCGCGACGGTTGATGCGGGTCAGACGCTCGCTGAGGGCAGTGAAGGTTGGTTCATCCACCAGATCCCGTTTGCTCACCAGCAAACGGTCGGCAAAGCCAATCTGTGCCTGGGCAATGGTCTGGGTCAGGTGCAGGTCGGCGTGGGCCGCGTCCACCAAGGTGATGATGCCGTCGAGGATATAACGCTCACGCAGTTCTTCGTCGATGAAAAAGGTTTGCGCCACCGGCGCCGGGTCGGCCAGGCCGGTGCATTCGATCACCAGGCGGTCGAAGGCGATTTCGCCGCTGTCCAGGCGTTCCAGCAGCAGGTACAGCGCTTTGGTCAAATCGGTGTGGATGGTGCAGCAAACGCAGCCGTTGGACAGCGTCATCACTTGCACCGGCTCGTCACCCAACAGCTGGGTGTCGATGCCGGCGTCACTGAATTCGTTTTCGATCACGGCGATTTTCAGCCCGTGCTCGGCTTTAAGCAGGTGGCGCAAGAGCGTGGTTTTTCCCGCGCCGAGAAAGCCACTGAGGATTGTTACTGGAATGGGAGAGGACAACTGGAATCTCCTGTTTCACAAAATTAGAAATCAACACAAAAACATGTGGGAGCTAGCCTGCTAGCGATGGCGGACTGTCAATCAACAGTGATGTTGAATGTTCAGGCGCCATCGCTGGCAGGTTAGCTCCCACAGGGATTGCTGTTAACCCGACAACCGGGTCAACAGCACTTCGGTCCATCCTTGCCACCGTAACGGGCTTCCTGACGTTCGCGAAAGAACATCTCGTAGCTCATCACCGGTTTGTCCGGGTGTCTGGTTTGCATATGCTCGACGTAGTTGTCGTAGTCGGGCATGCCGACCATCAGGCGCGCGGCCTGACCGAGGTATTTACCGAGGCGACTCAGGTCATTGAACATGGTGCAATCCTCAATTACGCGTCCGGCTGAGCCTGGAACGGCGATTCCTTATCCGTACGTTCTTTTTTGCCCCAGGCGGCAATGCCGACCTTGAGCGCGTAGAACAGGATGCTGAATACCACGAACAGGAACAGCGCGGTCAGCGTTGCGTTGGTGTAAGCGTTGTAGATCACATGCTGCATCTGCTCGATGCTCTTGGCCGGGGCCAGGATCTGCCCGTTGGCCAACGCATCGCTGTATTTTTTGGCCAACGACAAGAAGCCGATGGCCGGGTTGGCGTCGAACAGCTTGATGAAGCCGGCGGTGGTGGTGCAGATCAGCAGCCACACGGCGGGCAACATGGTGACCCAGATGTAGCGTTGGCGCTTCATTTTGATCAGCACCACAGTTGCCAGCATCAGTGCGATACCCGCCAGCATCTGGTTGGAGATGCCGAACAGCGGCCACAAGGTGTTGATCCCGCCCAACGGGTCGATCACGCCTTGGTACAGCAAATAACCCCACATCGCCACGCAACCGGCGGTGGCGATCAGGTTGGCGGTCCAGGATTCGGTGCGCTTGAGCGCTGGCACGAAGGAGCCGAGCAAGTCCTGCAACATGAAACGGCCGGCCCGGGTGCCGGCGTCCACCGCGGTCAGGATGAACAGCGCTTCGAACAGGATCGCGAAGTGGTACCAGAACGCCATGGTGTTTTCACCCGGCAGCACACTGTGCAGGATCTGCGCGATACCGACCGCCAGGGTCGGCGCGCCGCCGGCACGGGCCAGAATGGTGGTTTCACCGATGTCCTTGGCCACCGCCTGCAGGGCTTCCGGCGTAATCGTAAAACCCCAGCCGCTGACGACTTGTGCGACAGCCACCACGTCACCGCCGACGACCGCCGCCGGGCTGTTCATGGCGAAGTACACGCCCGGCTCGATCACCGACGCGGCTACCATGGCCATGATCGCCACGAAGGACTCCATCAGCATGCCGCCGTAACCGATGTAACGGGCGTTAACTTCGTTATCCAGTAATTTCGGCGTGGTGCCAGATGAGATCAGCGCGTGAAAACCGGACACCGCGCCACAGGCAATGGTGATGAACAGGAACGGGAACAACCCACCCTTCCACACCGGCCCGGTGCCGTCGATGAACTGGGTCAATGCCGGCATTTTCAGCTCGGGCATGGTGATCAGGATGCCGATCGCCAGCGCAACGATGGTGCCGATCTTGAGGAAGGTCGACAGGTAGTCACGCGGCGCCAGAATCAGCCACACCGGCAGGACCGCCGCGACGAAACCGTAGCCGATCAGCATCCAGGTGATCTGGATTCCCGTGAAGGTGAACGCCTTGGCCCACACCGGGTCAGCGGCAATCTGCCCGCCCAGCCAGATCGAACCCAGCAGCAACGCCACGCCGATCACCGAGATTTCGCCGATGCGGCCCGGACGGATGTAGCGCATGTAAATGCCCATGAACATCGCGATCGGGATGGTCGCCATCACCGTGAAAATGCCCCACGGGCTTTCGGCCAAGGCCTTGACCACGATCAGCGCCAGCACCGCGAGGATGATGATCATGATCAGGAAGCAACCGAACAGCGCGATGGTCCCGGGGATGCGGCCCATTTCTTCACGGACCATGTCGCCCAGGGAACGACCGTTGCGACGGGTGGACATGAACAGGACCATGAAGTCCTGAACCGCACCGGCCAGCACCACCCCGGCAATCAGCCACAGCGTACCGGGCAGGTAGCCCATCTGCGCCGCCAGGACCGGGCCGACCAGCGGCCCCGCGCCAGCGATGGCGGCGAAGTGGTGTCCGAACAGAATGTGTTTGTTGGTCGGCACGTAGTCCAGACCATCATTGTTGAGCACGGCGGGGGTAGCCCGACGCGGATCGAGTTGCATCACTTTGGTGGCGATGAACAGGCTGTAGTAGCGGTACGCGACCAGATAAATGGCCACGGCGGCAACCACAATCCACAAGGCATTGATTGCCTCGCCTCGGCGCAATGCCACGACACCCAGGGCGCACGCTCCCAGGATTGCCAGCAGCAGCCAGGGTAGGTGGCGTAGCAGGCTATTATTATTTTTCATTTTATGATTCCAGCCAGAGTGGACAAGAAAGAAAGCCACCCGGAGTTTAGCGCTACTGACAGCAAAGGCCATACCCCGACATTGATCCAGGGCCTTGTCTTGGCTGGCAGGTTTTAATAATGCGGGTCTATAGTCAGCGGACATTCAGAGGATTACGCCATGAGTGACCACCGCGCTGATCGTCGCCGCTTCAAACGTTTTGCGTTCGATGCCCGCACCGAGCTGAGTCAGGGGGAGTTCATCTGGCCGGTGAAGTTGATCGACCTGTCGCTCAAAGGATTGTTGATCGAAAAACCCGAGCCTTGGCTGGGTAATCCAGACTGGCATTTCCTGGTTAATATTCATCTCAACGAAGATGTCGCCATCAAGATGGATGTGCTGCTGACCCACGATGGAGGTGGTCAACTCGGGTTTGTCTGCAAACACATCAGCCTGGAATCCATCGAGCGTCTGCGACGGTTGGTTGAGCTCAATCTGGGAGATCCCCAGGAACTTGAGCGCGAATTGGGCGCACTCATCGAAACCTGAAGACACGACGCAATACCTGTGGGAGCGGGCTTGCCCGCGATAGCTGATTCAACCGCAACAGATAGGTTGAATGAAGGAATGCAATCGCGAGCAAGCCCGCTCCCACAGGTTTTTGTATCGATCCGAAGTTATTCGAACAAGGCGTCCAACGCTTGCTCCAGCCGCGTCACGGCAATAATCTGCAACCCCGGCGGCGCTTCTTTCGGCGCGTTGCCCTTGGGCACGATGGCGCGCTTGAAGCCGTGCTTGGCCGCTTCCTTCAAACGCTCCTGGCCGCTCGGCACCGGGCGCACTTCACCCGACAAGCCGACTTCGCCAAACACCAGCAGATCATGGGGCAGCGGCCGGTTACGCAAACTGGACATGACCGCCGCCATCAAGGCAAGGTCCGAAGCGGTTTCCAGCACCTTTACCCCGCCGACCACGTTGAGGAACACGTCCTGATCGTGAGTCGGGATGCCGCCATGTCGATGCAAAACCGCCAACAACATGGCCAAGCGATTCTGATCCAGACCGAGCGTTACCCTGCGTGGATTGGCCATGTGGCTGTCGTCCACCAACGCCTGCACTTCCACCAGCATTGGCCGGGTGCCTTCCCACGTTGCCATGACCACGCTACCCGGGACTTCCTCCTGGGCACGGGTCAGAAAAATCGCCGAGGGGTTAGAGACTTCTTTCAGGCCCTTGTCGGTCATGCCGAACACGCCCAATTCATTGACTGCGCCGAAACGGTTTTTTACCGCCCGCAACAAACGCAGGCGTCCATCGGATTCGCCTTCGAAATACAGAACGGTGTCGACCATATGTTCCAGCACTCGCGGGCCGGCCAGTGCGCCTTCTTTGGTGACATGGCCGACGAGGAAAATCGCCGTACCGCTTTGTTTGGCGTAACGCACCAGTAACGCCGCACTTTCGCGAACCTGAGAGACGCCACCCGGTGCCGATTGCAGTTGCTCGGTGAAAATCGTCTGGATCGAATCGATCACCATCACCTTGGGCTTTTCCTGCCGGGCCGTGGCGATGATGGTTTCGATGCAGGTTTCGGTCATCACCCTCAGCTGATCCTGAGGCAAGCCCAAGCGCCGGGCGCGCATGGCCACTTGTTGCTGGGACTCTTCGCCGGTGACATACAGTGCCGGCATGCTCTTGGCGAGGTTGCACAGGGTTTGCAACAAAATGGTCGACTTGCCGATGCCCGGATCCCCACCGATCAACACCACCGAGCCATCCACCAGGCCACCACCCAGAACGCGATCCAGCTCGCTGGACGCCGTGGAGAAACGCGGGATTTCTTCGACGCTGACTTCGGCCAGGGTCTTGATCTGCGCCTGCTGACCGGTCCAACCGGTACGTCCACTGGGGGCTGCGGCACCGCCGCTCTCGACCATGGTTTCGGTCAAAGTGTTCCAGGCCCCGCATTCACCGCACTGGCCGGCCCACTTGGGGAAGGTTGAGCCGCACTCGGTGCAGCCGTACATGCGCTTGGCCTTGGCCATCTGAACTCCCGGCAAAAACCGCGATGATAGCTCAGCTCACGCGGATCAGCGCGGCGGCGCCGTACGGATTTCACCGCTGGCCAGACGCGCGGCACTGTTGCCCAGCGGATCTTCGGCGTGCATGTCCGCCCCTTTGGCCTTGAGGACGTCCAGCAACTCGACACGCCTGAACAAACCGGCGTACATCGCGGCAGTCTGCCCCGCGCCATTGCGTTGGTCGGGGTTGCAAGGAGCGGCCAACAAAGTCCTGGCGATCTGCACTTCGCCTTTGAAAATCGCGCCCATCAACGCCGTATTGCCGCGTTGATCCTGAGCGCACGCGTCTGCCCCGGCAGCGAGTAAACGCGCCACCGCGGCGCTGTGACCGTGATAGGCGGACAGAATCAATGCGGTGTAACCCTTGCTGTCGCGGGTATCGAGGGAATAGCCGGCCTCGATGAAGGTCTCGAGCATGGGCACATCACCGCGCCGGGCGGCATCAAAGTAGTAATCCTGTAATTGGGATTGCAGCGCCTGAGGGTTGTTCGAGGTTTGCGCGTCAGGCCCGGCGAACCCACTGAGTGACCAGCACGCCAGAAAAACAGACAGATAAAAACGCATGGCACAGCTCCTTGATCAGACGGGACCTGCATGAGGCCCCGCTTCAGGCAGATGGATCAATCGACCAGTTTGGCCGCCAGCGCCTTGACCCGAGCCAGATCACCCTTGGCCACTTTGGCGACCCCGGTGCCGTACTCCGGGTCGGCCTTGTACAGGAACGACAGGATGATGTGTTTGCTCTCATCGTCAGTGGTGGCCAGTGAGCCACCGAAGCTGCCGATCAGGTCCTGACGCTCCTTCTGATTGAACGAGCGATACAGATCACCCGCCTGCTTGAAGTTCTGCTCGCGCTGAATCTTCGTCTGCTGCGTGCTGCCCGACAGGGCCGACTGGCTGTAACGCGCGGTTGGCGGCTCATCACGGGACAGCAGGCGACTTGGCTGGTAATTCACGCCAGTGCTGCTGGCGCCGATGTTCATTGCGCCATCCTGATTACCGTTATTCACGGCAACTTTGGGGGCGTTGATCGGCAACTGCAGAGCGTTGGCCCCCAGACGATACAGTTGAGTATCGGCATACGAGAAAACTCGCCCTTGCAATAAGCGATCTTCCGAAGGTTCGATACCCGGAACTAAATTGGCCGGGGCCATGGCCACTTGTTCAGTTTCCTGGAACACATTCGCCGGGTTACGGTTCAACACCATTTGTCCAACTTTTCGTTCCGGCACACCTGGCCAGATCTTGGTCGCATCCAATGGATCGAAATCAAACTTGGACAAGTCTTGCGGGCTGAGAACCTGGATGTACAAGTCCCATTTAGGAAAGTTGCCCTTATTGATATTGGCGACCAAGTCGTTAGTCATATGACTGTAGTCTTGACCTTGAACACTTGTCACTTCTTTAGGGTCGAGGTTCTTTAACCCCTGCAAACTTTTCCAGTGGAATTTTACATAGTGCACATCGCCTTTGGCGTTCACTAACTTGTAGGCATGTACACCGTTACCGTCCATCTCCCGATAACTGGCCGGCGTACCGGAGTTGGAATACAACTCGGTCAGGGTACGAGTGGCTTCCGGAACATGGGAGAAAAAGTCGAAACGACGGGAATCGTCGTCAAGGTTGGTACGCGGATCCGGCTTGAAGGCATGAACCATGTCTGGAAACTTGATCGCGTCACGGATGAAGAAGGTTGGAAAATTGTTGCCGACCAGGTCCCAGTTGCCGTCTGCGGTGTAGAACTTGGTGGCGAACCCCCGCGGATCACGCAAGGTTTCCGGGGAATGGTTGCCGTGAACCACCGCGGAAAAACGCACAAAAACCGGTGTGCTCTGACCACCGGCGAACACCTTGGCCTTGGTCAGGTCGCTGAGGTCGTCGGTGACGGTGAACGTGCCATGGGCGCCAGTGCCACGGGCATGCACCACGCGTTCGGGAATGCGTTCACGGTCAAAACGCTGGAGTTTCTGAATCAATTGTATGTCTTGCAACAGCACCGGCCCGGTCGCGCCAGCGGTTTGCGAGTTCTGGTTGTCGCCGACGGCAGCACCGTTATCGCGGGTCAAGGTCGCGGCATTGACGCTGAAGGACAACAGGCTGGCGGTCAGAACGCCAAGGGTACGACGAAGGGGAAAAGCCCCGAGGCCAAGGGGAGTTGTCATGGAAGTTTCCTCTGATTTTATAAGGCGCATCCAGGTGCGCCCCACAGAGGCTAGTGACCCAAAGGCCAAAATATAAATAGAAATCCCCCACCGAGCCGATAGCGAAAAGGTTCTGGAATGCCCGGTCTAGAGCGGGTAGTCGCGCGCGACTGGTGGCACTTTGTAAACTAATTGTCGAAAGATGTGTCGATAAGAGCGGGCATTGTAAGGCGGTGTTTCGAGCGCGAGCCGTTTTGCTGATTTACACTGCGCTCACCAACCTCATCTGTAACAAGGAAATAACCTATGGGCGTGATAAGTGAGTTCAAGGCCTTCGCGGTCAAAGGTAATGTGGTCGACATGGCCGTGGGTATCATCATCGGCGCCGCCTTCGGAAAAATCGTTTCGTCGTTTGTCGGTGACGTGGTGATGCCGCCAATTGGCCTGCTGATCGGTGGGGTGGACTTCAGTGACCTGGCTATTACGCTCAAGGCTGCCAATGGTGATGTGCCAGCGGTAGTGCTGGCCTACGGCAAGTTCATCCAGAGCCTGATCGACTTCATCATCGTCGCCTTCGCGATCTTCATGGGCGTCAAGGCCATCAACCGCCTGAAACGTGAAGAGGCCGTTGCGCCAACGCTTCCGCCGGTTCCGACCAAGGAAGAAGAGCTGTTGGGCGAGATTCGCGATCTGCTGAAAGCCCAAAACAATCATCCTTGATAATGGATTGCCCACAGTAACGGCGCCCTCAGGGCGCCGTTTTTGTTTACCAGTAGTTTTCCACTGCCACCTGTCCGGGTCGTCGACTGAGGCTCAAGTGCATGCCCCGTTGTTTGAGCAATTTGCGCGTGTCATCGATCATCTGCGGGTTACCGCAGAGCATCACCCGCGAATGCTCGGCAGTCAGCGCAACACCGGCCGTGCGCTCCAGTTCGCCACTTTCGATGAGCGTCGTGATCCGCCCATTCAGGGCCCCCGGATGCTGCTCGCGGGTGACCGTGGCGATGAATTGCAGCTTGTGCGCGTACTCCGCCAGATAATCGCGCTGGGCCAGCCCTGCAATCAGCTCCTGATACGCCAGCTCCCGCGCTTCGCGCACGCTATAGACCAGGATAATTCGTTCGAATTTTTCCCAAACCTCGAAATCCTGCAAAATCGACAGAAACGGCGCCAGCCCCGTACCTGTGGATAACAACCAGAGGTCACGGCCATCGACGAAACGATCCAGCGTCAGATAACCAAAGGCTTGCCGGTCGACGAGCAGCGTATCGCCGACTTCCAGCCGGCTCAGTTCGCTGGTGAACTCCCCTCCCGGCACGACAATGGAGAAGAACTCCAGGAACTCATCATAGGGGGACGAGACCATGGAATAAGCCCGCCACACAGCACTGCCGTCGGCCTTGGTCACGCCCAACCGAGCGAATTGCCCAGCGCGAAAACGAAAGCCCGAATCCCGGGTAGTGCGCAGGGTGAACAGGTTTGGAGTCAACGGCTGGACGTCGAGCAGTGTCTGGCGTGTGAATTTCTCTGCACTGGCAGTCATGGGTCGCTCCATTCAACAGATAACACCAGTGTCCCGCAAAGCAGAAGGTATAAACACCGGTGATTTGTAATGGCTTTTGCTTCACCTCACCTGACAGTAGAAATACAAAAATGATAGGCCATTGACTCCTGTTACTTTGCTAGCAAGCTAAGAATCGGTTTATGCAGTTGCAACTTTTTTTTAAGAGCAAAAAAATACAGCACGCATGTAAGAATTCTCCTACACTCGTGGGCGTGCCGGATATTGGATCCAAAAGCACCAAACGCAAGTAAGTCCACAACGGAGTTACCAAATGAAAGTGTGGAAGGAATCACAGTTAACGCAGCTTTCTTACGCTCAGAAAATAGAGACCGCGTACGAGATTTCTCTCAATCTCGTTAAAAACCTTGGCTTTAATTTCTGTGCCTTTTCAATAGCATCCCCAATAAGGGAGATACGCCACCCCACGATCAATCTGAATAATTATCCTACTGAATGGAACAGCAAGTATGAACAGGAGCATTTTAGTGAAATCGATCCAGTAGTAGCCCATTGCAATCATTCGGAGTTACCGATTCTTTGGCAGGAAGAAATCTTCTGCAAGACTCCCACATTGTGGCAAGCACAAAAACAGCAAGGATTGCGCTATGGCTGGTCCCAATCCGTTCATGATGAGAATGGGCTTTGCAGCATACTGAGCCTGGCCAGAAGCCACTGTCCGATTACGATGCATGATCTGTACAAGAATCTGGGCTACGCGTTGTTCATTAGCCGTCATCTGCATGGCCTTGTGGCAAAAGAACTGCCTGCGCCCCCAAAACCGGGCACAGTGCATTTATCATCCCGGGAAATCGAGGTGCTTAAATATTCAGCCGATGGCAAGACGGCAGACGAGGTCGCGATGATCCTCAACCTGAGTCCTAGCACGGTACAGTTCCATATACGCGGCGCCATCCGGAAATTCGGCGTAAACAACAAGATTGCGGCGGTGATCAGAGCCGCGAAAGTGGGCGTCATCTGAATCTGTTTGAATCCGGTAATCCCTGCGAGTAATCCAGGCGAAAAAAACGTACCATTTGCGATCCATCCCGAGTGATGCCGTGTGAAATTCCATGACGCAGTCCACTCGGATGGTTCGCCCGCGACAAGCCCCTGAGCGGCGGGCCATTCGTTGATTATCCTCCGTTGATTACCCAGAGCCCCCGCCTCATGCCTCTGCTCGAAACCCCCTTTGCTCAACTCGATCTGATCCGCCAGCCAGAACAGCAGAACGAACCATTGCAAGCATTTGATGCCGCAGATGAATACCTGCTCAATCATCTGGCCGGGCAACAACCGGCAGCCGATACCCGCGTGCTGGTGCTCAATGACAGCTTCGGGGCTTTGGCCGCCAGCCTGGTGGGCAAGGTTCGGGTGACCAGCAGCGGCGATTCGTTTCTGGCTTTTCAGGGGCTGGAAAAAAACCTGATACGCAACGGCCATACGTTTGATGCAGTGCCGAAGGTGCCTGCCAGTGAAATGTTCGTCGGGCCGTTTGACCGGGTATTGATCCGGGTACCGAAAACCCTGGCCCTGCTGGAAGAGCAACTGATCCGGCTACAAGGGCAACTGGCTCCCGGCGCTCAAGTGATTGCAGCCGCGATGGTGAAGCATTTGCCACGCGCTGCGGGCGATCTGCTGGAGCGTTACATCGGCCCGGTGCAAGCCTCGCTGGCGGTGAAGAAGGCTCGATTGCTGATCGCCACAGCCGAAGCCAGAACCCCGGCTGTCTCTCCCTACCCGACCCGCTATCGACTCGACGAGCCTGCGATCGAACTGCTCAATCACGCCAATGTGTTCTGCCGCGAAGGGCTGGATATCGGTACGCGGGCCTTTTTGCCGCACTTGCCGAAGAACCTCGGCAAAGCACGGGTTGCCGACCTTGGATGTGGCAACGGCGTGCTGGCGATTGCCAGTGCCCTGCAAAACCCTGAGGCGCACTACACGCTGGTGGACGAATCGTTCATGGCCGTGCAATCGGCGGCTGAAAACTGGCGCATGGCGCTGGGCGATCGCAATGTGATTGTGCGGGCCGGCGATGGCTTGGCAGATCAGGAACCTCAATCCCTGGACGTGGTGCTGTGCAATCCGCCGTTCCACCAGCAGCAAGTGGTCGGCGACTTCCTGGCCTGGCGGATGTTCCAGCAGGCGCGTGAAGCGTTGGTGACGGGTGGCGCGCTGTACATCGTCGGCAACCGTCATCTGGGTTATCACAGCAAGCTGGCGCGGTTGTTCCGTGGCGTCGAGCAAGTAGCCGCCACCCCCAAGTTCGTCATTCTCAAAGCACGCAAATAAAAGCCCAAAAAAAACCCTCCATGACCAGGAGGGTTATAAATCCGTGCCTCAAGGCAACGGGATGGGAATTTCAGTGGGTGCTCAGGCCCGCGGCATTCATGAACATCCGCATGAGCGTGGCCACAATAAACAGTGCCACGACGCTACCGGCCCAGATCATCGCCAGCCAGCCGAGTCGCTGCCACAGCGGCTTTTTCTCGGCGGCTTCGATTTCCCGCAAAGTGGGTTTGCCAGCCATCATCGTTTTCTCCTCTGCAGCGGTGCAGGATTCAATGCCGCGCCCTAGTGACTAGTGGTAACCATCTTCGTGGGTGACCTTGCCGCGGAACACGTAGTAGCTCCAGAAGGTGTAGCCCAGGATGAACGGAATGATAAACAGCGTGCCCACCAGCATGAAGCCCTGGCTTTGCGGCGGTGCGGCGGCGTCCCAGATCGAGATCGACGGCGGCACGATATTCGGCCACAGGCTGATACCCAGACCGCTGTAGCCAAGGAAGATCAGCACCAGGGTCAGCAGGAATGGCGTGTAATGCGCATTGCGGGCTACCGCCCGAAGCAGACCGTACAACGTCACCAGCACCAGAATCGGCACCGGCAAGAACCAGAACAGATTCGGCAGGGTGAACCAGCGTGCAGCGATCTCAGCGTGGGCCAACGGCGTCCAGATGCTGACGACGCCGATCACCGCCAGTAACACGAAGGCCAATGGTCGCGCCAGGTCATGCATCTGCTCCTGCAATTTGCCTTCGGTTTTCATGATCAGCCAGGTGCAGCCAAGCAGTGCGTAAGCCACCACCAGCGCCGCCCCGCAGAACATCGTGAACGGCGTCAGCCAGTCGAGTGAACCGCCGGCAAACTGACGATTGACTACCGGTAGCCCATCGATGAACGCACCCAATGCCACGCCCTGGAAGAAGGTTGCGGCGATCGAGCCACCAATGAATGCCTTGTCCCAGAGGTGGCGCTTGTCGTCCTTGGCCTTGAAGCGAAACTCGAAGGCCACACCGCGAAAAATCAGCCCGATCAGCATGAAAATCAGCGGCAGGTACAACGCCGAGAGCACCACCGAATAGGCCAGCGGGAAGGCGCCGAACAGCGCTGCGCCGCCCAATACCAGCCAGGTCTCGTTGCCGTCCCAGACCGGGGCGACGGTGTTCATCATCACGTCCCGATCGCTCTTGCCCTGGATGAACGGGAAGAGAATTCCGATCCCCAGATCAAAGCCGTCCATGACCACGTACATCATGATGCCGAAGATGATTATCACGGCCCAGATCAGCGGAAGATCAATACCCATGATTCAAATCTCCTTGTTCAGGCTGTGGTTGTGATCAGCGTCACCATTGTCATCGGCTGCGGACAGCGGACGGGCTGGTGTGCGTTTCTGGCCAGGACCGCCTTCGTTGGTTTCCTTGCCCTCGTCGATCTTCGGCCCTTTGCGCACCAGGCGCATCATGTAGCCAAGACCGGCACCGAACAGCGCGAAATACACCACGACGAACATGACCAAGGTGATGCTCATCTGCATGAAGCTGTGCCCGGAGGAGGCATCCGCCGTGCGCATCAAACCGTACACTACCCACGGCTGACGGCCGATTTCAGTGGTGAACCAGCCGGCGAGAATCGCGATCAGGCCGGATGGGCCCATCCACAGCGCCAGGTACAAGAAGGGACGTGAGGTATAAAGCCTGTCGCGTTTGCGCAACCACAGGCTCCACAAACCAGTGAAGATCATCAGCACGCCCAGGCCGACCATGATCCGGAACGACCAGAAGACGATGGTCGAATTCGGCCGGTCTTCAGGCGCGAACTCCTTGAGTGCCGGTATTTGCTTGTCCAGGGTATGGGTCAGGATCAGGCTGCCCAGGTAGGGAATTTCCACGGCAAATCTGGTTTTTTCGGCTTCCATGTCCGGCCAGCCGAACAGTATCAGCGGGGTCGGTTCGTCGCCGACGTTTTCCCAGTGGCCTTCGATTGCAGCGATTTTCGCCGGTTGATGCTTGAGCGTATTGACGCCATGGAAGTCGCCGATCACCGCTTGAATAGGCGCCACGATCAGGGCCATCCACATCGCCATCGAGAGCATGGTGCGGATGGCCGGGTTGTCCTTGCCGCGCAGCAAGTGCCAGGCCGCCGAGGAGCCGACGAAAAACGCGGTCGCAACAAACGCTGCCGTGGCCATGTGCATCAGGCGGTAGGGGAACGACGGGTTGAAGATAATCGCCAGCCAGTCCACCGGAATGACCTGGCCATTGACGATTTCGTAGCCTTGCGGGGTTTGCATCCAGCTGTTGGAAGCCAGAATCCAGAAAGTCGAAATAAGGGTGCCGATGGCGACCATGACCGTTGAGAAAAAGTGCAGCTTGCGCCCGACCTTGTTCCAGCCGAACAGCATGACGCCCAAGAAGCCGGCCTCGAGAAAGAAGGCTGTCAGCACTTCATAGGTCAGCAATGGCCCGGTCACTGAACCGGCGAAGTCCGAGAAACGGCTCCAGTTGGTACCGAACTGATAGGCCATGACCAAGCCGGACACCACGCCCATGCCGAAGTTGACGGCAAAGATCTTCGACCAGAAATGATACAGATCGCGGTAAGTATCGTTGTGCGTCTTCAGCCACAGGCCTTCGAGCACCGCCAGGTAACTCGCCAGGCCAATGGTGATGGCCGGGAACAGGATGTGAAACGAAATGGTGAATGCGAACTGAATCCGGGCGAGATCAAGAGCCTCCAAACCGAACATACGTCTTCCTCTGTCAGGTAATACCGGCTGAAGGCTTGCGGCCTACACCCACTGCCCCCACGGATTTCGAATTCGTTCTTTTTGGACCATCATCACAAACGTAGGGAGTCTGGCCATCTGGCCGCCGGATCAATTCCACGAAGGGTCTTGATCTGGGTCAAGCAACGTTGAAAGAGTAGTCGCATTTTTGCCGATGGACGGTGTGGTCTTTTGCCGCGTGACAGGTTGCCTCATGGGTTTTGGCATGAGCGGCAATACATTTTTGGATGGGTGGACTAACTGTGGCGAGGGGGCTTGCCCCCGTTCGGCTGCGCAGCAGTCGGTTACTGTGGTGCAGTGAGTTACCCAGGTCTGGGGGCCGCTTCGCAGCCCCACGGGGGCAGCCCCCCTTGCCACAGGGATTTCGTATGCTCCATACGATCGGTGTCTAGCTAACTGAATTTCCTGGCCTTGCAACTTCTGGTTACAGCTTGGTGATAATCTCGCCCTTCCTCCCGCCCAGACCTGCCTTCAGATGCCCAGCCAAGCGCCCCTGCTGTTACGTCATCACCGCCCATTTATCGCGTTCTGGCTGGCTCGCGTCTTTACCGCCAGCGGTTTTCAGATGTTGACCGTGGCCATCGGCTGGAATTTGTATCAACTGACGGGCAATGTGCTCGATCTGGGCCTGGTGGGGCTGGCGGAATTTGCCCCCCGCGTGTTGTTCATGCTGCACACCGGGCATGTCGCGGACCGCTATGACCGGCGCAAGGTCGCGGCGATCTGTCAGTCCCTGCAAGCGCTGATCGCCCTGTCGCTGGTCATCGGCAGCGCGACCGACCAGGTCACCCGAGAGATGATCTTCATCCTCGCGTTCCTGCTCGGCGCTGCCCGCTCCTTCGAAATGCCGACGACCCAGGCCTTGCTGCCGGGCATCGTGCCCAGCGCCTTGTTTCCCCGTGCCGTTGCCGCCGCGCAATCTGCACAACAATCGGCCACCATCGTCGCCCCGGCGCTGGGCGGTTTGCTCTATGCCTTCGGCAGCGTCTGGGTGTATGGCCCGACGGTGATCCTTTACTTCATCGCCTGTGCATTGATGCTCACCCTCCCGGCCCGGCAAACACCGCTGAACAAGGGCAAGGCCACCCTGGATTCGCTGCTGGCGGGTATTCGCTTCATTCGCAGTCGCCCGGACATTCTCGGGGCGATTTCCCTGGACCTGTTTGCCGTCCTGCTGGGTGGCGCAACCGCGCTGCTGCCGGTGTTTGCCAAAGACATTCTGCTGACTGGCCCTTGGGGCTTGGGCCTGTTGCGATCGGCCCCGGCAGTCGGTGCATTGCTGATGTCGTTGTTTCTGGCGCGATTTGCCGTGGAGCGCAACGTCGGGCGGGTGATGTTCACGGCCGTGGGCGTATTCGGCGTGGCGACGATCGCTTTCGGCCTGTCGACTTCGTTCTGGTTCTCTCTCGCGGTGCTGGTGGTGTTGGGCGCGGCGGACATGATCAGCATGGTGATCCGTGCCTCGTTCGTGCAACTGGAAACCCCCGACGAAATGCGCGGCCGGGTCAGCGCTGTGAATGGCTTGTTCATCGGTGCTTCGAATCAGCTCGGCGAGTTCGAATCCGGCGTGACGGCCCACTGGTTCGGTACCGTGCCGGCAGTGGTCATGGGCGGTATCGGCACGCTGATGGTAACCGGCGCCTGGATCAAACTGTTCCCGACCCTGGCCAACCGCGATCGTATGCATGAGCCAGTGGAAGCAGTCAGGGCCTGACGTTGCTGTTCAGGGCACTTGTTAAACCACCAACTCCCCCGCCACCGTTGACCGCGTAGCTTTGCCGCAAAGTTGCTCCACCAGCGTCAGCGCAAACACCAACGCGGCGCCTGAGCCTTGAGCGGTGATGCAGTTGCCATCGACCACCACCGGTTGATCAACGAAGTTGCAGCCCGACAGTTGATTGCTGACCGTGGGCAGGCAAGTCATGCGCCGTTGGCGCAAAACACCAAAGGTTTGCAGCGCCAATGCCGGAGATTCGGCAATACCGGCGAACAGGCGCCCGGCGGCGGCCTGGTCCTTGATCAATTGTTGCAGGGGTTGGTGGGCCGCCAAATGCTGCGACCCTACGGCACCGCCCGGCAGTACGATCAGGTCGAAGGGTTGGGCCAGTAAATCCACCAACATCGCATCGGCGGTCAAGCGGGTGCCGCGAGCACAGGTAAGCATCCGTCGTGCCTCGATGCTGGCCACCACCACTTCAACCTTGGCGCGGCGCAGCACATCGATCAGGGTCACGGTTTGCAGATCGTCGATGCCCTCGGCGAGGGTAATCAGGGCTCTAAAAGTCATGGGCGCGGTCCACAGGATAATCTTTAAAGCGTAGTCAGCTTTCCTGCCCTTGTTCCAGCCCAGCCGTTACTTGATGTAAAGCTGCGTCGACATCGTATTGCCGGGGGCGTTGATCGAGGTGTTGCTGAACGTGAAAGTGCCGTCCTGCTTGCCTTTCAGGTTGAAGATGTACAGATAACCGACGGTTTTTTTCCCGGCGGAGCACTCGGTCAGGTTGCCGGTATCAAAAGCACAGACAGGGGTTCGAGTGCCATTCACCTCGAAACCGTCCAGTGCGACATGGGCTGCACGGCCGTAGCCGATTTCCAGCACGTACACCTTGATGTCTGGCCCCTTGTGATCGCAACGGGTTTGCGCCTGGCCGTCCGCGATGTTTTCAAAGCCACAGCCAGGTGATTCGACCTTGAGCACCTTCACCTGGCTCAACGGTTGAGCCATTGCCGCCGAGGCTGTTGGCGCGCCGATGAGACAGCTGAGCAGCAATCCAAATGCCGCAATCACACGCTTATTAATGCAATACATATCTACCCCCTCCCTCCCCCCAAAAAACAGCGCGCAGTATGGCGCAGTTCCCTTATGCGCAAAACATCGACGACGATCGCAGCCATAAGCAGCCATAGCCCCACGCTGCTGGTATGATGCGCGGCTTTTTCCGACCCGCAGAAAATAACCCAGGCGCCTGCAGCGGCCTGTGCTTTGCTGTTGAGGTCGATACATTCACGGCGCCGGGCGCGCCACGGGGAGCAGACATGCTGGAAAGGCTGTTTCAACTCAAGGCACACAACACCAACGTGCGGACCGAGATTCTGGCGGGCCTCACGACCTTTTTGGCCATGGCCTACATTCTGTTCGTCAACCCGAGCATCCTCGGCGAGACCGGCATGGACAAAGGTGCGGTGTTTGTCGCCACCTGCCTGGCAGCGGCCATCGGCTCGGCGACCATGGGCCTGATCGCCAACTACCCGATCGCACTGGCGCCGGGCATGGGCCTGAATGCCTTCTTTACCTACACCGTGGTCCTGCACATGGGCCACACCTGGCAAGTGGCGTTGGGCGCGGTGTTCCTCTCGGCGGTGATGTTTTTTCTGTTGTCGATCTTCCGCATCCGCGAATGGATCATCAACAGCATTCCGCTGGCGCTACGCTCGGCGATTGCCGCCGGTATCGGCCTGTTCCTGGCCCTGATCGCCCTGCACAACGCCGGCATCGTGGTCAGCAACCCGGCGACCATGGTCGGTCTCGGTGACTTGAAGCAACCGGCACCGATACTCGCCACCCTTGGTTTTGCCCTGATCGTTGCCCTCGAAGCCCTGAAAGTGCGCGGTGCGGTGCTGATCGGTATTCTCGCCGTGACCATCGTTTCCATCTTGTTGGGCTTCACTCCGTTTGGCGGCGTGATGTCGATGCCGCCGTCGCTGGCACCGACCTTCCTGCAACTGGACATCATGGGCGCACTGGACATCGGTCTGGTCAGCGTGATCTTCGCCTTCCTGTTCGTCGACCTGTTCGACAACTCCGGCACCCTGATCGGCGTCGCCAAGCGCGCCGGCCTGATGGGCAAGGACGGCCACATGCCGAAAATGGGCCGCGCCCTGATCGCCGACAGCACCGCGGCCATGGCCGGTTCTTTGTTGGGCACCTCGACCACCACCAGCTACATCGAATCCGCAGCCGGCGTGAGTGCCGGTGGCCGCACCGGCCTGACCGCCATCGTGGTCGCGATTCTGTTCCTGCTCGCGCTGTTCTTCTCGCCATTGGCGGCCAGTGTTCCAGCCTTTGCCACTGCGCCTGCCTTGCTGTTCGTCGCCGTACTGATGACGTCCGGCCTGGCGGAAATAGACTGGGACGACATCACCGTCGCCGCACCAGTCGTGATCACTGCCCTGGCCATGCCTTTCACTTATTCCATCGCCAACGGCATCGCCTTCGGTTTCATCTCCTGGACGGCCATCAAGTTGTTGTCCGGTCGCGGCCGTGAATTGAATTCGGCGCTGGTGATTCTGTCGATTCTGTTCGTGATCAAATTGGGTTGGTTCAACGCATGACTTTTGACTCCCAGGCCTACACCGTTCAACTCGAAGAAAAGGTCACGCGCCTGCGCGACCTGCTGGCCCCGTTCGATGCCCCTGAACCTGCAGTGTTCGATTCGCCACTGAAAAACTTCCGCCTGCGTGCCGAATTCCGCCTGTGGCGCGAAGCCGGTGAGCGCCATTACGCGATGTTTTCCCAGGAAGACAAACGTACGCCGATCCTGATCGACGAGTTTCCGATCGCCAGTCTGCGCATCAACCAGTTGATGCCGCAACTCAAGGCCGCGTGGCAAGCGAGTGCAGCGCTGAGCCACAAGCTGTTTCAGGTGGAGTTCCTCACCACGCTGGCTGGCGATGCGATGATCACGCTGTGCTATCACCGCCCGCTGGACGAGCACTGGCACGTAGCGGCGTCGAAACTGGCAGCCGACCTGAATGTCAGCATCATCGGTCGCTCGAAGGGCAAACGCGAAGTGATCGGTCACGATTACGTGGTCGAGAAACTCGAAGTAGGCGGCCGCACCTTCAGCTATCGCCAGCCGGAAGGCGCGTTCACCCAACCCAACGGTACGGTGAACCAGAAGATGCTCAACTGGGCGTATGAGGCCCTCGGCGATCGCCCCGACGATTTGCTGGAGTTGTATTGCGGCAACGGCAACTTCACCCTGCCGCTTGCGACCCGTGTGCGCAAAGTGCTGGCCACCGAAATCAGCAAGACCTCGGTCAACGCAGCGCTCAGCAACCTGAGCGAAAACGCAGTGAATAACGTCACGCTGGTGCGTTTGTCTGCCGAAGAACTGACCGAAGCACTGAACGAAGTTCGTCCGTTCCGCCGCCTGCACGGCATCGACCTCAAGAGCTACGAGTTCGGTAGCGTGTTCGTCGACCCGCCCCGTGCTGGCATGGACCCGGACACGTGCGAACTGACCCGACGCTTCGACAACATCCTCTACATTTCCTGCAACCCGCAAACCCTGGCGGAAAACATCGCCCAACTGCACGACACTCACCGCATTACTCAATGCGCGATGTTCGACCAGTTTCCCTGGACCCATCACATGGAATCCGGGGTGTTGTTGACCCGTCGTTGATCGCAGCCTCCCTATACAAATCAGCCGTCCACTGGACGGCTTTTTTGTGGGTGATCAAAGTGCCGCATCGGTCTTGCGCGGGCGACCACCCTTCTTGCCATTGGCCCGTGCGGCCTCAGCCTTGGCGGCGCTGCTCTGACGACCATTGCGCGAGGCGATCACCGAGGCGGCCATATCCATCAGCGGTTTGCTCGCCGAAATCAGACCGGCGATGGACACCTGCAGATCCTTGTCTTCGTGACAAAGTGCGGCTCCGGCGAAACCGACTTTCAGCCCGGCGAAATCCTCGGTCTCAAAACCATCGAATTCCGGATAGTTTTTCACTGGTAACAACACACCGCTGCCATCCTCAAAGCCGACGGCGAGACATGGATCAAGAAAGATCACCGTCGTTGCATTCAATCCGGCACGACGGCGTGCCCCACCACGCTCGATCGCTTCGTCCAGAGCGCCTTCGGTCACGGGGTGATCGACCTGCATTTTTGCGCTTATCGTTTTCATAATTCGATCTCCACACCCTCAGGTGCTCCCATCAGGGTCAGTAGGGTCTTGTTGCCTTCAGGCTCATAGCGAGCCGAACCAATTATGTAAGTCGTGCTGCCAATCCACTTCATCACGACCACTTCATTGCCCTGCCAATCCCATAACTGATTGTCGAGGCAAGCCGTCTGCAATTTGCTCCACCAGATGCCACGGGCTCGCCGTAAATGGGCAGGTTGCCTGAGCGCCTGACGCAATCCCTCCAGCACAGCCAGAGGAGGTCGATGCGAATGAGGGACGACATCCCAAAGCTCGACGCCGTTGTGCCAGAAGCTGAACCTGAAGCGCGCGCTCCATATGCCTGCGTCGACGTGAACGTGTGGCGGGCAATGCTCATCACGCAACATGACCACCAGTGAAAACCCTTTGTAGCGGCATACATTCATGCTAACCCATCCGTTAGGTTATAGAGTTCGAAGATTCGCCATTCCTTGAAGAATCCGATAAGTGGCGCTGATCGCTAGGATCAACTGGCCACGTTTGAGCCTAGCGTTCCAGGTCGATCGGGCTCCGCCAATCAAGGCAAAAAAGAGTAAGCAATCCTTTCATCGCCAATACCTGGCCGGTAACCAGGCCCTGTATTTGTGCGCTCTTATTTGATAGATACAGACTCAGACACTTCATTTGATTTCCGGTGTAATCAATCATGCAGCGACATTTCGACGATCTTCAGCTGGGCAGCATCGAACTGTTTTGCCTGGCCGCCGAAGCCGGCAGCTTTACCGCAGCAGCTCTGGTGGCAGGTGTGACCCCGGCCGCCGTCAGCCGCTCGGTGTCACGCATGGAAGAACGCTTGGGTGTGCGGCTGTTTGCGCGAACCACCCGCAGCGTCAAGCTGACCGACAGTGGCCGGCGTTATTTCGAGGAGTGTCACGAAGCTCTCGCACAATTGGTCGAGGCCCAGCGCGAAGTGATGGGGCAACAGCAAGAACCCTCTGGCACTTTGCGCATCAGTATTCCCACGACCTATGCCCATCATCGAATCCTGCCCTTGCTGCCTGCGTTTAGGGCGCGCTTTCCCGCCGTGAAAGTCGAGGCACACATCAGCAATCGCAACATCGATTTCGTCGGCGAAGGCTATGACATGGCAATTCGTGTGCGGGCCATTCCCGACTCCGGGCTGATTGCACGGCCGTTGGAGGACGCCGCGCTGGTGATGATTGCCAGCCCTGATTACCTGAAGCGCGCTGGCACCCCGCAGACCCTGGATGACTTGGCTCAGCACGAATGTATTCAGTACGAACTGCCCAGCAGTGGGCGGCGGATCGCCTGGCTGTTCAACGATAACGGCGTGCCTCGGGAGATTTTGGCCGAGGGCAATTACTGCTGTTCCGATGATGTATTGGGGGGCGTGACGCTGGCAAAAAGCGGCGCCGGGATCTTTCAGACCTATCGTTTCATCGTCGAAAAGGAACTGGCGGACGGTTCGCTGGTGGAAGTGCTCAAGCCCTATGGCGGACGTTCCCGTCCCTTCACATTGCTGTACCCGCAAAGCCGCCATGTGCCGTTGCGGCTAAGGGCGTTTATCGATTTTCTGGTTGAGCATCTGCCACGCTGAAACGATCGCACCTGTAGGAGCTGCCGCAGGCTGCGATCTTTTTACGCATGTCCGATCACCGCACAAATAATCCAGTCCCGGCACCCTCTTCAATTGACCTTATTAACCGGTTAGTACAATTTCTCTCCACAGGCTGAAACCCTCGGCCAATGCCAACAATAATATGTGGAGAGACCCGATGTCCCCTATCGTTCTGGTGCTCAACGGCCCGAACCTGAACCTGCTGGGCACCCGTGAACCGGCGACTTATGGCCATGAAACCCTGGCGGATATTTCTGCACTGTGCGGTCGCGCGGCCGAAGAATTCGGCCTGACAGTGGAGTTTCGCCAGACCAACCATGAAGGCGAATTGCTCGACTGGATTCACGCCGCCCGTGGCCGCTGCGCCGGGATCGTCATCAACCCGGCCGCGTGGACTCACACCTCGGTCGCCATTCGTGACGCCCTGGTCGCCAGCGAGCTGCCGGTGATCGAAGTACACCTGTCCAACGTCCATGCCCGTGAACCCTTCCGGCATCACTCCTTTGTTTCGTCCATCGCCACGGCGGTCATGTGCGGTTTCGGCAGCCACGGCTATCGTTTGGCGCTGGAGCATTTCAGCCATCGTTTGGAAGGTTAAATGTCATGACACAGAACACCGTGGTATTGGCCGGGCTGATCGGTGCCGGCATTCAAGCTTCCCGCACTCCCGCGCTGCACGAACATGAAGGTGATGCGCAGGGCTTGCGTTACCTCTATCGGTTGATCGATCTGGATCAGTTGAAACTCGACAGCAGTGCCCTGCCCGACCTGTTGATGGCCGCCGAACGGATGAATTTCACCGGGCTGAACATTACCTTCCCGTGCAAGCAGACGATCATCCCGCTGCTGGACGAATTGTCGCCGGAAGCCCGCGGTATTGGTGCGGTGAACACGGTGGTGCTCAAGGACGGCAAACGCATCGGCCACAACACCGATTGCCTGGGTTTTGCCGAAGGCTTTCGCCGTGGCTTGCAGGATGTTGCTCTTGAGCGCGTCGTACAAATGGGCGCTGGTGGCGCAGGCGCGGCAGTGGCCCACGCGCTATTGAGCGAAGGCGTACAGTTGCTGAGCATTTTCGATGTGGATCAAAGTCGCGCTCAGTCGCTGGCGAACAACCTCAACCAGCATTTTGGTTTCGGTCGCGCCGTGGCCGGGCATGATTTGCCAGGCACGTTGGGCCAGGCAGACGGGCTGGTGAATACCACGCCAGTGGGCATGAAAAAGCTGCCGGGCATGCCCGTACCGGTAGAGCTGCTTCGGGCGCAGCTGTGGGTTGCGGAGATCGTCTACTTCCCACTGGAAACCGAACTGCTGCGCAACGCTCGCGCGCTGGGTTGCCGAACACTGGATGGCGGCAACATGGCGGTATTTCAGGCGGTGAAAGCGTTTGAATTGTTCAGCGGCGTGGTGCCGGATGCCCAGCGGATGCTGGCGCATTTTCAGAGCATGAATGGTTGAAGATCAAAAGATCGCAGCCTCGTTTCACTCGACAGCTCCTACAGGGATATGGGTACTTGTAGGAGCTGTCGAGTGAAACGAGGCTGCGATCTTTTAAGGGACCTACAAATCAGGCCTGCAGATATCGCAAAACCGACTCGCAAATCATCTCCCGATGACGCTGCTTGATGCTTTCGTCCGGCAAGTCGATTTGAAAGATCTCACCGAAGGTATGACGGTTCGACACACGATAGAAGCAAAACGAGCTGATCAGCAGATGCACATCCAATGGATCGAGGTCGGTGCGGAATACACCTTCTTCGCAGCCGCGACGCAAAATCTCGCCCAGTGAATCGAGGATGGTGTTATTCATCGCCTTGATCGCATCGGAGCGCTTCACATACTCGGCATTGTGAATGTTCTCGATGCTGACGATACGCACGAAATCGACGTTGCGATCATGGTGATCGAAGGTGAATTCCACCAGACGGCGAATCGCTTCCACCGGCGCCAGTTCGGCCAGGTGCAAACGGTTCTCGGTGCTGCGGATATCCCCGTAGAGTTTCTCCAGCACCTCGACATAGAGCTGTTCCTTACTGCCGAAGTAGTAATAGATCATGCGTTTTGAAGTGTGGATGCGTTCGGCAATTGCATCGACGCGCGCACCGGAAAGTCCCTGCTGAACGAACTCGACAATAGCCTCTTGAAGAATGTTCTCACGGGTCTTTTCCGGGTTGTTCTTGCGACTCTTGCGAGGTTCGGCAATCGGCTTTTCGGGCGCTGCGGAGAGTTCTGTAATTATTGTCATTGCGGGCTCACGGCCATCACTGCACAAGCTGGCGATTATGGGCTGCCGCGCCCGGTGAAGGAAGGCGCGAGGCAGCAGTTTTGTCTCCGTGTTTACGATTTTCCTACAACTTTGCCTGACGTACGCCACCACTTCGCGATTTGGCCATGGCCGCCAGTCGCACGGCCACATTAGCCGCGCCGTAACCTGCGTAGCCGTTTTTGCGCTGAATGATTTCAAAGAAGAACCGCCCTTCGAACGGCTCGGTGTACACATGAAACAGCTCGCCACCCTGAGCATCGCGGTCATAGAGCACGTTGAAATAGGCCAGCTCGCTAAGGAATTCATCGTCGAAATCGAAGCGCGCGGCGAGATCATCGTAGTAGTTGAGCGGGATATCCAGCAGCGGCACGCCCGCCTCCTTGGCGCGGCTGACTTCGGCAAAGATGTCGTCGCAATCGAAAGCGATGTGATGCACGCCGGAACCGCGATAACTCGACAGCGCGTGTGAGATAGCTGTGTTGCGGTTCTCGGAAATGTTCAGCGGCAGACGGATCGAACTGCATCGGCTGCGCAATGCGCGACTCTTCACCAAACCATACGGGTCGGGCAGCACCACTTCATCGTCGGCTTCGAAATCCAGCAGGCTTTTATAGAACAGCACCCAACTGTCGAGGCTGTCGGCGGGCAGTGCCATCGCCATGTGGTCGATGCGTTTGAGGCCACCGCTGGCCACGGCCGTCGGTTGCAGGTTGAAGTCGGTGCCGTAGACGTCAGCGTCCTTGTCCACCAGATAAATCAGACTGCCGTCCGGCGCTCGCACCGCAGCCAGTTCCAGCTCGTTGGGGCCAACGAGGCCGCGATAAGGCTGGCCTTTGTAAGCCACGGCACGGGCCAGCGCGCTGGCGCTGTCCTTGACCCGCACGGCGGTGGCGCACAGCGATGGGCCGTGGGCCTCGAAAAAACTGTGGGCGAAAGAATAAGGCTCGGAGTTGAGGATCAGGTTGATATCGCCCTGACGCAACAGGCTGACGCTCTTGGAACGGTGCTGCCCGGCCTTGACGAAACCCAGCCGCTCCAACCAATGGGACAGCTTGGCGCCGAGGTTTTCATCCACAGCGAATTCAAGAAATTCGATGCCGTTGTATTCGCTGGCACTTGGGGTTTGGAACAGAATGTCGCGATTGGCTGCGGGCGTGGCTTCCTGCTCCAGACGTTGGCGGGTTTTCTCTTCCAGATACAACAGCGAACGCAAACCGTCGGCGGCGTTGGCCCGTGGCGGTGCGGCGCGGAAGCCGTCGTTGAAGATCTCCAGCGACAGCGGCCCGGTGTAGCCGCTCTTGATGATGGGCGCGAGGAAGCCCGGCAGATCGAATTCGCCCTGGCCCGGGAAGCAGCGGAAATGCCGGCTCCACTCCAGCACGTCCATGGCCAATATCGGCGCATCGGCCATTTGCACGAAGAAGATCTTGTCGCCGGGGATCTGGGCGATGGCACTCGGGTCGCCCTTGAGCGATAGCGTATGAAAACTGTCCAGCAACACGCCGAGGCTTGGGTGATCCGCCTGGCGAACGATGTTCCACACCTGTTGCCAGGTGTTCACATGCCGGCCCCAGGCCAGCGCTTCATAGCCGATTCGCAGGCCTCGACTAGCGGCCCGTTCGGCGAGCTGGTGCAAATCATCAATCAGAATCCGCTCATCACCGATCGAATCGGCCGAGGCGTTGCTGCACACCAGCACCAGGTCAGTGCCCAGTTCCTGCATCAGATCGAACTTGCGCTCGGCCCGCTCCAGATTGCGTGGCAGGCGATCGCGGCGGCAACCTTCGAAATCCCGAAAGGGTTGAAACAGCGTGATGGCGATTCCGAGATCGGCGCACATCTGCCTGATTTCCCGCGGACTGCCGTCGTAGTAGAGAAGGTCGTTCTCGAAAATCTCCACGCCGTCAAAACCGGCGGCGGCAATGGCTTCGAGTTTTTCCGGCAAGGTGCCGCTCAAGGAAACGGTGGCTATGGAACGCTGCATGTGTCGACTCCCGGTGGTGGGGACATTCTTGTTAGGCAAATTATTGGCTTGACGAATCCACACAGCAATTCAAAGTGTACTACCCGGTTAGTTTTGCGGGCGATTATCGAACACAATGGCGGTTGGCGAATTGACGATTTTTCGTCCACTGCGCAACATCGACACCACATTGAGTCCGGCCACGAACCCATGGACTCGGTTACCAAAGACCCTGAACACCACATAAAAATTTCAAAAACGGGTACACGCTCATGCACTCATTCAACGCCTTGTTTGCTTGCTCCACCGCCCTCACGCCGTGCCTGGCGTCCATCCGAACCTTGCGCCCTCTGGGCCGAAGCGTGCCGCTCGCTGAATAACCCGTTGTCGTCAGCCCGACGAAAACACCTCAGCCGATCAATCACACCCGCGCCTGGCGCCATCGATTGATCACGCGCCCTTGAAGTCCCGACAAGCCATGCTTGTCAGTCATTGAACGGATGGCACATACATATGATTCCTTCTCAAAGCTCTCGCGTGGCTCCGGCCATCGGCGTCGCCACTGGCGGCATCGGTGACAAAATCCGCGGCGCCATGGCCGTCGGTAAAACCCGCTGGGGGATGCTGGCGCTGGTGTTTTTCGCCACCACCCTGAACTACATCGACCGCGCCGCCCTGGGCGTGATGCAGCCGATCCTGGCCAAGGAAATGAGCTGGACGGCGATGGACTACGCCAACATCAACTTCTGGTTTCAGGTCGGCTACGCCATCGGCTTCGTGCTGCAGGGCCGGTTGATCGACCGGGTCGGCGTCAAACGCGTGTTCTTCTGCGCGGTGCTGCTCTGGAGCCTGGCCACTGGCGCTCACGGCCTGGCCACTTCGGCGGTGGGCTTCATGGTCTGCCGGTTCATTCTCGGTTTGACTGAAGCGGCGAATTACCCGGCCTGCGTGAAAACCACCCGGTTGTGGTTCCCTGCTGGCGAGCGCGCCGTGGCCACCGGCATCTTTAACGCCGGGACCAACGTCGGCGCGATGTTCACGCCCATGCTGCTGCCGCTGATCCTCCACGCCTGGGGCTGGCAAGCCGCGTTCCTGTGCATGGCAGCACTGGGCGGTATCTGGTTGTTGTTCTGGGGTTTGAAGTACTTCAACCCGGAAGATCACCCGAGCGTCAAACAGTCGGAACTGGACTACATCCAGAAAGAAGTCGAGCCGGAACAATCCCGCGTACCGTTCTCGCGAATCCTGCGCATGCGTGGCACCTGGGCCTTCGCCCTCGCCTACTCGATCACCGCGCCGGTGTTCTGGTTCTACCTGTACTGGTTGCCGCCGTTTCTCAATCAGCAATACAACCTGGGCATCAACGTGACCCAGATGGGTATTCCGCTGATCATCATCTACCTCACGGCTGACTTCGGCAGTGTTGGCGGCGGGATTCTGTCCTCGTTCCTGATCGGCCGCGGGATCAACCCGATCAAGGCGCGATTGATGTCCATGTTCCTGTTCGCCTGCTGCATCATCGGCGTGGTCATGGCCGCCGGCTCGAGCAACCTGTGGCTCGCAGTGTTTGCCATCTCCCTGGCCATCGGTGCGCACCAGGCCTGGACCGCGAACATCTGGAGCCTGGTAATGGACTACACGCCCAAGCACATGATGAGTACGGTGTTCGGCTTCGGCGGGATGTGCGCGGCAATCGGCGGGATGTTCATGACCCAATTGGTCGGCCACATTCTGACGGTCACCCACAACAACTACACCGTGCTGTTCACCATGATTCCGGCGATGTACTTCATCGCACTGATCTGGATGTACTTCATGGCACCGCGCAAGATTCCTACCGTCACCGCGTAAACGCCCTTCCCCCGGCAGGCCTGATTCCAGGCCTGCCGCCCTCCTCTTGGCGACGCCGTTGTTGCCACGCCGCTGCCAACCCGCTGCAGCAAATCACCACGATCCCGATCACCGTCGTCAGGGTCGGCGTGTGTGAAAATAGCCACCAGCCCAGCAAACCGGCAAAGACAATCTGGCAATAGCCGAACGGCGCCAACAACGCGGGCGCTGCATGACGGAAGGCCTGGGTCAGCAACAGATGCGCCGTCATTCCGCACGCCCCCAGCGCCACCATCAAAACTCCATGCCCCACGCTTGGGACTTGCCAGAAGAACGGCACCAGCGCACTCATCACCAACGTATTGCAGAGCCCGGCGAAAAAATTGCTGGTGGTTGGGCTATCGATTTCGCTGAGCTTGCGGGTGAGCAGCTGATAGAAACAGAAAAACAGCGCTGAGCAGAACGGCAGCAACACCGCAGGCGTGAACAGTTCGCCGCCGGGATGGACGATGATCAACACCCCGATGAACCCGCAAATCACTGCCAGCCATTGGCCGCGCGTCACCTGCTCACCGAGCAGTGGCACTGACAACGCCGTCACCAATACCGGTGCAAGAAAATTCACCGCCGTGGCTTCGGCCAACGGGATGAACAACAGCGCAGCGGTAAACAGCAGACTGGTTGCCAACAAGCACAACGCCCGCATCAACTGCAGCAATGGCCGCTTGGTGCGCAGGACGCGCAACCCGGATTGCGGGAGAAAAATCCCGGCCATCAACAAGGTATGAATCACGTACCGAGCCCAGACCACCATGACGACCGGATAAAACCCGCAGAGGTATTTCGACAAGGCGTCATGGCTGGAAAACAGAAAGGTGGCGACCACCACCAGCAGGATGCCTTTGAAAGGATGATTGACGCCGCAGAGCGGGGTGCTGATAGACGACGTCAAGGCGAGGTTCTCTTCTGGCGGGATAGTTCCAGTAATTTAGAACCCGGTTCCAGATTCTTATAGTTGCACCGATTGAAAGTGTGCGAACAGCGCACGGTTTTTAATCGACTTCAGATCGATGGGGGCAAGCGCCATCAGCTAAAGAGTTCCGACGCCTGACTCGCTGCCGACAGCTCTTGGGTGAAAGCCAGCAACGTCGGCGCCAGTTCATGCAGTCGCGCTCCTGGCAGCCGCGCGCTCGGTCCGGCAATGCTGAGCACGCCGATCACTCGCCCCTGCAAGGGATGACGGATAACCGCAGCAATCGCCGACGTGCCTACCGCCGAACTTTCCTCGACCCAGGCATAACCTTGCTCCCGCGCCAGGCGCAGCCGCTCCAGCAGTTCGATGTTGGAGCGAGGCGCATTGGGGCCCAGGCCCTCGGGCGTCTCGATAGCCTGGCGTTCAACCAGCGACAACGCTTCGGCATCGCTCATGCTGGCCAGCCACGCATGCCCGGAAGCGGTATAGAACAGTGGCGCATCGCGCCCCATATCCGGGTCGTAGCGCAGGCCGGAACGGGCGCCCTGGGATTTGGCGATCCAGGTCTGGCGCTCGCCTTCGATTACCCCCAGACGCACCAGTTCGCCGGTCTCCCGGGCCAGCCGATCCAGCACTGGCTGGACGATGTCGGCACCACTGCCGGACAAGTAACGAAAGCCCATCGCGACCAGTTTGGTCGATAGGTGATAGCGCAGGTTTTGCGGATTCTGCCGCACATACCCCAGACGAATCAGTTCGGCGAGCAGACGGTGGGTCGCGCTCTTGGGAATGTCCAATTGCTCGGCGAGAGTTTGCATCGGTAGACCTTGAGGTTCACCGGCAAGGCTTTCCAGCACGCTGAAAACACGTTCGATCTGACTGCCTGCCATGGGGAGATTCCAAATGAAATTTGGCTGATTCTAAAAGACAACTCAGAGCAAGCAAAATCTGGAACTTGTACCGCAGCAAGCTTGACCGAACCTGCAGTACCCGTCCGTCCCTGAAATCGCTAATGTCGCCACTGACGAGAACCCCTGGCGCCAAGGGCTGTCAGACGACCGGACTGGCGCCATACCTACTCACCGGCAACACTCATCACCATGCGCCTTCATCAGGCAAAAAAGAGGATCCCCCATGCTTTGGAAAAAAGGCCGACGCAGCGACAACGTGGTCGATGCCCGTGGCGATGATGTCGGTGGTGGGGGCGGTGGTATGCGTTTTGGTGGAGGCAAGGGCCTGAGCCTGACGGCGATCCTGTTGATCGTCGGGATCGGCTGGATCACCGGCCAGGACCCGCTGCAAATCCTCGGTCAACTGACCGGGCAAATGAGCGAGCAGTCAGCCCCGGCCCCCACCCAAACCCGCAAGGCGCCACCGGCCAATGATGAAGGGGCCGAATTCGTGCGCTCGATCCTCGGCGATACCGAAGACACCTGGCGCCAGATTTTCCAGCAAGCCGATCGGCAATATAAAGACCCGACCCTGATTCTGTTCAGCAACCGCGTCAACTCAGCCTGCGGCCTGGCGACTTCGGCGACCGGTCCTTTCTATTGCCCGGCTGACCAGAAGGTCTACCTCGATATGAGTTTCTTTCAAGAGATGTCCCAACGCTTTTCCGCCGCCGGCGACTTCGCTCAGGCCTACGTGATTGCTCACGAAGTCGGGCACCACGTGCAGACCCTGCTCGGCGTTTCCGCGAAGATTCAGGCCGCTCGCCAACAGGGCCGGCAGATGGAAGGCGACAATGGTTTGCTGGTGCGTCAGGAATTGCAGGCCGATTGCCTGGCCGGCGTCTGGGCCCACAATGCACAAAAACGTCTGAACTGGCTGGAACCCGGAGACATCGAAGAAGCCTTGAACGCCGCCAACGCCATCGGCGACGACCGCTTGCAACAGCAAGGTCAGGGCCGCGTGGTGCCGGACTCCTTCACCCACGGCACGTCGGCCCAGCGAGTGCGCTGGTTCAAGGCCGGGTTCGCACAGGGCCAGGTCGGCCAGTGCGACACCTTTGCGGCGAAGAATCTGTGATGCGCAAGTGGCTGCTGGCTCTGCTGATTACCTGCGCAAGCACCCAGGCTGCCGAGCAAGGGGTCAAGGCGATCAGTTCCGGGCGTTTGCTGTTGAGCGCCGGGGAAATCGCAGTCAGCCTGGGCCCGACACCGGAAAAAATCGAACGCGTGCTGATCATCGTCCATGGTCAATTACGCGATGCTGAAACCTATCGCCAAAGCGCCGAACGCGCTGCCGAGCAAGCCGGGCAAAGCGCCAACACCCTGGTCCTCGCCCCGCAGTTTCTCAACGAAGCCGACGTCGCGAGCCATCCGGTACCGGACAGCGTTTTACGCTGGCAAGGCAATGACTGGATGGCCGGCGGTTTATCCACCGCGCCGTTTACGCTGAGCGCCTATGCGGCGCTCGACGAAATCATCGCGCGCCTGGGTGATCGGCGACAGTTTCCGGACGTGAAGCAAATCGTCATCGCCGGCCATTCCGACGGCGCTCAGGTGGTTCAACGTTATGCCTTGCTGAGCCACCCTCAGCCAGCCCTCGAGGCGGAGGGCGTGAAGGTGCGCTACGTGATCGCCAATGCTTCGTCGTACGCGTACTTCAATGAGCAACGGCCGGTGGCGTTCAGTCACGCGAGATGTCCGGATTTCAATCGCTGGACGTACGGGCTGGCGGATCTGCCCGCCTATACCGAGGGACAAACACCTGCGCAACTCGAAGAAAGCTACGTCAAACGCGACATCGTTTATTTACTCGGGCAGCAGGACGTCGACCCGAATCATCCGCAGCTGGATAAAAGTTGCGAGGCCAAAGCCCAAGGTGCTTCTCGATTGATTCGTGGCCGCCACTATTTCAATTATCTGAAACGGCGCCATCCACAAGGGCTGAGTCAGCAACTGATCGAAGTGCCCGGGGTCGGGCATGATGGGGATGGAATGTTGACCTCGCCTGAGGGGCAGAAGGTGTTGTTTGGTCAGTGAGTTTTTGTGGTGTCTGATCTGACGCTTTCGCGGGCGAGCCTCGCTCCTACAGGTGGCGGTGTGAGCAAGGAACGTCACATCACCTGTAGGAGCGAGGCTTGCCCGCGAAGAGGCCCTCAAGCCGAAAGCATCTGCCGCAACGCCACGCAATCGGCTGCATGCCAATCCGTCAATTCAGGCCACGGATTATCCGGCAGATTCACCAGCACCGTCCGTGTCCCCGCCGCACGCCCGCAATCCAGATCAAAGCGGTAATCGCCGACCATCACCATTTCACTCGCCGGCACTTTCCAGGCTTCGGCCAGTTTCAGCAATCCACCAGGATGCGGCTTGGGCGGCGCTTCATCGCGGCCCAGGACATCCTCTGCCGCAAAGCAATCAGCCAGGCCGATGGCCTCCAGCGTGACATGCGCCAGCTCACGAGCATTGCGCGTGAGGATGCCCAGGCGATACCCGCGCCCGGCCAACTCACGCACCAGTTCCACCGCGCCCGGCGCCGGTTTCGAACCCAACGCCAGATCCCGCTCGTGCTCCAGCAGCCACGCGTGTTTGGCCGCAGCTTCATCGGCCGGCAGCGCAGCGAGGTGGGTGAGAATGTCGTGTTCGGCTGGAATCGCCAACGCCACGCGAATCGCCGCGAAGTCGTGCACGGCCACTGTCAGGGTGCCGTCCATGTCGAACACCCAGTGCCGCACCTGGGCCAGGCTCATGCCCAATCCTTGCGATGGCGAATCAGGCCTTCCTGAGTGACCGAAGCCACCAGTTGCCCGGCACGGTTGAACACGCTGCCGCGGGAGAATCCGCGCGAGTTGCCGGCCCACGGGCTGTCCATGGCGTACAGCAACCAGTCATCGGCGCGCAGGTCTGCGTGGAACCACAAGGCGTGGTCGAGGCTGGCGACCTGCATGTCTTTCTGCCAGACCGATTTGCCATGGGGCAGCATCGAGGTGGTCAGCAGACCGAAGTCCGACGCGTAGGCCAGCAGGTATTTGTGCAGCGCCGGCGTGTCCGCCAAGGCGCCATCGGCGCGAAACCAGACGTATTTGACCGGGTCGGAAGGTTGAGGGTTGTAGGGGTCTTTCTCGGTCACCGGCCGGACTTCGATCGGTTTCGGGCACAGCAGTTTTTCACGCATGTGCTCGGGGATCAGGTGCGCTTGGAGCTGGGTGAGTTCCAGCTCCGATGGCAGGTTTTCCGGGCCGACTACTTGCGGCATCTCAGTCTGGTGCTGGAAGCCTTCTTCATCGTACTGGAACGAGGCGCTGCAGGTGAAAATCGGATGGCCCTTCTGGATCGCCGTCACCCGGCGCGTGCTGAAACTGCCGCCATCGCGCACCCGATCGACCTGATACACCACCGGCAATTTGGCATCGCCCGGGCGCAGGAAATAACCGTGCATCGAATGCACATGGCGCGCCGCCTCGACGGTCTGACTGGCCGCCGACAGGGACTGGCCGAGTACCTGGCCGCCGAACAACTGGCGAAAACCCAGGTCCTGGCTGCGGCCACGGAACAGGTTTTCTTCAATCGGTTCCAGGGTCAGCAGGTCTACCAGATCTTCCAACACTTGGCTCATTCAGACTCTCCTCACACAACGCAATGCCGCGCAGTCTTGGCTGCGGCGGTCGATTCAGTTTATGGCCCGCTTCAACATGAGGGCCATTGTAAACGTCCGCGCCTGCTTATCCATGCAAGGTTTGCAGCCATTGCTCACGGGTGATGCGGTACAGCACGTGGGGACGCAGCGGATGATCGGCTGCAAGCCGCGGGTGCTCGAAGTCATCGGCGGGGGCATGGTGCATGCCTATCGCTTGCATGACTTTCACGGATGGCAAATTGGTCTTTGTGGTGAATGCGACGACCTCTTGCAGTGCCAACCGATCAAACCCGCAGCGCAGAGCGGTCCACGCCGCCTCACCGGCATAGCCCAGGCCCCAGTGCTCGCGCGCCAGGCGCCAGCCGATCTCAGTGGCCGGCGTGAATGGCGCATCGAAGCCGACCACACCCAACCCGGTAAACCCGATGAACGCCCCGGTGTCCTTGCGCTCCAGTGCCCAGAGGCCGAAACCATGCTCGGCAAAATGCCCGCGAATACGCCCGATCAACGAGGCACTTTCCACTCGACTCAAGGGTGCCGGAAAATAACGCATCACTTGTGGATCGGCGCACATCGCCGCAAACGCCGGCAAATCCTCATCACGCCACTGCCGTAACAACAGTCGTGCGCTTTCGAGTTCCAGTATCGGCTCCATCGTGCCTCCTCCCCCGTTTCCATGCCGCAAGTCTACATCGCTGGTAGGATCGTTCACTCATTCCTACCTGCCTTCCTGTATAAATCTGCCATGCCTCTGCCACTGATCTACCACGAAGACTACAGCCCCGAGTTCCCGGCGGATCACCGCTTCCCCATGGACAAGTTTCGCCTGCTGCGCGATCACTTGGTGGACAGTGGCCTGGCCCACGACGCCGACCTGCTGCGCCCGGACCTCTGCCCGCCAGAGATTCTCGCCCTCGCCCATGACCCTGCGTATATCGAACGCTACATGGGCGGCGAATTGTCCCGCGAAGATCAACGACGCCTCGGCCTGCCCTGGAGTGAAGCGCTGGCCCGGCGCACCGTGCGGGCGGTCGGCGGTTCGCTGCTGGCGGCCGAACAGGCACTGGAGCATGGTTTGGCCTGTCATCTGGCCGGCGGCACCCACCACGCACATTACGACCATCCCGCCGGGTTCTGCATCTTCAATGACCTGGCGGTGATCAGCCATTACCTGCTGGAAAGTGGCCGAGTGAATCGGGTGCTGATCTTCGACTGTGATGTGCATCAGGGTGACGGGACTGCACGAATCCTGCACAACACCCCTGAGGCGATCACCGTTTCCCTGCACTGCGAAAAGAATTTTCCTGCACGCAAAGCCGAAAGTGATTGGGACATTCCATTGCCGATGGGCATGGGCGATGCCGATTACCTGAAAGTGGTGGACGATGCCCTCAATTATTTGCTGCCGCTCTACCAACCGGACCTGGTGCTGTACGACGCCGGCGTCGATGTGCATAAGGACGACGCCCTGGGTTATCTGAAGCTGACAGACGAAGGCGTCGCCGCTCGCGATGAAAGCGTGATGCGTCATTGCCTGGGCCGGGATATTCCGGTGGTCGGCCTGATTGGCGGCGGCTACAGCAAAGACCGCAAGGCCCTGGCACGCCGTCATGGCATCCTCCACCACAGCGCCCAACGGGTGTGGCAGTCATCAGGTTGTCATTGATGTGTGGGTCTTTACCCACAATGCCTGTGGAACCGCCTGTGGATAACCTGAGTGAAAGGGCTTGCAAGCCATGCTGCCTATAGCGTGCAACGGAGTGGTTGTTTTTTGATCAGCTCTTGAACACACCAATGATCCCTGTGGGAGCGGGCTTGCCCGCGATGTGGCCGGTATGTTCAACATCATTGTTGCCTGACAGTCCGCTATCGCGGGCAAGCCCGCTCCCACAGTGATCGTGCGCTGCTAGAATGCCCGCCTTCATTCCGCCAAACCGCAGCGCATTCCATGACCCAGCCCTCCACTTCCCTCCTCCCTCACGTCGCTGTCATCGGCGGCGGCCCCGCCGGTTTGATGGCGGCTGAAGTGCTGAGCCAGGCCGGAATCAAGGTCGACCTGTACGACGGCATGCCTTCAGTGGGGCGGAAATTCCTCCTCGCCGGAGTCGGCGGCATGAACATCACCCATTCCGAAGCCTACCCGGCGTTTCTCTCGCGCTACGCCGAACGCGCGCCACAAATTGCGCCGCTGCTGCGATCCTTTGGCGCCGACGCGCTGTGCCAATGGATTCATGACCTGGGCATCGAAACCTTTGTCGGCAGTTCCGGGCGGGTGTTTCCGACCGACATGAAAGCCGCGCCCCTGTTGCGCGCCTGGCTCAAACGCCTGCGCGATGCCGGCGTCGTTATCCATACCCGCCATCGCTGGCTCGGTTGGGATGACAACGGTGACTTGCGCATCCACAGCCCTGAAGGCGAAAAAACCGTTCAAGCCGATGCCACCCTGCTGGCCCTCGGCGGCGGCAGTTGGTCGCGCCTCGGTTCGGACGGTGCCTGGATGTTGGCACTGGAACAGCGCGGTGTCGGACTGGCGCCGCTGCAACCGAGCAATTGCGGCTTCGAGGTGCAGGCCTGGAGCGAATTGATGGTCAGCAAATTCGCAGGCGCCCCGCTGAAAAACATCGCCATTGGCCTCAATGACGATGTACCGCGACTTGGAGAATGTGTGATCACCGCCACGGGAATTGAAGGCAGTCTGATCTATGCCCTGTCGGCGCCGATCCGTGAAGCGATCAATCAACACGGCTCGGCGACCATTCACCTCGACCTGTTGCCGGGCAAGCCTGTGGATAAAATTCAGTCTGCGCTGAGCAAACCGCGCGGCTCCCGTTCCATGGCCAAACACCTGCACAGTCAGCTTGGGCTTGATGGCGTGAAAGCGGCGCTGTTACGAGAGCTGACACCGGCCGACTGTTTCAGCGATCCGGCGCTGCTGGCCAAAGCGATCAAGGCATTGCCGCTGACGCTGGTGAAAACCCGGCCATTGGACGAAGCCATCAGCAGCGCGGGGGGCGTGATGTTCGAGTCGATGGATGAACGTTTGATGCTCAAGCAACTGCCCGGCGTGTTCTGCGCGGGGGAAATGCTCGATTGGGAAGCGCCGACCGGCGGCTATCTGCTGACCGCGTGTTTCGCCAGTGGGCGAGCAGCGGGGTTGGGGATGGTGGAATGGCTCAAGGCCGGCGGCAAGCTATAAGCTGCAAGCTGCAAGACGGGCGCATTTCTGCTTGCCGCTTGCAGCTGATAGCTTATAACTGCTTCTTTACGGCTTACGCTTACGCGGCCCGGTGTTAAACACCGGCACTTTACGCACAGGCTTGATCGAAGGCTCCGGCGCCGAAGCGTCACCGCTCTCGACCCATTTACCCAGGTTGCGTTTACCGCCACTGGAGGTTTTTGGCTTCTTCGGTTTTTTCGGCTTCTTGATCACCTGGCCGCTGGCGTCGGTATCCGGCACGCGGTGCTCAGGCTCGAAGTCCTGCTCCATCTGACGAGTCAGCGTCTGACGGGTCAACATCTCGATGGCAGACAGCTGATTCACCTCATCGGCACACACCAGCGAAATCGCCTGCCCGGTTGCGCCCGCACGGCCGGTACGACCGATACGATGGATGTAGTCCTCGGCCACGATCGGCAGGTCGAAATTGACCACCAATGGCAAATCTTCGATATCCAGACCACGCGCTGCCACGTCGGTGGCGACAAGGATCTGCACTTCACTGGCCTTGAAACGATCCAGTGCCCGCTGACGGGTCGCCTGAGGTTTGTCGCCGTGGATGCCGTCGGCATTGATGCCCAGGCCCTGGAGTTTTTCCACCAGCGCGTCTACGCCGTTGCGGGTCTTGGCGAACACCAGCACCTGCTTCCACTTGCCCTTGCGCATCAAGTGAATGAACAGCTCCGGCTTGCGCTTCTTGTCCACCGTCACCACCCATTGCTTGACGGTGTTGGCAGCGACGTTGCGCGGGCTGACTTCGATGCTCAGCGGGTCGTTGAGCATTTGCCCGGCCAGCAGGCGGATCGCATCGGAGAACGTGGCAGAGAACAACAACGTCTGACGCTTCTTCGGCAATACGCGGTAAATGTTCCCCAGCTCCTCGGAAAAGCCCAGATCGAGCATGCGATCGGCTTCGTCCAGCACCAGGGTTTGCAACTGATTGAACTTGAGCGCGTTCTGACGGAACAGGTCGAGCAAGCGGCCCGGAGTCGCCACCAACAAGTCGACGCCCTTGCGCAGCTTCATCATTTGCGGGTTGATGCTGACGCCGCCGTACACCGCGTACGTGCTCAACGGCAGATTCTCGGCATACTGGCGCACGGCTTCGTGAACCTGCTCAGCCAGTTCGCGGGTTGGCACCAGGATCAGTGCGCGCACGGAGTTGGCGCTGACTTTCGGCCCTTCCATGGCCAGCAATTGCAGCAACGGCAGAGCGAAACCGGCGGTCTTGCCGGTGCCGGTCTGGGCGGCGGCCATCAGGTCACGACCGGCCAGCACCGCCGGAATCGCTTGTGTCTGCACCGGCGTAGGGGTCTGGTAGCCGAGCGTCTCGAGAGCGCGCAGCAAGGGTTCGATCAGGCCAAGGGTGGCGAAAGTCATGGGAGTACCGTAGGAAAATTCAGCGCGGGTTTTTCAAAACAAGTGTGCAAAACAAGATGCAATGGCGCGCAGTTTACCCTAATTCGCGCGGGATTCTGTCGGCACCACTACGCCAGGCCGATCGGCACCACGGCGCCACTGCGGCAACCCGATCAACACCACGGCACTGATGATCACTGCCATGGCCAGCGCTTCCTCGATACCAATGGTCTCGCCAACGAACACAATCCCCAGCAACACCGCCACCGCCGGGTTGACGTAGGCATAACTGGTGGCCGCCGCCGGACGCACGTGTTTCAGCAGGTACATATAGGCGTTGAAGGCAATGATCGAACCGAAGAGCGTCAGATAGGCCAAGGCGGCCCAACCTTCGATCGGCGGCATAGCCTCCAGATGCTCACCGCTTACCGCGCTGCCGATCAACAACACCACGCCACCCACCAGCATTTCCACCGCACTGGCCATCGCGCCCTGTGGCAACGGCAAGTGTTTGCTCCACACCGAACCGAACGCCCAGGACGCTGCCGCGAACACCAGCAACGCCGCGCCCAACGGGCTCGATTGCAGATTGGAACCCAGGTTGAGCATGGCGATACCGATCAGCCCGAGCATGATCCCGGCCCATTCGAGACGGGTATTACGCGCGCCCCAGAAATATCCACACAACAAAGTGAATAGCGGCACCGTCGCCACCGCCAACGCGGCAACGCCGGAGGCGACACCGGTGTGTTCAGCCACGCTCACCGCACCGTTACCGAAGGTCAGCAACAAAATCCCGATGATCCCCGCCGCTTTCCATTGCGCCCACGTCGGTGCCGGGGCACCCCGCCAGCGCAGGAACGCGTACATCAATGTTCCGGCGATCACGAAGCGGATACCCGCCAGCAACAAGGGCGGCCAGTACTGCACGCCAATGCGAATCACCAGGTAGGTCGATCCCCAAATCACGTACAGCGCGAAAAAAGCAGCGATCAACGGTAAGGAAAAACGGCGTAGGCCAGGCATGGGCAGCTCGAGAACAAGACAAAGAGAGCCGCTATTCTAGAAAGGCCAACGGCAGAAAATAAGTTACAAAACCTGTTTATAGCGCCGGTACACTTTTCAAAACACGGAGTTCAGCGCTATAAACCGTGCTTTCGAAAGTCAGCCTTTTTTCAGGAATGCCACGATGGACAAATACGACCGCATGCTCCTCAGCGCCCTGTTGGAAAACGGTCGTGCGTCCTACGCCGAACTGGCGCGCAAGGTGAACCTGTCCGCTCCGGCGGTGGCCGAGCGCGTGGCCAAACTTGAGGCCTGCGGAGTGATCACCGGCTACCAGGCGAAAGTCGACATGGCCAAACTCGGCCTGCCGATCCAGTGCGTCATCGAACTGCGCCTGAACCAGCACGGCAACCAGAAAACCTACGACGAACTGATCAAAATCCCACAGCTCACCGAATGCCACCGCGTCACCGGCGACCCGTGCGTGATCATGCAAGCGGCGGTGGGCTCGATGCCGGAGCTGGAAGAGTTGATCAACCGGATCGCCACGTTCGGGTTCAGCAAGACCTCGATCGTGCTATCGAGCGCCATCGAGAAGCGCGTGCCGTTGGGGCAGTTGGAGGGGAATGGTAAATCGTGATGTTGCACGGTCCCTGTGGGAGCGGGCTTGCCCGCGATAGCGGACTGTCAGTCAACAACGATGCTGAATGTGACGGCCTCATCGCGGGCAAGCCCGCTCCCACAGAGTTTAGGTACGCTTCAGAACCCGCGATACCGCTTCAGATGCTCGTTGATCTTCGCCGCCGGCACTTTCTGCAAACTGACGAGCAGATCATGGGACAACTCCCGCAACCCATGCTTGCGCCGCAATTCTTCAGCAAGATGCGCCGTCAGGTTGGCCGCCATTTCCGCATCGGCCATGGCCCGGTGCGCCTTGCCGGTATTGGGCAGGCTGGCGAACGTGGTGAGGGTGCCGAGTTTGTGGTCCGGCGCGGCGGGCATCAGGCGGCGGGCGAGTAACAGCGAGCAGGCAAAGTTCTGCAAGCGTGTGCGTTTGATTCGCCCGAGTTCGTAGTCCCAGAACTTCTGGTCGAACGCAGCGTTGTGCGCCAGCAGCGGCGTGATGCCAACGAATTCGTTGACTTCATTCATCACCTGCTCGGCCGAGGGCGCGGTGCGCAGCATGGCGTTGCTGATGCCGGTGAGTTGCTCGATAAAAGCCGGCACCCGCACGCCAGCGTTCATCAGGCTTTGGTAACGCTCGACAATGCGCCCCTGCTCGAGAATCACCACGGCGATTTCCGTGGCCCGGCAGTTGCTGTTCGGGGAAAGCCCAGTGGTTTCAAAGTCGATGACTGCTATGCGTTCCAAACCTGTTTCAACTCCGTAAAAATCAATTCTTGAGCAGCAACGCGCCTTCGATCGGCACGTAACGGCTGGCAGCGCGAATCAGCGAATTGGCGGTGAGACCGGGCACGCCATAGGCCACCGCTTGCACGCCGTGCTTGCTGATGATGCGCTCCAGCAGCATGTCGAAATCACCGTCACCGGAGGCCAGCACGATTTCGTCAACGTGGTCGGCGGCGTCCATGATGTCGAGGGTGATGCCCACGTCCCAGTCGCCTTTGGCCGAACCGTCGCTGCGCTGGATGTAGGGTTTGAGCTTCACGATGAAGCCGAGGTTGCGCAGGATCTGCTGAAACTGCTGCTGTTTGCTGTCGCCACGATCGATCGCATAGGCATAGGCCTCGACGATCTGCCCTTCTTTGCTGACGTCAGCCCACAGCGCGGCGTAGTTGAAGTGGCAACCATAGGCCTGACGCACGGTGTAATAGAGGTTCTGGACATCGGCGAACACTGCGATTTTTTTCACCGTACATCCTCATTGGCGTGCCGAAGCGCGGGCAGGATCAGGCACCGGGCCCGAAAAGTTGCCCAGTATGCCAGCCCGAAGGATTGTTCCGCGAATAATCGGCCATGTGGTGAGGGAGCAAGACTCCCTCACCACTGATGAGTCAGACGAAGGAATCGTCGTCGCCACCGAAGAACGATGAATTGTCATCGCTATAGTCGGCGTCAGCGTATCCGCCTTGATCGCTGGAATTGTCAGCCACCCGCTGATCGTCGCCCCAGCCATTGCCGCTGTCGCTCTGATCGTTGACCTGAGCCGGTTCTTCCTTGATGACTTCAACCACTTCCGGCTGCTGAGGGTGCTGGAACAGACTGCTGATGCCCTGCGCCAGCATCACGCCACCGGCCACGCCCGCTGCGGTTTTCAATGCACCACCGAGGAAACTGCTGCCGGCGGCCTGTGGCGGTGCGTAATTTTGCTGCTGTGCGGCACCGAAGCTTTGCTGTGGCGGCTGCGAGTTGAATGACGGCCGCCCCGGTTCACGCCAGCCGCCATTGGAGGGGGCTGCGCTTTGAGTCGGCGCAGGCTGTGGATCACGAGATCCACCACCGAAGATGCTCGACAAAAAGCCACCGCTGCTCGGCGCCGGTGCCGTCGCCTGAGCCTTGGCCGATTGCAGTTCAGCCTGCAATTGCTGGATTTGTTGACTGAGTTGCTTGTTCTGTTCGTCGAGGCTCTTGATGGCAGCCTCTTGCACCAGAATCGCCTGGGTCATGAAATAGCCCGCCGCGGGCTGGCGAGTCAGGTGTTCCTTGATCCGCGCTTCGGCCTGGGCGTCGCGGGGGGCTGAATCCGTTTCGGCTTGTTGCAGCCGGGAAAACAGTCCATCGATCAGGGTTTGTTCTTCGCTGTTCATGGCGACCTCATAGATTGCCTGGAATATCGTCGCCCTCATCCACGTTGGACAAGGTGCTTACCCGTAATGGGGCTGATACAGGATGTTTCAATGACCTTTACCGAACGTTTACGTTTGCGCCCCAAAGGGGTTCATCGGTTAAAGTGAGGCACCTGCTTTCGACCTGCGATACCGACTGATGAATCCGTTCGATGTACTGCGTGACTCTCTGTATTTCTTCAAGCGCAATCTGCGCCAGATCGTGCAGCTGTGCCTGCCGCTGGTGATTTTCGAGGCGCTGCTGCAACAGGTGGTCGACCACTCCACCAAGCCGGACAGTTTCCCCGGCATCAGTGTATTGGTCGGCTTGCTGGTGTATCCGCTGTACACCGCCGCGCTGATCCTGTTTCTCGATGCCCGCAGCCGTGGCGAAACGCCACGCACCCGCGACTTGCTGGCGACTTCCGCGACCCTGTGGCCGCGTTTCGCCCTGCTGACCGCTCTCAATACCCTGCTGATCCTTATCGGTCTGTCGCTGTATTTCCTGCCGGGGATCTGGCTGATGGTGACGCTGGCGTTCGGCGAATACCTGCTGGTGCTGCGCGGCCTGGCACCGCTGGCGGCGATGAAGGAAAGCCTGCGCCTGACCCGCGGGAATTTCCTGCGCATTCTGGTGTGCATTCTGTGCGTGATGGGCCCGCTGTGGGTACTCAAGGGGGCGACGCTGGCGGCTTACCCTGAGCCGCAGAACCCGGTGATCTCGCTGCTGATCGACAGCGCCCACAGCTTCCTGCAACTGTTCACCAGCGTGGTGGTGTTCCGTTTGTTCATGCTGATTAGCGATGCGCCCGAGAAAGCTGACGGGGCGCTTTGAAGAACGCTGCGGGGATGTGTCGCGGCTAATTGATGGGCATGCCGTTTGCGCTCGGTTATGCTCGGTATCAATTTTGTAACGCTATAAGCCGAGCCATGACCCGTCTACTGCGCTACACCCTGCTGGGCCTGCTGATTGCCATTGGCCTGATTGCATCGCTGATCTACAGCCTCACCTGGCGCCCCCAACCCAAGGAAGTGCTGCCCGTCAGTTGCAACGCCCAGGCGCCGACGCTGGTGCCCGGCCAGGCGCTGAAGGTGATGACCTGGAACGTCCAGTACCTGGCAGGCAAGCGCTATGTGTTCTGGAATGACCTGGCCAACGGCACCGATGAAAAACCCACATCGGAAGACATGGCCTTCAGCCTCGACGAAGTGGCGCGGGTGATTCGCGACGAGCAACCTGATGTGGTGCTGTTGCAGGAACTCGATGACGGCGCCAAAGCCAGTGACTACCAACACCAGTTCAAATTGCTTCAGGATCGAGTCACTGACCTGTATCCCTGCAGCGCTCAGGCCTTCGACTGGAAAGCCGACTTCGTGCCTGAACCGCACATCTTCGGCAGCGTTGGCCGGCAACTGGCAACCCTGAGCCGCTACCGGATCGAACAGGCCGAACGCCTGCAATTACCGGTCGCTGCGGCCAATTTCATCAGCCGTCAGTTCAAGCCGAAAAACGCCATGCTGGTCACTCACCTGCCATTGGGCAACGGCGGCCAAATGGCCGTGCTCAACACCCACCTGGACCATGCCACCACCCCGCTCGACGAAACCTTGCAGCGCCAGGTGACGGCTATAGCCAAGGTCCTCGACAAGTATGAAAGCCGCGGCACGCCGTGGTTGATCGGCGGCGATTTCAACCTGTTGCCGTTGGGCCAGCATCGACGCCTGCTACCCGAGCAAAGCACGCCCTACTCCGCAGACAGCGCGCTGCATGTGCTGTGGGACAAATACCCGATGATTCCCACCAACAACGAAGCCAGCGGTATCGACCGGGCGCAATGGCTGACCCATTACCCCAATGACCCCGGCTTGAACGGCCCGGACCGGACCGTCGACTACCTGTTTTACAGCCCACGCATCAAACGGGTCGAGGCAAAGGTGAAGCAGGACGATACGTTGCGCATTTCCGATCACTTGCCGGTGATTGCGCGGTTTCTGTTGCCAGCTTCCCCTTAGATTTGTGGCGTTAGTGAAAAAGATCGCAGCCTTCGGCAGCTCCTACATTGGAATGCGATCCCTTGTAGGAGCTGCCGAAGGCTGCGATCTTTTGATCTTCAGCTTTTACGAGGTTTGATCCGCGCCGTCGCCTCGGCCACCAGAGGATCATCCGGCCAGTAGTGTTTCGGATAACGCCCCTTCAAATCCTTCTTCACCTCGGCATACGTACTGCGCCAGAAGTTCGCCAGGTCCTGCGTCACCTGTACCGGCCGCCGCGCCGGGGACAGCAAATGCAGTTTGACCACCTGCCGGCCACCGGCAATGCGCGGGGTCTCGGCCAGGCCGAACAGCTCCTGCAGGCGCACCGCCAGAATTGGCGGCTGTTCGCTGTAATCCAGACGAATCGATGAACCCGACGGCACGCTCAAATGATGCGGTGCCAGCTCATCCAGCCGTTGCGGCAGCGGCCATGGCAACAAGTTATGAACGATGCTCGACAAGTCCAGATTGGCGAAGTGACTGAGTCGCGAGACTTTGCCCAGATACGGCATCAACCAGTGTTCGAGATTTTTGAGCAGTGTTGCGTCGCTGACATCCGGCCATTCACTCTCACCCTTGCTGCCAAGGTCCAACTGACGTAACAACGCCACCCGCGCCTGCCACTGACGCAGCTCTGGCGTCCAGGGCAACAGCTCCAGGCCTTTGCGCCGAACCAGGTTCACCAACGCCTGACTGCGGGCCGTTTCATCGAGCCCGGTCAGCGGTTCGCGGCTGAGGATCAATTCGCCGACCTTGCGCTGACGCTCGGCCCGCAGCACGCCTTCGCGCTCATCCCAATCCAGTTGATCGACGCAGCGCACCTGTTCGGCCAACACTGAGTCGAACAACGCCGGATCGAAATCCGTCGCCAGATAAATCCGTTCTTCACGCTGGCCCTGGCGACTGCCCAAATCGGCGATCACCAGCCACGGTTGCTTCATCAGGCTGTCCGCTTCGGCGAACAACGCTGCGCGACCATTCGCCAATCGATATTCAGCGCCACCGGCCCGCCGTTGTTGCGCAACTCGGTCGGGATACGCCAACGCCAGCAATGCGCCAAGCCAGCGCGGATGTTCGGGATCGCTAACCGGCTCCGACGCTTTTCCTCGCAGATAACCGCGATACTGCCGCGCCAGTTGCCGAGCCCGTTGAACACCGCCCTGCGCACCACGAGCGGCCCGTTCTTCGCCGGACAACAGCACCAGTCGGCTATGCAGATCCGCCCCGGCGCCACGCAAAATATCCCGCTCGCCGAGCAATGCCGCGACATCGCAGGCCATGTGGGCCAAGCCGAGCGCCTGACCACGTAACAGCAAATGAGCGATCCGTGGATGAGCCGGCAGTTCAGCCATGGCCTGACCGTGACGGGTCAGCGCCTCGCCCTCCAGCGCGCCCAAACGTTCAAGCAAATCCTGAGCCTGTGCATAAGCTGCTGCGGGCGGGATATCCAGCCAAACCAATTGCCCCGGCGTCACGCCCCAACGACCCAGTTGCAAGGCCAGCCCGGCAAGGTCCGCCGAGAGAATTTCCGCACTGGCGTAAGCTGCCAGTTGCTCGTGCTGATCCTGCGACCATAGGCGATAACACACGCCGGGCTCCAGACGCCCTGCCCGGCCCGCGCGCTGCGTGGCGCTGGCTTTGGAAATGCGCTGAGTGTCCAGCCGGGTCATGCCGCTGCCGGGGTCGAAACGCGGCACTCGCGCCAGCCCGGCATCAATCACCACACGCACTCCGTTGATGGTCAGACTGGTCTCGGCGATGTTGGTCGCCAGCACCACTTTGCGTTTGCCGGCGGGCGCCGGATCGATGGCCGCACGCTGCGCCGTCAGATCCAGTTCACCGTGCAACGGGCAGAGCAGAACCTGTGTGCTATTGCCCAGCGCATCGGCGAGTTGCTGATGCACCCGACGGATTTCCGCCTGCCCCGGCAGGAACACCAGCAGGCTGCCGGTCTCATCGTTCAGCGCGTCGAGAATGGTCTGCACCACCCGTGGCTCGATAAACTCACCGGGCTGAAAAGGTCGCCCCCAGCGCATCGCCACCGGGTACATGCGACCTTCGCTGCGCAGGATCGGCGCATCATCGAGCAACCCGGCCAGGCGTTCACCTTCCAGGGTTGCCGACATCAACAGGATTTTCAGCGGTTGATCGTCGCGAAACAGCTCCCGGCCATTCAGGCTCAGGGCCAACGCCAGGTCAGCGTCGAGGCTGCGTTCGTGGAACTCATCGAAAATCAGCAAGCCCACACCTTCCAGCGCCGGGTCATCCTGCAAGCGCCGGGTGAGGATACCTTCGGTGACCACTTCGATGCGGGTATTGGGGCCGACTTTGCTGTCGAGACGAATCCGGTAGCCAACGGTTTCGCCGACCTTCTCACCCAGTTCACTGGCCAACCGCTCCGCCGCCGCCCGCGCGGCCAGGCGGCGCGGTTCGAGCATCAGAATGGTCTGCCCGGCCAACCACGGCTCATCGAGCAAGGCCAAGGGTACGCGGGTGGTTTTACCGGCCCCGGGCGGTGCTTCGAGCACGGCTTCGTGGCGTGTAGCGAGGGCTTCACGCAGGGCGGGTAAAACTTCATCGATCGGCAAAGAAATCATGCTGGCTCCACAGGGCGTGCCCACAGTAAATTGCGAGTCGCGTTGAAGCTGTGGGCGTGCCAGGCAAGGCGCGGGACGCCGGTAAGGGTCGTTTCCTTGCCAAGTCCCGCAACGCAGCATGGCGCGCCCACAGCTTCAGCCCGGAGGGCCGAACCCCGATAACATCCATCAGTCGTTACGCGTTGTCGATCTGGAAAAAACAACTTCAATCCTCAGCCATTCCAGTGGGGGTGAGACGCGACCGCAATTTACTGTGGGCACGCCCTGCCGCCGCGAGTATAACGGCCTTCGTCGCGGTCCTAATTCATATTGACGCCCCTTCGTTTCCAGATAACCCAGGAGATTTCACATGCGTGCTCCCTTTCGCTTGATCGGCGGTGTACTGGTCGCGAGCTTGCTGACCCAAATGACCGCCTGCGGCACGATTTTCTACCCCGATCGTCGCGGCCAGATCGAAGGCAAGATCGACCCGGTGATCGTCGCGCTGGATGCCGTGGGCCTGCTGTTTTATATCATTCCGGGGCTGATTGCCTTTGCGGTGGACTTTGCCACTGGCGCCATTTACTACGAGCCCGGCCGAACCGCCCAAGTGGCGCCGGAAAAACTCAAGGAAGCCATTGGTGCCGACGGTAAAGTCGATAACCACAAGCTGCAGACTATTCTGGAAACCGAGTTGGGCCGCAGCTTCCCGCTGGACGACCCACGTCTGATCCAGCACAAAGGCAGCGCCCAGCAACTGGCCATGTTCGGCCTGCAACCGGCCGCGTAATCGGTGCACCAAAAAGGAAAAGCCGCACTTATGACCAGCAGTACCGAACACGCCCGCCTGCTGCGGTTGGCGACGCGCGCCTCGGTGGCGGTGGCGTGCATATTGATCGTCGCCAAAGCCATCGCCTGGTGGTTGAGCGGTTCGGTGAGCATGCTCGCCGGGCTGACTGACTCGGCACTCGACGGCGTCAGCTCGCTGCTCAATCTGCTGGCCGTGCAATACGCCTTGCGCCCGGCCGACGACGATCACCGTTATGGGCATGGCAAGGCTGAATCATTGGCGGGCATGGCTCAGGCACTGTTCATTGGCGGCAGTGCGGTGCTGATTGCGTTGCAGGCGATCGAACGGTTGAAACATCCGGAGCCGATAGGCGCTGCGTGGCTCAGCATTGGGGTGATTGTGTTCTCCCTCGCCCTGACCGTGGCCCTGCTGATGTTGCAACATCGGGTGATCAAGGCAACCGGCTCCAACGTCGTGAGTGCCGACTCCTTGCATTACCGCTCAGACTTGCTGCTCAACGGCAGCATTTTGTTGGCGCTGGTGTTAGCCGGTTTTGGCTGGCATCAAGTCGACCCCTGGTTTGGGTTAGGGATCGCCGCCTACATCCTCTGGAGCGCCATTCATATCGCCCGAGAAAGTTTCGCGGTGCTGATGGATGAAGAGCTGCCGCCGGGTGTCAGCCAGCACATGCTTGAACTGGCGTGCAGCGTACCGGGGGTTTTGGGCGCCCACGATCTGCGCACACGCATTTCCGGCAACCAGTGGTTTGTGCAATTGCATCTGGAGTTGCCGGGAGAGCTGACCCTGTCAGTCGCCCACGGCATCAGCGATCAAGCCGCCGATGCGATTCATGCGGCTTATCCGCGAGCCGAAGTGCTGGTGCATGCCGATCCTATGAAAGCAGCTTCAAGCGACAAGCTTTAAGCCCCAGGCTTGAGGCTTGAGGCTTATAGCTTGCAGCTGCTACTGAACCTGATAACCGCGACTGCTCAGGCAGTTGCCCTGGGCCTGTCGGTAGGCTTGCACCACCGACGGGGCCGGTTGATAGGTGACGGCGCGCGGATCGAAGCCGCTCTGCTCCACGGCCCAGCGATAGCATTCGTAACCGTCCCGACTGACCTCCTCCGGCGACTGGCCGTTGGCCGGATACGCCACCACGTCATAACCACTGCTCACCGGTTGCGGCTGCATGGGTGGCTCGACCACGACGTAATCCCGAGTGCTGTCCTGATAGGCGTAATACGCGCCGGCCGCCAGGAAAAACAGCGCACCGCCGATCCACACTTCACGCGCGTAATCGGGCAAGTAGCTGACTCGAATCCCGCGCGGCGGCTGCACAACCACGTAACGTGGGCCGTGGGGGCGATACCAATAACCACCGGAATAGAAATACTCCTGGCCGCGATACGGCACGCGGTAGCTGCGCTCCGGGAAGCGGTCGATCACATACCCCGGACGATACTGCGGGCCGGGGCCCCAGCCATTGCCGCGCCCATCCGGGCGACCTGGCCAGGGACGATCATCATGACGTGGGCCCTGTCCGCCAGTCTGCCAGTGCGGGTTGTCATCATTGCGCGGCTGCTCGTCCTGATAGTAGCCACGGCGGGGCTCCTGGGTCTGGTACACCGTATCGGGCCTGCCCTGGATCGGCAGATTGTGACCCTGCTGATCCGCTCCACGCTCGCCGCCATCGGGACCGCGATATTGCGGCTCATCGGCCAGCGATTGCGCAGTGACACTCACACACAGCAAACCAACACCGGCCAAACGCCAGATGCGCGACTTCATGCTTTTCCTCACTGGGGGTCAGGGCCTGTACGCAAGATGGGGAAAACGCAGGCCGGCTCTGAAACAGGTTATCAGTCGCGCAACTTATTTATTTAGGGGGCGCCCATAAATTCCGGGCAAGAAAAAGGGAGACCCGTCGGCCTCCCTTTGAGAACTTCGTCCGTGCTCGACGCTTATGACGTCGGCTCACCTCACGCCGTCTTCTGGACAGTGTGTAGCTCGGGGGCCGACACAACCCCGGTGGGGGTGGCGACCGCAGCTGGCCTGATTGGGCGAGCCGCACTGGACTGTTTGTCCGAGCAGTGATTCTGGTGATAAGAATAGGCCGGGCGCACCGGCAGAGGATTGCGAAGATTGCTCAAATAAACATCACTTGCGCAATTTTTAACTCAGGATAGATAATCCGCCGCAATAGTTATGACAAAGGCCTGATTGATGAGCAAACTCGACCGATACGACCTGAGCATTTTGGCGGAATTACAGCGTGATGCACGCATCTCCAATCAAGAGCTGGCCGAACGCATCGGCCTGTCGCCTTCGCCTTGCTCGCGGCGGGTCAAGCAGCTGGAAGACGACGGTTACATCACCCGCCAGGTCGCCTTGCTGGACCGCAAGATGCTCGGCCTGAGCCTGACAGCGTATGTGCTGATTGGCATGGACCGCCATACACCCGAGCGTTTCGAGAATTTCGAAGCCGCCATTCGCACCTTGCCGCAAGTACTGGAATGCAGTTTGGTGACGGGGATGGATGCGGACTATCAGCTCAAAGTGGTAGTGCCAGACATGGATCACTATCAGAAACTGCTGCTGGGGCATCTGACCCGGATTGAAGGGGTGACCAGCGTACGGTCGAGCTTTGTGTTGAACCAGGTGCTCAACAGTACCGAGTTGCCGCTGACGCATCTGCGCAGCTGAGAATGCCTTCGCGGGCAAGCCTCGCTCCTACAGGATTTGTGTCGGTCACGTTATTACAGTCGACACAAAACCCGTAGGAGCGAGGCTTGCCCGCGAAGAGGCCTGCACAGGCGACGAATAGCTGCGGCACACTGCCGCAGGTCAATGCCCCGCCAATTCCCCATGGCGTATACTCCAGCGCCTTTTAGCCCCACCTGCGCCGGAGATGTTCAATGGATCCTGCAGTATTCGAAGAGTGGATGATGACTGGACTGGTCAGCATCCTGATCATTTTCATGGGTTTCATCGTCTGGGATCTGGCGAAAAAATCCAAGGCCGGGCGCTTCGGCTCGTTCATTCTGTTCTTCGTACTGGGGCTGGGCGTGGCCGCGTTCGTGATCAAAAGCGTGGTCATCGGCATGATCGAATCCGGCACGCTATAAGCGCGCCGGCACTTCCTTCCACTGCCCCTGATCGAGCCCTTCGATCGACCAGTCACCGATTCTGACCCGCACCAGACGCAACGTCGGCAAGCCAACCGCCGCAGTCATGCGTCGTACCTGACGGTTGCGGCCTTCGCGAATCACCAGTTCCAGCCAACGGGTGGGCACGCTTTTACGAAAGCGCACTGGCGGGTTGCGCGGCCACAGTTGCGGCTCATCCAGTTGTCGCGCTTCGGCCGGTAACGTCATGCCATCGTTTAGCTCGACACCGTCGCGCAATCGTTGCAATTGCTCAGCGCTTGGTTCGCCTTCGACTTGAACCCAATAGGTCTTGGCCAGTTTGTGTTTCGGGTCGGCAATTCGTGCCTGAAGCTGGCCGTCGTTGGTCAGCAACAGCAAGCCTTCGCTGTCGCGGTCCAGCCGCCCTGCCGGGTAAATCCCCGGAATCTCGATGAAATCCTTGAGCGTTGCCCGCCCTTCGCCGTCGCTGAATTGCGTCAGCACATCGAAAGGCTTGTTGAACAGAATCAGCTTCGGCTCGGCCGGCGGCGCTTTGGCGACACGGCGCGGGGCTGAAGAGGATGGCGCAGGCTTCACGCCAGGGCGGCGGGAAACGGGACGTGGAGGACGAGACATGAGCAAAGGAACATCTAACGGTCAGGGCTGCTAATGCTAGTAGCCTGACCGTTAAATGACCATCGCAAATCAGCGGAACGGTGGTTCGTCGAAGCTGCGCAGTTTGCGCGAGTGCAGCGAGTTGAGCTCGGTGCGCAACAGGTCCACCGCTTCGATGCCGATCTTCAAGTGCTGGCTGACCGCGCGTTCATAGAAGGCGTTGGCCGAACCCGGCAGTTTGATTTCGCTGTGCAACGGCTTATCCGACACGCAGAGCAACGTGCCGTAGGGCACCCGCAAGCGGTAACCCTGGGCGGCGATGGTGCCACTTTCCATGTCCACCGCCACGGCGCGGGACAGATTGATCAGCGGACGTTCCTGCGCCCAGCGCAGTTCCCAGTTACGGTCGTCGTAGGTCAATACGGTGCCGGTACGCAGGCGCTTCTTCAATTCGTCGCCCTTCTCACCGGTGATGTTGGCCGCCGCTTGCTGCAATGCCATCTGCACTTCAGCCAGGGCCGGAATCGGAATATTCGGCGGCACGACCCGGTCGAGAATCCCGTCGCGGCGCATGTACGCGTGGGCCAGCACGTAGTCGCCAATGGTCTGCGACTGACGCAAGCCGCCGCAGTGACCAATCATCAGCCAGCAATGCGGACGCAGCACCGCCAGGTGGTCGGTGATGTTCTTGGCGTTGGACGGGCCGACACCGATGTTCACCAGGGTCACGCCATGGCCGTCGCTGGCGATCAGGTGATAGGCCGGCATCTGGTAACGATGCCAGACCACGCCGGCGGCGATCGCCGACGCTTCGCCGTGATCCATGTCCTTTTCGATGATCACATTGCCCGGCAACACCATGCGCACAAAACGCGGGTCGTTGCGCAGTTGCGCCAGACCATGAACGATGAACTGGTCGACGTAGCGATGATAGTTGGTCAGCAGAATCCACGGCTGCACATGCCGCCAGTCGCTGCCGGTGTAATGCACCAGTCGACGCAGGGAGAAATCCACCCGTGCGGCATCGAACAGGGCCAGTGGCAGCGGGTCGGTATTTTCCCAGTCGTACAAGCCATCGGCGATGCCATCAGTGGCGGCCGACAAATCCGTACTCGGGAACACTCGCGCCAGCACCGCCGCCGTAACGCCAGAACCGGCCAGTTCATCGCCCTGCTCGACCACGTACGGATAAGGAATGTTCTGCTGGCTGACGCCGACTTCCACGGTCACGGTGAAGTCGTGCATCAACGGGACGAGTTGTTCCAGCAGGTATTTGCGAAAAGCCCGGGGATGGGTGACGGTGACGCTGTAGGTTCCCGGCAATTGAACCTTGGCATAGGCGCGAGTGGTCTGTGGGACTTCGCCCTGGCAAAGGTAAGTCAGACGCAACTCGGGATAACGAAACAGAGCCCGCTGTTCAGCGTCCGGCTCGACGCGATCCTTGAGATAACGCTTGAGCGCCTGATTCAGCGCGGTGGTTGCACGTTCGTGCAAGGCAGCAAGCCGATCCACGGCTTGCTCGGCGGTTTGAACGACAATAAACGCTTCGGTCACGATCAGCTTCCTGTGTTCTGACTTGCAGGCCTTCATCTTGCCTGCATCATCGCTTCACGGGAACAGTGGCGTGTTGGCTGCACATCAATTCAGAGGTACAGATAAATCCTGTGGGAGCGGGCTTGCCCGCTCCCACAGGTCGTGTGGTGTTTGTGGTCAAAACCCTTGCGGGGTCGATCGGGCGACGATTGCTTCCACCTCCAGCCCGCGCGGCAACGTTCCATACACCCGACCCGTCGAACCGAGGCGGCTGACGATGAAGGCATCACTGACCGCCGCATTACCCGCTTCCAGCAACAGCTTGGCCTGAAGCCCCAAGGCGATGTCTTCAGTGAGCTGGCGGGCGCGGTATTGAATGTCGGCGGTGTCCTTGAACGCCGCCTGCAACTGGCTGATGTGCGCCGCCAGGCGTTTGTCGCCATGACCGTCGCCCAACTCGCTGAACAACACATCGAGCACACCCGGCTCTTTCGACAGCGCTCTCAGCACGTCGAGGCATTGCACGTTGCCGGAACCCTCCCACGTCGAATTGACCGGCGCCTCACGGTACAGCCGCGGCAGGATGCTTTCTTCGACATAACCGGCGCCGCCCATGCATTCGGCCGCTTCATTGATCATCGCGGGCGCGCGCTTGCAGATCCAGTACTTGCCCACCGCCGTCACCAGTCGGGCGAATTTCGCTTCCTGCCCCTCATCCAGATGATCCAGCGCCCGGCCCATGCGCAAGCTCAAGGCCAACGCCGCTTCGCTTTCCAGAGCCAGGTCGGCCAGCACGTTTTGCATCAAGGGTTGCTCGCTGAGCAATTTGCCACCGACCTTGCGGTGGGCGCAGTGGTGGCTGGCCTGGGTCAGGGCCTGGCGCATCAACGCACTGGAGCCGACCATGCAATCGAAACGGGTCATGGCGACCATTTCGATGATGGTTGGAACACCCCGGCCCTCTTCGCCAACCATCCAGGCCAGGGCGCCACGGAATTCCACCTCGCTGGAGGCATTGGACCAGTTGCCGAGTTTGTTCTTCAGCCGCTGGATGTAGAACTGATTGCGTGTGTCGTCCGGACGATGGCGCGGCAGCAGGAAACAGGTCAAGCCTTTGTCGGTCTGGGCTAGGGTCAGGAAAGCGTCGCACATCGGCGCCGAGCAGAACCACTTGTGACCCACCAGTTCATACGCTTGACCGGGCCCACTGGCGCCGACCGGATACGCCTTGGTGGTGTTGGCGCGCACGTCGGTACCGCCCTGCTTCTCGGTCATGGCCATACCGATGGTGACCCCGGCCTTGTGCGCCATGCCGACGTTGCGCGGGTCGTACTCGGTGGCGAGGATTTTCGGCAGCCAGTGTTTGGCCAGATCCGGTTGCAAGCGCATCGCCGGGACGCTGGCAAAGGTCATGGTCAGCGGGCAACCGCTGCCGGCTTCAGCCTGACTGTGCAAATAGGTCATGGACGCGCGGGCAACGTGGGCGCCCGGTTGCGGGTCGGTCCAGGGCAAGCCCGTCAGGCCATGCTCTACCGCCGTGCGCATCAATTCATGATAAGCCGGATGAAATTCCACCAGGTCGATGCGATGACCGTAACGGTCATGACTGACGAACACCGGTTTGTTCTGATTGGCGGCAAACCCCGCCTCCATCAGCGGCCCGCCGGCCAAGGCGCCGTAAGCATCGATCCGCGACTCGGCCCAACCGGCATCGAACCGCCGCGACCATTCCTGCAACGGCCGGTCGATGCGATAGAGGTTGGCGCCGTCCAGCGACGGCGGCTGATTGGTGACTTCGTGGGTTTCGGCGAACTGATGCAGGTTCATGACAGGGCTCCTTTGGTCAGCCAAGGGACTTTCAGTTAAGCACCGCCCCGAAGCTGAACAAAGTGGCATATCTGCCTAACTGTCGGCGCTTTCGCCTTGCCCCGGGCAGAGTACCCGTCGAGAGAGCGCCGTCTGCAAATCTTCGAATTTCACTGGTTTGTTCAGGTAGTCGACGAAGGTATCGCTCGGACGATAGGCCCGGTCTGCGCTCAGGCCAAGCATGAACACGGGTAATTCGGCACAACCTGGCAAGGCGCGGATCCGGCAGCAGATCGAGGCGCCGTCCAGTGGCGGCAGCTGACCATCGAGCAGCACCGCGTCAACGGCTTCATGCTGCAAATGATCGAGCGCCGCGGCGCCGCTGTCAGCGGTGCACACGCGGAACCCAAGTTTGAGCAACATGCCACGCATCACCAGCTGATTGATGCTGTTGTCATCGACCAGCAACACCGTGCAATCCTGAGGCACACGCAGATCGGTGGCTTGCGCGGTGATTGCAGGCGCAGGTTCCACCACCGGCAGCGGCAGCTCGAACTCCACGTCCAGTTGAAAGCGACTGCCGCGTCCCGGTTCCGAGCGATGACTCAGACGCCCGCCGAGCAACTCGACCAGTTGCCGACAAATGGCCAGGCCAACGCCCAGGCCACCGTATTCACGGGTCATTGAACCATCGAGCTGGAAGAAGCGCTGATACAGCGTTGCCTCCCCCAGATCGGTAAAGCCAATGCCGGTATCGATCACCGCAAAGGACAGCGCCAGCCGATCGGGCGCCACCGGTTTGCCCGTCACCCGCAGCGCCAATCCGCCGACCCGGGTGAATTTGATCGCGTTATCCAGCAGGCATTCCAGGCATTGCGTCAGCTTGCCGCTGTCGCCGTGCAAACGATCCGGCAACCCAGGCGTAACCTCCACCTTGAAGTCCAGCGACTTGCCCGATGCATTGCCATCGAACTGCAGGCGCAAGGCCTCGACCACACTGCGCAAACTGAAGGTGTCCGGATAGACCTTGAGCTTGCCGGCCTGCAACTCGGTCAGGGTCAGGATGCCGTTGACCATGCGCATCATGTCCCGCGCCGAACCGGCGGCCGTTTGCTGGTATTGCTCCAGCTCGGGATTCATCTCGACGGTCTGCATCAGTTCCAGCGAGCCAATCACACCGTTCATGGGCGTGCGCAGTTCATGGGTCAGAGTGGCGAGGAATTCGTCCTTGAGCTTGTTACTGTGGGCCAGTTGCTGGTTCAACACTTCGAGCTTCTGGCCAGCATCAAACAGGGTTTGCGCCTGTTGCTCACGCATGGCGTTGATGCGATCGGCCAGGGCCAGGGACAGCAGCGCCACTTCGATCGCCGAGCCGATCTGGCTGGCGTACATGGTCAGGAATACGTTAGGCAAATAACCCAGCACCATCAGGGTATTGACCACGCCTCCGAGCAGGAACGCCGACCAGGCAATGATGAAATACCGCGCGACCCGCAGGCCACGCCACCAGGCGAAAATCCCGGCGGCGAAAATCACCACGGTGAACACCAACGCCAGCAACGTCGCCAGACGCAGGGCCAGGGCGTAATGGGTCATCAAGGACAACCCGACCACCAGCGCACTGAACGCAATCAATGCCAGCAGCAAACGGTCGAGCCAGCGACTGTGGGTGGCCGTCTGCAAAAAGCTGCGGGCGAACTGGCTGCCGAATAATCCTGAACAGCCGATGAAGAACGGCGTCGCGGCGTTGGCCCACCAGGGATTGTCGGGCCAGAAATACTCAACGGCTGCGCCGTTCACCGACAGCTGATACAAGCCGAACGAGGCGATATAAACGATGTAATAGAGGTAGCTGGTGTCGCGCACGCTGAGGAAGATGAACAGGTTGTAGACCAGCATCCCCAGCAACACACCGTAAATCAGGCCCAGTACATAGAGCCGCACCGGCTGCTCTTCGAGGTAAGCGGTGCTCGACCACAACGTGACGGGCGCCTGAACCGAGCCTTGGCTTTGCAGACGCAAATACACGGTTTGCGCCTGCTCGGGCGCAAAATTCAGACCAAACAGATAGTTGTTCTGGCGGATCTCGCGAGTGGCGAACGGCAACGCATCGCCGGTCTGCCGGACCAATTGATACTCACCGCCCGTGTCGGGCACGTACAGATCCAGGTGATCGAGAGGCGGATAAGCCACTTCCAGCAACCAGGACCGTTGCGCCGACGGGTTGGTCGGGCGGTATTGCAGGTCAATTTTCAGCCAGAACGCAGAACGCGAATAACCGGCGTTGAGGGTGTTTTTATCATGAAGCTTGAATTGCCCGGCCGCCGCCTGCGCACGGACTTCGGCGATGGTCGCCTGACCGCCCGCGTCTTCATAAACCTGCATCGCTCGGCCCAGGGGAAGGCTCTGGGTAAACTCGTCGAACTCGACGGCGCTCGCCAGGAGAGGCAAGCACAACAGCAACATCAGCAAATAGCGCATTTAAGCCCCAGCGTGGCCTGTCCGGTTGTGTCAGGAAGCCCCCCATTCCTTTTGAGCAGACGTAAAACCGGTATTACCTGTGATTGGTTTGGATCCACTCTAGCATAGCCGTTGATGGCCATTGAACACCATTGAAATTTTTCCTGCGAAGGCTCTAGAACAAGCGTTCCAGCTCTATACATTGAGTTAGAGCTGTAGGCTTGGTCAGGTTGTGACAAGGGTACCCCTGCACACATCCCTCTGTAGCCGTTGCCGAAGGCTGCGTTCAACGGCGAAGCCGTTGCGAAATCAATCACCGCAGTGCATCAGGCTAACCGTGATCACAGGCTTGACGACCGCTACGCGGCCGAACGCAGCCTTCGGCAGCTGCTACAGGGACCGCGTCACGATTCACGGGCCGACACCCGAAAAAACATGTTTGGTGGTAAGCTCGCGCACCATGAATATCTACAGCTCTCGCCCCGTTGTCCTCTGCCTCTCCGGCCACGACCCAAGTGGTGGCGCCGGCTTGCAGGCAGATATCGAAGCCCTGCTCGCTCAAGGTTGTCATGCGGCTCCGGCCGTCACTGCCCTGACGGTGCAAGACACCGTCAATGTCACTGACTTCCGCGTGCTCGATCGCGAGTGGGTGTTGGCCCAAGCCAACGCCGTGCTCAACGACTCCGAAGTCGCCGCCGTCAAACTGGGCATGCTCGGTTCCCTGGAAATGGTCGACACCGTGGTCGAACTGCTCTCGGCGCACCCGCATTTGCCGGTGGTCTGCGACCCGGTGCTGCGCGCCGGCGGTGGCGGGCGACTGGGCAAGGATGAAGTCGGCTACGCCATGCGCGAACGCCTGTTGCCGCTATCAATCATTGCCACCCCAAACCTTCCCGAAGCTCGCATCCTCGCCGAACTGCCCGAAGGCACCGCGGACGAGTGCGCCGACAAACTTCTGCCGTTCGTCAAACACCTGCTGATCACCGGCGGTCATGGCGATGAACACGAAATACACAATCGCCTGTACAGCCGCGACGGTCACCGCGAAACCTTTACCTGCCAGCGCCTGCCCGGCAGCTACCATGGTTCCGGTTGCACGCTGGCCAGCGCCCTCGCCGGTCGACTGGCCCAGGGCGAACACCTCGCCAGTGCCGTAAAGAGCGCGCTTGACTACACTTGGCGCACCTTGCGTGATGCGGAGCAGCTGGGCAAAGGCCAGTTCGTGCCGCGCCGCTTGCCGCTGGATTTCTGTTCGTAACTTTCTATGCGTAAAGCGCAGAGGCTTGTCCGATGAAACTACGTGGCCTGTACGCCATTACCGACAGCCAGTTACTGGCCGGTAAATTTCTTTCGTACGTGGAGGCGGCGCTCGAAGGCGGCGTCACCCTGCTGCAATACCGCGACAAGAGCAGCGACGAGGCCCGCCGCCTGCGCGAAGCCGAAGCCCTGCGCGATCTGTGCGAACGCTACAAGACCCAGCTGATCATCAACGATGACGCCGAACTGGCGGCGCGCCTGAACGTCGGCGTGCACCTGGGCCAGACCGATGGCCCGCTGATGCCGGTTCGCGCACTGCTCGGTCGTCAGGCGATCATCGGTTCGACCTGCCACGCGCAACTCGAACTCGCCGAACAAGCCGCCAAAGAAGGCGCCAGTTACGTCGCCTTCGGTCGCTTCTTCAATTCCAATACCAAACCCGGCGCACCGGCCTGCAGCCTCGACCTGCTTGATCAGGCGCGCAGCAAACTGCACCTGCCAATCTGCGCGATCGGCGGCATCACGCTGGACAACGCTGCGCCGCTGGTGGCCCACGGGGTCGACTTGCTGGCGGTGGTGCACGGCCTGTTTGGCGCCGAGAGTACGGCTGAAGTGACACGCCGCGCCCGCGCCTTTAACGAATTGTTCAAATCCTGATTTTTTGAGAGCCCGATCATGTCTCGTTCCGAAACCCTGTTTGCCAATGCCCAGAAACACATTCCAGGAGGCGTGAACTCGCCTGTTCGTGCGTTCAAGAGTGTTGGCGGCACGCCGCTGTTCTTCAAACACGCTGAAGGTGCCTACGTCACCGACGAAGACGACAAGCGTTATGTCGATTACGTGGGATCCTGGGGGCCGATGATTCTCGGCCACAGCCATCCGGACGTGCTGGACGCGGTGCGCAAACAGCTGGAACACGGCCTGTCCTACGGCGCCCCGACCGCGATGGAAACCGAAATGGCCGATCTGGTCTGCTCGATCGTGCCGTCGATGGAAATGGTGCGCATGGTCAGCTCCGGCACCGAAGCGACCATGAGCGCCATTCGTCTGGCCCGTGGCTTTACCGGCCGTGACAGCATCATCAAATTCGAAGGCTGCTACCACGGCCACTCCGACAGCCTGCTGGTCAAGGCCGGCTCCGGCGCCCTGACCCAAGGTGTACCTAGCTCGGCCGGTGTACCGGCGGCGTTCGCCAAACACACCCTGACCCTGCCGTTCAACGACATCGATGCGGTAGCAACCCTGCTCGCCGAAGTCGGCCAGGACGTGGCCTGCATCATCGTCGAGCCCGTGGCCGGCAACATGAACTGCGTACCGCCGGCACCGGGCTTCCTTGAAGGCCTGCGGACCCTGTGCGACAAGCACGGCGTGGTGCTGATTTTCGACGAAGTGATGACCGGTTTCCGTGTCGCCCTCGGCGGCGCCCAAGCCCACTACGGCGTCACGCCGGACCTGAGCACCTTCGGCAAGATCATCGGTGGCGGTATGCCGGTGGGTTGCTTCGGCGGCAAACGCAAGATCATGGAGCGAATCGCACCGCTGGGGCCGGTCTACCAGGCCGGCACGTTGTCGGGTAACCCACTGGCGATGGCGGCGGGCCTGACCACGCTACGCCTGATCAGTCGTCCTGGTTTCCACGCCGAGCTGAGCGATTACACCAGCCGTTTGCTCGATGGCCTGCAACAGCGCGCCGACGCCGCTGGCATTCCGTTCGTGACCACTCAGGCCGGCGGCATGTTCGGCCTGTACTTCAGCGGCGCTGACGACATTGTGACCTTTGAGGATGTAATGGCCAGTGATGCCGGCCTGTTCGGGCGTTTCTTCCACCTGATGCTTGAAGGCGGCGTGTACTTGGCGCCAAGCGCCTTCGAAGCCGGTTTCACCTCGATCGCCCACGGCGAAACCGAGTTGAAACTGACGCTGGACGCCGCCGAGCGTGCGTTCGCCGCATTGAAATAAAGCTGTAACGCTGACGTTGGCCATTGCCAGCGTCAGCTTCCACCCGCATCCGCGCCCTTTTCCTGCTCTTCTGCCAATAATCCTCCGCAAAATGGGCGATATATTCCCCGCGCAGCAGAAAAACGAGTAAAGACTTTGTAAGGTTGGCCCTGCTTATTTCATAATGCGCGCTTATTGGATCCCCTCGATGGGTCCACGCGCCCTTCAGAGGTAAGTCGATTCCCATGAACCGCACCGGCCGCACCCTTGCATTGGGCTGCCTGTTGCTCCTTCAGCCCCTGCTCGCGCTCGCACAAGCAGGCGGCAACTCGTTGTTGATCCCGGCGATGGGTCGCTGCACCCTCAATACTCAGCCGCAAGACCTGACGCAAGCGCTCGCCGCCTGTCAGAAAGCGTCGGATGAAGGGGATGCGCAAGCGCAATACGAGTTGGGTGAATTCTATTACGACGGCAAAAACGCGCCGCGCGACCTCAATCAAGCCCTGAGCTACTTCGAAAAGGCCTCGCTGCAAGGCCACGCCCAGGCGCAATTCAAACTCGGCACCATGTTCTTCCGTGGCGAAGGCGTACCTGCCAATAACGTTCAGGCGTATATCGTGCTGAAAATGGCCGCGGTCAACGGTGCCGAAGAGGCGCTGGACACCGCCGATGAAGTCGCCGAAAAAATGCCCCGCGAAGACCTGGAAGTCGCTACCCAGGTGCTGGGGCAAATTTTCCGTAAATACCTCATGGAATTGCAGAGCGCCGATGGGCGTACGCCTTTCTCACCGCTACCTTGAATTCTGCGTTGGTCTTTCTGGCCTCTTCGCGGGCAAGCCTCGCTTCTACAAGGGCAGCGCTGCCCTTGTAGAAGCGAGGCTTGCCCGCGAAGGGAGCGACCCGGTCTCGAAGACTACTTCTCAGGCATCGGCATCGGAAACGGCATGACATTGCCGACCGCGCCGCGGGCTTCGCTGATTTTTGGGGTGCCGAGGCGCTCGACTTCGTCGATGCGCACAATCGAATGCATTGGCACGAAACTGCGTACAACGCCTTCGAATTGAGCCTTGAGCTTCTCTTCGCTCGGATCGACGACCACTTGCGTGCGCTCGCCAAAGACGAACTCTTCCACTTCCAGGAAGCCCCACAGATCACTTTGATAGATCTGCTTGGCATACATCTCGTACACCTGGCCCTGATTGAGGAAAATCACCTTGTAGATTGGAGCTTCACGTTTGGTCATGGTGGGCGGATAACATCGGGGGTCAAAATGAGGGCGCGAACTATAGCATAGCCACCGGACGCGCAACGGTAGGAACCTGGGAGCATGTTCCCTATAATGCGCGGTTCTTTGAATCACGTGATGACTCTATCCATGGCCAAGAAGCTTTACATCGAAACCCACGGCTGCCAGATGAACGAGTACGACAGCTCGCGCATGGTCGATCTGCTGGGTGAACATCAGGCCCTGGAAGTCACCGCTCGCGCTGAAGATGCCGACGTGATCCTGCTTAATACCTGCTCGATCCGCGAACGTGCCCAGGACCGGGTGTATTCCCAGCTGGGGCGTTGGCGCGAACTGAAACTGGCTAATCCGGACATGGTCATCGCCGTTGGCGGTTGCGTGGCCAGTCAGGAAGGTGCGGCGATCCGTGATCGCGCTCCGTATGTCGACGTGGTATTCGGCCCGCAGACCCTGCACCGCCTCCCGGAAATGATTGACGCCGCACGCGACACCAAACTGCCGCAAGTCGACGTCTCGTTCCCGGAAATCGAAAAATTCGACCATTTGCCCGAGCCGCGCATTGACGGGCCGAGCGCTTACGTGTCGGTCATGGAAGGCTGCAGCAAGTACTGCACGTTCTGTGTGGTGCCTTATACGCGTGGTGAAGAAGTCAGCCGACCGTTCGACGACGTGATTGCCGAGATCATTCACCTGGCCGAAAACGGCGTACGGGAAGTGACCTTGCTGGGGCAGAACGTCAACGGTTATCGCGGCACCACCCACGATGGGCGCCTGGCTGATCTGGCAGAATTGATTCGGGTAGTGGCCGCTGTCGAGGGTATCGAACGGATTCGCTACACCACTTCGCACCCGCTGGAATTCTCCGACAGCCTGATCCAGGCCCACGCCGAGGTGCCGGAGCTGGTCAAACACCTGCATTTGCCAGTGCAATCGGGTTCCGACCGGATCCTCGCGGCGATGAAACGCAATCACACTGCGCTGGAGTACAAATCCAAGCTGCGTAAATTGCGGGCGGCCGTACCGGGGATCTGCATCAGTTCTGACTTCATCGTCGGCTTCCCGGGCGAGACCGAAAAAGACTTCGAACAGACCATGAAGCTGATCGAAGACGTCGGCTTCGACTTTTCCTACTCGTTCGTTTATAGCCAGCGCCCGGGCACGCCAGCTGCCGATCTGGCCGACGAAACGCCGGAAGAACTGAAAAAAGAACGCTTGAACGCCCTGCAACATCGCCTGAATCAACAAGGTTTCGAGATCAGCCGACAAATGGTGGGCTCCATTCAGCGGATTCTGGTAACCGATTATTCGAAAAAAGACCCCGGTGAACTGCAAGGCCGGACCGAGAATAATCGTATCGTCAACTTCCGCTGCGACAATCCGACCCTGATCGGGCAGTTCGCCGATGTGCACATCGATGCCGCGCAACCGCACTCGCTACGGGGCTCGCTGCTCCCATAACCCAGCAAAACCTGTAGGAGCGAGGCTTGCCCGCGAAGGCCGCGCCGCAGTCTGTCTGCCGGACCGCGTTATCGTTCTTCGCGGGCAAGCCTCGCTCCTACAAGGACGGTGCTCAACATTGGTCTGTTTAAGAGCTTTCGCACCCAGGCGACTGGCGCTATCCTTGATTCATCATAATTGCCCTTGGGCGGCTAAATACGACCTTGAACGCACCCATAGAACCACATCGTTTCATCCTCGAGCCTTTTGAAGCTCGCCGCTTCGCCAATCTGTGCGGGCAATTCGACGAGCATCTGCGCTTGATCGAACAGCGCCTCGCGATCGAGATCCGCAACCGCGGAAATCAGTTCGAACTGATCGGCGAGCGCAAGCACACCACCTCAGCGGAAAACCTGCTGCGCCGCTTGTACCGGGAAACCAAAGGTACCGAGCTGTCGCCCGACATGGTTCACCTGTTCCTGCAGGAATCGGCCGTCGAGGAACTGGACAATCATTCTCCCGCCGAACCGTCCGTCGCCTTGCGCACCAAGAAAGGCATGATTCGCCCTCGCGGCTTGAATCAAGTGCGCTATGTGAAGGAAATCCTCGGTAACGACATCAACTTCGGCATCGGCCCGGCCGGTACCGGCAAGACCTATCTGGCCGTTGCCTGCGCGGTCGATGCGCTGGAACGCGAGCAGATTCGCCGCATTCTGCTGGTTCGTCCGGCGGTTGAAGCGGGCGAAAAGCTCGGCTTCCTGCCCGGCGACCTGTCGCAGAAAATCGACCCCTACCTGCGCCCGCTTTATGACGCTCTCTACGAAATGCTCGGCTTCGAATACGTAGCCAAGCTGATCGAGCGCCAAGTGATCGAAGTCGCGCCGTTGGCCTACATGCGCGGTCGTACGCTGAACAACAGCTTCATCATCCTCGACGAAAGCCAGAACACCACCGTCGAGCAGATGAAAATGTTCCTGACTCGCATCGGCTTCGGCTCCACGGCGGTCATCACCGGCGACATTACCCAGGTCGACCTGCCGAAAGGCACCAAATCCGGGCTGCATCATGTGATCGAGGTGCTCAAGGACGTTCCGGGTATCAGCTTTACCCACTTCATGCCCAAGGACGTGGTGCGCCATCCATTGGTGCAACGCATCGTCGAAGCCTATGAGCGCTTCGAAAATCGCACAGCCGACGAAACGGCGAAGCCTTCTCCCAAGGACACTCGCCCCGATGCTTGAGCTTGACCTGCAACTGGCTAGCGAAGCGTCTGCCCCAAGCGAAGCCGAATTCCGCCAATGGTGCGAACTGGCCCTGCGCCAGCGCACCGCCGGCTCCGAAATGACCATCCGTCTGGTCGATGAGGAAGAAGCACGCGAACTGAACTTCACCTGGCGGCAGAAAGACTACGCCACCAACGTTTTGTCGTTCCCGGCCGATGTCCCCGATGAGTTTCTCGATATTCCCTTGCTCGGTGATCTGGTGATCTGCGTAGCGGTAGTCGAACGCGAAGCGGCGGAACAAGGCAAGGAAGTAAAGGCCCACTGGGCGCATCTGGTCATTCACGGCTGCTTGCATCTGCTTGGTTACGACCACATAGATGACGACGAAGCCGAAGAAATGGAAGCACTGGAACGAACGTTGCTTGCAGAGCTGGGTTATCCGGACCCTTATGCGGACGACGAAACAGACACATCCCCCATCGTGACAACAAAGGATTCAGAGTAATCGCTATGAGCGAAGATCGATCGAGCAACGGGCAGAAGTCCTGGCTGGGTAAGCTCACCCAGGCTTTTGCCCATGAGCCGAAAAACCGCCAGGAGCTGCTGGAGCTGCTGCGCGACGCACATCAAAACAAGTTGCTGGACAGCGAAGCGCTGGCCATCGTCGAAGGCGCCATCCAGGTTGCGGACCTGCAAGTACGGGACATCATGGTCCCGCGCTCGCAGATGATCAGCATCAAGGCGACCCAGACACCTCGCGAGTTCCTGCCGGCCGTGGTCGACTCGGCCCACTCCCGCTATCCGGTGATCGGCGAAAGCCACGATGACGTGATGGGTGTGTTGCTGGCCAAGGACTTGCTGCCGCTGATCCTCAAGGAGAACGGCGACAGCTTCAACATCAAGGACCTGCTGCGCCCGGCTACCTTCGTGCCCGAGTCCAAGCGCCTGAATGTGCTGCTGCGTGAATTTCGCGCCAACCATAATCACATGGCCATCGTCATCGACGAATACGGCGGCGTGGCTGGCCTGGTGACCATCGAAGACGTGCTGGAACAGATCGTCGGCGACATCGAAGACGAGCACGACGTCGAAGAAGACAGCTACATCAAGCCGCTGCCCAGTGGTGATTTCCTGATCAAGGCCCTGACGCCGATCGATAACTTCAACGAGTTCTTCGACAGCGAATTCTCCGACGATGAATTCGACACCGTTGGCGGCTTGGTGATGAGTGCGTTCGGGCACCTGCCAAAACGCAACGAAATCACAGAAATCGGCGCCTATCGCTTCCGCATCCTGAACGCCGACAGCCGTCGGATTCACTTGCTGCGTCTGACCCCTATTGCCCGGTAAACATTAAGGAAAGAAATGCACTGGATGACCCGCCCCGGCTGGCCCGGTAACCTGCTGGCCATGGCGGCCGGTGCACTCACTACCCTGGCCCTGGCGCCGTTCGATATCTGGCCGCTGGCCTTGCTGGCGGTCGGTTTCTTTTACGCCGGTTTGCGTGAACTGAGCCCCCGCCAGGCCCTAGGTCGTGGCTGGTGCTTCGGTTTCGGCCTGTTTGCCGCGGGCACCAGCTGGATCTACTACAGCATTCACAACTTCGGTGGCGCATCGGTGCTGCTGGCCGGGTTGTTGATGCTCGCCTTCACCATGGCGATTGCCTGGTTCTTCGCCCTGCCCGCCTGGATTTGGGCACGCTGGCTGCGCCGTAACGAAGCGCCGCTGGCCGATGCCTTGGCATTTGCGGCGTTGTGGGTGGCCCAGGAAGCCTTTCGCGGCTGGTTCCTTACCGGTTTCCCCTGGCTCTATTCCGGTTACAGCCAGCTCGACGGCCCATTGGCCGGGCTCGCGCCGGTCGGCGGGATGTGGCTGATTTCCTTCGCGCTGGCCCTGACGGCTGCGCTGATCTACAACGCTGCGCGCCTGGTACGCACCGGTCGTGCAGGCTTCATCGCTGTCGGCGTGCTCCTGCTGGCAGGTCCATGGGTGGCCGGCATGGCGCTCAAAGAACATGCCTGGACCAGCCCGGCAGGCGACCCCCTGAGCGTCGCGGCGATTCAGGGCAACATCGAACAAAGCATGAAGTGGGACCCCTCACAGCTCAATGCGCAATTGGCGCTGTACCGCGACATGAGTTTGAGCTCCAAACGCGTCGACCTGCTGATCTGGCCGGAAACGGCGGTCCCGGTACTCAAGGAGTCCGCCGAGGGCTACCTGAACATGATGGGAAGTTTCGCCGCCGAGCGTAAATCCGCGCTGATCACCGGTGTGCCGATTCGCCAGGAACTCCATCACCAAAAGCGTTATTTCAACGGCATTACCGTCGTCGGTGAAGGCGATGGCACATACCTGAAGCAAAAACTGGTGCCGTTCGGCGAATACGTGCCACTGCAGGAAGTTTTGCGTGGCCTGATCGCTTTCTTCGACCTGCCGATGTCCGACTTTGCCCGTGGGCCGGCCGATCAAGCGCTGCTGCAAGCCAAGGGTTATCAGATTGCACCGTTCATCTGCTACGAAGTGGTCTACCCGGAATTCGCTGCCAGCCTCGCTGCCCGTAGCGATTTGCTGCTGACCATCAGCAACGACACCTGGTTCGGCACCTCGATCGGCCCGCTGCAACACTTGCAGATGGCGCAGATGCGTGCACTTGAAGCCGGCCGCTGGATGATCCGTGCCACCAACAACGGCGTGACGGGGCTGATCAACCCGTTCGGTCAGATCACGGCGCAGATTCCGCAGTTCGAACAAGGCATCCTGTATGGCGAAGTGGTGCCGATGCACAACCTCACGCCGTATCTGGAATGGCGCTCGTGGCCATTGATCATCAGTTGCATGTTGTTGTTTGGTTGGGCATTGGTGGCGAACCGGATGGCGAAGACCGTTTAAGTATCGTGCCGCCTGCAAAAAGATCGCAGCCTTCGGCAGCGCCCAACGGGCGCGTAGGAGCTGCCGAAGGCTGCGATCTTTTGATCTTCAACGATAAAACAACGAATACCCGATCTGCCCCACCGCCTCATTCATCAATTGCCCGCTCTGCCAGATCGATTTGAATTCCGGCAACCAGCCGCCCAGCGGTCGGGCATTGTCCACGCCTAAAAACCCTACGGGCGCTGGCACCACTTCAAATCCGGCCTGCCGGAAACTCCAGACCGCTCGCGGCATATGCCAGGCCTGAGTCACGACCACCACCCGCTTGATTCCTTCCGGCAACAACACCTGGGCGCTGAATTGCGCGTTTTCCCACGTCGTGCGGCTGCGCCCTTCCTGCCAACGCACGGTCACGCCGAAATCATCGAGCAACGAGTCCGCCATCAGCTTCGCTTCGGTCGGTGGTGTGCCGTAATGCAGACCACCACTGGTCAGAATCGGCAAGCCAGACGCCTTGGCCAGGCGCGCGGCATAGCGCTCGCGCCCCAGGCCCACGCCCGTCGGCTGGTCAACACCCCAAGCCGGATCGCCACGCTCACGCCCTGAACCCAGCACCACGATTGCATCGGCGCGCCGACTCAGGGTTGCCCATTCTTCGCGCGCCAGCGGCGGCTCTCGTTCCAGAGCCTTGGCACTCCATTCCACCACCACCGGCAGGCTCATCAACCAGAAGCCGCCCACGCCCAGGACGAAACACAACCCCGCCAGCCTGGGCCTGGAGCGGCGCCACCACCAGGCAAGTATCAGCAATAGCAATAAAATGCCGGGTGGCAATAGAATTTGTTTAACGAAATAACGAAAAGGCATCGAGCATCTCCATAGATGCCCGAAGCCTAGGTGGGTTGATGCAATGCGACAATAAGCGTTGAAGGACTTTGTTTCAAAAAACCATTTTCCATGGCTTCAAGTGCCCTTACTTGAATTGCAAAGACCGGACCTTTACCGCGCCTTTGCCGGGTGCCTTATCCTTGAGCCAGATGACCTTGGCCGAACGCGGTGCCTCGAGTTGCTTCACTGCTGCTGACAAGCATCCGTGCGTTTCACGTTCACTACGATCCAGATAGGCCTTGACCAGTTCAAACTCTGCGGGGCTCAAACCACGCAGCTCCAGCTCCAGGGGACGCTCATCACGCAGCCGTCCGGCTGTTTTGGCCGTGTCCAGGGCCATTGCGAGACGGTCTATCAGTTTTTCGTATAGCTCCGGTTTTGTAGCTTTTTGCTGTGACTCAACCATCCATCACCTCATTGAAGATAAGACTCACTCCCCTTTTAGAGCTTAGCCTCGCTGAAAAAACCGGCTGAGTGCCGCGACCAACGGCCCTCGGGGCGGGTATTGGCCGCATCCTTGCGTGTAATCAGGGTTTCCCTCGGTAGAGTGCGGTCATGTATGCTACGGCGCTTCCTGTAACTCCACTTCCAGCTCGCCTGGGCACCGAAACGTCGATTTGGCGTTCTCACCGTCCAGCGTTGCATTGAAGAGGATTAGGCCACCCCTATTCAGTTCAAAAGTAGCCATGCACGAACAATATCAGCCCCGTGAAATCGAAGCCGCCGCCCAGTCATTCTGGGATGAGCAAAAGTCCTTTGAAGTCAGTGAACAGCCAGGCAAGGAGACGTTCTACTGCCTGTCGATGTTCCCTTACCCCAGCGGCAAGCTACACATGGGGCACGTGCGCAACTACACCATCGGCGACGTGATCTCCCGCTACCAGCGCATGCAAGGCAAGAACGTCCTGCAACCCATGGGTTGGGACGCCTTCGGCATGCCGGCGGAAAACGCCGCGATGAAGAACAACGTAGCGCCCGCCAAGTGGACCTACGAAAACATCGCCTACATGAAAAGCCAGCTGCGCAGCCTGGGCCTGGCGGTGGACTGGTCGCGCGAAGTGACCACCTGCAAGCCTGATTACTACCGCTGGGAACAATGGCTGTTCACTCGCCTGTTCGAAAAAGGCGTGATTTACAAAAAAAGCGGCACGGTGAACTGGGACCCGGTCGACCAGACCGTTCTGGCCAACGAGCAGGTGATCGACGGTCGCGGCTGGCGTTCCGGCGCGCTGATCGAAAAGCGCGAAATCCCGATGTACTACTTCAAGATCACCGCCTACGCCGATGAGCTGCTGGAGAGCCTCGACGAACTGACGGGCTGGCCTGAACAGGTCAAGACCATGCAGCGCAACTGGATCGGCAAATCCCGCGGCATGGAAGTGCAATTCCCGTACGACGTCGCTTCCATCGGTGAAACCGGCGCGTTGAAAGTTTTCACTACCCGTCCGGATACCCTGATGGGCGCAACCTACGTTGCCGTGGCCGCCGAACACCATTTGGCCACCCTGGCCGCGCAGAACAATCCTGAGCTGCAAGCGTTCATCGCTGAATGCAAGGGCGGCAGCGTTGCCGAAGCCGACGTCGCCACCCAAGAGAAAAAAGGCCTGCCAACCTCGCTGTTCGTCGAACACCCGCTGACCGGTGAGAAACTCCCGGTGTGGGTCGCCAACTACGTGCTGATGCATTACGGCGATGGCGCGGTGATGGCTGTTCCGGCTCACGACGAACGTGATTTCGAGTTCGCCACCAAGTACAACCTGCCGATCAAATCCGTGGTGCGCACAAGCTCCGGTGACACCAACCCGGCGCCTTGGCAGGATGCGTACGGCGAGCACGGCACGCTGATCAACTCCGGCGAATTCGACGGCCTCGACTTCGCAGGCGCCTTCGACGCCATTGAAGTGGCGCTGATCAAGAAAAACCTCGGTGCCTCGCGTACCCAGTTCCGCCTGCGCGACTGGGGCATCAGCCGTCAGCGCTACTGGGGCTGCCCGATCCCGATCATCCACTGCGACACCTGCGGTGATGTGCCGGTCCCGGAAGATCAACTGCCCGTGGTGCTGCCGGAAGATGTCGTGCCGGACGGTGCCGGTTCGCCGCTGGCGCGCATGCCCGAGTTCTACGAATGCACCTGCCCGAAATGCGGCGCCGCGGCCAAGCGTGAAACCGACACCATGGACACCTTCGTCGAGTCCTCGTGGTACTACGCCCGCTATGCCTCGCCCCACTATGAAGGTGGTCTGGTGGAAAAATCGGCGGCCGACCATTGGTTGCCGGTGGATCAGTACATCGGTGGCATCGAACACGCCATTCTTCACCTGCTTTATGCGCGCTTCTTCCACAAGCTGATGCGTGATGAAGGCCTGGTGAGCTCCAACGAGCCGTTCAAGAACCTGCTGACCCAGGGCATGGTGATCGCCGAGACTTACTACCGTCGCGAAGCCAACGGTGCCTACACGTGGTTCAACCCGGCGGATGTCGAGCTCGAACGCGACAGCAAAGCCAAGGTCATCAGCGCCAAGCTGATCGCGGATGGCCTGCCGGTGGAAATCGGTGGCACCGAGAAGATGGCCAAGTCGAAAAACAACGGCGTTGACCCCCAGTCGATGATTGACCAGTTCGGCGCAGACACCTGCCGCCTGTTCATGATGTTCGCCTCGCCACCCGACATGAGCGCGGAATGGTCCGACTCCGGCGTAGAGGGTTCGCACCGCTTCCTCAAACGCGTCTGGCGTCTGGCTCAAGCACACGTCATCCAGGGCCTGCCGGGCAAACTGGACATCGCCAGCCTGAGCGACGAACAGAAAGCCATTCGCCGCTCGATCCACCAGGCGATCAAGCAGGCCAGCCACGACGTCGGCCAGAACCACAAATTCAACACCGCCATCGCCCAAGTGATGACGTTGATGAACGTGCTGGAAAAAGCCGCGCAAGGCACCGAACAGGATCGCGCACTGATTCACGAAGGCCTGGAAACCGTGGTCCTGCTGCTGGCTCCGATCACCCCGCACATCAGTCACGAACTGTGGCATCGCCTCGGTCACGCCGATCCGGTCATCGATGCCGGCTGGCCGGTGCTGGATGAAAGCGCCCTGGTACAGGACAGCCTGCAGCTTGTCATTCAAGTCAACGGCAAGCTGCGTGGCCACATCGAAATGCCGGCCAGCGCCAGCCGCGAAGAAGTCGAAGCGGCCGCACGAGCCAACGAAAACGTCCTGCGCTTCGTCGATGGCCTGACTATTCGCAAAGTGATCGTAGTGCCTGGGAAACTGGTCAATATCGTCGCCAGCTAAATTGGATCGGGCGCCAGGTCATGCCTGGCGCCGGTAAAACCTTTCGGGCCGCTTGACCGGCCCACATGGTTTCAAGGGGAGCAACAAGATGATCAAACGCAATTTGCTGGTGATGGGCCTTGCAGTCCTGCTGAGCGCCTGCGGCTTCCAGCTGCGCGGCACCGGCACCACTGAACTGGCAATCAAGGAACTCGATCTGAGCGCCCGCAATGCCTACGGCGAAACCGTGACGCAATTGCGTCAGGTGCTGGAAAGCAGTGGCGTCAAGGTCTACAGCGGCGCACCGCACAAACTGGTGCTGACCGATGAGCAGGAAAGCCAGCGCATCCTCAGTTACGCAGGCGCCGGTCGTACTGGCGAGTACCAGATGAGCATGGTGCTGAACTACGACATCCGGAGTCAGAGCAACCTGCCATTGCTGAGCGACAAGCTCGAAGTGCAGAAGGTCTTCATCCATGACGGCAACAACCTGGTGGGTTCCGACCAGGAAGCCAACGATGCTCGCAAGGAGATGCGTCGTGAACTGGTTCAACGCATGATGCTGCGCCTGCAACAGCTCTCCCCAACGCAGTTGGAACAGCTGCAACAGACCGCTGACGCCAGGGCCAAGGCTGAAGCCGACGCACTGGAAGCTGCGCAGAAAGCTGAAGCGCAGATGCCGCGTCAGTCGCCTATCGAACTGCCGCAGCAATAAGCCTTACGGGGCGCTCAGGCGCCCCGTTTGCCTCTTCTTATGAAACTCGCCCCCGCCCAACTCGCTAAACACCTGCAAGGTGCCCTCGCGCCGATCTATGTCATCAGTGGCGATGACCCGCTGCTGTGTCAGGAAGCCGCCGACGCCGTTCGCGCGGCTGCCCGCCAGCAAGGTTTCGATGAACGCCAGGTCTTTGCCGCCGACGCCAGTTTCGACTGGGGTACGCTGCTGCAGGCCGGTGCCAGCATGTCGCTGTTCGCTGAAAAACGTCTTCTGGAACTGCGCCTGCCCTCCGGTAAACCCGGAGACAAAGGCGCTGCGGCATTAATTGAGTATTGCTCGCGCCCGGCCGAAGACACGGTGTTGCTGATCAGCCTGCCCAAGCTGGATGGGAGTGCGCAGAAGACCAAGTGGGGCAAGGCACTGATCGAAGGCCCGCAGACCCAGTTCGTGCAGATCTGGCCCGTGGACACCCACCAGTTGCCAGGCTGGATCCGTCAACGCCTCTCCCAGGCCGGGCTTTCCGCCAGCCAGGACGCCGTTGAACTGATCGCCGCCAGGGTCGAGGGCAACCTGCTGGCTGCCGCCCAGGAAATCGAAAAGCTCAAGCTGATGGCCGAAGGTGGCCAGATCACCGTCGAAACGGTGCAAGCCGCGGTGGCCGACAGTGCGCGTTTCGATGTTTTCGGCCTGACCGATGCGATTCTCAATGGCGAGGCTGCTCACGCCCTGCGCATGCTCGAAGGGTTGCGCGGCGAAGGTGTCGAACCGCCGGTGATTCTCTGGGCGCTGGCCCGAGAGCTGCGTCTGCTGGCCAATCTGTCGCTGCAATACAGCCAGGGCGTGCCGCTGGACAAAGCCTTCAGCCAGGCCCGACCGCCCATCTGGGACAAACGCAAACCGTTGATGAGCAAGGCGCTGCAACGTTATTCGGCACAACGCTGGGCGCAGTTGCTGCTGGAAGCCCAGCGCATCGACGCACAGATCAAAGGCCAGGCGGCGGGTTCGCCGTGGATGAGCCTGAGTCGGTTGACGCTGTTGATGGCCGGGCAGAGATTGTCTTTGCCTGCCGAGTAATGTTTTTGACCCATAACCGCCATTCGCGGGCAAGCCTCGCTCCTACAGAGATCGTGTGTGATTCCTGTAGGAGGGAGGCTTGCCCGCGAAGGCGTCCGAAAGGTCCTACACAATGTAGGGACTAGACAGAATCCCCACTTCGGCAGATTATTCTCCCCGCAAAATCCACTCACTTGCGAGAGATCATCATGAGCAAAAAGCCATCTAAACATGGCCCCAACAAGGCCAAATCCATCATCGCCCAGCCACTGTTCCGCAGCCGTCAGGAACGAGCCGGCAAGGGCAAAGGCAGCTACCGCCGCGAAGCCTTCCAGTCTAATAGCTGGGAGGCTTCTTACTTTCTGGCGGCCTGAAAGGCAAGCCATCGCTCAACATGTTAAGGTCTGCATCTGATTCGTATCCTCTGGACCTGTGCATGCCCCTTTGTATTTCCCGTCGTTGGCACTTTCGCCAACTGATCGCTGCCTCCAGCCTCGTTCTGCTTGTCGCCTGCGCGGAAAAACCCACTGCCGCCGACGCCCAACCGCTTCAGACCCGCACCGTTGCGACAGCCCCTGCGATCATTCCGCCGGTGGTTCCAACCGGTGAAAACCTCGACATCCAGCCAACCCAGAGCTTTGCCGAATGGCAGGCGGGTTTCCGTAAAGACGCGCTCGCCGCTGGCATTCGCGCCGACTTGTTCGATCGTGCTTTCGCCAATGTCAGCGTGGACGACAGCGTGATCCGTGCCGATCGCAGTCAACCGGAATTTACTCGCCCGGTGTGGGAGTACCTCGATGGCGCGCTGTCGCCGCTGCGCGTGCGCAAAGGTCAGGCGCTTGTCAGCGAGCACGCCGACATCCTGCAAAGCATCGAGCAGCGCTACGGAGTCGACCGTCAGGCTCTGGTCGCGGTGTGGGGAATGGAAAGTAACTTCGGTCAGTTCCAGGGCAGCAAGTCGGTGATCAATTCCCTGGCGACCCTGGCTTATGAAGGGCGACGTCCGGGCTTTGCCCATGCGCAACTGATCGCTGCCTTGCAAATCCTGCAACAGGGCGATATCGCCCCCGAGAAGATGCTCGGCTCCTGGGCCGGCGCCATGGGCCAGACCCAGTTCATTCCGACCACCTATAACACCCACGCCGTAGACTTCGATGGTGATGGCCGCCGCGACATCTGGAACAGCTCCGCTGATGCATTGGCCTCGACCGCGCATTACCTGCAAAGCTCAGGCTGGCAGAAAGGTCAGCCCTGGGGCTTCGAAGTTCAACTGGCGAGCGGCTTCAATTACGTTCTGGCCGATGGCGCGATTCGCAAGAGCGTGGCCGAGTGGCGACAACTGGGCGTGAGCCTGCCCAATGGCGGCCAGGTTCCAGCCGGCTCCGAACACCTGTCGGCCGCCCTGTTGTTGCCGGCAGGCTATCGCGGCCCGGCGTTCCTGGTCCTCGATAACTTCCGCGCGATCCTCAAGTACAACAACTCTTCGTCCTACGCCCTGGCCGTGAGCCTGCTGTCCGAGCGCTTCAATGGCGGCGGTTTGATCAGCGGCCTATGGCCAAAAGATGACTTGCCCCTGAGCCGTACCGAGCGCATCGAACTGCAAAACCTGCTGAGCGCCCAGAACTACGATGCCGGGACCGCCGACGGGATTATCGGTGCCAACACCCGCAAAGCGATCCGCAGTGCGCAGCAGTCGTTTGGCTGGCCGGCGGATGGTTATCCGACGCACAAGCTGCTGGAAGGGTTGCGTAGCCGCTAAAAGCTTCGCGGGCAAGCCTCGCTCCTACAGGATTGTTGGCGCCCCACAATCCCGTAGGAGCGAGGCTTGCCCGCGAAGACTGACTATCAGGCGCTAACGAACTACCGCCTGATTACCACATCCTGCTCCAGCACCAACGTCTTGTCCCCCGCATCCAGCCTGACCAGCGCGCCCATCGGCAGCGTCAGATTCGGATCACAATGCCCGCTACGCCATCCGCCCAGCACGGGGATGCGCAATGGCGCAAAGGTCTGCTTGAGCAACTTCTTCAGCGCGATCGCATCGACGCCTGCCACATCCCCCACCAGAACCCCGCGCAGCTTGTGCAGCGTGCCCGCCAGACGCAAATGAGTCAGCAACCGGTCGATGCGATACAGCGGCTCGTTAATGTCCTCGATGAACAGGATGGCGCCCTCGGCATCGATTTCATAAGGCGTGCCCATGGTGGCGGCGATCATCGACAGGTTGCCCCCCAGCAAACGCCCGTGAGCGATACCGGGCTCGATAGTGGTCAACGGCCAGGCCACCGGATGAGAAAGCACAGTGCCCGCCTTCACCTGCCCGCGCAGCATGTTGAAAAACGAGAACTCGGTGGGTTGCTGTTTGTCACCCAGCAGGTCCGCGTTGAGCATCGGGCCATGGAAGGTCACAAACCCGGCATAACGACTGATGGCCATGTGCAGCGCAGTGACATCGCTGTAGCCGATGAATGGCTTGGCGTTGTTGCGCAGTAATTCGAAATCGATGCGATCGAGCAAACGCGGCGTACCGTAACCGCCACGCAAGCAGATGATGGCATCGACCTCGCTGTCGGCGAATGCGCCGTGCAAGTCATTGAGCCGCACATCATCGCTGCCAGCCAGATACCCCTCTTGCTCATAAACGCCGGGAAACACGCGCAGCGAATAGCCACGAGCGCGCATCCAGGTAATGGCTTTATCGGTGTCCAGCATTGCGGGGCCGGCGGGCGCGATCACGCCAATCAGCCCGGAAGGCGGCAAGGCCGGCACGGGGGCATGGGGACAAAGGGTATGGGTCGGTCGAGCAGTCATCCATGATTCTCCCTGTGAATGCTTCAGCACACAGTAGTCAGGAACGGGAATAAACAGAAGAGGGTCAATCGCACCACAGCGTGCAGGAAAAGACCGCAATCGCCGCGGGTACTGCCAAAAAAAGGCCCGCAAGGCCTGAGAGCCTTGCGGGCTTTTTTGTTCTCACAGCAGGATCAGGACGACATCAGCTCGGCCTTGACCAGTTTCGCTTGCTCGTCAGCGTGGTACGAGGAACGCACCAGCGGCCCGGAGGCTACGTTCTTGAAGCCCATCTTGTAACCTTCCTCGGCGAACCAGGCGAAGGTATCCGGGTGTACGAAGCGCTGGACCGGCAAGTGGCTGCGGGAGGGTTGCAGATACTGGCCCAAGGTCAGCATGTCGATGTCGTGTTCGCGCATGCGCTTCATGACTTCGATGACTTCTTCGTCGGTTTCGCCCAGGCCCAGCATCAAACCGGACTTGGTCGGAATATGCGGCATCATCTGCTTGAAGCGTTGCAGCAGGGTCAGCGACCACTGGTAATCCGAACCCGGACGCGCGGCCTTGTACAGGCGCGGTACGGTTTCCAGGTTGTGGTTGAACACATCCGGCGGCTCGGCGGCGGTGATTTCCAGCGCGATGTCCATGCGGCCACGGTAGTCCGGGACCAGGGTCTCGAGCTGCACGTTAGGCGACAGTTTGCGGATTTCGCGGATGCAGTCGGCAAAATGCTGGGCACCGCCGTCACGCAGGTCGTCGCGGTCTACCGAGGTGATCACCACGTATTTGAGGCGCAGGTCGGCGATGGCAATGGCCAGGCTTTCCGGCTCATTGACGTCCAGTGGTTTCGGACGACCATGGCCGACGTCGCAGAACGGGCAGCGACGGGTGCAAATGTCACCCATGATCATGAAGGTCGCGGTGCCGCCGGAGAAGCATTCGCCCAGGTTCGGGCAGGACGCCTCTTCGCATACGCTGTGCAGCTTGTGTTTGCGCAGCAGGGCCTTGATGCGGTCGACTTCCGGGGAAACCGGGATACGCACACGAATCCAGTCAGGTTTCTTCGGCAGCTCAGTGGTCGGGATGATCTTCACCGGGATGCGTGCAACCTTCTCGGCGCCGCGCAGCTTGACGCCGGCTTCAACCTTGGCACGCGGGGCCGGACGCTCGGTGACATCGAGCGTCGGGATCATGGTTTGCACTGCATCAGTAGTCATATCAGTCGATTCCGCCCGTTAGGGTCGTCTGCTCAGCATAGTCGAGGTGTTTGACGAGCTGCGCGCGCAGCCGGGCACTTACCTCGGCAAATTCAATCGATCCTGCGTGATCGCGCAGCTGGGTCATTGCCAGCCCGGCGTAGCCGCAGGGATTAATCCGTCGAAACGGTTCCAGGTTCATATCCACGTTCAAGGCCAGGCCATGAAAGGAGCAACCGTGGCGGATCCGCAGACCCAGAGAAGCGATTTTCGCGCCGTCGACATAGACACCCGGCGCATCCGGCTTGGCCACCGCGGTCACGCCGTAGCTGGCCAGCAGCTCGATCAGGCATTGCTCCATGCGGCTGACCAGATCACGCACACCAAACCCCAGCTTGCGCACGTCCAGCAACAGGTAGGCCACCAGTTGGCCGGGACCGTGATAAGTCACCTGGCCACCGCGGTCGACCTTCACCACCGGAATATCCCCCGGCAGCAGCAGATGCTCGGCCTTGCCAGCCTGGCCCTGAGTGAACACCGGCGGATGCTCCACCAGCCAGATTTCGTCGGCGGCATCGCTGCCGCGTTCGTTGGTGAAGCGCTGCATGGCATGCCAGACCGGCTCATAAGCCATCTGACCGAGCTCGCGAAAGCCCAGCGTGCCAGACATCACAACACCATGTGCACGAAACCGGTAGCCCGCAACTCGCTGTTGATGTCGTACAGCTGTTCCTGGCCGGTGGCGATAATGTGCAACTGGATGGTCGTGTACTTGCCGTTGGTACTCAGCCGTTCGGCAAAGGTGTCGTGGTCAACGGTCGCGTGTTTCTCAAGAATCGCGATGATTTTGTCCCTGAAACCCACGCCGGTGTCGCCGATTACCTTGATCGGATAATCCGCGCAGGGGAATTCGATTTTTGGCGCCTTTACTTCGGTGTCTGTCATGGCGTAACGGCCTCGTAAGCCGTGGCAACGGACATGGCCCCGCTCCGGATTGGAAGGGGGCCATGCAGGTCCACACTAATTCAGTTGAACAAGCCGTAGAAGAATAGACGGATGCTATCCCACATGCGGCGGAAGATACCACCCTCGTCGACCGCGTCCAGAGCGATCAGGTCGGCGCTGTGCACCACTTTGTCGTCCAGTTTAACTTCGACTTTACCGATCACATCGCCCTTGGCGATTGGCGCCATCAATTGCGGGGTCATGGTCATGCTGGCGGCGAGCTTTTTCAGCTGGCCTTTTGGCAGGGTCATGGTCAGGTCTTGTGCCAGGCCGGCCTTGACTTGATTGGTGGTGCCTTTCCAGACAGGAGCCTGAGCCAGCTCGGCGCCTTTCTGATAGAAGGTCTGGGTTTCGAAGAAGCGGAAACCGTAAGTCAGCAGCTTCTGGGTTTCAGCAGCACGGGCCACTTCGCTGTTGGTGCCGAACACCACGGCGATCAGGCGCATGCCATCACGTACGGCCGAAGACACCATGCAGTAGCCGGCTTCGTCGGTGTGGCCGGTTTTCAGACCATCGACGGTCTTGTCGCGCCACAGCAGCAGGTTGCGGTTAGGCTGCTTGATGCCGTTCCAGAAGAACTCTTTCTGCGAGTAGATCGCGTAGTGAGCCGGGTCTTCGTGGATGATCGCGCGGGCCAGCACAGCCATGTCGTGAGCCGACGAGTAGTGCTCCGGGTTCGGCAGACCGGTCGGGTTCATGAAGTGGCTGTTGGTCATGCCCAGATCGGCCACAGTTTTGTTCATCATGTCGGCGAACGCGTCTTCGCTGCCGGCGATGTGCTCGGCGAGCGCAACACTGGCGTCGTTACCCGACTGAATGATGATGCCGTGCAGCAGATCACTGACGGTGACTTGCGAACCCACCTTGATGAACATCCGCGAACCGCCGGTACGCCAGGCGTTCTCGCTGACGGTCACCGGATCGTTTTCACCGATCTGGCCACGACGGATTTCCAGGGTGGCGATGTAAGCGGTCATCAGCTTGGTCAGGCTGGCCGGTGGCAGGCGCTGATCACCATTGTTCTCTACCAGCACGTTGCCGCTGCTGGCGTCCATGAGTACATAGGCTTTGGCGGCCAGTTGCGGTGGCGACGGCATCATCTCGGCCGCGAAAGCCGCGGGAGAGAGAAGCAGCGGGACTAGCAGGCACAGGCGTTTGGCAAAGGTGGTGATGTTCATCCGTCTCTCGAAATCGCTAATGGAAACTGCCCTAGGGCAAAACTAATCAGACAACCCTTGAAAAAGTTGTCGCGTGTTCAGTTGCTCACTCTGCAACCCTTGCCGGGCTTTTGTTCTTCAACGAGCCAACAACCCGGTTCGCCCCCCAAACCGCAAGCGAACCGTCAAACAAGAACCAGGTATTACTCGGCGCTGACCAGGCTCGGCGAACCTAGATTGGCCAGCCGCACGCTGTTTTGCACTTGCTGGATTTCACCTGGCGAGCCGATCGGCCCCAGGCGCACCCGATGCAGTGTCTGTTGGTTACGCACGATCGAGCTGATGAACACCGGAGCGCTCACCATCGCGCTGAGCTTCGATCTCAGGAGTTCTGCAGCGTCCGGGTTGGCGAACGCGCCCACCTGCAGATACTGGCCAGAGGCTGGTACAGAAGCGTTTTTTTTTGCATCGATCTGCACAGGTACGACGGCCGCGGCGTGTTGTTGCGGCGGCGGCGTCCATTGCTCGACGGTACCGGCCGATGCCGTTATCACCGGGGCGCTATTTTGTGCGATTTTCGGCTCGTTAAGCATTAAAGGCGCCGGGCGACCTTTGGCTGCCCACCATTGCTGCGGGTCGATGCCTTCGACCTTGACCCGCGCCGTACCGGTTTCGGCATAGCCGAGTTTCTTGGCGGCCGCGTAGGACAAGTCAATGATCCGGTCCGAATAGAACGGCCCGCGGTCGTTGACCCGCAGGATGACCGTTTTGTTGTTGTCCAGGTTAGTCACCCGCACGTAACTGGGCAGCGGCAGGGTCTTGTGCGCTGCGCTCATGCCGTACAGGTCATACACTTCGCCGTTGGCGGTGTTCTGGCCATGGAATTTGGTGCCGTACCAGGACGCAGTGCCCGAGGCCACGTAGGTTTTGGATTCTTGTATCGGGAAATAAGTCTTGCCCAGCACCGTGTACGGGTTGGCTTTATAAGGACCGCTGTGCAGGGTCGGCGTGGCATCCGGAATGCGCGTTACGTCGACGTCCCACCAGGGTGCGCCGTCCTTGTGGGCCCGGTTGATATCCAGGCCAGGTGCCGAACGAACGGCGGTCGAGGACTTTTGCGCCGGCGCGCGACTGGTCGAACAACTGGCGAGCACAATCGTCAACGCGGCAAATGCCATGAGCTTCAGGGGTTTATCCATAGGCAATGCCCGCATTACTTGACGCCCCGTGCTTGGACCAGCTGTTCAGACAGTTGATGTACGGCCATGGCGTACATCACGCTGCGGTTATAACGCGTGATTGCGTAAAAATTCGTCAGGCCCATCCAGTGTTCCGGGCCATTGTCACCTTCCAGGCGGAACGCCGTGACCGGCATATCATCGCGCAGCGCATCATGACTCGACCAGCCCAGCGCCCGCAACTCCCCGACAGTTTTCGTCGGCTCGATGCCTGCGGTCAAACCCTCGTCGACCTGATCGCCACGCACATCGGCGCGACTGACCACCGGTTCGCCGGCAACCCAACCGTGACGCCTGAAATAACTGGCGACGCTGCCGATGGCATCATCCGGGTTGGTCCAGATATTAATGTGGCCGTCACCGTCGAAATCCACCGCATAGGCGCGAAAACTGCTTGGCATGAATTGCGGCAAGCCCATGGCCCCGGCGTAGGAGCCTTTGAGGGTCAACGGATCGACCTGCTCTTCACGGGCCAGCAGCAGGAATTCACGCAATTCCTTGCGGAAGAATTCAGCACGGGGAGGATAGTCGAAACCCAGGGTAGACAAGGCATCGATCACCCGGAAATTACCGGTATTTCGACCAAAGAAGGTCTCAACCCCGATGATCGAGACGATCACCTGCGCCGGCACACCGTATTCCTGCTCGGCGCGGGCCAGGATCGCTTCGTGCTGACGCCAGAAGTCCACGCCACGGGCGATGCGCGCATCGGTGATGAACATCGGGCGATATTCTTTCCACTGTTTAACCCGTTCGGCGGGTTTGGAGATCGCGTCCAGAATCGACTGTTTGCGCTCGGCTTCGCGGAACACGCCCATCAGCTGTTCACCGGCAAAACCATAGTCGCGGGTCATTTCACCGACGAACTCGGCCACCTGCGGCGAGCCTTCGTAATCGCCGGCCCACGCTGGCTGCGCGGTACCAAGGATGCTCACCAGGCCGACCCACGGCGCGTATCGAGTCGCCCAGCCACGCATTACTTGCATTGAAATCTTCACCTTATTCAAACCTGCGCGATCCACTTGCGATGGGTATGGATCGACATCAAAACCCCAAACGCTGACAGTAGCGTCACCAGCGAAGTTCCTCCGTAGCTAATGAACGGCAACGGCACCCCCACAACCGGCAACAGGCCACTGACCATACCGATGTTGACGAAAACATAAACAAAAAACGTCATGGTCAGGCTGCCCGCGAGCAATTTGCCGAACAATGTCTGTGCCTGGGCAGTAATCACCAGCCCGCGACCGATCAACAGCAGGTAAATCAGCAACAGTGCGCAGATGCCTACCAGGCCGAATTCTTCGCCCAGCACCGCAATAATGAAGTCGGTGTGGCTTTCCGGCAGGAAGTCCAGGTGCGACTGGGTGCCAAGCAACCAACCTTTGCCGAACACACCACCGGAACCGATGGCCGCTTTCGACTGGATGATGTTCCAGCCTGTGCCCAGCGGATCGCTCTCGGGATCGAGAAAGGTCAGGACTCGCTGCTTCTGGTAGTCGTGCATGACGAAGTACCACATGCCGATTGCCACCGGCACGGCCGCGGCAATCACGCTGAGAATCCAGCGCCAGCGCAGGCCGCCCATGAACAGCACGAACGCGCCACCGGCGAGAATCAGCAGCGAAGTGCCGAGGTCGGGTTGACGCACGATCAGGATGAATGGCAACCCGATCAGAAACAAACTGACGCCCACATGCTTGAGTTGTGGTGGCAAAGAGCGCTTGGCCAGGTACCAGGCGATGGTTGCCGGCATCAGGATCTTCATGAATTCCGAAGGCTGGAAACGGATCACTCCGGGAATGTTGATCCAGCGCGTGGCCCCCATGGCGTTGTGGCCCATGACATCCACCACTACCAGCAACAGCACGCCGATCACATAACCGACCGGCACCCAGCGGGCCATGAAGCGCGGCTCGAACTGGGCGATGACGATCATCGATACCAGGCCGATGCCGAAGGAAGTGGCTTGCTTGGCCAGCAGATCCCAGCTTTTGCCGCTGGCCGAATACAGCACGAACAGGCTGCCGGCCGCGAGAGTCAACAGCAGGATCAGCAACGGGCCGTCGATGTGCATGCGTTGCAACAGCGTCGCACGGCGACGCATCACATCCTCGCTGGAGAGTATGCGATCGAAATTACTCTTCACGGGCCGTAGCCTCCGCACTGATAGGGCTGGCGTATTCGGCTTTCAGTCGGCCATCCTGGTCCAGGAGCCAGGCGTCCATCACTTGACGCACCACAGGCGCGGCGACGCCGGAGCCGGACTCGCCGTTCTCGACCATCACCGACACGACGATTTTCGGGTTTTCGGCCGGTGCGAAGCCAACGAACAGAGCGTGGTCGCGGTGGCGTTCCTGGACCTTGGAGCGGTCGTACTTCTCGCCCTGCTTGATCGCGACCACCTGGGCCGTACCACTTTTGCCGGCGATCCGGTATTGCGAACCGATCGCGGCCTTGCGCGCGGTACCGCGGGCACCGTGCATCACCTGCTGCATGCCGTGGTTGACCCGGGTCCAGTCCGACGGGTCGCGCAGGATGATGTCCGGCATCGGATTTTCGTCCACCGGCTTCGCACCTTCGAGAGTCTTGGCCAGATGCGGACGATTCCACACACCCTTGTTGGCCACCAGCGCCGTGGCCTGCGCCAACTGCAACGGAGTGGACTGCATGTAGCCCTGACCGATCCCCAGAATCAGCGTTTCGCCCGGGTACCAGGCCTGCCGACGGGTCGCGCGCTTCCATTCCCGGGTCGGCATCAATCCTGGCGACTCTTCGAACATGTCGAGGGAGACCTTCTGGCCAATCCCGAATTTGCTCATGTAAGCCGACAATCGATCAATCCCCAGCTTGTGCGCCAAGTCATAGAAATAGGTGTCGTTGGACCGCATGATCGCCGTGTCCAGGTCCACAAAACCGTCGCCGGTACGGTTCCAGTTACGGTATTTGTGATCGTAATTGGGCAGTTGGTAGTAACCGGGGTCGTAGACCCGGGTCGCCGCCGTGACCACGCCCGCATCCAGGCCGGCAATCGCCACCGCCGGTTTAATCGTCGAGCCCGGCGGGTACAGACCGCGCAACACGCGGTTGAACAATGGCCGATCGATGGAATCGCGCAGCTCGGCATAGGCTTTGAAACTGATGCCGGTAACGAACAGGTTCGGGTCGAAACTCGGCTGACTGACCATTGCCAGCACTTCGCCGGTGTTCGGGTCCAGCGCCACGACCGCGCCGCGGCGACCACCCAGCGCGGCTTCGGCGGCTTCCTGCAATTTGATGTCCAGGCTCAGGACAATGTCCTTGCCAGGAATCGGATCGGTACGCTTGAGTACGCGTAATACGCGACCTCGTGCGTTGGTTTCGACTTCCTCGTAACCCACCTGGCCATGCAATTCGGCCTCATAGAAGCGCTCGATGCCGGTCTTGCCGATGTGGTGGGTGCCGCTGTAATTGACCGGATCGAGCGACTTCAGCTCCTTCTCGTTGATCCGCCCCATGTAGCCCACCGAGTGCGCAAAGTGCGGGCCCTGCGGGTAATGACGCACCAGTTGCGCGACCACTTCCACCCCGGGCAGGCGGAACTGGTTCACTGCGATGCGGGCGATCTGCTCTTCGGTCAGTTCGAACAGGATGGGCACCGGTTCGAACGGCCGGCGCCCCTGACGCATGCGCTTCTCGAAAATCACCCGGTCTTCGGGCGTCAGCTCGAGCACCTCGACGATCACATCGAGCACTTGCTGCCAGTTGCCGGAGCGTTCGCGGGTCATGCTCAGGCTGAAACTGGGCCGGTTATCGGCCACCACCACGCCATTGCGGTCGAAGATCAAACCGCGGGTCGGCGGAATCGGTTGCACATGGACGCGGTTGTTTTCCGACAGGGTCGAGTGGTACTCGTACTGGATCACCTGGAGGAAATACAGCCGCGCGATCAGCACGCCGATCAGCGCCACCACCGCAATGGCCCCGAACACGACGCGGCCGCGCACCAGACGGGCGTCTTTTTCGTGGTCCTTGATGCGGATCGGCTGGGGCATGAGGGCAGAACTACTTGTGGTAAGGGTGGCCGGACAGGACTGTCCAGGCACGATACAGCTGTTCGCCGATCAGAATCCGCACCAAGGGGTGCGGCAGCGTCAACGGCGACAACGACCAGCGTTGATCTGCCCGGGCACAGACTTCCGGCGCCAGCCCTTCGGGGCCGCCGACCATGAAATTCACCGTGCGCGAGTCCAGCCGCCAGCGATCGAGTTCGACCGCCAGTTGCTCGGTACTCCAGGGCTTGCCGTGGACTTCGAGGGTGACAATGCGCTCGTTCGCCCCGACCTTGGCCAGCATGGCCTCGCCTTCCTGACGGATAAAACGCGCCACGTCGGCGTTCTTGCCGCGGGTATTGAGCGGAATTTCCACCAGTTCCAGCGCCAGCTCGGACGGAAGACGCTTGGCATATTCATGCCAGCCTTCTTCCACCCATTTGGGCATGCGTGAACCGACGGCGATCAGTCGCAGTCGCACAGCGGTCCCTTATTGCTGGTCTTTGTTGAGCTTGATGAAATGCTCATGGGTGTTTTCCGGGCTGTGGTGCGCGGCGCTGCCGGCACGGCTCTGCTCGGCACCCTGCCACAAACGCTCCAGGTCATAGAACTGGCGAGCGCTGGCAGTCATCATGTGCACGATGACGTCGTCCATGTCCAACAGCACCCAGTCGCTGTCGCCCTTGCCTTCTTCGCCCAATGGCTTGACGCCCTTGGCCTTGACCGACTCGCGGACCTTATCCAGCATCGCGCCGATCTGACGGTTGGAAGTACCGGTAGCGATGATCATGAAATCAGTGATGCTCTGTTTTTCACGAACGTCGATCACCAGAACATCCTGGGCCTTGACGTCTTCCAGGGCCGCTACGGCAACCTTGACCAGCTCTTCACCGCGCAGTTCCGGGCCGGTATCAGCCACTACTGGCAGTGGAGCGCTCTTGAACGTGCCCTTGCGCTTTACTTTGTTTACGTCTTTGTCAGTCATATAAAACTCGTTTTGCTCGTGTGTTCGGGCGCTTCGGTACACGGGTTCACGTGCCTTGAAGCGCGCCCTTTTTCAGTTCGACGCACGGTAGAGTCCGTGCGCATCGATGTAGGCCAGGACCGCGTCGGGCACCAGGAAACGTACCGACTTACCGCTGGCCAGCAGTTGACGGATCTGGGTGGCGGATACCGCGAGCGGCGTCTGCCAGACGAATGCAATCTGTCCGCTCGGCCCTTTGAGGGCCAGCGGGTCGCTCACCGAGCGCGCTGCCAGCAGGTTGCGCAAGGCATCCGGCGGTTCGCTGTCGGCATCCGGGCGTTGCAGCACCAGGATGTGGCAATGCTGGAGCAACTCTTCCCAGCGGTGCCAAGTGGGCAGGCCGCAAAATGCGTCCCAGCCCAAAAGTAGAAAAACCTGGTCCGCAGCGGCCAGTTCGGCGCGCATCAGCTCCAGGGTGTCGATGGTGTAGGACGGTTTGTCCCGCTGCAATTCGCGGGCATCCACCACCAACGGTGGCACACCGGCCACCGCGCACTTGACCATCGCCAGACGGTCCTTCGCCGACACCTGCGGCGTACCGCGATGAGGCGGCCTGGCACTGGGTGTCAGACGCAACTCGTCGAGCGCCAGCGACTCGGCAACTTCCAGTGCACCGCGCAAATGGCCGATGTGCACCGGGTCGAAAGTCCCGCCCAGTACGCCAATGCGTCGAGGCCGGGGCTCGCTGACCGACGGGTTGAAGTCGCCCAAGTCAGACCGACTCCTGGCCGCGCAACTGACCATCACCGACCACGACGTACTTCTCGCAAGTCAGCCCTTCGAGGCCCACCGGGCCGCGGGCGTGCAGCTTATCAGTAGAAATGCCAATCTCGGCACCCAATCCGTATTCGAAGCCATCGGCGAAGCACGTCGGCGTATTGATCATCACCGAAGACGAATCGACTTCGGCCACGAAACGCCGGGTGTCGGCCAGGTTTTCGCTGACGATCGAATCGGTGTGATGGGAGCCGTACTGGTTAATGTGTTCGATGGCCTGATCCAGCCCGTCGACCACGCGGATCGAGAGGATTGGCGCCAGGTATTCGGTGTGCCAGTCCTCGGTGGTGGCCGCGACGGCCTCGATGATCGCCCGTGTACGCTCGCAACCGCGCAGTTCGACGCCTTTTTCGCGGAACTGTGCCGCCATCGACGGCAGGAATTCCTTGGCAACCGCTTGATCCACCAGCAGGGTTTCCATGGCGCCACAGATGCCATAACGGTAAGTCTTGGCGTTGAAGGCAATGCGCTGGGCTTTCGGCAGATCGGCGTGGGCGCTGACGTAGACGTGACAAATGCCGTCCAGGTGCTTGATGACAGGTACGCGGGCATCGCGACTGACCCGTTCGATCAGGCCACGGCCACCACGGGGCACGATGACGTCGACGTATTCGGGCATGGTGATCAGCGCGCCAACGGCGGCACGGTCGGTGGTTTCGACCACTTGCACCACGGCGGCCGGCAGATCGGCCTCGGCCAGGCCGCGCTGAATGCAGGCGGCAATGGCACGGTTGGAATGAATCGCCTCGGAGCCGCCACGCAGGATGGTCGCGTTGCCAGACTTCAGGCACAGGCTGGCGGCATCGATGGTCACGTTCGGCCGTGATTCGTAGATGATCCCGATCACGCCCAATGGCACGCGCATCTTGCCGACCTGAATGCCGGACGGGCGATAACTCAGGTCGCGGATCGCCCCCACCGGGTCTGGCAGTGCCGCGACCTGACGCAAACCGACGATCATGCCGTCGATGCGCTCCGGGGTCAGCGCCAGACGTTCCAGCAAAGCAGGCTCCAGACCATTGGCGCGGCCGGCCGCCAAATCCTGTTCATTGGCTGCGGTCAGCTCGGCGCGTGCAGCGTCCAGCGCATTGGCAGCCGCCTGCAAGGCGCGGTTTTTCTGCGCGGTGCTGGCACGGCCGATCACGCGGGAAGCTTCGCGGGCGGCGCGACCCAAACGGGTCATGTAGTCAAGAACGGACTCAGTCATGGTCTGCAATGGTCTTTGCTAAGGTCTTGGTAAAGAGTAAAGCGGCAGATTATAGCTGTCGCGTCCCGGGACTAACAGCGGTGACAGGCGGATGGTCGAAATGGAGGGCAATTTGCCGACGTTCAGCCGGGATTAAGCTGCATATTGTTATCATCACGACTCAATCAGCCCTGATAAACGCTGTTCATCATGACTAACCTGCCTGTTTCAGCGTCCGCTACGCGCCAGCCCAAGGGGTTGCCGGATGCATTTTTCGACCGCGATGCCCAAACGCTGGCCCGGGATTTACTGGGCAAAATCATCCGCCATAAGGTCGGCGACCTGTGGCTCAGTGCCCGGATCATCGAAACCGAAGCCTATTACTGCGAAGAGAAAGGCAGCCATGCCTCCCTTGGCTACACAGAAAAGCGTAAGGCTTTGTTTCTGGATGGCGGCCACATCTATATGTATTACGCCCGCGGCGGCGATTCGTTGAACTTCAGCGCTCACGGTCCGGGTAATGCGGTATTGATCAAGTCAGCCTATCCCTGGGTCGATGAACTGAGCGGGCCGGCTAGCCTGGCGCAGATGCTATTGAACAACCCCGATGCCCAGGGCCGCCCTCGCCCCTCGCAAAAGCTGTGTGCCGGGCAGACGCTGCTTTGCAAGGCACTGGGGTTGAAGGTGCCGGTCTGGGATGCCAAGCGCTTCGACCATGAAGTACTGCTGGTGGAAGATGTCGGGCCGGCGCCCGGTCACATCATCCAGACCACACGCCTGGGCATCCCCCAAGGGCGCGACGAACATTTGATGTACCGTTTTGTTGATGCGGCTTACGCACTTTATTGCACGCGCAACCCGCTGCGCCGGGGACAGGTCGAAGGGCGTGATTATTTTTTGCTGTCCTGATACCCGCTGAATCTTGATGCAAAGGAAACCCTTATGGGAGCGGGCTTGCCCGCGATAGGGCCATACCGGCCGACATCGATGCTGACTGTCCCGACACCATCGCGGGCAAGCCCGCTCCCACAGGGTTTTAGGGTGTTGTTTAAATTGCGTTCGCCCACCAAGGGGCCAATTGAATCAGATGGAGTTGTTTTTATGGGCCCATGGCTCGATAGCGTGACCGGTTGGCTGACAGTCAACCCGCAGTGGCTGGCCGCGGCAGTGTTCATCGTGGCTTGCGTTGAATGCCTGGCGATTGCCGGGTTGATCGTGCCCGGCACCGTGTTGCTGTTTGCCGTGGCGGTCCTGGCCGGCAGCGGCGCGTTGTCCTTGGGAGAAACGCTGCTGCTGGGTTTGCTCGGTGGTGTGCTGGGTGACATTGTTTCGTACTTTCTGGGGCGCCATTTCCACCAGAACATCCGGCGTCTGCCGGGGTTGCGCCATCATCCGGAATGGATCGCCGGGGCCGAGGCGTATTTCCAGCGTTATGGCATTGCCAGCCTATTGGTCGGACGTTTTATCGGCCCGCTACGACCGATGTTGCCGATGGTCGCCGGAATGTTTGACATGCCATTCCCGCGCTTCGCTGTCGTCAGCCTGCTGGCCGCCGCAGGCTGGAGCGTTGCGTATCTGCTGCCCGGCTGGGCCACGGGAGCAGCGATTCGCTTGCCGTTGCCGGAAGGTTTCTGGCCCGAGGCCGGGATTGTCGCGGGCAGCATTGCACTGATGGTGGGGCTGAGTGCCACCAGCAGCCTGCGCCGACATCGCAAAGCCACGATGTTCATCACCGGCATGAGCCTGCTGATTCTGGCGGGGCTGTTTATTGGCTACCCGCACCTGAGCGCGCTTGACCAAGGCGTGATGACGCTGGTGCAGGAGCATCGCAGCCCGATGCTCGATGAAATAGCCGTAGTGTTCACACTGATCGGTGAATTCCGCAACATGTTGATGTTGAGCGCGCTGCTGACAATTTTGCTGTTGCTGACGAAGCAATGGCGGCACGCAATCTTTGCCGGTAGTACGTTGCTGTTCACCGCACTGGGCAATACCGCAACCAAGCACTTTTTCGCCCGCATTCGCCCGGAAGTGCTGAGTGATCCATTGACCAGCTACAGCATGCCCAGCGGCCACGCATCGGGCTCTTTCGCGCTGTTCTTGACCCTCGCGGTGCTGGCAGGTCGCGGACAACCGCCGCGCATGCGCCTGACCTGGTTGTTGGTGGGCTGCTTGCCAGCGCTGACGATTTCCTTTTCACGGGTGTACCTGGGGGCACACTGGCCGACCGATGTGCTGGCCGGCGCGATGCTGGCGGCATGCGTATGTGCAGCCAGCCTCTGGCTGACTCAACGGCAGATATCACTCAACGCCATGCCGTCGAAAATCTGGTGGCTGGTATTGCCTTCATTGGTGGCGTTGTTCGGTTTCTTTGTGTTGAAGCACATGCCGCATGCGATGTTGAGATACGCGTACTGAAAGATCAAAAGCGCGCGTCAGGCAAACAAGTCACCCTGCAACTTATCCAGCAACGCCTGAATCGCATCCAGACGTTGCTGCGGATCATCGAGTTGCAGCAGGTTGATCTTGTCCGTGTCGGCAAACGGCAACAGGTATGCCAATTGATTGGCCAGCGACTGTTGCCCCGCCGCCTCGGTGCCCATGTCCAGCGCTTCGACCATCGGATGTTCCGCCAAGGCCTTGAGCAACGCGACCAGGTCGGCGTCTTCATCCTGTAGCGGTTGTTCGGGTTCATCTTTGAGCCACTCGACTTCAGCGATGATCAATTGGTCGCGCTGCACCTCGGTACGCACAACGCGGAAACGCCGCCCGCCTTTCACCCGAATACCCAGCAGGCCATTGTCTTGCTGATGGAAATCGGTGATCAGTGCCTCGCACCCTACCCGTGCGTAGCCTTCGGGGGCGATGCCCACTTCCTTGCCGTCGAGGATGCACACCACGCCGAAGCCGACGCCCTGTTTCATGCAGAGACCAATCATGTCCAGATAGCGCGCCTCGAAGATCTGCAAGTCGAGGATGCAGTCCGGAAACAGCACCGTGTTCAGCGGAAAAAGCGGCAGACTCATAGACATTTCCTTATACCACCATCGACACCGCCAACGGCAGGAATACCGCCGTGGCTACGCCCATCAGACTCATCGCCAGCGCCGCAAAGGCACCGCACTCTTCACTTTCCTGCAAGGCCACCGAAGTGCCGACCGCGTGGGCGGTCATGCCCAAGGCCATGCCGCGGGCCTCTGGACTGTGGACACCGAGGCGAGTCAGAAGACTCGGCCCGAAGATCGCCCCGATCACTCCGGTAATCAATACGAACACCGCGGCCAATGCCGCGACGCCACCTATCTGCTCCGCCACCAGCATGGCAATCGGCGAGGTGACCGACTTGGGTGCCATGGTCATCAGGATCATGTGTTCGGCGCCGAAGCCCCAGCCCAGCAACACACCCATGCCCGTGGCGACCACGCCACCTATCACCAGCGTAGTAAATATCGGCCAGAACAACTGCCGGATCCGCCGCAGATTGAGGTACAGCGGCACCGCCAGCGCAACAGTGGCCGGCCCGAGCAAGATGCTGAGGATCTCGGTGCTCTTGCGATATTCGGCGTAGCTTAAGCCGCAACCGATCAGGACAGCGATGACCAGCAACATGGAGACCAGTACCGGCTGCAGAAAAATCCAGCGGGTTTTCTCGTAGCACGCCAGCACCAATTGATACGCGCCCAAGGTAATGCCAATACCGAACAATGGATGATGGATCACCGACGCCCAGGCGCCCTGCCAATCGAAAGTCATTGGCCGTCCTCATGATGCGCGTGACGCTTGACCATGCGCTGCATCAATACGCCGGCGAAGGCCATCGACAGCAGCAGCGACAACACCAGCGCACCGGTGATCGCCCAGAAATCCGCGGCAATATCGGCAGCGTAAACCATCACGCCCACCGCTGGCGGCACCAGCAGCAACGGCAGATAACGCAGCAGGCTGCTGGCCGCCAGGTTCAGCGGTTCGCCGACCTGACCGCGAATAATCAGGTATCCCAGCAGCAACAGCAGACCAATGATCGGCCCTGGCAGCACCGGCAAAAACAAATGGTTAAGGGCGGTGCCGAGCAATTGAAAAAGCACCAGCCAGGTCAGGCCACGTAACAACATCCATCATCTCCCGCGCACGCTCCCACAAAGAAGGGGCCCGACATTATAAGCACGCCAACGCTATGAACCGGCATTCGCCAAAAGCATGGACAGTTGACCGGAGCAATTTGCCATGTTGATCTAAAGTGGTTCGCAGGGAGGTCACATCCCCCACTCGAAAACTATAAAACCGATAAACCCAAGGAGAGTCTCAATGCCCCAGGTTCCAGTTGCAGAGCTCAAAGATTATGTCGGCAAGGAACTCGGACGTTCCGAATGGCTCACCATCGACCAGAAACGTATCGACCTCTTCGCAGAAGCCACAGGCGATTTTCAGTTCATCCATGTCGACCCGGTCAAAGCCGCGCAAACACCTTTTGGCAGCACCATCGCCCACGGTTTTTTGTCGTTGTCGCTGATCCCCAAACTGATGGAAGACATCTTCATCGTGCCCGAAGGTGCAAAGATGGTCGTCAACTATGGTCTGGACAGCGTGCGTTTCATCCAGCCTGTGAAGGTCGATTCCAGGGTTCGACTCAAGGTTGACATGAACGAGGTCACCGAAAAGAAACCCGGCCAATGGTTACTCAAGGTCATCGCCACGCTTGAAATCGAAGGGTCGGACAAACCGGCGTATATCGCCGAGTCGCTGTCCCTCTGCTTCGTGTAAAGCCTCCCGGATGCGAAGCAGCTCACGCTGCTTCGCGCTGTGTCTGTGCTGCGTCTCTATAAATGCGACACATAGCTGCGGCATACTCGGTCTCCTAATTGCCCGGATCCCGCTATGCGCTCATTTGCACTTCTTGCTTTGACCTTGTTGCTTACCGCTTGCGGCGATGGCGAATCGCTGTTGCCCCCCGATGCGCGCCTGCCGGACGGCGGACGTTATCGCGGTGATCTGGTCAATGGCTTGCTGCAAGGCGAAGGCCGTATCGATTATCCGAACGGCAGCTGGTACGCCGGTCAGTTCGATAAAGGCCAATGGCATGGCCAGGGCGAATGGCATGGCAGCAATGGCGAGGTCTATCGCGGGCAATTCCAGCAAGGGCTATTCGACGGCCAAGGCACGCTGACCACTCCTGGCAGCAGCTACACCGGCGGTTTCAAGGCGGGCAGACGCGACGGCGAAGGCACCCTCAAAGAAAACGCCATGACTTACCGCGGCGAATTCAAGGCCGATCAATATTCAGGGCTCGGTCGTCTGGAACTCGCAGACGGCAGCCAGTACCAGGGTCAATTCGCCCACGGCAAACCCAACGGCGAAGGCCAGCGCAGCGATGCCAGCGGGAATCAGTTCACCGGGCATTTCGTTAACGGCCAGCTGGAAGGCAACGGCACCTTCAACAGCGCCGATGGCGATATCTATGTCGGCGGTTTCAAGAACAATCAACTGCACGGCAAGGGCCGCTACGAAAACGCCGATGGCGATGTCTGGCTCGGTCAGTTCAAGGAAGGCGTGCTCGGCGGCAAGGGCGAGTTGATCGGCGCCGATGGCAGTCACTACATCGGTCACTTCAGCGACTGGCGTTTCACCGGTCAGGGTCGCTTGAACCTGGCTGACGGCAGCTTCTATGTCGGCCAGTTCGACGGCGACAACTATCAGGGCCAAGGTACTTTGGTGCTGACCGATGGCACGGTGCAGAGCGGCGCCTGGGTCAATAGTCAGCGCGTGCGCGATGCCGACGACAAGCTGCTACCCGACCCTCTGGAGCTCGGTTTGCTGGCTCAGGGTCGCTTGCTCGACGATGCACTGGCCAATGTCCCGGCCTCAACCTCCGCGGTCGAACTGTACACCTTGACCCTCGGCGGCGACGGCAAGCAGAGTGTGTTCCTGCGCGAGTCCGACTATGTCGCCAACATGCTCGCCAGCCGTTTCGGCGCCTTCGGCCAGATTCGCCTGGTCAACCATCGCGACCACCTGGGCGACCGACCGATGGCCACCCGGGAAACCCTGCGCCGCGCCGCCCAGACCCTGGCCGAACGTAGCGGCCCGGAAGACCTGCTGTTCATTTACCTGACCAGCCACGGCACCAGCGAACACGAACTGGTACTCGACCAGCCACGCATGGAACTGGCCGACCTGCCGGGCGATGAACTCGCCGCCGTCCTCGCGCCCTTGAAAAAGCGCGACAAAATCATCGTGATTTCATCCTGTTATTCCGGCGGTTTCATTCCCGCCCTCAAGGACGAACGCACCCTGATCATGACCGCCTCGCGCGCCGATCGAGTGTCCTTCGGGTGTTCGGAAGAAGCCAACTTCACCTACTTTGGCGACGCGCTGTTCGCCCAGGCGCTGAACCAGACCGACGATCTGGAGCATGCCTTCAAACTGGCCAGTGCCACCGTGGCCGAACGCGAACTGGCCGACAATTTCGAAGCCTCGGAGCCGCAAATCTGGGCGCCGAAAACCGTGCTCGCCCACTGGCAATCGTTACGCAAACAGCAAGCACGAAAAGCCCTGCAAAGTGTCTCAGTCAGCAAGGATGAAAAGAGCAACTAAGCTGAATAGTATCAAGGGGGAATGACTATGTACTTGACGCCTCAGCATGTATTGCTTGCCGGAGCTACCGGGTTAACCGGTGAACATTTGCTTGACCGTCTACTCAATGAGCCAACGATTACACGGGTATTAGCCCCCTCTCGCCGGCCACTGGCCGAACATCCTCACCTGGAAAACCCGGTTGGCGATCCGGCGGTGTTTTTGCCGCAACTGAACGGGCGCGTCGACATTGCCTACTGCTGCCTCGGCACCACGATCAAAAAGGCCGGCTCCGAGGAAGCGTTTCGCGCGGTGGACCTGGACATGGTGGTGGCCTTCGCCAAACGTGCGCGGGAAATGGGTGCACGGCACTTGATCGTGATCAGCGCCTTGGGAGCCGATCGCAGATCCCCGATTTTCTACAACCGGGTCAAAGGCGAAATGGAACACGCATTGCGCGCGCAGAATTGGCCGCAGCTGACCATTTGCCGGCCTTCGCTGTTGTTGGGTGATCGCGTCGAGCCGCGACTGGCCGAACGGGTTGCCGGTCCACTGTCGAAATTGATTCCGGGCAAATACCACGGCATCGAAGCCTGCCAACTGGCCCGCGCCATGTGGCGCCTAGCGCTGGAAGAGCAGGATGGCGTGCGGATTGTCGAGTCGGATGAGTTGCGTAAATTAGGCAAGTAATTTCAGGCCGACCGCGGACCTGTGGCGAGGGGGCTTGCCCCCGTTCGGCTGCGAAGCAGCCGCAAATCCAGGCGATTCAATGCAGCTGAAGAAACGGAGGGCCGCTGCGCGACCCAACGGGGGCAAGCCCCTCGCCACAGGGCTTTTTACAATCCGCCAGTCGCTTGAAAACTCACGCCAATCACCGTCAATAGCGACAGCGGCAACAGCAGCGTGTCGAGCAACGCACTGGCCGGCAGGTCAACAGCCGGATAACTCGGCGCTTCGGCGCCAAACCGGTCCATGGCACAGCAGCCGCCGTTCAGCGCATACAAATCCAGTCGTGTCCCCGAATACACCACCGGCGCTCCAGGCTTGGCTGCATCAAGGGTGCGCACGGTGGCGCAACCCGCCAATTGCAAAGCCAGCAGCATGACCAGCAGCTTATTCATCGCTGCTCAAATGGTGTTCGCCCCAACGCGGCAGCATGTCTTGCGGAATATTCAAACAATTGAGAATTCGCGCCACGACGAAGTCGATCAGGTCATCGATAGTCTGCGGCTGGTGATAGAAGCCCGGCGACGCCGGCAAAATCGTCACGCCCATGTTGGACAGCTTGAGCATGTTCTCCAGATGAATGCTCGAATACGGCGCCTCGCGTGGTACCAGAATCAACTGGCGGCGCTCCTTCAAGGTCACGTCGGCCGCCCGTTCGATCAAGTTGTTGCAGGCGCCGGTCGCGATAGCCGACAAGGTTCCGGTGGAACACGGCACCACCACCATCGCCGCTGGCGAGCCGGAACCCGAAGCCACCGGCGACATCCAGTCTTCCTTGCCATACACCCGAATCTGCCCGGCGGCGGCGCCGGTGTATTCAGTGAGGAAAGCTTGCATCATCTGCGGCTTGGGCGGCAGCGAGACATCGGTTTCGGTGGCCATCACCAGTTGCGCCGCCTTGGAAATCAGGAAGTGCACCTCGCGGTCTTCACGCACCAGGCAGTCGAGCAGGCGCAAGCCGTACTGGGCGCCCGAAGCGCCGGTCATCGCCAGAGTGATGCGTTCCGGACCGTTGTTCATTGCAGCGCCTCGGCCAGTTTGCCGTGCAGGCCGCCGAAGCCGCCGTTGCTCATGATCACCACGTGAGTGCCGGGCTGAGCCTGGCTCTTCACGCGCTCGATGATGCCTTCCAGCGAATCGCTGACGATTGACGGCACGGTGCACAACGCCGCGGTGGCGCCCAGGTCCCAACCGAGGTTGGCGGGCGAATACCAGATCACCTGATCGGCATCGACCACACTTTCCGGCAAGCCATCACGGTGCGCGCCAAGCTTCATGGAGTTGGAGCGCGGCTCGATGATCGCGATCAGCGGCGCATCACCAATACGTTTGCGCAGGCCGTCAAGGGTGGTGGCGATCGCGGTCGGGTGATGAGCGAAATCATCGTAAATGGTGATGCCACGGACTTGCGCGACTTTTTCCATCCGCCGTTTGACGCTTTTGAACGCGCTCAGTGCAGCGATACCCATCGACGGCACGACGCCAACATGGCGTGCGGCGGCCAAGGTGGCCAAGGCGTTGGCAACGTTGTGCTGACCGGTCATGTCCCACTCGACCACGCCTTGAACGGCGTCCTCGAACATCACTTCGAATTTCGAGCCGTCTTCACTGAGCAGTTTGACTTGCCATTGGCCACCGGCACCGGTGGTTTGCACCGGGGTCCAGCAGCCCATTTCGATCACGCGCAGTAATGCCGGCTCGGTGGTCGGGTGAATCACCAGGCCTTCGCTGGGGATGGTTCGCACCAAATGGTGAAATTGCCGTTCGATGGCCGGCAGATCCGGGAAGATGTCCGCGTGATCGAACTCAAGATTGTTCAAAATCGCTGTACGCGGGCGGTAGTGGACGAATTTCGAGCGCTTGTCGAAGAACGCGCTGTCGTATTCGTCGGCTTCGATCACGAAGAACGGCGTATCGCCCAAACGCGCCGAGACCGAGAAATTCTGCGGCACACCGCCGATCAGGAAACCCGGACTCATGCCCGCGTGCTCCAGAACCCAGGCGAGCATGCTGCTGGTGGTGGTTTTGCCGTGAGTGCCGGCAACCGCCAGCACCCAGCGGCCTTGCAACACGTGATCGGCCAGCCATTGCGGGCCGGAGACGTACGGCAGGCCTTTGTTCAGCACGTATTCGACGGCCGGATTGCCGCGGGACATGGCATTGCCGATCACCACCAGGTCCGGGGCCGGATCGAGCTGCGCCGGATCGTAACCTTGGGTCAACTCAATGCCCTGGGCTTGCAGCTGAGTACTCATTGGTGGATAGACGTTGGCATCGGAGCCCGTCACGTGATGGCCCAGCTCTTTGGCCAGAACCGCCATCGAACCCATGAAAGTGCCGCAAATACCAAGAATATGAATGTGCATAAGTCGACCTCGTAAAACATGGCCGCAGGTTAGCGTAGGGTGGGGAAATTCGCACTCAGAGTTTGAAATCAGCGCAGAACCGGTTGGAGCGAGGCTCGCCCGCGAAGGCATCCTCGAGTACGCCAAAAGCTTCGCGGGCAAGCCTCGCTCCTACAAAGTCAGGATCCGGTGCATCTAGCGGGCGATACCGTGTTTGCGCAGCTTTCTGTAGAGGGTATTGCGGCTGACGCCCAGCTGTTCAGCGGTATGCGTCATGTGCCAGCGCTGCTGCTCCAGCACCGTCAGCAACGCCAGCCGCTCGGCATCGTCCAGCGGATACTCGGACGGTTCTTCAACCGCTGACACCGTTACCGCCCGAGCCTGTCGAATCATCGCCGGCAAATCCTCCAGGCCGATCCGCCCGCCATCACACAATGCCGCCAGGGTCCGCAGCACATTGCGCAACTGCCGCACGTTCCCCGGCCAGGCAAAATCCAGCAAGGCCTGCCGCGCCGGCGCATCAATCAGCACTGTCTCCGCGCCCGCCTCTTCGGCCAGCAAAAAGTCGAGCAACTGCGATTTGTCAGAACGCTCGCGCAACGCCGGCAATGCGACTTCCAGCCCATTGAGCCGGTAATACAGATCCTCGCGGAAACTGCCCGCCTGCACCCGTTCAAGCAGATTACGGTGAGTGGCGCTGATGATCCGCACATTGACCGGCTCCGGCTCACCGCCAATCGGCACCACTTGACGGTCTTCCAGCACCCTTAATAGCCGGGTCTGCATGCTCAGCGGCATGTCTCCGATTTCATCGAGGAACAACGTCCCGCCATCGGCCTGCTGCAACTTGCCGCGCATGCCTTCCTTGCGGGCGCCGGTGAAACTGCCGCCGCGATAGCCGAACAGTTCGCTTTCGATCAGGCTTTCGGGAATCGCCGCGCAATTGAGGGCAACGAACGATTTTTCGGCCCGTTGACTGGCCTGATGCACGGCTTTGGCGAAAGCTTCCTTGCCGGAACCGGTTTCGCCGTTGATCAGCAACGGCACATCTCGTTCAAACACGCGCAAGGCCTTGCGGAAATCCTCCTGCAACGCGGCATCGTCCAGGCAAATGCCTGACAAGCGCGGACGCTCGGCAACCCTGGGGCTTTGCACCACCGGTACCGGAATACTGCGCGGCTGCCCGCGCAATACGGCAAACAACCGCCGTCCGTCACGGGTGCGCAATGGCCAACTGGCACTGGCGTTGGCGCTCGCGCGGCCGAGCAATTCATCCAGCGAACAGTCGAAAAACGCCTCCACCGGTTTGCCTAACAGCCCGCCACGAATATGCCCCAGTAAATTCAGCGCACTCTGGTTGACCGCACTGATCCGCCCTTCCCCATCGAACGCCAGCAACCCTTCGCTGAACAGCCCGACAGACTCGGCCTGCAAGTGAAAACGCAGCAACCATTGGTTGTCGAAGTAACGCAGGAAATAGCAGCTCTCGATCATCTTCGCCGACAGATTGACCAGGGCCATGGTGTGGAACTGGCTCTGACGCGAAACTTCGTGACGCGCCGAAGATACATCGAGCACCGCCAGCAGCTCACCGTGCGGATCGAACACCGGACTTGCCGAGCAGGTCAGGCCGGTGTGACGCCCCCGGAAATGTTCGTCTTGATGGATGGTCAGGGATTGGCGCTCCACCAGACAGGTGCCGATGCCATTGGTGCCTTCGCAGGCTTCGCTCCAGTCGGCGCCCAGCCAAAGGCCGGCGCGCTCGAAAATCTTCCGTTCGGTGGGCGCAGTGACGCAATTGAGGATCACCCCGCGAGCATCGGTCAGCAGCACCGCATGGCCGGCGCCGGAAAGCTGCTGGTGGAGGCTGGTCATTTCGGTGCCGGCGATTTGCAGCACTTGCTGCAAACGTTCGCGACTTTCCAGCACGCGGCCATGCTCGAGTACCGTCGGCGCCATGGTCAGGGCCGGGTCGAGGTGATAATCCTCAAGACAACGCAACCAGGAACGGGCAATGGACGGATCACTGCCGGGACCGTGCAAGTGGGATTTGCCTTGGGTCACGGTCAGCACTTGCTGGGCATGGCGACTCAAATGGTTGTCGTGCATTTCTTATTATTCTCCCCGAGCGGTTTACATCCCCGTGTAGGAGCGTGGCTTGCCCGCGAAGAACGATAACGCGGTGCATCAGGCAAACCGAATCATGGCTTTCGCGGGCAAGCCTCGCTCCTACAAGGAGGGAGGTTCGAGCATCCTCCAGCCTGGCCAGCATTGCAATGCTTGCAAGACCGCCAAGTCACAGGCCGCGCCACAAACGGTACAAAGTGTCACACAGGCTGTACCGTAAACGTCACAAACACTGCCCATCCGTCCGACAAAAAACACGCAAAGCCTTGATTTACCTGACCTGCAAGGCGCTGGCCCGAGCTTTGCTCTACGCTTAATGCAGCGCTTTAGCGCGTCCTCCCTTATAAGCACAAAAGCCAAGGAGAAACCCATCATGCGTTACGCTCACCCCGGTACTGAAGGCGCTATCGTTTCGTTCAAGAGCAAATACGGTAACTACATCGGCGGCGAGTTCGTCGCGCCTGTCAAAGGTCAGTACTTCACCAATACATCGCCGGTCAACGGCCAACCTATTGCCGAATTTCCGCGCTCCACTGCCGAAGACATCGAAAAGGCCCTGGACGCTGCCCATGCCGCCGCCGATGCCTGGGGCGCCACGTCCGCCCAGGCACGCTCGCTGGTGCTGCTGAAAATCGCCGATCGCATCGAACAGAACCTGGAAGTGCTGGCGATCACCGAATCCTGGGACAACGGCAAGGCCGTTCGCGAAACCCTCAACGCCGACATCCCGCTGGCCGCCGACCATTTCCGCTACTTCGCCGGTTGCATCCGCGCCCAGGAAGGTAGCGCCGCCGAGATCGACGGCAACACCGTGGCCTATCACATCCATGAACCGCTGGGCGTGGTCGGGCAGATCATTCCGTGGAACTTCCCGATCCTGATGGCCGCCTGGAAACTCGCCCCTGCCCTCGCCGCCGGCAACTGCGTGGTCCTCAAGCCGGCCGAGCAAACCCCGCTGGGCATCACCGTGCTGATGGAACTGATCGGCGACCTGCTGCCACCTGGCGTGCTCAACGTGGTGCAAGGCTTCGGCAAAGAAGCCGGGGAAGCCCTGGCCACCAGCAAGCGCATCGCCAAGATCGCATTCACCGGCTCGACCCCGGTCGGCTCGCACATCATGAAATGCGCCGCCGAAAACATCATTCCGTCCACCGTGGAGCTGGGTGGCAAGTCGCCGAACATCTTCTTCGAAGACATCATGCAGGCCGAACCGACTTTCATCGAGAAAGCCGCTGAAGGCCTGGTGCTGGCGTTCTTCAACCAGGGCGAAGTCTGCACCTGCCCGTCCCGCGCCTTGGTGCAAGAGTCGATCTACGACGAATTCATGCAAGTGGTGATGAAGAAGGTCCTGCAAATCAAACGTGGCGACCCGCTGGACACCGACACCATGGTCGGCGCCCAGGCGTCCGAGCAGCAATTCGACAAAATCCTTTCGTACCTGGACATCGCCAAGGGCGAAGGCGCCGAGTTGTTGACCGGCGGCAAAGTGGAAAAACTCGAGGGCAGCCTGGCGACCGGATACTACATCCAGCCGACCCTGCTCAAGGGCACCAACAAAATGCGCGTGTTCCAGGAAGAAATCTTTGGCCCGGTAGTGAGCATCACCACCTTCAAGGACGAAGCCGAAGCCTTGGCCATCGCCAACGACACCGAGTTCGGCCTGGGTGCCGGCCTCTGGACCCGCGACATCAACCGCGCTTATCGCATGGGCCGCGCCATCAAGGCCGGTCGTGTGTGGACCAACTGCTATCACCTGTACCCGGCTCATGCCGCGTTCGGGGGCTACAAAAAGTCCGGCGTCGGCCGTGAAACCCACAAGATGATGCTCGACCACTATCAGCAGACCAAAAACCTGCTGGTGAGCTACGACATCAATCCGTTGGGCTTCTTCTAACTCGTCGCGATAGCGCGTAACGGCTTTCGCGGGCAAGTCGGATCACCGCACCGCTCGCTCCTACAGGTATCAGTGATCTGTAGGAGCATGGCTTGCCAGCGAAGGCGCCTCCACTGACACAACCCACATCGCCCTGCTGCTCTGGCACGGGCTTTGCGTGCCTGTAGCACACATAAACGCCATACCCGAAAGTCCAACAGATCAAACAATAAAAAAGACAGAGAGGACTTATGACTTCTACTACACAGCTCAAACCCACACTCGGCACCCTGCATCTATGGGGCATTGCCGTCGGCCTGGTGATTTCCGGCGAGTACTTCGGCTGGAGTTACGGCTGGGGCACCGCAGGAACCCTGGGCTTTCTCGTCACTGCCCTGATGGTGGCGACGATGTACACCTGCTTCATCTTCAGTTTCACCGAATTGACCACCGCCATTCCCCACGCTGGCGGGCCGTTTGCCTACAGCCGACGGGCCTTCGGCGAAAAAGGCGGACTGATCGCCGGCATTGCGACCCTGATCGAGTTCGTTTTTGCGCCACCGGCGATTGCCATGGCCATCGGCGCCTACCTCAATGTGCAATACCCGGAACTGGATCCGAAGCTTGCCGCTGTGGGCGCCTATTTAGTGTTCATGGGCTTGAATATCCTCGGCGTAAGCATCGCCGCCACGTTCGAGTTGGTGGTTACCGTGCTGGCGGTTGCCGAACTGCTGGTGTTCATGGGTGTGGTTGCACCGGGCTTCAGCTTCAGCAATTTCGTGCTCAATGGCTGGTCGGGCACCAACGAATTCACCCTGGCCTCAATCCCCGGTATTTTTGCGGCAATTCCCTTTGCAATCTGGTTCTTTCTCGCCATTGAAGGCGCAGCCATGGCCGCCGAAGAAGCCAAGGACCCGAAACGCACGATTCCCCGGGCTTACGTCAGTGGCATTCTGACGTTGGTGTTCCTGGCTATCGGCGTCATGGTGATGGCGGGCGGTGTCGGCGACTGGCGCCAACTGTCGAACATCAACGATCCGTTGCCTCAGGCGATGAAAGCGGTGGTTGGCAATGATTCGACCTGGATGCACATGCTGGTCTGGATCGGCCTGTTCGGCCTGGTGGCGAGTTTCCACGGGATCATTCTTGGCTATTCGCGCCAATTCTTCGCCCTGGCTCGCGCCGGTTACCTGCCTAAAGGGCTGGCCAAACTCTCGCGTTTCCAGACACCGCACCGGGCGATTCTGGCGGGCGGCGTGATCGGCATCGCGGCAATCTACAGCGACGGGCTGGTCAATCTGCAGGGCATGACACTGACGGCTGCGATGATCACCATGTCGGTATTTGGCGCCATCGTGATGTACATCATCAGTATGCTGAGCCTGTTCAAACTGCGTAAAACCGAGCCGAACCTGGAACGCACCTTCCGCGCACCGGGCTACCCTATCGTGCCGGGGATCGCACTGTTTCTGGCGGTGGTGTGCCTGGTGGCGATGGCGTGGTTCAACCCCTTGATCGGGTGTGTGTTCCTCGGGTTCATGGCGGCCGGTTACCTGTATTTCCAATTGACGGCCAAGCAGCGTTCCGACGCGCCGGCGGATGCGATGCTCGAAGGTATCTAATTGCACCGGAGTCGGGCGCACGCCCTATTTGGGAGCGCCCCATTCTTGTAGGAGCGAGGCTTGCCCGCGAAGGGCATGATGCGGTCTGACTGATACACCGCGTTATCGTTTTTCGCGGGCAAGCCTCGCGCCTACAGGTCATCAATTAACCAGGAGGACACCATGGCCGTATTTGCCCATACCATCGGCGCCCAGACCTACCGCTTCGAGAGCCTCAAGGATGTCATGGCCAAGGCCAGCCCGGCGCGCTCCGGAGATTTTCTGGCCGGCGTCGCCGCCCTCAATGATGGCGAGCGCGTAGCCGCGCAGATGGCCCTGGCTGACATCCCGCTGACTCATTTCCTGCAAGAAGTACTGATTCCTTACGAGACCGATGAAGTCACTCGGCTGATCATCGACACCCACGACAAACAGGCTTTTAAAGCGGTCAGCCACCTCACTGTCGGCGGCTTTCGCGATTGGCTGCTCAGCGATGCCGCCGACGAACAGAGCCTGCGCGCCCTCGCACCGGGCCTGATCCCGGAAATGGCTGCCGCCGTGTCGAAGATCATGCGCGTGCAAGACCTGGTGCTGGTGGCGCAAAAAATCCGCGTGGTCACGACATTTCGCGGCACCCTGGGCCTGCGTGGCCGGCTCTCGACTCGCCTGCAACCCAATCACCCCACCGACGAACCGGCCGGTATCGCCGCGAGCATTCTCGATGGCCTGCTGTACGGCAATGGTGATGCAATGATCGGCATCAACCCGGCTACCGACAGCATCGCCTCGATCTGCGCCATGCTGGAAATGCTCGATGCAATCATCCAGCGCTACGAAATTCCTACACAGGCCTGCGTACTGACCCACGTTACTACCTCCATCGAGGCGGTGAACCGTGGCGTTCCGCTGGACCTGGTGTTCCAGTCGATCGCCGGCACTGAAGCGGCCAACGCCAGTTTCGGTATCAACCTAAACGTCTTGCAGGAAGGCTATGACGCGGGCTTGAGCCTGAATCGCGGTACGTTGGGCCAGAACCTGATGTATTTCGAAACCGGCCAAGGCAGCGCCTTGTCGGCCAATGCTCACCACGGCATTGATCAACAGACCTGCGAAACCCGCGCCTACGCCGTGGCACGCCATTTCAAACCGTTTCTGGTCAACACCGTCGTAGGCTTCATCGGCCCCGAATACCTGTACAACGGCAAACAGATCATCCGTGCCGGCCTCGAGGACCACTTCTGCGGCAAGCTGCTGGGCGTGCCCATGGGTTGCGACATTTGCTACACCAATCACGCCGAAGCCGATCAAGACGACATGGATACCCTGCTGACTTTATTGGGCGTGGCCGGGATCAACTTCATCATGGGCATCCCCGGCTCCGACGACATCATGCTCAATTACCAGACCACCTCGTTCCACGACGCCCTCTACGCCCGGAAAACCCTGGGCCTGAAACCGGCGCCGGAGTTTGAACAGTGGCTGGCGAACATGGGCATCTTCACCCAGGCAGACGGCAAAATTCACTTCGGCGACAACCTGCCGCCAGCCTTCCGTCAGGCCATGGGGCAACTGGGATGAGTATTGAGATGGATAAACCACCTGTCGATCCGCAAAACCCGTTGCTGGAACTGCGTCGCCTGACCCCGGCACGTATTGCTCTCGGTCGTACAGGCACCAGCATGCCGACCCGTGCACAGCTGGATTTTCAATACGCCCACGCACAGGCCCGGGATGCGGTGCACCTGCCGTTCGATCACAAGGGGCTCAGTTCGCAACTGGCCGAGCGTGGACGTGAGCATCTGCTGCTGCACAGCGCCGCCTCGGATCGCAACAGCTATCTGCAGCGCCCCGATCTGGGGCGCAAGTTGAGTGATGAGTCGGCGCAGACTCTGCGCGACCATGCTCGGAATCATCCTGACGGGGTGGACTTGGCGGTCGTGGTGGCCGATGGGCTCTCGGCATTGGCCGTTCATCGCCACACCTTACCGTTTCTGGCGCGCATGGAAGAACAGACAGCCAATGAGGGCTGGTCCCTGTCGCCAGTGATCCTGGTGGAACAGGGCCGAGTTGCAGTGGCCGATGAGATTGGCGAGCTGTTAGGCGCGAAGATGGTGGTCATTTTGATCGGCGAGCGCCCCGGCTTGAGCTCGCCAGACAGCCTGGGACTGTATTTCACCTATAATCCCAAGGTCGGACTGACGGATGCCTATCGCAATTGCATCTCGAATGTCCGCCTCGAAGGCTTGAGTTACGGCATGGCAGCACACCGGCTACTGTATTTGATGCGCGAAGCCTGTCGGCGGCAGATATCAGGGGTCAGTCTGAAGGACGAAGCCCAGGTTCAGACGCTGGAATCGGACAATGGTGCGGGCATGAAGGGTAATTTCCTACTGAGCCCGTCGGATGCCTGAACCGTTTCCGCATTGCGTTTCCATTCAGGATTCAGGCAGGATCGATGCACGGCCGCCAGGGATTTCCCATCGCCGTCACCACGTAAGACAGCCACTTGAAGACGAGACCTACCATGCGGATTATTCAAGCGACCCTCGAACACCTCGACCTGCTGACCCCGTTGTTCGTCAAATATCGTGAGTTTTACGGTTCCCTGCCGTATCCGGACTCATCCCGGGCGTTCCTTGAGAAACGCCTGCGGCGCAAGGAATCGGTGATCTACCTGGCCCTGGCCGATGACGACAACAACAAGCTGATGGGTTTCTGTCAGCTATACCCCAGCTTTTCGTCCCTTTCGCTTAAACGCGTGTGGATCCTCAACGATATCTACGTCGCCGAAGACGCCCGCCGCCAGTTGGTGGCCGACAACCTGATCCGTACCGCAAAAAAAATGGCCAAGGAAACCAACGCCGTGCGTATGCGCGTTTCCACCAGCAGCAACAACGAAGTCGCGCAGAAAACCTATGAATCCATCGGGTTCAGGGAAGACACCGAGTTCAAGAACTACGTATTGCCGATCAGTGAGGAGCTGTAATGCACTGAGGCCTTTGTGGCGAGGAGCTGTGGCGCGCGGGGGGCTTGCTGTAGCCAGAGGGCTTGTCGTGGCGAGGGGGCTTGCCCCCGTTCGGCGGCGCAGCCGTCGTAAAACCTCAGCATGCGGTGTATCTGAAAAACCGTGACTGCCTGGTTCAGGGGGCGCTTTGCAACCCAACGGGAGCAAGCCCCCTCGCCACAAGGATTGTGCAAAGCCAACAGGCCTATGATCGTCCCGTCGACATCCCTCGCTACAAACTCAAGGCGTTTTTCGCTTCTCTCCCCGTATAATGCCCGCTCTTCCGGCTCGTAAGAAAATTCACACTTAGCTGTAGTCTTACGCGAAGCCATCCGCACAGGCCTGCAGAGTCGGGCCATCACCACAGGTGCTTTCCATGGATTTCAACCCGATCGACCTTATCCTGCATCTCGATGTTTACCTCGACCTGCTGGTGACTAACTACGGGGCATGGATTTACGCCATTCTGTTTCTGGTGATCTTCTGCGAAACCGGTCTGGTGGTGATGCCATTCCTGCCGGGCGACTCCCTGCTATTCATCGCCGGCGCAGTGGCGGCCGGTGGCAGCATGGACCCGGTGCTGCTGGGCGGCCTGCTGATGCTGGCGGCGATTCTCGGTGACAGCACCAACTACGTGATCGGTCGCACCGTCGGCGAAAAACTGTTCAGAAACCCGAACTCGAAAATATTCCGTCGCGACTACCTGCAACAAACCCACGACTTCTACGAAAAGCACGGCGGCAAAACCGTGACCCTGGCGCGTTTCCTGCCGATCATCCGTACGTTTGCGCCGTTCGTCGCCGGTGTAGGCAAAATGCCTTACCCTCGTTTCTTTGCCTTCAGCATCCTTGGCACCATCCTCTGGGTGGGGGGCCTGGTCACCCTCGGGTACTTCTTCGGTAACGTACCGTTCATCAAGAAAAACCTGTCGCTGCTGGTGGTGGGCATCATCTTGCTGTCGCTGCTACCGATGATCATCAGCGTGATCCGCAGCCGCCTCGGTCATACCACGTCCAAAGCCGAACCACGCTGACTCACGATGTGGTCTCTTAGCGCCTGGCGACGCCAGCGCACTCTGGCCAGGCATCCGATTGCCGACGACATGTGGCAACGGGTGCGCCATCACTTGAGGTTTCTCGATGGCCTCAGCGCAGCCGAAGACCAGTGGTTGCGGGAAGCCTGCGTGCTGTTCCTGCAAGACAAACACCTGACCGCCCTTCCCGGCGTCGAGCTTCACCAGGAGCAACGCTTGCTGCTCGCCGCCCAGGCCCAATTGCCGCTGCTGCACCTGGGCGATCTGAACTGGTATCAGGGTTTTCACGAAATCATCCTCTACCCCGACGATTTCCTCAGCCCCCAGCGCCATCGCGATGCCAGCGGCGTCGAACACGAATGGGATGGCGAACACAGCGGCGAAGCCTGGCAGCAAGGCCCGATCATCCTCGCCTGGCCCGGCGTGATGGCCAGCGGTGGCTGGGAAGGCTACAACCTGGTGATCCACGAACTCGCGCATAAACTCGACATGCTCAATGGCGACGCCAATGGCTTGCCACCGCTGCATGCCGATATGCGGGTCAGCGACTGGGCCAGAATCATGCAAGAAGCCTATGACGACCTCGACCGGCAACTGGATCGCAACCCGGACGCCGAAACCGCCATCGACCCGTACGCAGCGGAAAACCCCGCCGAATTCTTCGCCGTCACCAGCGAATACTTCTTCAGCGCCCCGGATTTGCTGCACGAGGCATATCCACAGGTTTATGAGCAGCTTAAGTTGTTTTATCGGCAGGATCCGCTGGCCCGGCTACGGCAACTTCTGGCCGAGAACCCTGTCTATCAGGCACACGACTAAGGTCTACACGACCTCTGGCGCATGGCAACGGTGGCAGAATATGCCTATAATCGCCGCCACTTTTTGGTCAATCCGGCCAAGTGTTTTTGGTCAACTAACGGGGGCACCGCCCAATGAGCTACAGCAAGATTCCGGCTGGCAAAGACCTGCCGAACGACATCTACGTCGCGATCGAGATCCCGGCCAACCACGCGCCGATCAAATACGAAATCGACAAAGACAGCGATTGCCTGTTCGTTGACCGTTTCATGGCCACCCCGATGTTCTACCCGGCCAACTACGGTTACATCCCCAACACCCTGGCCGACGACGGTGATCCCCTCGACGTGCTGGTCGTAACCCCTTACCCGGTTGCCCCAGGTTCGGTAATCCGCGCGCGTCCCGTCGGCATCCTGAACATGACCGACGACGGCGGCGGCGATGCCAAAGTGATCGCGGTTCCACACGACAAGCTGTCCCAGCTGTACGTCGACGTAAAGGAATACACCGATCTGCCTGCGCTGCTGATTCAGCAGATCGAGCACTTCTTCGAGAACTACAAAGATCTCGAAAAAGGCAAATGGGTGAAGATCGAAGGCTGGGCCGGCGCCGATGCCGCTCGCGACGCGATCACCAAGTCGGTTGCTGCCTATAAAGGCTGAGAAGCCACGGCACGCTACGATGCTTGAAGAAAAACCCCGGTTGATCCGGGGTTTTTTGTGGGCGCACACCCAGAAAGTCGCATCTTTAACGGTACGTATAGTGCTTCCTGGCTTTGGTTTTTGCGTGTTTGGTTTCCACTAAAAGCGCCTTACATCCAGTCTTAAATTTCCCTCGAAATTTGAACGAATCGTTTATTCAAACCCCCATCCTGCGCCAGTAGACTCGTGTTTATGAAAAAGAACACTAGCGGCCCACGGTTTAAAGCACTCCTTGAAGCAGCGAAAATCACTACCACAGGATTTGCCGCTTTCTTCGACACGGAAGCACAAAATATCCACAACTGGTACACCCGAGGTGTGCCCGCCTACCGCATGGAAGAGGTCGCCAAATTACTCTCTGTAAATAGCGACTGGCTGAAAACCGGCGAAGGCCCGAAAGAATCCTCACGCCTGCGCGTGCTCGACGAGTCCGGCAACACCTTCGATGCCCAGGCCATCCGCGGCATCTACACGGTGATCGAGCCCGTCGACGTCGAATTGCCCTTCTACAAGGAAACAGCCACCGCCCCGGGTTCCAACAAAACCCACGTCGTCAAAGACCCCAGCCAATCCATCCGCCTGCCTCGCAGCCATCTGGACTCCCTGGAAATCAAGCACGCCGATGCTATTTGTATCTGCATGATCGGTAACAGCATGGGCGAAAAGATTGAAGATGGCTCCACGCTTGCGGTCGACCGTGGGCTGACTCAGGTGATTGATGGGGAAATTTATGCGATCGAGCATGACGGGATGCTGCGGATCAAATACCTGCACCGGATGCCGGGCAATGCGTTGCGATTGCGCAGCTACAACAGAACCGAGTATCCAGACGAAATCTTCAGTGCCGAACAGATCGACAAGCAAAACATAAGGGTATTGGGATGGGTATTCTGGTGGTCGACACTCAATAAACGCCGGCCGTCAGTGCCCTTCCTATAAGCACGCTACCCACTGTGGCGAGGGGGCTTGCCCCCGTTCGACTGCGCAGCAGTCGCAAACCATTCACTATGGCGGACAGTATGGTTACCGGGTTTACGACTGCTTCGCAGCCGAACGCAGCCTTCGGCAGCTGCTACGCCTCGCCACAATCCGCTCTACTCCGCATGCCAAGGCTGGGAATTCCTCAAAAAAATCAGTATGCTGCGCCCCACATTTGCGCATCGACCCTTCTTCAGGCTCAGATCGCACCGACAAGGCAGATCACTTTCTCGCCAAGTCCCACAGCCGGACGCAAGATCCGGGTGTACGTTTTGAAGGCTGGCGCGGTTTACCAAAAATAAACCAAGCCAGTCCCCGAGAAGCCGGCCACAAGCCGGCTTTTTAATGCCTGAATATAAAGTCTGAACAACCCATTAACCTGCAGCCAACCACATGTTGCGCGATTCGATCGCAGCCGGGACGTGAGACGACATGCTGTCCGAACAACTGGACGATGAGCCGAATAGACGTCATATTCGGCTCACCACATGAGCCGAATAGCATTTTTAATTGGCTCACTCATTCCAAGAGTACCGATTCCATGGCACCTCACTGGATCTGGCAGCAGCCTGATTGGCCGAGCTTTCAATGGCAAGCCGAGCATTTGGCGCCACTGTTGCGCGACTGCGTTCAGGCGCAGGGTCAATTGATGGGCATGGCCAGTTCGGTAGGCCGCTCGTTGAGCGCGCAAAGCGAACTGGATGCGCTGTTACAGAACATCGTGACCTCGTCGGCGATTGAGGGCGAACAACTGAATATCGGCTCCGTTCGGTCATCATTGGCGCGACGATTGGGGCTGGAACAGGGCGCGGGCGATAAAAGCAGCCAGCGCAGCGAAGGCCTGGCGCAATTGATGCTCGATGCCACCCGGCATTTCTCTGAACCACTGACATTGGCTCGATTGCTGGATTGGCATAAATGGCTGTTTCCTGAGCAAGACACGGATCTCGCCGCCCGGTCGATCCATGTTGGCGCCTTGCGCGGCGACGAGCCGATGCAAGTTGTTTCGGGGCGACTCGACAGGCCGACCGTTCACTTCGAAGCGCCGCCTCGCCTTGGTCTTGAACGACAACTCGAAACCTTCCTGAGCTGGTTTGAAGCCAGCCGAAATCAGGTTGGCCTCGACCCTTTGCTGAGGGCCGGCGTCGCACATTTCTGGTTTGTGACGTTGCATCCTTTCGACGATGGCAACGGTCGCCTGACGCGAACGATCACTGATCTGGCCCTGGCTCAGGGTGAGGCTCAGGCCATCCGTTTCTACGCCATGTCGGCGAGCATTCTGGATGATCGTTCTGGCTATTACCGAGTGCTGGAAACCAGTCAGAAATCCACGATGGATATCACCGAATGGCTGGAGTGGTTTCTTCAGACTTTGCTGCGTAGCTTGCAGCAGGCCATGACGCGGATTGAGTCGGTACTGGGCAAGGCGCGTTTCTGGCAGGCACATCGGGAATCCGGACTGTCGACCGAGCAGACCAAAGTATTGAATCGCTTGCTCGATGGTGGGGAACGAGGTTTCGATAACGGCATCAGCGCCGCTCAATATCAGGCAGTGGCAAAGGTTTCCAAAGCCACCGCAACCCGTCATCTGGCCGAACTGCTGGAGAAGGGCTGCCTGAAACGCCTGCCCGGCGGCGGGCGCAGTACTCGATATCAAATCTGCGATCCGGATGACTCAACAGATTAATCATGATCGACATTGCACTCGATGAGTTAAGCCGTAAGGCGATCTGTAGCAGCTGGCGAAGCCTGCGTTCGGCTGCGCAGCAGTCGTGAACCCGGCTAATGCCGTATGCCTAACGTATCGCAATCTCTGATTTTACGACTGCTTCGCAGCCGAACGCAGCCTCCGGCAGCTGCTACAAGGGGCGCGTCGCTGCTGAAATGGTTTAACTTACCGGCTTTAGGGCAAGCCCCCTCATCACAGAGGTCGCATTCACTTCCTGAACTCATTGTCCGAAACGCCCCGCTCATTTGCCCATAACCCCTATGTCTGCTAGTGTCGCGCCGGTTTAACGTCAACCGGAAATAGCCGCCATGGCCCGCAAAAAAGCTGCACTGGATTTCGAACAATCTCTCGCTGACCTGCAAACGCTGGTGGAGCGTCTGGAGAATGGCGAATTGTCGCTGGAAGACTCGCTGGCCGCTTTTGAGCAGGGCATCGGTCTGACCCGCGATTGCCAGGCGGCGCTGGCTCAGGCCGAGCTAAAGGTTCAAGTGCTGCTCGAGCGTGATGGTGAGCTGGCCGAGGAACCCTTCGACGCGGATCAGCCAGAATGATTGCGGCGTATTCGGCGTCCAGCCAGGCTCGCGTCAATGCGGCACTGGAAACCCTGTTCAGCGCGCCAAGCCCTGAACTTGCCCGCCTCTACGAAGCCATGCGCTACAGCGTGATGAACGGCGGCAAGCGTGTGCGCCCGTTGTTGGCCTACGCCGCATGTGAAGCCTTGGGCGGCAAGGCCGAGCAAGCCAATGGCGCGGCCTGTGCGGTTGAGCTGATTCACGCCTATTCGCTGGTGCACGATGATTTGCCGGCCATGGACGACGACGATTTGCGTCGCGGCCAGCCGACTACGCATAAAAAATTCGATGAAGCTTGTGCAATCCTCGCCGGTGACGGCTTGCAGAGCCTGGCCTTCAGTGCCCTGCTCGACCCGCACCTGAGCAATTGCGATGCTGAAACCCGTCTGCAGATGGTCAGCGCCCTGGCGTTGGCGGCAGGTCCGGCGGGCATGGTCGGCGGGCAAGCCATCGATCTGGGCTCAGTGGGCCTGAAGCTCGATCAAAAAGCCCTTGAATACATGCACCGGCACAAGACCGGCGCGCTGATCGAAGTCAGCGTCAAGCTTGGCGCACTGGCCTGCGGTCATGCCGCGAAGGACGAACTGAAGTCCTTGCAGAGTTATGCACAGGCCATTGGCCTGGCCTTTCAGGTCCAGGACGACATTCTCGACGTCGAAAGTGACACCGAAACCCTCGGCAAACGCCAGGGCGCCGACATCGCCCGGGACAAACCGACTTACCCGGCCCTGCTCGGTCTCGATGCGGCCAAGGCCTATGCCCTGGAGCTGCGTGACCAGGCCCTGCACGCCCTGCGACCGTTTGACGCGGCGGCCGAGCCATTGCGCGATCTGGCCCGGTATATCGTCGAGCGCCGCAGCTGACGGCGTATCCGCCAAAAAAAACCAACGCGTGGGCAGGGGGCGATGCATCAGGTAAACTGCCGCATCTTTTATACCTATAACGATTCGCCTGATGCCCACGACGTTTCATGAGATTCCCCGCAAGCGCCCGACCACGCCACTGCTCGACCGTGCCAACACGCCGGACGGCCTGCGCCGGTTAGGCGAAGCCGAGCTGGAAACCCTGGCTGATGAGTTGCGCCTGGAATTGCTCTACACGGTCGGTCAGACCGGTGGGCATTTCGGTGCCGGCCTGGGCGTCATCGAGCTGACCATCGCGTTGCATTACGTCTTCGACACCCCGGATGACCGATTGGTGTGGGACGTGGGTCATCAGGCCTACCCGCACAAAATCCTCACCGGTCGTCGCGAGCGCATGAGCACCCTGCGCCAGAAGGACGGCGTTGCCGCCTTTCCGCGTCGTTCCGAGAGTGAGTACGACACCTTTGGCGTCGGTCACTCCAGCACCTCGATCAGCGCAGCGCTGGGCATGGCGATTGCTGCCCGACTGCAACACAGTGATCGCAAAGCGATCGCAGTGATCGGCGACGGCGCATTGACCGCTGGCATGGCTTTCGAGGCACTGAACCACGCGCCGGAAGTTGACGCCAACATGCTGGTGATCCTCAACGACAATGACATGTCGATCTCGCGTAACGTGGGCGGCTTGTCGAACTATCTGGCGAAAATCCTTTCCAGCCGCACTTATGCAAGCATGCGCGAAGGCAGCAAAAAGGTCCTGTCGCGCCTGCCCGGCGCCTGGGAAATCGCCCGTCGCACCGAAGAATACGCCAAAGGCATGCTGGTTCCCGGCACACTGTTCGAAGAGCTGGGCTGGAACTACATCGGCCCGATCGATGGCCATGACCTGCCGACCCTGATCGCCACCCTGCGCAACATGCGCGATCTGAAAGGCCCGCAATTCCTGCACGTGGTCACCAAAAAAGGCAAAGGCTTCGCTCCGGCGGAAGTCGACCCGATCGGTTACCACGCCATCACCAAACTCGAACCGGTGGATGCTCCGGCCACCGCGCCGAAGAAAGCCGGCGGGCCGAAGTACTCCGGTGTGTTCGGTGAATGGCTGTGCGACATGGCCGCGGTCGATCCACGCCTGGTCGGGATTACCCCGGCGATGAAGGAAGGCTCCGACCTGGTGGCCTTCAGCGAACGTTTTCCCAAGCGCTATTTCGACGTGGCGATTGCCGAGCAACACGCCGTGACCCTCGCCGCCGGCATGGCCTGCGAAGGCGCAAAACCGGTGGTGGCGATCTATTCGACCTTCTTGCAACGCGCTTACGACCAGCTTGTGCATGATGTGGCGGTGCAAAACCTCGACGTGCTGTTCGCCATCGACCGCGCAGGCCTGGTGGGCGAAGACGGCCCGACGCACGCAGGCAGCTTTGACCTGTCGTTCCTGCGTTGCATCCCCGGCATGCTGCTAATGACCCCGAGCGACGAAAACGAACTGCGCAAAATGCTCAGCACCGGCCATCTGTACAACGGCCCGGCGGCGGTGCGTTATCCGCGCGGCACCGGCCCGAATGCGCCGATCACCAAAGATCTCGAACCGATCGAAATCGGCAAGGGTGTCGTTCGCCGCCAGGGCAGCAAAGTCGCCTTGCTGGTGTTCGGCGTGCAATTGGCCGAGGCGCTGAAAGTCGCTGAAAAACTGGATGCGACCGTGGTCGACATGCGTTTCGTCAAACCGCTCGACGAAGCGCTGGTTCGCGAAATCGCCGGCAACCACGAATTGCTGGTGACCGTCGAAGAAAACGCCATCATGGGCGGTGCCGGTGGCGCGGTCAGCGAGTTCCTCGCACGCGAGAACCTTCTCAAGTCGGTGCTGCACCTGGGCTTGCCGGACATTTACGTCGAGCACGCCAAGCCTGCGCAAATGCTGGCCGAATGCGGACTGGATGAGGCCGGAATCGAAGAAGCGGTGCGCCAGCGCCTGCAACTGCTGAATCTCTAAGGCATATACAAAACCTGTGGGAGCGGGCTTGCCCGCGATAGCGGAATAACAGTCGGCTTATTCATTGACTGACACTCCGTCATCGCGGGCAAGCCCGCTCCCACAGAGTTTTGTGCAGCCACAAGAATGTGTTCGCTTTAAAGCATCAACGGACTGCCCATGAAACTCTCCCCTTTTGCCCTGACGCTGACGCTTCTGCCAGTCAGCCAGCCCATGGCTGACACCTTCGAACGCGACCAGGCCCTGAAACTGCCCGACGTGCTGATCAGCGCCAACCGTCAGGTCGAAGCACGCAATGACAGCAGCGCCGCCAACACGGTGTTCACCCGCGACGATATCGACCGTCTGCAACCGAGCAGTGTCACTGATCTGCTGCGCCGGGTACCGGGCGTACAGGTCGGGCAAACCGGGGGGCGCGGCAGTCTGCCCGGGGTTTATATTCGTGGTACCAAGTCGGCGCAAAGCCTGGTGCTGGTCGATGGCCAGCGCATCGGTAACTCGACCTCCGGCGACAGCAACCTGCAACACATCAACATCGAACAGGTCGAGCGCGTGGAAGTGCTGCGCGGTTCGCGTTCAGTTATTTACGGCAGCGATGCGATCGGCGGGGTGATTCAGATCTTCACCCGCCGTGGCGGCGAAAAAGGCCTGCAACCGCGCATGCACGTGGGGGTTGGCAGCCATCAGACCTGGGAACGCAGCCTTGGATTGTCTGGAGGCGACACGCAGACCCGCTTCAACCTGGGCGCCAGCCTTGATGAAACGGCAGGCATCAATCGCACTCATGAGTCCTGGCCCAGTGATGGCGATCACGATGAATATCGCAATAAATCGGTCAGCTTAAGCCTGAGTCACGCCCTCACCGACGACATCGAAGTCGGCGCCAATCTGCTGGATAACCAGGGCAAAAGTGCGTTCGACAACCCGTTCGGCCGCTTCGACATGGACACCTTCGGATCGGTCCAGCAACAGCCTTACAGCGAGTTTGCCGTGAGCAGCGTCAACAGTTACGTCGACGCGCGGATCAATGACCGATGGAAAACCCGCGTCGAATTAGGCCACAGCGAAAACCGCGAGAAAACGCTCGACAAACTCAGCGACGAACGCAGCGTGTTCAACACTTACCGCGATTCGGTGAGTTGGCAGAACGACCTCACCCTGGATGAACGCAACAGCCTGATCCTCGGCGGCGACTGGTACCAGGACCGAATCAACAGCAGTACCGCGTTCGACGAAGACAGCCGCTGGAACCGTGCGGCATTTATCCAGCATCGCTATCAAACCGACAGTTTCTCAACCGAACTGGGCCTGCGCCGCGACCAGAACCAGCAATTCGGCAGCCAGAACAGCTGGAGCGGCACGTTCACTCTGCCACTGAACCCGGACAACGATGTGCTGCTGACCTACAGCGAAGGCTTTCGCGCGCCGACCTTCAACGACCTGTACTACCCGGATTTCAGCAACCCGGATTTGAAACCCGAAACCTCGAAAAGTTATGAGCTGCAATGGCGCAGTCAGCTGACAGGCACCAGTCGCCTGGAAGCTTCGCTGTACCGCACCGATCTGCAAGACGCGATTATTTTCGGCAGCAATAACCGCCCGGCGAATGTCGCCTCGGCGCGGATCAACGGTTTTGAAGCGGCTTTGAAACAAGAGCTGTTCGGTTGGCAGAGCAACCTCGGCGTGGCGATCATCGACCCACGGGATCGCGACAGTGGCCATACCCTCGCCCGTCGTGCACGGCGGACCTTGAGCCTGGATCTGGATCGGCAGTTTGATCGGCTCGGCGTCGGTGCCAGTTGGCAAGCGGTGAGCAGCAGTTATGACGACGAAAACAATCAACAGCCGCTGGGCGGGTATGCATTGTTGGGGTTGCGCGGCAGTTGGGCGCTGAATCGAGAGATCAGGCTGGAGTTGAAGCTCGACAACTTGCTGGACAAGGATTACAGCCGGGCGTTGTACAGCCATGACGGCAGTCAGTATGGGTATCGCGAGGAAGGCCGGGCGTGGATGTTCGGAGTGACCTGGACGCCAAAAATCTAAAAACCAACTCGGTCATTTGTGGCGAGGGGGCTTGCCCCCGTTGGGCTGCGAAGCGGCCCCAGGTCCAGCAACCGTGTTTTATCAGACATTCCCATCAACCTAATTACGGCTGCTGCGCAGCCGAACGGGGGCAAGCCCCCTCGCCACAGGGTGCGATCAACTGGCACAACTTGGCCGTCGCTTCGATCATCTGCCCACTCGGCCGCTCCAGGCCTTTGTCCGTCACCAGCAGCAATTGCCCCCGAGCCACCGCCGTTATCTGAGGCCAGCTCTTCCACGCATCGAGCTGCGCCTGGTCACTGGCCAGAATCACCTCGGGATTGCGCTGCAACACCGCCTCCACACTGATCTGCGGAGCAGGCTGTGTCAGGTCGGCAAATACATTGCGCGCCCCGCATACCTGCAGCGCATCGCTGATGATTTGCCCGCCGCCTACGGTGTACAGGGGCCGGTCCCAGACTTGATAAAACACCCGTAACGGTTCATCCCGTCGATAACGCTGGCGCAGGGAATCGAGTCGTTGACGCAGTTTGGCGGCCAATGAAACACCACGCTCCGGTCTTCCGAGCTGCGTAGCGATCGCTTCGATCTGGGCGGCAAGTTGTTCGAGGTTATGAGGTTCGGCGACATAGGTGGGAATGTTCAGCCGTTTGAGCTGCTCACGCTGGGCCGGCCCCACACTGCCCGGCCACAACAGCAATAGATCGGGCTTGAGGCTGAGCAGTCGCTCCATGTCCAACTGGCCGTAGCTGCCAACGGATGGAATGTCTTTGAGCTCAGCGGGACGTTCGCCGGCATCCAGCACACCGACCAGAAGGTCAGCCGAGTTCAGCTCAACGACGATCTCGGAAAGCGAGGGCGCCAGGCTGATGACCCGCTCGACCGCAGCCGCCGAGCCACTGACGGCCAGCAGCAACACCGCCAGCCAGACGCTGCGCATCAGCCGAGTTGACGCGGGATACGGTAGAGGTAGAACAGCACCATGGTCGACAGTGCCAGCAGCATCAGCGGTACGGCTTCAAGACCGACGAATACCGCCAGCGCACCGATCCAGGCGGGCAGGCCGGCGACCAGAAACGCAGCACGGCGTTTCGCGGCCAGGGCGATCCAGGCGCTGGGTTCTTCAGGAGTGTCGAGCGCTTTTTGGGTGGCGATCAGGGCGTGCTTGTAGCCGCCAAAGAACTTCAGGCTGACGAACATCGAGGCCATACCGGCGATGAACAGTGGCATGGCCAGCACCGGCAGAATCGCCTCGCTCTGGCCGAATACGCCATTGATCACGAACAGCGGCACCAAGGCCAGGGCCAGGTATTGCCACCAGTTGACGGTCAATCGCCGCCGTACCTGACCGCGGGTCACGCCCGGTCAACCTCGCCCTGATGCTCGTTCCCCATCATGTGGTCGAGCTTGCTGGCCTTGGTGGCCAGATAGAGTTTGTTGTGCGGGTTGTGCCCAGTGTGCAACGGCACGCGCTCGGCCACCACGATGCCCATGTCGGTCAAGGCTTTGACCTTGCGTGGGTTGTTGGTCATCAGACGCAGGGACTTCACGCCCAAGTGCTCCAGCATCGGCAGGCACATGGCGTAGTCGCGCTGGTCGGCGGCAAAACCCAGGCGCTCATTGGCTTCAACGGTGTCGGCGCCGCCGTCCTGCAATTCATAGGCGCGAATCTTGTTCAACAAACCAATGCCGCGACCTTCCTGACGCAGGTAAAGCAACACGCCACGGCCTTCACGGGCGATTGCCTGCAGGGCAGCCTCAAGTTGCGAACCGCAGTCGCACCGCTGGCTGAACAAGGCGTCGCCGGTCAGGCATTCGGAGTGCAACCGGCCGAGCACCGGAGCTCCGTCGGCAAAATCACCCAGGCTCAGTACGACGTGCTCGCGCCCGTTCTCTTCATCGAGAAAGCCATGCATGGTGAATTGCGCAAAAGGCGTTGGCAGCTTGGAAGCGGCGACAAAAACGACAGGCACCGGTGTGCTCCTGATCTATAGATACTGAAGATTCGCAGAGGCGGCATTGTAACAGCACGTTCCTGCAGACGCTTACGCTGAATTATGGGGCATAACGATCAATAAGTTTGATCATCGGGTCCACGCGATGCATCCCTGTAGCAGCTGGCGCAGCCTGCGTTCGGCGGCGCAGCCGTCGTGAAACCTATCGACTCGGTCAATCTGACACACCGCAGCGCCTGAATTTACGGCGGCTTCGCCGCCGAACGCAGGCTTCGCCAGCTGCTACAAGAGCTGCATTCAGTTCGAGACAAACGGATAGGGTTGCTTCCACTTTGCGAAAATCGGTTTCAACTGGCCGTTTTTTACCAGCACGTCCATGCGCTGATCGAACAGCGCCCTCAACGTGCGGGCCCGAGGAGTATCGGCGAAGCACAGGTAAAGCGGCAATTCCGCGATATGCGTGCGGCGAAACTGCGACGTATCCTTGGCTAGGCCAAGGACATAATCGACTTCAGTCAGCGCATCAATGTAGTAATCGGCGCGACTGTGGGTCAGCATCGACACAATTCCCGTCCGCCGCACGACTTCGTTATAGCGCTGCACATTGGGCAAATAAGCCTGATATTTATAGCCGCGTACCCAGGCCAATCGGTAGCGGCCCAAGGTATCCAGGGTCGGCGCCGGACTGCTGGCCAAGCCCAATGCGTAGATATGATCGGTATCGAAATTCCAGCGAGGATAGAGCAGGTCGCTCGCCTCATCCCGATAAGAACCGACACAAGCGTCCACTTCGCCACGCTGTGCCAGGCCCATGGCGCGCGTATAAGGCTCGGTTTGAATATCCAGTTTTACGCCCGCCGGCTCGAAGACTTTGCGCAACACGTCCCAGCCCAAACCCTGACCATCAGCGGCGGTGTAATCTTCCCAGGCTTCACTGGCGAGATGAATCACGGACGGCTTCGTCGGCGCATCCTCCGCCCGGGCGAGCGAGCAGAACATCGCAAAAACCATCAGCAGCAACCGCCGCGCCATTCCCCGCTCTTTCACTGGACGCCTCAGACGAAAAACCACACCAGCCCTTGCATCGCCAACCACGCAAATACGCCTGCCAGCACGTCGTCGAGCATGATCCCGACCCCACCGTGCACATGCCGGTCGATCCAGTGAATCGGCCAGGGCTTGAGAATGTCGAAGAAGCGGAACATCAGGAACCCCGCCAGCAACCAATGCCAACCTTCCGGCACCAGCCACAGAGTGATCCACATCCCGACCATTTCGTCCCAGACGATGCCCTCGTGGTCGTGCACGCGCAAATCATCGGCGACCTTGCCGCACAGCCAGAAGCCGAACAGCATGGTGATACCGAGCATCAGCCAGTAGCCCCAGTCGGGCAGCATCTGCCACAACGGAATGAAGGGTAACGCCACTAACGAACCCCAGGTGCCCGGCGCTTTTGGCAAGGTTCCCGAGCCGAAACCGAATGCCAGGAAATGCCACGGATTGCGCCAGACCGACGGCGGTACGAACTCCGCCGGGACCTGTTTGGGATGATCTGTCACGGTGTCTCCCGAAAATGTTGATAACCCCGCACTGGCGGGGTGATGTCGTGTCCGTCGGCGTCCAGCAATGTCACGCCCTGCCCCACAACCACCTGACCCAGCACATGGATCGGCCAGCCGTCCGCCAGCAACGATGGCAACTCGGCGGGCGGCAAGGTGAAGGCCAGTACGTAATCATCACCGCCGCTCAGGGCCGCTTGCTCAGCGCCAGGCTGACCCAGGAAAGCCAGCAGCGCCTTCGACAACGGCAGCTTGCTGCGCTCTACCTGCACCCCGACTTTCGACGCCAGGGCAATGTGCCCGCAGTCGGCGAGCAGGCCGTCGGAAATGTCCAGCGCCGCCGTGGCTCTGCCGCGCAACGCCATGCCCAGGCCCAGCTGCGGTTGCGGCGACCAGTAATGGGCACGCAACGGGTCAGCGATGGCCGCATCAGCCATTCGCTGACCGAGCACCAATGGCAATGCGCCCGCAGCGTTCCCCAACTCACCGCCCACGCAGAGCAGATCGCCAGGCTGTGCGCCGCTGCGGGTCAACGCCAGACCGGTTGGCACCCGACCGAATACGGTCATGGTCAGGCTCAATGGCCCGCGAGTGGTATCGCCACCCACCAGCGCCACCCCGCATTTTTGCGCCATGAGGTTCAAACCACGGGCAAAGGCTTCCAGCCAATCGGTGGTCACCGTCGGCAAGGTCAGGGCAAGGGTAAAGGCAATGGGAGCAGCGCCCATGGCGGCCAGGTCACTGACCGATACGGCCAGCGAGCGCTGACCGAGCAGAAACGGGTCGCAGGGGTCTGCGAAATGCACACCGGCCACGAGCGTGTCGGTGGAAATCGCCAACTGCTCCCCGGGGGGAACAGCCAGCAAGGCGCAGTCGTCGCCGATCCCAAGGGCAACGCCTTCGCCGCCCTGCGCACAAGGCGCGGCGGCGAAGAAATTGCGGATCAGCTCAAACTCGCCCATGGCTTCGTGTCGACATTCCAAGCGCCAATCAGCGCTTGAACGCCTTCACTTCAGCTTCACGCAGACGCGGGGCCAGCTTGTCGAGCACACCGTTGACGAACTTATGGCCGTCGGTAGAGCCGAAGACCTTGGCCAGCTCGATACCTTCGTTGATCACAACGCGGTATGGCACGTCTACGCGCTTGAGCAGTTCCCAGGTGGACAAGCGCAGAACGGCCAGTTCAACCGGGTCCAGCTCTTCGATGGTCAAGTCCAGGCAAGGTTTGAGTGCGGCGTCGATCTCGGTCTTGAACTGCGGAACCCCATGCAGGATTTCACGGAAGTAGGCGCCATCGACATCGCTGAAATCGTTATCGACCCGAAACTGCGCTTCGATCTCGTTCAGCGACTGCTTGGCCATGTGCCATTGGTACAGTGCCTGAGTCGCGAGCTGACGGGCTTCGCGGCGCTTGGCGCTTTTCGATGGCTTGCCGGCATCCGCAGGCTTTGGATCGCGTGGGTTGAAACGATCGCTATCGTCGCTAATCACTTGGCCTCCAACTGCGCCAGCAGGCTGACCATTTCCAGAGCGGACAGGGCAGCTTCAGCACCTTTGTTACCGGCCTTGGTGCCGGAACGTTCGATGGCTTGTTCGATGGAATCAACGGTCAGTACGCCGAAAGCGACCGGTACGCCGAACTCCATGGACACCTGGGCCAGGCCCTTGGTGCATTCGCCCGCCACGTATTCGAAGTGCGGAGTACCGCCACGAATGACTGCGCCCAGGGCGATGATTGCCGCGAACTCGCCCTTCTGAGCGACTTTTTGCGCAACCAGCGGGATTTCGAAGGCGCCAGGCGCACGGATGATGGTGATGTCGCTTTCGCTCACGCCATGGCGAACCAGGGCATCAACTGCACCGCTGACCAGGCTTTCAACGACGAAGCTGTTGAAACGGCCCACTACCAAAGCGTAGCGGCCTTTAGGGGCGATGAAGGTACCTTCGATGGTCTTCAGGGTCATTCGTTAGATCTCTTAAAGAGCCGGGACGCGTTTTCTACGCGCCCCTCAGTGATGTGTTAACCGCGAATACAGGCCCGCAAACTGCCGGTCATTATTCGGAGGGCACGTATTCTACAACTTCCAGATCGAAACCGGATATCGCATTAAACTTCATCGGCGCGCTCATCAAGCGCATTTTGCGCACGCCCAGGTCGCGAAGAATCTGCGAACCGGCACCGACGATGCTGTAAGTGGTCGGTTTTTTCACGGCGCTGTGATCCGCGGTTTCGCGAATGTGCGCCAGCAACACGTCGCCATCGAGCGGGTGACCGAGCAACAGCACCACGCCGCTGCCAGCCTCGGCAACCGCAGCCATGGCGGCGCGCAGGCTCCAGCGGCCCGGTTGCTTGACCATCAACAGGTCACGCAGCGGGTCCATGTTGTGTACCCGCACCAGCGTCGGCTCTTCGGCGCACACGGTGCCCAGGGTCAGCGCCATGTGCACGTCGCCTTCCACCGAATCACGGTAGGTCACCAGGTTGAACTGGCCCAATTCGCTGTCCAGCGGCTGCTCGGCAATCCGCTGAACGGTACGTTCGTGGATCATCCGGTAGTGAATCAGGTCGGCAATGGTGCCGATCTTGATGTTGTGTTCGGCGGCAAAGGCTTCGAGTTCGGCGCGACGGGACATGGTGCCGTCATCGTTCATCACTTCGCAGATCACGCCGCTGGGCTCGAAACCGGCCATGCGCGCCAGGTCACAGGCAGCTTCGGTGTGGCCGGCGCGGGCCAGCGTACCGCCGGCCTGGGCCATCAGCGGGAAGATGTGGCCGGGGCTGACGATGTCTTCAGCCTTGGCGTCTTTGGCGGCAGCGGCCTGCACAGTGCGCGCACGGTCGGCGGCGGAGATACCGGTGGTGACACCTTCGGCGGCTTCGATGGACACGGTGAACTTGGTGCCGAAACCGGAACCGTTGCGCGGCGCCATCAACGGCAGCTTGAGCAGTTCGCAGCGCTCGCGGCTCATCGGCATGCAGATCAGGCCACGGGCGTGCTTGGCCATGAAGTTGATGTGTTCAGGCTGGCAGCACTCGGCGGCCATGATCAGGTCGCCTTCATTCTCGCGGTCTTCGTCATCCATAAGGATGACCATCTTGCCTTGGCGGATGTCTTCAACCAGTTCTTCGATGCTATTGAGCGCCACAAGGCACCCCCCTTCTTTCGAAATTTGAGCTTCAGGATTTGAGGTAGCCGTTGGCGGCCAGAAAGCTTTCAGTGATGTTTCCGGACTTTGCTGGCTCTGCGGCCTTGTCGCCCAACAGCAGGCGTTCCAGATAACGGGCAAGCAAATCTACTTCCAGATTCACCCGGCGACCCGGCTGATACGACGCCATGATGGTTTCGCTCAGGGTATGCGGAATGATGGTCAGCAAGAACTCGGCACCATCGACGGCGTTCACGGTCAGGCTGGTGCCGTCGACGGTGATCGAGCCTTTATGGGCGATGTATTTGGCCAGGTCTTTCGGGGCGCGGATGCGGAACTCCACGGCGCGGGCGTTTTCGGTACGGGCAACCACTTCACCCACGCCATCGACGTGACCGCTGACCAGATGCCCGCCGAGACGGGTGGTCGGGGTCAGGGCTTTTTCCAGATTGACCGGGCTGCCGTTTTTCAGGTCATTCATGGCGGTGCAATCGAGGGTTTCGCGACTGACGTCCGCCGCAAAGCCATTGCCCGGCAATTCAACCGCCGTCAGGCACACGCCATTGACGGCAATACTGTCGCCCAGTCTGACGTCGCTCAGGTCGAGCTTGCCGGTTTCGACGTAAACCCGCACATCCCCGCCTTTTGGAGTCAATGCACGAATACTGCCGATGGATTCGATGATGCCGGTAAACATGGAGTCCTCCTCGAGAACAGAGCCAGCGCTAGAGCAATGGCCGGGAATTATACGCTCGCCGATGGCACAGGAATGGCAGTGACTCGCCAGTCATCGCCAACCGCGCGGATTTCGGTGATTTTGAGCTCGGGCGCGTCCTTCATCTGCGCCAGTGGCCAGTCCAGCAACGGTCGCCCTGTGGAGCCAAGAAACTTGCCGGCGATGAAGATCTGAAACTCATCCACCAGCCCGAGCTGGGCAAACGCGCCAGCCAGTCGCGGGCCGGCTTCGACCAGCACGTCATTGACGCCACGGTTGGCGAGTTCGACCAGCAACTGATGCAGATCGACCTGACCATCGTCGCCCGGCACGATCAGGCATTCCGGACCGTTGGCGTACTGTTCTTCCACCGCGACACACGTGGCGACCAGCGCCGGACCGGCCTTGAAGAACGGTGCGTTCAGCGGCACCCGCAGGCGGCCGTCGATCAGCACACGCAGTGGTGGACGGCTCATGACCAAGGCTGTTTGCTCAGGGTCCAGGCCCAACTCGTCGGCACGTACGGTCAAACGCGCGTTGTCCGCCAACACCGTGTCGGCACCGGTCAGCACCACGCTGGCCTGGGCGCGCAAACGCTGTACCGCCGAACGCGCCGCCGGGCCGGTGATCCACTGGCTCTCGCCGCTTTCCATCGCCGTGCGACCGTCGAGGCTCATCGCCAACTTGACCCGCACGAACGGCAAGCCATGTTCCATGCGTTTGAGGAAGCCTTGATTGAGCTGGCGCGCCTCGCCTTCCAGCACGCCGCTTTCGGTGGCGATACCGGCCTGGGCCAGACGTTGCAGACCGCGACCGGCGACTTCCGGGTTGGGGTCTTGCATCGCTGCAACGACGCGGGCGACACCGGCATTCACCAGCGCATCGGCGCAGGGTGGCGTACGACCGTGGTGGCTGCAGGGCTCAAGCGTCACGTAAGCCGTGGCGCCCCGGGCCTTGTCGCCGGCAACGCGCAAGGCGTGGACTTCGGCATGTGGCTCGCCGGTGCGCACATGCCAGCCTTCGCCGACAATCTGCCCGTCGCGCACCACCACGCAGCCAACCCGTGGATTGGGATGCGTCGTGTAATGACCTTTGCGCGCCAGTTCCAGGGCCCGGGCCATGTAATGCGCGTCGAGGATGGCTTGTTCGGGGGAGGTGGTCATTCTTTCACCGGCTCTCGAGCGAGGCGATCGATCTCTTCGCGGAACTCGTTGAGGTCCTGGAAGCGTCGATACACCGAAGCGAAGCGAATATAGGCGACTTCATCAAGTTTCTTCAGCTCGGCCATCACCAGTTCGCCGACCACGAGGGATTTGACCTCGCGTTCACCGGTGGCGCGCAGCTTGTGTTTGATGTGCACCAGCGACGATTCGAGGCGCTCGACACTCACCGGGCGCTTCTCCAGCGCCCGCTGCATGCCGGCACGGAGTTTTTCTTCGTCGAACGGCTGGCGACTGCCGTCGGTTTTGATCAGGCGCGGCAACACCAGTTCAGCGGTTTCAAACGTCGTGAAACGTTCGCCGCAGGCCAGGCATTCACGCCGGCGGCGCACCTGTTCGCCCTCGGCGACCAGACGCGAGTCGATGACCTTGGTGTCGTTGGCACCGCAGAAGGGACAGTGCATGGTGGCAGGCAACAAAAAATGGGAGGGCCATGGTAGCGCATCCCCGTGGCAAGACAAGCCATAGGGTTTGCGGTATACAGACTGGCTGTCTATGGATTTCATTTTCTGGAGCCGCCAATGCCGTTACGACCGCTCGTTTTGCTCAGTCTTTTCAGCCTGCTAGTGGCCTGTGGCAGCGATGCGCCCAAATCCCAGCCACCGACACCAGGCCCTGCACCGCAACAGGCGCAGAAGAAAGCCAAGGCGGCGGCCGAGCTCGGTCCGTTGCCGGCGCATCAACGTGAATTGAGCGGCACTTTGCAGGGCGCGCCCGCCGGATCTGAAGTTGAACTGGCGTTGCTGGTGGTCGACGCAAAGGATCGTCCGCAACAATTGCTCGCCAGTTCCAGCCTGATCGGCACCAATCAGGTGTTGCCGTTTCGTCTGCGGTTCAATCCCGAATCCTTCCCGACCGGCGCTCGTGTCGAACTGCGTGGCCGTGTGAGCCAGTCCGGGCAGTTGATCCTGCATCTGCCGGCACAAATAATCACACAGCCAACCACCCAGGCGCTGGGTCAGCTGCAATTCGTCAAAGCACCATGATTGCACCGCTCGACTTGCAGCAGGCATTGGGTCAATTGCTTGGTGATGCACAGCTGGTAGCCTGCGAGTTACCAGGCACCGAACTGAAGCTGTGGCTGATCGACGGCGACAACATGGATCGCGCCTTCAGCCCGGAAGAAACCCGGCGCATTCTTCACGAGCCGCCCTATTGGAGTTTCTGCTGGGCCAGTGGGCTGGCGGTGGCTCGCTATCTCGCCGAACACCCACAATGGGTCGAAGGCAAACGGGTGCTGGATTTCGGCGCTGGCTCCGGGGTGGCCGCGATCGCGGCGGTGAAAGCCGGGGCACTGGAGGTGGTGGCCTGTGACCTGGACCCGCTGGCCATTGCCGCGTGTCGGGCGAATGCCGAACTCAATGGCGTGCCACTCAGTTACTCGACAGACTTTTTCGCCGAGGCGGATCGGTTTGATCTGATTCTGGTGGCCGATGTGTTGTACGACCGGGCAAACCTGCCGTTGCTCGACGAGTTCCTCAGCCGTGGCCGGGAAGCGCTGGTGGCGGATTCGCGGGTGAGGGATTTCCGCCATCCGCTGTATCGGCGCATCGAAATGCTGGAAGCGATGACCTTGCCGGACCTGGCCGAACCCGAAGAATTTCGGCATGTGAGTCTCTATCATGCGCGGCGTGCTTGAAGTCGCCAAAAGATCGCAGCCTTCGGCAGCTCCTACGCCGTTCGCGTCTTACCCCGGCCGTATGCGTTCCGTGTCGTGCGCGTGTGAACCCGATCCTGTAGGAGCTGCCGAAGGCTGCGATCTTTTGCGCCAGCCCTTATAGTGAGCATATTCACGCTTCCAAAGAGATCCCCCATGAGTCAGGAAACGCCGTACATTTTCGACGCCACGACTGCCGATTTCGACCAGTCGGTGATCGAGAACTCTTTCCACAAACCGGTGCTGGTGGATTTCTGGGCCGAATGGTGTGCGCCGTGCAAGGCCTTGATGCCGATGCTGCAAACCATCGCCGAGAGCTATCAGGGCGAGTTGTTGCTGGCCAAGGTCAACTGCGATATCGAGCAAGACATTGTTGCGCGCTTCGGCATTCGCAGCCTGCCGACAGTGGTGCTGTTCAAGGACGGTCAGCCGGTGGATGGTTTTGCCGGTGCACAACCGGAATCGGCTGTGCGCGCGATGCTCGAACCTCACGTACAAATGCCGCCGCCCGCTGCGGCGGACCCGTTCGAACAGGCGCGAGCGCTGTTCGATGACGGCCGTTTCGCCGATGCCGAAGCCACGCTCAAAGTGCTGCTGGCTGAAGACAATACCAACGCCAAGGCGCTGATTCTCTATGCCCGCTGCCTCACCGAGCGTGGCGAACTGGGTGAAGCGCAAATCGTGCTCGACGCGGTCAAGACCGATGAGCACAAGGCCGCGCTGGCCGGCGCCAAGGCGCAGATCCAGTTCCTCGGCCAGGCCAGGGATTTGCCGGATGCGGCAGACCTGAAAGCGCGTCTGGCGAAAAATCCGCAGGACGATGAAGCGGTCTATCAACTGGCGATCCAGCAACTGGCCCGCCAGCAATACGACGCGGCGCTGGATGCCTTGCTGAAACTGTTCATCCGCAATCGCAGCTACAGCGAAGGCTTGCCGCACAAGACCTTGCTGCAGGTGTTCGAACTGCTGGGCAACGATCACCCGCTGGTGACCACGTACCGTCGCAAGTTGTTCGCTGCGCTCTATTAAGATCAAAAGATCGCAGCCTTCGGCAGCGCCTACAGGGGAATACAGATCCCGCGTAGGAGCTGCCGCAGGCTGCGATCTTTTTTGCGGCTTACTCGATCCAGCTATAAAGCGGTGTATCCCCGCCGCTCACCACTTTGACATTTGCGCTGTGACGCAAGCGCACCAACAAGCGCTTGCCCGCCGCCGCGCTGCCGGTCAGCCCTTCCAGTTGCTCCAGCAAATCCGGCCCGCTCAATTGTCCGGCCTTGCGTAGCAACTCCTGGGCGATCTGCCACAGTGCATCGTCCTGATTCACCGGTTTGGCGGGCGCAACACTCGCTTCGGGTTTTGCTGCCTGCAGCTGCGCACCGAGCTGCGCCCAGTCACCGTCATCGAGCTCCAGTGTCAAATCCACCGGCCAGTCACCGATGCTTCCGCGTATTCGCAACATAAGTCTGCTCCTGCCCATACCTGACTCGCATGCTCCCATGGGTCTTGCGCAACGCCAAGCAGACGGTCAAACTCTCCGCACTTTCGTTATAAGATTACATAACAAACTTTTCATTTTGCTGTTCGGAGACCCGCCATGCGTCGTTTGCTGCTCGCTTTGCCGTTTGCCTTGTTGCCGCTGGCTGTCGCCCATGCGGCGGTCGAGCATGATCATGCTCATGATGAAGAGCACGGCAGCCTCAGCGCCCACGAACATGGCGTCGGTCGCCTGAACGCGGCGCTGGATGGCCAGACTCTGGAACTGGAGCTGGAAAGCCCGGCGATGAATCTGGTGGGTTTCGAACACGCCGCCAGCACCGACGCCGACAAAGCCAAAGTGGCCGCCGTCCGCGCGCAGCTGGAAAAACCCCTGGTGCTGTTCAACCTGCCCAAAGCCGCCGGTTGCGTGGTCGCGACTCAGGAACTGGAAAGCCCGTTGTTCGGCGACAAGCCGGACGCCGACGATGACCACGACGAAACGGACAAGGACGATCACGAGCATCACCCTGATCACAGCGAAATCCACGCCCATTACCAATTCAGCTGCTCGGCTCCCGGCGCGCTGAAGACCCTGGACCTGGCGAATATCTTCAATACATTCCCGGCCACCCAGAAGATTCAGGTACAACTGATCAGCCCGAGCGGGCAGCAAGGAGTTGAAGTGACGGCCAAGGTGGCCGCGCTGAAATTCTGATCCGCCACCACCCCCTGTAGGAGCGAGGCTTGCCCGCGAAGAGGTCGTCACATCCAACAGGGATGTTGACTGTGAGAACGCCTTCGCGGGCAAGCCTCGCTCCTACAGGGGTTGGTGTTGAATGTGAAATTGAGACAAAACCATGAAATCGGCGCCATGACCCAAGCACTCATCGAACTGTCCGACCTGAGCTTCAGCTGGCCCGGTCATCCGCCATTGCTGGACATCCCCTCGTTCCGCCTGGAACCCGGTGAGACCCTGTTCCTCAAAGGCCCCAGCGGCAGTGGCAAGACCACCCTGCTGGGCCTGCTCGGCGGCGTGCAAAAGCCTGACCGGGGCAGCATTCGCCTGCTGGGCCGGGAGTTGACCGAATTCTCTGCCGGTGCCCGCGACCACTTGCGCGTCGATCACACCGGCTACATCTTCCAGCAGTTCAATTTGCTGCCGTTTCTCTCGGTACGCGAGAACGTCGAGTTGCCCTGCCGCTTCTCCAGACTGCGCGCAGAACGGGCGAAACAGCGCCACGGCAGCGTCGATCAGGCCGCGGCCACCCTGCTCGCCCACTTGGGCCTGAAGGATGAAAACATCCTCAGTCGCCGCGCCGACTCGCTGTCCATCGGCCAGCAGCAACGGGTTGCCGCCGCACGTGCGTTGATCGGTCAGCCGGAACTGGTGATCGCCGACGAACCGACTTCGGCCCTGGACTACGATGCCCGGGAGAACTTCATTCGCCTGTTGTTCGCCGAATGCCGCGAAGCCGGCTCGAGCCTATTGTTCGTCAGCCATGACCAGAGCCTCGCGCCGCTGTTTGATCGCCATCTGTCGCTGGCCGATCTCAATCGCGCCGCCACCCCGTCCGAGGTTTGAGATGTATTTGTTTCGTCTAGCCATGGCCAGCCTGGCTAACCGTCGTTTCACCGCGATCCTCACCGCGTTCGCCATCGCCCTGTCGGTCTGCCTGTTGCTGGCCGTGGAGCGGGTGCGCACCGAGGCCAAGGCCAGTTTCGCCAGCACCATCAGCGGCACCGACCTGATCGTCGGCGCGCGCTCCGGCTCGGTGAATCTGCTGCTGTATTCGGTGTTCCGCATCGGCAACGCCACCAACAACATCCGCTGGGACAGCTTCGAACATTTTGCCAACAACCCGAACGTGAAGTGGGCGATCCCGATGTCTCTCGGCGATTCCCATCGCGGTTATCGGGTGATGGGCACCACCGAGGCGTACTTCGAGCATTACCAGTACGGCCATCGGCAGCACCTCGAACTGGCCGAGGGCCGCGCCTTCGCCACCGATCCATTCGAGGTGGTGCTCGGCGCCGAAGTGGCCGATGCGCTGCACTACAAGCTCGGCGACAAACTGGTGCTGGCCCATGGCGTGGCGGTGATCAGCCTGGTCAAACACGACGACAAACCGTTCACCGTGGTCGGTATTCTCAAACGCACCGGCACCCCGGTGGACCGCACGCTGCACATCAGCCTTGGCGGGATGGAAGCGATTCACGTCGACTGGCACAACGGCGTGCCGGCACGTGGCAACGGGCGGATCAGTGCCGACCAGGCGCGCAACATGGACCTGACGCCACAAGCGATTACTGCGTTCATGCTCGGCCTCAACAGCAAGATTTCGACGTTTGCACTGCAACGGGAGATCAACGAATTCCGTGGCGAACCGATGTTGGCGATCCTGCCCGGTGTGGCCTTGCAGGAGCTGTGGAGCTTGATGAGCACGGCGGAAAAAGCCTTGTTCGTCGTCTCGCTGTTCGTGGTGCTGACCGGGTTGATCGGCATGCTCACGGCGATCCTCACCAGCCTCAACGAGCGGCGCCGCGAGATGGCGATTCTGCGCTCGGTCGGCGCTCGGCCGTGGCACATCGCGACCTTGCTGGTGCTGGAAGCCTTTGCCCTGGCGTTGTCCGGAGTGATTGCCGGCGTGGCGCTGCTGTATGTGGGCATCGCGGTGGCGCAAGGTTACGTGCAGGCGAACTACGGCTTGTACTTGCCATTGGCCTGGCCGAGTGAATATGAATGGACGCTGCTCGGTGGCATCCTGATCGCCGCGCTGCTGATGGGCAGCGTGCCGGCCTGGCGTGCTTATCGCCAATCCTTGGCCGATGGCCTGTCGATCCGACTATGAGGACCTTAATGATGCCCCGCGCTGTGCTTGCGCTATTGATGCTGGTTGCCCTTCCGCTGTGGGCGGCCGAGCCGAAAGACCTGACCTGGTCGGAAATGATCCCGCCGGATGCCGCGCCAGAAGTGCCGAACATGACGCCGCTGCATGACCTGTCGAAGATGAGTGACGCGTTGTCCGCAGAATCAGCACCAGCCGCCAAACAGGACATGCCAAACGCGCCGGTGGTGAACAGTCTCGACGGCAAGAACATTCGTCTACCGGGGTACATCGTGCCGCTGGAAGTCAGTGAAGAAGGCCGCACCACCGAGTTTTTACTGGTGCCGTATTTCGGCGCCTGCATCCACGTACCGCCTCCTCCGTCGAACCAGATCGTGCATGTCAAAAGCGAAGTCGGCGTGAAGCTCGATGAGCTGTATCAGCCGTACTGGATCGAAGGCGCGCTGCAGGTGAAAGCATCCACCAGCGAGTTGGCGGATGCCGGGTATCAAATGGAGGCAGACAAGATTTATGCGTATGAATTGCCGGAGTGACCGGTGGTTATATGTTGATTGAGAGGACGTCTCCTTGTAGGAGCGAGGCTTGCCCGCGAAGAGGCCATCAAAGGTTCCGCAAAAATCCGGGCCTTCACTGTTTCATTGAGCTGAGTCAAAAGACCGTATCAGTTGGATCCCTACCATTGGACATCGAACATTTTTAACGTCCTTTGGAGCTCCCATGCACAAGTCCTTGCTCTGCGCTTCGCTGTTCGGCCTCGCGCTCTCAGCCCCGCTCGCCCATGCCCACACCGCCGGTGACATCCTCATTCGGGCCGGTGCGATCACCGTCAACCCTGAGGCTGACAGCTCCAGCGTCAAGGTTGATCAGGGCCCGCTGAAAGGCGCCGATCTGGGTGGCAAGGCCACCATGAGCAGCGACACGCAACTGGGCCTGAACTTCGCCTACATGATCACCAACAACCTGGGGATTGAACTGCTGGCGGCCACGCCGTTCGAGCATGACGTGAAGCTCAAAGGCACCGCGCTCGGCGCCGCCAACGGCAAGCTCGGCACGCTCAAACACCTGCCGCCAACCCTGAGCCTGGTCTACTACCCACTGGATTCCAAGTCCGCGTTCCAGCCGTACATCGGCGGCGGTATCAACTACACCTGGATCTACGACGAACACGTCAGCAGCGAAGCCGCCGCCAACGGTTTCAGTAACTTCAAGGCGGACAGTTCCTGGGGTCTGGCCTGGCAGGTCGGTGCCGACTACATGCTGACCGACAACGTAATGATCAACGCCCAAGTGCGTTACATCGACATCGACACCACCGCGACCGTGGAAAACAACGCCGTCGCACCGGGCACCCGGGCCAAGGTCGACGTTGATGTGGACCCGTTCATTTACATGGTAGGTTTGGGTTACAAGTTTTAAACCCACTGCAAAAAAAAAAGGCGCCTCGACAGGCGCCTTTTTCATTGATCGTTCCCACGCTCCGCGTGGGAATGCCTCACCGGACGCTCCGCGTCCGCTCTTGGGACGCGGAGCGTCCCTCGCTGCATTCCCACGCGGAGCATGGGAACGATCTAACCTCAGTGCCCCAGCAACCGCGCCAGGCCAACACTCATCGGAGTCTGCTGCGGGTAGGTAAACCGCTCCAGCAAACGCCGGTTGTTCGCCCGAGAATGGCGGATGTCACCGGAACGCGCCGGGCCGTAGCTCACGGGCGGCAACGTGCCGACCACCGTCTCAAGGGCTTCAAGCATTTGCTTGAGACTCGTCGCCTGATTCCAGCCGACATTCACCGGCCCGACTTCGACCTGCGGCTTCTCGATGGCTTGCACCAACACGTCCACCAAATCCCCGACGTAGACGAAATCCCGAGTCTGTTCGCCATCGCCGAACACGGTGATCGGCAAGCCTTTCTGCGCGCGTTCGCTGAATATGCTGATCACCCCGGAATAGGGCGAGGACGGATCCTGACGCGGGCCGAAGATGTTGAAGAAGCGGAAAATCACCGGTTCCAGATCATGCTGGCGGCGATAGAAATCGAAGTAATGCTCGCTCGCCAACTTATCTGCCGCGTACGGGGTCAACGGTGCCTTGGGCGTGTCTTCGTCAATCGACTCGCCTTCGCCATTGTTGCCGTAGACCGCCGCGCTGGACGCGAACAGCACCCGCTTGACGCCCGCCTGACGCATGGCTTCGCAGACACTCAGCGAACCGATGAAATTGCTCTGATGGGTCTTCACCGGATCGTCGACCGAAGCCTGCACCGAGGCCACCGCAGCCAGGTGCGCTACCGCGCTGCAACCGACCATCGCCTGCGCCACGCATGCAGCATCTGCTACGTCGCCCACGATCAATTCGAGGAGGGGATTGTCCAGCGGCAGGTTGCTGCGTTTGCCGGTAGAGAGATCATCGAGAATACGCACCGAGTGACCTTTGGCAAGCAAGGCATCGGTCAGGTGCGAACCGATGAAACCGGCGCCGCCGGTGATTAAAACAGGGCCTTCAGCCATGACGATAAAACCTATCCAGTAAGCCTGGGAGTGCCGCGCGCCAGGCGCGGGGCTTGATCCCGAAAGTGTGCAGAATTTTCTTGCAGGCCAGCACCGCATGTTGCGGTTCTTCAGCGGCGTCGGATCGCGCGGCGTGAGCCTGTGCGGTCGGCGCTTCGACAGCCAACGGGTGCAGGGCGCGTGCTTCGGCAAGAATCGCTTGCCCCAGTGCCAACGGCGTGGTCGCCTCATGCCCGGCGTAGTGGTAGGTACCCCACAGTGGCGCCGCGCAATCGAGTTGCTTGAGCACCGAAATGATCACCCGGGCGGCGTCGTCCACCGGCGTCGGATTACCGCGACGGTCATCGGCCATCAACAGTTCCTCAGCTTTCTCGGCCCGGGCCAGGAACCGCCCCAGGGTGCCGTCGGGGCTGTCATCGAGCAGCCAGCCAAACCGCAACAGCACGTGTTGCGGACAGGTGGCGCGCACGCTTTGCTCGATTCGCCACAAGGCCTGACCGCGCAGTCCCAGTGGTACGGGTTCGTCTTTCTCGCTGTAGGCGGTCGCCCGGGAGCCATCGAACACGCGATAACTCGACGGTTGCAGCAGCACAATGTTGTGATGCTGGCACAGTTCGGCCAGTCGCTCGATGGCTCGCTCCTGCCCGGCCAGACGCTGTTCGCTGACAGTCTCCGCCTGGAACCAGTCAAAGTAATAGGCGAGATTGATCAACGCATCCGGACGGGTATCGTCGAGCAGTTGCGTGAGGCTCGCGGCGTCCCAGCCGTCTTGCGGGGGGCGGGGGGCGAGGAAACCGATGTCTTCTTCCGCACCGAGGCGAATCAGCGCCTGCCCAAGGGCATTTCCGCCGCCCAGTAACATAAGGCGCATTCGCATAGAGTCAGCAGGCCCAGTCTGATTGGAACGATGGCTTTATCGACAGCGCCCGCAGGCGATGCCCTCAATAATTTCCGGAATCGTTGCATTTTGCGGGTTTAGTGCGCAACCGTCATCCGTAAAGTGTAGTTCCCGGGGATTTGTGGTGCTGCTACTGGCCTCATCGCGGGCAAGCCCGCTCCCACAGGGATCTTCTGTGAATGCAATATTTGTGAACAACAGAGAACACTGTGGGAGCGGGCTTGCCCGCGATAGGGCCCTGAAGGCCGGCAAAGGTCGTGAGCGGTACTTGCATCTTCCCCGACTCGCCCGCATAAATCAGGACATGAATCTGCCCATCCCCACGGACGCTGCTCTGGCAGGCTTTCATCCTGCCGTCAGCGCCTGGTTCAGCAACACCTTCGCAACGGCCACCGCCGCCCAGGCCCGGGCGTGGCCGTTGATCCGCCAGCGCCGCTCGACCCTGATAGCCGCGCCCACCGGTTCCGGCAAGACCCTCACGGCATTCCTCGCCGTGCTAGACGATCTTGTCCATCGTGGCCTGGAGAGCCCGAACGGTCTGCCGGACGAAACCCTGGTGGTCTATGTTTCGCCGCTCAAGGCACTGTCCAACGACATTCGGATCAACCTGCAAAATCCGCTGGCCGGCATTACCGAACAGTTGCGGGTGATGGGGCTGCCCGACGTGCCGATCAGCACCGCCGTGCGCACCGGCGATACGCCGCAAAAAGAACGCTCGGCCATGCGTAAAACAGCACCGCACATTCTGGTGACCACTCCGGAATCCCTTTACGTGCTGCTCGGCTCCGACTCCGGCCGGCAAATGCTCGGCACCACCCACACAGTAATCGTCGATGAGATTCACGCCATTGCCGCCAGCAAACGCGGCAGTCATCTGGCCCTGAGCCTGGAACGCCTGCAGGCGCTCTGCTCGCAACCGCTGGTGCGTATCGGCTTGTCTGCCACGCAAAAACCCATCGAAGCGGTGTCGCGTTTTCTGGTCGGACGTGATCGCGACTGCGACATCATTGACATCGGCCACGCCCGCCCACGGGATCTGGACATCGAAGTGCCGCCAGTGCCGTTGTCGGCAGTGATGGCCAACGACGTGTGGGAGCTGGTCTACGATCGCCTCGCCATCCTCGCCCGCGAACACCGGACCACGCTGATTTTCGTCAACACCCGGCGTCTGGCCGAACGTCTGAGTCGCCACTTGAGCGAACGCCTCGGCAAAGACGCCGTTGCCGCCCACCATGGCAGCCTGGCCAAGGAGTTTCGCCTGGACGCCGAACAACGGCTCAAGCGCGGCGAGCTGCAGGTGCTGATCGCCACCGCCTCGCTTGAGTTAGGGATCGATATCGGCGACGTCGACCTGGTGTGCCAGATCGCTTCGCCGCGCTCGATTGCCGGGTTTCTGCAACGGGTCGGCCGCTCCGGGCACCAGGTCGGCGGCACGCCCAAAGGCCGGTTGTTTGCCACCACCCGCGACGACCTGATCGAATGCGCCGCCCTGCTCGATTGCGTGCGCCGTGGTGAACTGGACACGCTGCAGATCCCGGAAGCGCCACTGGACGTGCTGGCCCAGCAGATCATCGCCGAAGTCAGTTGCCAGGAATGGCACGAACAGGCGCTGCTGGAGATGCTGCGCAAAGCCTCGCCTTACGCCGCGCTCGACGAAAAGCACTATCAGGCCCTGCTGCAAATGCTCGCCGAGGGCTACAACGGCCGCCTGGGTATTCGCAGCGCTTATTTGCACCGGGACGCCGTAAGCCGCACCCTGCGCGGCCGTCGAGGCGCCCGGCTGACCGCCGTGACCAGCGGCGGGACGATTCCGGACAACGCCGACTACAGCGTTCTGCTGGAACCCCAAGGGCTGAACATCGGCAGCGTCAACGAAGACTTCGCGGTGGAAAGCATTGCCGGGGATATCTTTCAGTTGGGCAATACGTCGTATCGAATCTTGCGGGTCGAAACCGGCAAGGTACGGGTCGAAGACGCCCAGGGTCAGCCGCCGACCATTCCGTTCTGGCTCGGTGAAGCGCCGGGGCGCAGCGATGAACTGTCGTTCGCCGTGGCCCGCCTGCAAGCGCAACTCGATGAGCGGCTCGGCGCCACGCCCGGCAACTTGCAGCCCGCCGTCGACTGGCTGACCGAGGTACTGGGCTTGAACCTCGCCAGCGCCGAGCAACTGGTGGATTACCTGGCCCGGGCGCGCCAGACCCTCGGCGCCTTGCCGTCGCAAGACACGCTGCTGATGGAGCGGTTTTTCGACGAGTCCGGCGGTACGCAACTGATCATCCATTCGCCATTCGGCAGCCGCATCAACCGCGCCTGGGGCCTGGCCTTGCGCAAGCGTTTCTGCCGCACCTTCAATTTCGAATTGCAGGCCGCCGCCAGCGAGGATGCCATCGTGCTGTCGCTGTCCACCGGTCACAGCTTCGAGCTGGAGGATGTCTGGCGTTACCTGCACAGCAACAGTGCCGAACATACCTTGATTCAAGCCGTGCTCGAGGCGCCGCTGTTCGGTGTGCGCTGGCGCTGGAACGCCGGGGTCGCCCTGGCGTTGCCGCGCTTTAGCGGTGGGCGCAAAGTGCCGCCGCAAATCCAGCGGATGAAAAGCGAAGACTTGATCGCCAGCGTGTTTCCCGATCAGCTCGCCTGCGTCGAAAACCTCGCCGGCGAGCGCGAGATACCCGACCATCCACTGGTGGAACAAACTCTCGACGATTGCCTGCACGACGCCATGGACAGCGAAGGCTGGCTCGCGTTGTTGCGGCGCATGGAACAGGGTGACATTCGACTGATCAGCCGCGATCTTCCGGCCCCCTCGCCCTTGGCAGCGGAAATCCTCAGCGCCCGCCCCTACACGTTCCTCGACGATGCGCCGCTGGAAGAACGCCGCACTCAGGCAGTGCTCAACCGCCGCTGGAGTGATCCGCAGTCCACCGATGATCTCGGTGCGCTGGACGCCGACGCGATCACTGCAGTGCGTGATGAAGCCTGGCCTACGCCAACCAGCGTTGATGAAATGCATGAAGCGTTGATGAGCCTGGCGTGCATTACCGAGACCGAAGCTCAGGCCAACCCGGATTGGCTCGATTGGCTGAATGCCTTGGCCGACAGCGGCCGCGCCAGCCGCTTGCAGATCAACGCTGTGCAATCGCTGTGGTTGGCGCTGGAGCGACTGACCTGCCTGCGGGCGATTTATCCACAAGCCATATGGGTTCCACCGTTGGCGGCATTGCCCGGTTTCGATGAAACCTGGGAGCCGGACGAAGCGGTGCTGGAACTGATCCGCGCACGGCTCAGCGCGTTTGGGCCATTGCCGCTGAAAGCAATTGCCGGACCGCTGGGCTTACCGGCGGCTCAAATCACTCAAGCCTTGGCCCAACTGGAGCGCGAAGGCTATGTCCTGCGCGGGCAATTCACTCCAGGCGCCCCTGATGAACAATGGTGTGAACGGCATCTGCTGGCGCGGATTCATCGCTACACGGTCAAACGGCTGCGTCGGGAAATCGAGCCGGTGGCGTTGCAGGATTTCATGCGTTTTCTGTTCGATTGGCAGCACCTGTCCGCCGCGAGCCAAGGCCAGGGTCGCGCGGTGTTGCCGGCGATTATCAGCCAGCTCGAAGGCTACCCCGCCGCTGCTTCGGCGTGGGACAGCGACATTCTGCCGGCGCGGCTCAAAGACTATTCGGCGAGCTGGCTGGATGAGTTGTGCCGCAGCGGCAAACTGGTCTGGACCCGCCTGACCACGCGCAACAAGAGCGCCAGCACGGCATTGCGCAGCACGCCGATTTTATTGCTGCCGCGCAATCAGGTCGGGTTGTGGAGCGGCTTGACCGAGCAGACGCCGATCAGCGAACTGTCGCCCAAAACCCAAAAAGTCCATGCAGCGCTCAACCAGCATGGCGCACTGTTTTTCGATGAGCTGATCCACGAAGCCCATCTGTTGCGCTCGGAACTGGAAATTGCCCTGCAGGAACTGGTGGGTGCCGGGTTGGTAAACGCCGACAGTTTCGCCGGCCTGCGGGCGCTCATTACCCCGGCCAGCAAACGCCAGAATCGCAGCAGTCGACCTGGGCGCGGCGCCTATATGGGCGGGATGGACGATGCCGGACGCTGGGCCTTGCTGCGCCGCGGTGCTGCCGCGCCGATTGTGGATAAGCAACGTCCCGCGCCTACGCCCGGCGAAACCCTGGAACACATCGCCATGACCTTGCTGCGCCGTTACGGCGTGGTGTTCTGGCGCTTGCTGGAACGTGAGGCAGACTGGTTGCCGAGTTGGCGGGAATTGCTGCGCACATTTCATCGGCTCGAGGCCCGGGGCGAGATTCGTGGCGGGCGGTTTGTCAGTGGCCTGGCGGGGGAACAATTTGCGCTTGCGGAGGCGATTCCATTGCTGCGCGAAGTCAGGCGACGACCGCACGATGGGAGTCTGATCGCGGTGTGCGGGGTGGACCCGCTGAACCTCGCCGGCACCCTGTTGCCAGGCGCGAAAGTGCCGGCGCTGGCGAGTAATCGACTGGTGTATCGCGACGGCATTCCGGCCGCCGCCGAGATCGCCGGCAAGCAGCAGTTCTGGCTGGAGCTCGATCCGCAGGCCAGTGGCGAGGTACGCAATAAGCTGACGCGTCATAGCGCCCTGTAGGAGCGAGGCTGAACTGGTCAACTAATTTTGGACACCAGTTACGGTTTCATGCTGCCAGTTTCTCCATAGCTACCGGCGACCGGTAGTCGTTGTAGCTATGGAGCCTGACGTTGTTGTAACGCATCACATAACGCTGCACATCCACCCGCGCCTCATGTTCCGAGCGGTAGCCATCTTCTGGCACCCACTCTGACTTGAGG